>SACF01000040.1 GCA_009928665.1 Alphaproteobacteria bacterium
CCCTGGCTGTATAAGACGCCCGAGGAGATACTCAACAGGGCTTCAAACGGCGCCAGTGATTTCGGAAATAAATTCGGGCAACCGCTGATCTGCGGTTCGGTTTATACTTTTGAACACGAAGAGAACGGGCGGACTTTCGGCTACGACAAGGTGATCATGTTAGCAGGCGGGATTGGTTTTGCCCGTAAGGAAGACAGTCTGAAAGAGAACCCCGAAGGCAGTCAACGGATCGTTGTGATGGGTGGTGATAACTACCGGATCGGGATGGGAGGAGGCGCAGTTTCGTCGGTGGCTACCGGCGAGTACGGGAATACCATTGAGTTGAATGCTGTTCAGCGTTCAAATCCGGAAATGCAGAAACGCGTCTTCAACGCAATCCGCGCAATGACAGAGATGGAGGTGAATCCGATCATCTCCATACATGACCATGGCGCCGGCGGACATCTGAATTCCCTGTCGGAGCTGGTCGAATCGACAGGCGGGACCATCCGCATCGATGCGCTGCCTGTTGGCGACCCTACTTTGTCGGCGCGCGAAATCATCAGCAATGAGTCACAGGAGCGAATGGGACTGGTCATACGAGAAGAGGACCTTCCGCTTCTCGAAGAGGTAGCACAACGGGAAAGGGCGCCCATCTACGAAGCTGGTACAACCACCACCGATCATCAACTGGTGTTTA
The DNA here is from genome assembly GCA_009928665.1 of Alphaproteobacteria bacterium. Classification (GTDB taxonomy): domain Bacteria; phylum Bacteroidota; class Bacteroidia; order Bacteroidales; family FEN-979; genus CAIVAT01. The sequence continues at coordinate 680 of SACF01000040.1, forward strand.
AAGACGACCGGAACGGATCAAAGCCAATAGATCTGAAACTGGATGATTTCTTCGGCAAACCGCCGAAGACTGTGATTATCGATAAATCAATCCCGACTATCTATTCCCAAATAACATACAATCCGGATCAACTGGAGGAGTACCTTGAGAAGGTACTTCAACTTGAGGCAGTTGCCTGTAAGGATTGGCTTACCAATAAAGTGGACCGTGCCGTCTCGGGAAAAATCGCAAAACAACAGTGTTGTGGTGCCTTCCAATTGCCGCTCAACAACCTGGGGGTCGTAGCCCTCGATTATCAGGGGATCAAAGGCATTGCTACCTCCCTGGGCCATGCTTCCGCCGCCGCACTGATTGATCCGGTAGCCGGTTCCAGGCTTGCCATTGCCGAAGCCCTGACCAATATCATATGGGCCCCGCTGACGCATGGACTTCAAGGCGTTTCATTATCGGCCAACTGGATGTGGCCCTGTAAAAACAGCGGTGAAGATGCCCGGTTGTATGCAGCCGTGAAGGCAGTCAGTGATTTTGCCCTGGAACTGGGGATCAATATTCCAACGGGAAAGGACTCCCTATCGATGACACAGAAATATCCGGGCGGAAAAGTGGTCTATGCCCCGGGAACTGTAATAATATCGGCAGTTGCAGAAGTATCAGATATACGAAGCGTGGTCAGCCCCGCTTTATGTAATGAAGAGGGCTCACGATTGATCTATGTCGGGTTTTCGAGAGATTCAATGAAACCGGGGGGCAGTAGTTTTGCTCAGGTAATGAATGCACTTGGAAATGAAGCGCCAACCGTAAAAGATTCGTCCTTTTTTATCCGGGCCTTTAAAGCGGTCCAGCTGTTGATCAGGAAGAATCTGATTCTTGCAGGCCATGATGTTTCGGCCGGAGGTTTGATCACAACGTTGTTGGAAATGTGTTTTCCGGAAGAACAAATCGGACTGGAACTGAATCTCTCCAAGCTTCAGGATCGCGATACCATCCGGTTGATATTCAGCGAAAATCCGGGCATTATAATACAAGTTAAAGATTTTGGATCCGTACATAGAATATTTAAAGAGGCCCGGGTCGAATATACCGAAATCGGAACCATCCTGCAGGAACGGGTGATCCGTATCACTAACTGGAATGATCACCATTCGTTGGATATCGATGCCTTGCGTGATACCTGGTTCCGGACTTCTTACCTGCTCGACCGGAAACAATCGGGCGAGCGGCTTGCCCTGGAGCGGTTCAACAATTTCAAGCTGCAACCCCTCCGGATTCATTTTAAAGACTCCTTCACGGGAACCTTTGGATCTTATTCGATTGATGCTAAACGAAGGAATCCTTCAGGGATACGGGCAGCCATCATCCGGGAAAAGGGTGTGAATCGTGACCGTGATATGGCCTGGGCGCTCTATCTTGCAGGGTTCGACGTTAAGGACATCCATATGACCGATCTGATCTCCGGACGTGAAACGCTCGAAGATATTCACATGATCGCTTTCGTGGGGGGATTCTCCAATTCTGATGTGTTGGGATCGGCGAAGGGATGGGCCGGTGCTTTTCGCTATAACGAAAAAGCCAATCTGGCGCTAACCAACTATTTCAAGAGGAACGATACGCTCAGCCTGGGCGTTTGCAACGGATGTCAGCTTCTTGTTGAACTCGGACTGATCTATCCCGAATTATACAACCCGGATTCCCGTGAGAACTTCCATCCAACCATGTCGTGGAACGACTCTCATAAGTATGAATGTACTTTTGTGGGTCTGGATATCGTTGAAAATAATTCTGTAATGCTGAAATCCCTGGCGGGTTCCAAACTCGGGATATGGGTGGCCCACGGGGAAGGCAAATTCAATTTCAGGGAGACAGCCGACCGGTATCATATTCCCGCGAGGTTCAGTTATCACGGGTATCCCGGAAATCCCAACGGTTCGCAATATGATGCGGCGTGTATTGCATCACACGACGGCCGGCACCTGGCCATCATGCCCCATCTTGAGGACTCGATTTTGCCATGGCAATGGCCTTATTACCCTGCCCATCGTGCAAACGATGAAGTCACACCCTGGATCGAGGCGTTCGTCAATGCACGGGAGTGGATCCGTAAAATCTGAGAATTCAAATGTCAGATATCAAAATTCAAAATCAGAAATCAGGCAATAGGAATATGTTCAGTGAGCGAAGTTAACCGTTCAATTATCTAAAAAAATCATGACTAAAATCGTATTAATTACTGGCGCCACTTCGGGACTTGGCGCTGCAATAGCCCGGAAATTTGCTGAGAACGGAAACCAATTGATCCTTACCGGAAGGAGGGAAGACCGTCTGGATTCGATCACCAGGGAGCTTATCAAAACATACCATGTTGAAATTTTACCACTGGTTTTTGACGTGCGCAAATTGAAAGAGGTACAAGATGCCTTGGAGATACTGCCTGAAAACTGGAGAAACATCGATGTCTTAATCAATAATGCCGGACTGGCGGTCGGACTCAATCCCATTCATGAAGGAGTGATCGACGACTGGGAACGGATGATCGACACAAATGTGAAGGGATTGTTATATATGTCGCGGGTTTTCGTTCCTCTGATGGTGGCACGTAAAAAAGGGCATATTATCAACATCGGTTCCATTGCCGGAAAGGAAGTTTATCCGAACGGAAATGTTTATTGTGGTTCAAAGTTTGCGGTTGATGCCATTTCCAAAGCCATGCGGATCGATCTTTTGCCCCATAATATTAAAGTGACTCAGGTTGCCCCCGGTGCGTTATACACGGAATTCTCGCTGGTCCGCTTTAAAGGAGATGAGGCGAGGGCAGAAGCCGTGTACAACGGATTCCGGCCCCTGATCGCATCCGATGTTGCCGACGTGGTCTATTATGTAACAACCCTTCCTGAACATGTCAATATCAACGACCTGGTCATCATGCCTACCGCCCAGGCCAGTTCCATGCATTTTAACCGGCAATAAGCTGGCTGTATGGAAGGTTGGTTTTTTTTCTGATTCCCATCTCACATTTAACTATTTTAATTATTATTGTATAATTTTCTGATTTGCATATCTTTTAATTACCATTTGTTATGGAAATAACCCGCATTTTTGATTTGTTGCCTTATATGGAGGCAACATTTAAACCCAAAAATGACTTTGTTGCTTCAAAAGAAAATGGTGAGTGGGCCCGTTACAGCATCAAGCAGTATCGCGAGATCGTCGATCATATCAGTTTTGGATTTTTAGAACTGGGTGTGAAACCCGGTGATAAAATAGCACAGATCAGCACCAACCGGGCTGAATGGAATTTTGTCGACATGGCCATCATGCAAGTCGGAGCCGTCCATGTGCCGATTTACCCTACCATTAGCGAATCGGATTACAAGTACATCCTGACCCATGCCGAAGTTCAATATGTTTTTGTTCTTGGCATTGAGCTCCTTCGGAAAATTCAGCATATTCTTCCCGAAATCCCGTCAATCAAAGGTGTCTTTACCTATAAGGACTGGAAAGAGGCAAAGCATCTGAATGAACTGATCGAACTGGGAAAACAGCATCCACAAGCAGAACTGCTGAATGAACGCCGCGCCGCCATCAACGCCCATGACATCGCAACCCTGATCTATACCTCCGGAACCACCGGGAACCCCAAGGGTGTGATGCTTTCCCATGCCAACATAATTTCAAATTTTAAGGCAGTTTCTTATATTCCTCCATTTGGTGAAGAGGCGAAAATACTGAGTTACCTGCCGTTGTGTCATATTTATGAACGCATGATGAATTACATGTATCAATACAAGGGATATTCCATCTATTATGCCGAAAGTATTGGTACCATTACTGAAAATCTGCTGGAGATCCATCCTGATATTCTGACGACTGTTCCGCGACTGCTCGAAAAGATTTACGACAAATTACAGTCTGCCGGCCACAAACAAAAAGGGATCAAACGTGCCATCTTCTTCTGGGCGCTTCACCTCGCGCTACGCTACGAGCTTAAGGGAACCAATGGCTGGTTTTATGAGCTTAAAAGAAAACTTTACGAACGATTGGTGTACACCAAATGGCGCGATGCGCTGGGCGGTAAGCGGATGATCATCGTGTCGGGCGGGGCAGCTCTTCAGCCACGTCTTGCCCGTTTGTTTACCTGTGCGGGCTTTTATATCCTGGAAGGATACGGTCTCACGGAGACCTCACCTGTTATTGCTGTCAGCGATTTCTCTGAACACGGAATCAAATTCGGAACGGTGGGTCCGGTACTCCGGGGAGTAAAGGTAAAAATTGATGACGACGGAGAGATCTTGTGCAAAGGTCCCAATGTGATGCTCGGATATTACAAGGAACCGGGACTGACCCGTGAAGTGGTCGATGGTGAAGGTTGGTTCCACACCGGCGACTTAGGTCATATAGAACCGGAGGGACAACTTAAGATTACCGGGAGGAAGAAAGAGCTTTTCAAAACCTCCTTCGGAAAGTATATCAGCCCTGAATCCATTGAGGATAAATTCAAAGAGTCACTGTTTATCGATCAGATCGTGGTCGTGGGCGAGAACCGGAAATTTGCGGGAGCCCTTATCGTTCCTGATTTTACCTTTCTCAAATCATACTGCGCGGTTAAAGAGATCCCCTTCACCACCCAGGCGGAGTTGGTAAAACTTCCCAGGTTGCGAAAACGATTCCAGGTGGAGATCAATAAGTACAACAAATTTTTCGGAGAGACCGAAAAGATCAAATCCTGGGATATGCTTAACACGGAATGGAGTACCGAGTCGGGTGAGATAACTCCTACCATGAAACTCAAAAGGAATTTTGTTTGTAAAAAATACAAGGATCAGATTGAGGCGCTCTTTAAGTGAGTCGAAAGATTTCGAACGGATGACTGAAATATCAAGGATTTTCGATCTGCTTACACTTTACAGGGAAAAATACAAGGATATTCCCGACCTCTTTAATGAGAAAACCGCCGGGAAATGGTACCATTATACATCGTCGGAGTATCTGAACTATTCCAGGCAGATTGCCATGGGATTGATAGCAATGGGAGTCGGGAAGGGCAACCGGATATCCACCATCCTCGTGAATGGGCCACACTGGAACTTCTTCGATATGGGGATTTTGATGACCGGAGCTATCTCGGTGCCGATTTATCCAACCATCAGTGAAGAGAATTTCAGGTATATTTTCACCGATGCAAAAATTGATTATTTAATTGTTTCGGACAGGATCCTGTACAATCGTTTCTGCAAGGTTCTGCCTGAGCTTACCTCTTTAAAAGGAATATTTTCTGTTGATGATATTCGTGGTATTGCCAGTTGGAAGGAGATTATTGACCTGGGAAAGGGCTGCGATCCCCTGTTGCTGGAGCGCTCTATGGCTGCGGTTTTGCCTGATGATCTTGCTACCATCATTTATACGTCGGGAACAACCGGGCGTCCCAAAGGAGTTATGCTGTCGCACCGGAATTTCGTCTCGAACTTCAAGGCTTTTGCAGAGATTCCTCCGTTGAAAAGGAATGACCGCGTTTTGAGTTTTTTACCGTTATGTCATGTTTATGAACGGATGGCCGGGTACGTTTATCAGTACTTTGGCGTCCGGATTTTTTATGTAAGAGATATTGAACAGATCGCGGAATATATGCGGGAAGTCAGACCGCATGGTTTTGCCGCGGTTCCGAGAGTCTTCGAAAAAATATATAACAATCTGGTCAGGAAAGGGAGATCCCTGCCTTTTCCTGTCCGGATGTTGTTTTTCTGGGCGCTTCGCCAGGGACATAAATTTGAGCTGAACCATGCCCGGGGCCGGATCTATGATGTGAAGCTCCTGGTTGCAAATGTTCTGGTTTTCAGTTGGTGGAGACGCATGATGGGGGGCAGGTTAAAATTCATTGTTTCCGGCGGGGCCAGCCTCCATCCGAAGCTTACCCGCCTCTTCTGGGCGGCCCGGATACCGGTTCTTGATGCGTATGGTCTGACCGAAACTTCACCGGGTATCACCTGCTACCGCTTTGAACCGGATGGAATGAGGTTCGGCACCGTTGGCCCGTTGTTGTCGGGCGTTCGGCTGAAAATCGCAGAGGATGGAGAAATTCTGGTCAAGGGTCCCAATGTGATGCTGGGATATCTGAACCGGCCTGAAAAAAATGAGGAGGTTTTTGATGCTGAAGGATGGTTCCACACCGGGGATATCGGAATTCTGGAAGATGGGAAATTCCTGAAGATCACGGATCGAAAAAAAGAAATTTTCAAGACCTCCGGTGGAAAATATGTTGCACCCCAACCTATTGAACAACGAATCAGAGAAAGCCCCTTTATTGAGCATATTATGGTGGTGGGGGAGAACCGAAATTATGTCGCTGCGCTGATTGTGCCCAATTTCGATTACCTGAAAAGCTGGTGCGCGGTTAAACACATCGCGTTTGGAAACAAATCCAAAGCCATACATAATTCACGGATTATCAGGAGAATCAGACAGGAAGTGGAGCGTTTCAACCAGGATCTGGGACAATTTGAAAAGATAAAGAAATTCAGAATCCTCGATGCGGAATGGTCGACAGAATCCGGAGAGATCTCACCTACCCTTAAACCCCGCCGGAAATTCATCCTGGAAAAATACCAGGATCTGATTGAGGAGACCTACCGGTCGGATGAGTATGATTACCGGGCCGGATAGTCAATGCATGATTTTAAAGATCAGTTCTTTCATCAGTTCCCCATCCGATGCTGAAACATTTCCCAGACCTTTGGCCTTCATATCATATTCACGCAATAAAGATATAATCATCAGGAGCCGGGAAACCGGGAAGGTCTTTGCAGCCTGCTGATAATCGGGTACAAAAAAGGGTCTGACCGATAACGCGGCCGCCACGGAATTTCTCGACTTGTCGGGAAGGTAATGGTACATCAGGATCTTCGAAAAATAGGAGGATAGAATCGGAATTACCTTCACCATGGGATTCTCTTTCGGATTGGCGGCAAAATAGGCAATGATCTGGTTGGCTTTAAAAGCATCCTTCAGGGCTAAGGCTTTCTGAAGTTCAAAAACATTATAATCTTTACTGATCCCGATATTTTTCTCGATACACGCTTCATTGATCTCAGAACCGGCAGGAATGTTGATCAGCAACTTTTGGATTTCATTGACGATCTTATCAAGGTCTGTACCGACGAATTCAGTCAGCAACATGGCAGCCTTAGGAGTGATCGTATAATTCCGTTTCCTGAGATAATCTTTGATCCAGTCAGGAATTTTATTTTCGTAAAGCTTCTTCGATTCAAAGATGACCCCGTTCTTCTCGATGGCTTTATACAAGCTTTTCCGTTTATCCAGGGTGCCATATTTGTAGCATAAAACCAGGATGGTTGATTCAACCGGATGAAGCACATAGGGCAGAAATTCATCAATTTTATCCAGGTCCTGAGCTTCTTTGAGAATAATGACCTGATAATTGGCCATCATCGGGAAACGGCGTGCCGCACTGATAATCGTTTGCACATCGGAGTCCTTACCATAAAATACCGACTGGTTGAATTCCTTTTCCAGTTCACTGAGGCACTGCTGTTCGATGTATTCACTCAAAACATCAATGAAATAGGGTTCCTCCCCGTGAAAGAGGTAGACCGGATAATAGATTTTGTTTTTCAGCTTACCGGTCAGTTCTTCAAAACCGAGATCATTCCCGTTGCTCATAGTGCCAGAATAATGTGGTTGGTGATCAGTCGAACCGGAGGTGCTTGACAAGGATTTTTTTATCGATCAGCACCTGAAGGGTATCGATTCCGATCCGCAGATGTTGTTCGGCAAATTTTTCAGTGACTTTCTTATCACTTGCCTGGGTTTTAACGCCGCGGGCCACCATAGGCTGATCGGAAACCAAAAGCAGGGCCCCGGTAGGGATTTCATTCGCAAAACCCACCATGAATAGCGTTGCCGATTCCAGGTCGATGGCAATGGCCCGCGTCATCCGGAGGTGTTCTTTGAATCTTTCATCATATTCCCAAACCCTTCTGTTGGTGGTAAAAACGGTACCGGTCCAGTATTCCCGTTTGTAGTTGTGTATAACCGTCGACATGGCTTTCTGAAGGTTAAATGCCGGGAGCGCCGGTACCCGTTCGGGAAAATAATCATCGGAGGTCCCGTCCCCCCGTATGGCAGCGATGGGAAGGATCAGATCACCGACTTTACATTTCTTCTTGAGTCCGCCGCACTTACCCAGAAATAACGCCACCTTGGGTTTCACGGCCCCCAGAAGATCCATGACGGTTGCGGCGTTCGGACTGCCCATTCCAAAATTTATCAGGGTGATATTTCCACAGGTAACGCTGGGCATGGCCTTATCCTTACCTTTTACGGGGACCTGGTACCATTTTGAAAAAAGATTCAGGTAGTGATTAAAGTTGGTCAACAGGATAAATTCTCCGAAATCACTGAGGGGTGTTCCGGTATATCGGGGTAACCAGTCCTCCACAATCTCTTTTTTAGTGTTCATCTTGTGTTTTTTTTACTGACAAGATCAAAATTCCCCCCGATTCTGAAAGGAATTTTGAATCGACAAAGTTAACCTAATTAGCATATTTTTACGTAAGTTTGTGGAAAGAGCGCCATGCAGAGACTTAATCTACCGCCCATTTCCGTTCGCATCCGGGAAGGATCAAAGGGGAATCAGTTGATCTTCGATGAATTTCGACGGAAATTCGTGAAGCTCACACCAGAGGAGTGGGTCAGGCAGCATTTTCTTCATCTGATGACCTTTCACCTGGGATATCCGGCTTCGCTCATTGTCGTTGAGGCCAGCGTGATTTACAATGGGATGAAAAAACGTTTTGATCTGCTGGCTTACAATGTCGATGGCAAACCGGTCGCGGTCGTCGAATGTAAAGCGCCCACGGTAGAGATCACCCAAAGGGTTTTTGATCAGGTTGCCATGTACAATAAAACCCTCGGAGTTTCTTATGTCATGGTGACCAACGGATTAAATCATTATGCATGCCATATTAACCACTCCGGAAAAACATTCAGATTTCTGGATGATATTCCGAGTTATGAGGAAGTAACAAATCCCAGGATAACCATTCCTGAAACCTGATTTCAGATTTTGATAACATGGAACTGTTCACTAAAATTCCGCAACTCCTGGTACAGTTTATACTGGTAACGGTTTTTTCTTTGCTCATCGGCCTGTCACAGCGAAGGATCCATCTGACCCGTCTTGAAAATGACCGTACATTCGGCACCGACCGCACCTTCACCTTTATCGGAATCCTGGGTTTCATCCTGTATGTCCTGGATCCTCTTAATCACGCGTTGTTTTTGGGTGGAGGCGCAGCCCTTCTGATCATCATCTCCATCTTTTATTTTTTTCATATCCGGGAATATAAGGATTTCGGAGCAACCACCATTTTCATCGCGTTGATAACCTATTGCCTGGGACCCCTCATCATAACCCAACCCATCTGGATGGTACTGATGATCGTGGTCGTGGTTTTAATATTTACCGAGCTGAAGGAAACTTTCAGTAGCATGACCGAAAAATTCAACCGGGATGAATTTATTACCCTTGCAAAGTTTCTGATCATTGCCGGGGTGATCCTTCCCGTGGTACCCGATGAACCCATTGTAAAAGGGTTTAATCTGACACCCTATAAAATCTGGCTTGCCGTGGTAGTGATCTCCTCCATCTCCTATCTGAGCTATCTGTTGAAAAAGTTCGTCTTCAGAAATGCCGGAATCGTTTTGAGCGGGATCCTGGGAGGATTATATTCCAGCACCGCGACTACCATCATTCTGGCCAGGAAGAGCCGTCAGGAACCCCGGCACATCCGGCAGTATATGGCCGCCATCATCATCGCTACAGCCATGATGTACCTTAGAATACTTGTGCTGGTACTTATCTTTAATGATTCCCTGTTCGTTCTGGTTTGGCCCTGGTTTCTTGGGTTGTTCCTTATTACAGCAGGGACCGGGGCTTTGATACTTTACTTCCGGAACCATCCTTCCGGGCCACCCGATCCGAATCTTACGGCTGAAAAAAACCCGCTCGAATTCAGGACTGCATTGATTTTTACTGCGCTGTTTGTTGCCTTTTCAGTCATAACCCATGAAGTTTTAAAACGTTATGGAACTCCGGGATTGAACGCGCTGTCATTTATGGTAGGGATTACAGATATTGACCCGTTCCTGATTAACTTGTTTCAGGGTAAGTTTGAAGTACCGGTTCAGACCATTGCCATCGCCAGTTTTCAGGCAATCATCAGCAATAATACGTTAAAGATGTTTTACGGATGTTTCTTTGGCGGGAAACAGGCAGCCCGATACCTGGTTTCAGGTTTTCTTCTTATCATTGCACTAACAATTTTACCGATTTTATTCATTTAGTGCATCGGATGGCCGATCATTTTTCGACGGTGGTAAATAAGCTTGATGAATCTTTTTCACCGCAGGATTCTCATCAGTACGGGCTTGCTGTTTTATTCAGCGAAGTGAGTTTCTCATATTGCATCCTCGATTTTAAGCGTAACAAGTACCTGGGTTTGCATCAGGTACTCCGGTCGGATGCAGCCCAACGAAGAATGCCGCAACATCCGCGAACCACGGGGGACGATTTTTTCAGAAATATTTTTCTATCAGCTCCTTGGTTGAAAAATGAATACAAGGTAACCAGGTTGGCCTGGGAAAGCGGATGGTCGACACTGGTTCCGGCAGGACTTTTCGATCCGGATGAAAAAGAGAGGTACCTGAATCTGACCATACATCCCGGACCGGATGAACAGGTTTTTGCCGATCATTTGCTCCCGATGGATGCATATCAGGTTTTTTCAGTTCCGAACCAGATTCTGAATACCATGAAAGGTTATTTTCCGAAGGTAAAGATCGTCCACCATTCCAGCGTCCTGATCGAGAGTATCTGGCTCAATTACAAAAACAGGATCAATACCAGCCGGACTTTCCTCCAAGTCAGGGACCGGTATTTTGATCTGATGATCTTTGATGGCCGTCAGATGAGTTATTTCAATTCCTTTCAGTTTCATAATCACGAGGATATAGTTTACTACCTGATTTTTGTGCTGGAACAACTGAATTTTAACCCTGAATCCATGCCGTTGGTTTTATTGGGAAACACAGAGAAGGGGGGAAGCCTTGCAGAACTGTTGACGCGATACGTCAGGCATGTTGAATTTGGGCGCAGGAACGAGGGGTTCAAATACAGTTATCTTTTTAACCAGGTAGCCCATCATGCCCATTATCCATTGATGAATTTCCTATCATGCGGATTATAAGCGGAAGTTTAAAGGGACGCAGGCTGCAACCCCCGGTAAATCTCCCGGTTCGGCCTACAACAGATTATGCGAAGGAGGGGTTGTTCAATATATTGAATAACCTGGTTGATTTTGAAACGGTCAAAGTCCTGGATCTCTTTTCAGGCACGGGAAACGTTGCTTTTGAATTCCTTTCAAGGGGAGCTCCTGAAGTGGTTGCCGTAGATGCCAACCCCCGGTGTGTTGAATTTATCCGGAAATGTGCCGCATCGCTGGGTGTATCAGGGCTCAAACCAATCAGATCCAATTGTTTTGTGTTCATCAAGCATGCCTATACCGGCTTTGATATGATCTTTGCCGATCCGCCTTACGACCTTGATGGTCTTGAACGGCTGCCTGACCTTGTGATTTGTTCAGGATTGTTTCGTTCCGAAAGCATGTTTATTCTCGAGCACCCCAAACGGTATACCTTTGAGGGACATCCAAGGTTTTTTCAGCATCGAAATTACGGGAGTGTCAATTTTACCTTTTTCCGGTAAAAAAAAGTACGGTCGAATCCAACCGTACTCCGAAAATTTTAAATTCTAAGCGTCAGTATTCGTCTTCGTGAAAGAAAAAATCATCCTTGGTTGGGTAATCAGGCCATATATCTTCGATGCGCTCATAGGTCTCCCCTTCATCTTCAATCTCCTTGAGATTTTCAATTACCTCCTGGGGTGCGCCGGATCGGATCGCCCAATCGACCAACTCATCCTTGGTTGCAGGCCAGGGAGCATCTTCCAGTTTTGAGGCCAATTCGAGTGTCCAATACATTTTTTTAGTCTGAGTTGAATTTTTGCAAAAGTATAAAAAAAAAAATCAGTATGTCAAGTTAAAAATTCTTAACGATCACGATGATATCTTATTGTATGTTTTTTTTACCGTCGGGTTACTTTCCCGATTTTCCGGGTTCCCAGGCAGTCTCTGTCGCACCGAGATCTTTTGCTACTTTTCGGGCCAGAACAAAAAAGTAATCAGATAATCGGTTTATCAAACGGAGAATGATCTCATCGACCGGGCTGGTTGCTTTTAAACGGATCAGCGACCGTTCAGCCCTGCGACAGACGGTCCGTGCAATGTGGCAGATTGAAACAATGGGATGTCCTCCGGGAAGGATAAAATTCCGTAGCGGCGCGAGTTCTTCATTCATGGCATCAATTTCCCGTTCCAGCAGTGTGATCTCCTGTTCGCTCAGAGCAGGTAATGTTCGGGGAGATTTGTCAGGGTCCCGTGCAATCAAAGCCTCAGCAATAAAAAGATTTTCCTGTATCCGGATAAGAATCTCTTTGTAATGAGGCCTGATATCCTGGTCGCGAATCAACCCGATAAAGCTGTTGAGTTCATCCAGGTTGCCGTAAGCTTCAACACGTTCGTGGCTTTTGGCGACCCGGGTTCCTCCCAAAAGAGAAGTTTCACCCCGGTCGCCGCCTTTTGTGTAAATTTTGAATTCCTCGTCCATTATGTTCGGATATTTCATACCACAGCACTATCTCACCATTTCACCACGGCACCATTTCACCACAGCACCATGGCACCACGGCACCATGGCACCACGGCACCATTTCACTACTGCACCATAGCTCAATGTCCCCACAGATTTGGCGTTTCAGGGCTCAAATCACCCTTACATCAGGCGTTCTTTTAATCTTTCAAACTGCGTTCTGATTTCCCCGGGTAATTTGTCGCCGAAAATTTTCTGATGTTCTGCAATCAATTCGCATTCATCCAACCACTCTTTTTTGTCGACCTTGAGGATTTGATCCATTTTCTCAGCGACTCCCGGCAGACCATTAACATCGATTGAATTTCGATCGGGGACGTAACCGATCGGGGTCTCTACGGCCTTTTCTGTCCCTTCGACCCGTCCAAAGATCCATTTCAGCACCCTGATGTTGTCACCGTACCCGGGCCAGAGAAATTTCCCGTCGGCTCCTTTACGGAACCAGTTGACGTTAAAAATTTTAGGCAATTTTGTCGGGTCGGAAGCCATTTTTCCGATCGAGATCCAATGGTTAAAGTAATCCCCCATGTGATAGCCGCAGAAAGGAAGCATGGCAAATGGATCGCGACGAACCCCTGCTTTCAGTCCGATAGCCGCTGCAGTGACCTCCGAACCCACAATAGTTCCTAAAAATACACCGTGATTCCAGTCAAATGATTGATACACCAGGGGAACGGTAGCCGGTCGGCGACCGCCGAAAAGAAAGGCAGAGATTGGAACTCCTTTCGGATTTTCCCAGTCAGGATCAATGACCGGACATTGCCGGGCAGGTGAAGTAAAACGGGCATTGGGGTGCGCTGCCGGCTTCCCGGCGGATGGATCAAATACCAGGTTGGTCCAGGTGATCGACCCGGCGGGAATGTCGCAACCAATCCCTTCCCACCAGATGTCGCCATCAGGGGTCAGCGCAGTGTTTGTGAAGATCGAATTTGACTTGCACGACAGCATCGCATTGGGATTGCTATCCATGGAGGTATACGGAGCGACCCCGAAAAAGCCTGCTTCCGGGTTGATCGCGTACAACCGTCCATCTTCACCGAATTTCATCCAGGCGATATCATCACCAACCGTTTCGACCTTCCACCCGGGGATGCTCGGGATCAGCATGGCCAGGTTTGTTTTCCCACAGGCGCTCGGGAATGCGGCAGCGATATATTTCTTGACACCCTGAGGATTCGTTATACCCATGATGAGCATGTGTTCAGCCATCCAACCTTGCCGGCGGGCCATGTTGGAAGCAATCCGCAATGCAAAGCATTTTTTTCCGAGAAGGGCATTGCCGCCATATCCGCTTCCGAACGACCAGGTTTCATTTGTTTCGGGGAAATGAGAGATGTATTTTTTCTCAATCGGGGCACAAGGCCATTTAACATCCTGCTGGCCTGGTTCGAGAGGCGCTCCAACTGAATGAAGGCAGGGTACGAAATCGTCATTACCCAACACATCGAGAACGGCTTTGCCCATCCGGGTCATAATTCGCATGTTCACTACAACATAGGGGGAGTCGGTGATCTGCATTCCGATGTGTGCGATCTTTGACCCCAAGGGCCCCATGCTGAAAGGAATAACATACATTACGCGGCCTTTCATGCATCCCCGATAAGATTCCCGGAGGATCCTTTTCATCTCGGCCGGCGCCATCCAGTTGTTGGTAGGACCGGCATCTTCCTGCTTTTCCGAACAAATGAAAGTCCTGTTCTCCACCCGGGCAACATCGCTTGGATCACTCTGAAAATAATAACTGCCGGGTCGCTTTGATTCATTCAGCTTGACCGCAGCTCCGCTTTGAACCATTTGATCGAGTAAGTTCTGGTTTTCCTCATCGGAACCATCACAATAATGAATCGTTTCGGGCTTGCACAGATCAGCCCATTCATTCACCCAATTTTCAATCTTCTCAGAAATATTCATATCATATGTTTTTAGTTGTTTGTTTTCGGAAAAAGTCCGTTTCTGCAATCGCTGCCGCCATTGCAAAAACATTCTCCCTGATTGCTTTTCGCTAATTCCTGTTCACTACCTGAGTTCTTCCAGGGCTTGCTTGATTCGTCTTACCGCTTCTGTGAGTTTGTCGATGCCGGTGGCGTAAGAAAACCTGATGCACCTTGGATCGCCAAAGGCGTCGCCGGGGACAAGCGCCACGTAAACCTTGTTGAGAAGATACAAACACAGGTCGTTGGCATTGGCGACGTTTGTTTTTCCGTCGGACTTGCCAAAATAACAGGAAATATCGGGGAAAATGTAAAATGCTCCGTCGGGATGGTTGAGTTTCATGCCCGGGATTTCTGCAAGAAGTTTCAACATAAGATCACGCCGTTCGCGGAAAGCCTTTAACATGATTTTCATATCTGGGGTGTCGTCGGGAGCGGTTGCAAACGCTTTCAGAGCTGCCCTTTGTGCAATGGAAGAGGCGCCCGATGTGAATTGTCCCTGAAGTTTATCACAGGCTTTTGCTATATCGACCGGCGCTGCAATAAAACCAATCCTCCATCCGGTCATGGCAAAACCTTTGGAAACACCGTTCACAAGAACCACCCGGTCTTTGATGAAATCAAACTGGCAAATGCTTTCGTGCTTTCCTATAAAATTGATGTGTTCATAAATTTCATCGGCTATAATTGTGATGTTCGGATATTTAACGATGACCTCAGCAATCCCTTTCAGTTCATCGCGTGAATACACCGAACCGGTAGGATTGCAGGGAGAACTGTAGATCAGCAGTCGGGTTTTCGGTGTGATCGCCGCTTCGAGCTGTTGCGGAGTTACTTTAAAATCGTTTTCGATGGTCGCCGGAATAAACACCGCTTTTCCTTCGGCCACTTTAATGATCTCTTTGTACGAAACCCAGTACGGCGCCGGAACCAGCACTTCATCACCGGGATTTACCAGGCTTAGCACCACATTTGCAATAGACTGTTTTGCACCTGTTGAGACTACGATCTGGTTGCATTCATAATCCAGATTGTTATCCCTTTTCAACTTCAGACAAATTGCTTTCCTCAGATCTTCATAACCAGCCACCGGGGGATAAAAAGTAAAGTTTTTATCAATGGCTTCCTTGGCGGCCTCTTTGATGTAATCGGGGGTATTGAAATCGGGTTCTCCCAGGCTCAGATTGATCACATCATGACCCAGGGCTTTAAGTTCGCGACTTTTACGCGACATGGCCAATGTTTCACTTTCGGCCAGATACTGGATTCTTTGGGTTAGTGTTGTCATAAAATAATGAAAATGAGATTATTAAAATAAACCACAAAGTTAGGAAAATTTACGGTTGGTTTCCTGTATCTTTGGGAAAAAAATCATGAACCCTTTCCCGTTCGTTAGTCCTTCCCCGTTTCATCTTCTTTTCGGGATAATTAAGATCGTGCTGATCTTTAGCGGATTATTTTTTCTTTTATGGTATTATCTGAAACAGAAAAACGGGCAGAAGCCGGTGGGAAATGAAGCCGGTCCCACCGATTCCCCAACATCGGAGGTCACCCGGGTGATCCTGCCATTGCGTTTACAGGCGTTTGAGCGGTTTATCCTGTTTCTGGAACGAATTCACCCTTCCAATCTGGTCATGCGGCTGAATAATCCCGATCTGACTTCGGTCCAGTTACAATCATTACTCGTCCGTACCATCCGTGAAGAATTCGAGTATAACCTATCCCAACAACTCTACCTCTCTCAACAGACCTGGGAACTGGTAAAAAATGCAAAGGAAGAGATGGTGGCGCTAATCAATCAGGCGACTGCAAGAGCCGGGGATGAATCCATGGCCGAAGCGCTGGTTAAAAATATCTTTGAGATGGTGATTGAAAAAGGAAAACTGCCTTCAGAAATGGCCCTGGATCAAATCAAGAATGAACTGCAAGCATTGACCCGATAACCGGAAACAACACTTTCACGGGTTTCCCGCTGCGATCATTTTCCAAAACGATAGGCTAATGTCAGACTGGCTGCTGTATTTGTAAAACCAAACGCGATCCTGCTGGTCGTAACTTCCACATCTTGCTGATATGATTCCGATTTGGTTTTACCATAAATGTAACTGATGGCAGGATAAATTTCAGCGGAGATTACGAGCCTTTCTTTCACGGTGTAAGCCGCCCCGATTACACAGTACAACGCTGAGGTTACCGACCAGATGGTGTTGGTTGTCGTGTAATATCGTCCCTCTTCTTTGGACTTTGAATGGTTGTAGTTGCATCCGGCATCCAGCCCGATCACAAAATCCAGGTTTTTGACCATCATGATGCGTTTTTCAAATCCGGCCTTCAGGCCGATTCCATATCCTGAGCTTTTCCGGTCGAGAGAGTCCTGTTTGCGCCCGTATTCATTGATGTTATTGAGATTTAATGCGAGCATTCCGAGACGGAAGAGCGTGGATTTCCGCCCCGTTTTATAAACAAGTCCGAATGAATTAAGACTTGAGAAAGTAAGCCCGATCTCGTGTTTGCGTATCGGTGTCGCTTCCTGTGGAAAAAGCATATTCCCTGAAAGAAGGATCACAGAAATTAAAAGAATCGTTTTTTTCATAGCATATGGATTTGTAAGGGTTGCCGGTTTCAAACGCTCCCTTTCGGATAATCTTGTTTTCAATGTTTGATAATTAACAAATTTTAACAAGATATGTAAAAATATTATATTCTATTCCGGATAAGCAAGGAACGCTCATTTTTTCATCCGGTACCAATATGGATATAATTCCCTGAATCCCATCTTTTGATAAAGGTTGATTGCCGGAGTATTGTTGGTCAGTACCTGAAGATAGGCCGTGCGGGCGCCCTGTTCCACTCCCCAGGAAAGAATGGCCTCTACAATTCCTCTGCCCAGCCCCTTACGACGGTACCGGGGATCGACGACAATATCGAAAATTCCGATGTTTGATTCCTCCATCACCCCCAATCCGACTCCCGCAATATTTCCTTCACACCTGACCGACAGGAGTACAAACGGAGTGAGTACCTGTTGCATGATCGAAAGGTAGGTGGTCTTATTTGCGGGATTAAAACCATTCATCCGGATAAAGTCATCGATCCAGCTTTCACGGATCCGGGTTTCAAGAACTATTTCCGGATCGGTATGGGGAGACCATCCTGACAAATCAAGAGTCTGAAAAGAAATGTGAGAATGAAGATAATACCCTGATGCCTCGAGAAGCGCATCAATACCGTCGGGTTGGCATTCGGATGTGATTTTAAAGCAAGGTGTAATATTTCTTGATTGGTAGAGTTTCTCGCAAACCCTTATCTTTTCAGCAGGTTCAAGATGAGAAAGATAGAGCATGTTCACGGAATTCGATCGTTTGGTAACCCCGTTTGCAAACCTGAGCAGCCATCCGTCATACTGGATGGTTTGCAGTGCAGGCCACGCGTTGTTGGAGATCTCTTCAAACCGGCGTACTATAAACACAATTTTGGATTTACGATTTAAGAATTAAGATTTGACAAATGGCTGAATAATTTAAAACACTAAAATCCTTTACTTCTCCGCAAAATTTTTCGCTTTGGCCAATGCAGCCGGGATGCCGGCAGGAAATTTTCCGCCTGCCGTGGCAAAGTGGGGTTGCCCTCCGCCTCCTCCCTGGATCTCCCTGGCAAGTTCGCGTATGATCGCACCCGCATTCATATTCCGGTCTTTAACCAACGATTCTGATAACATCACCGTGAGCATGGCCTTACCATCGACTTCAGAGGCAAAAACAAGGAATAGATCGGGAATGACACGGGTGAGTTCATGGGCAAGGTTTTTCGCAGTGTTACTGTCAAGTGAAACCTCTTCAGCAAGAAAACTGAGGCCATTCACCCGGGTTACTTTGGTGCCGTATTCTTCGATTAGTTGCCGGATCTTCAATTTCCCCAGTTCGGTTACTTCACGTTTCAGTGTGGCATGTTCGTCGAGGAGGTTTTTCAGACTCTTGACCTGATCTACACGGTTTTTGAGGAGTTCACTGATCTCATTCAGGAGATCCTCCCGTTCATTCCAATACATTTCAACCCTGGATGCAGTAATAGCTTCAATCCGCCGGATTCCTGCTGCAATGGCTCCTTCCGACACAATTTTAAATGAACCGATTTGACCCGTTGAAGGCACATGCGTTCCACCGCACAGTTCGACGGAAAATCCGGGATCAAACGAGATGACCCTGACGAGATCGCCGTATTTTTCTCCGAAAAGCGCCATGGCGCCCATCGCTTTTGCTTCGGCTATCGGCACGGTCCGCATTTCGAGGATGGGTATGTTTTGCCTGATGCGCTCGTTCACGATCCGTTCAATCTGGCGGATTTCTTCATGTGTTAATTTTGCGAAATGGGTAAAATCGAACCTCAGACGCTCTTCGTCAACCAGGGATCCCTTTTGTTCTACATGTTTTCCCAAAACTTCGCGCAAAGCAGCATGCATCAGGTGCGTAGCAGTATGATTGTTGGCAGTGTCCCTTCGTTTGACCCCGTCGACCCTTGCTTGTACCGGATGACCGGGATCCCGGGGAATTTGTCGGGAAATGTGTATGATCAAATCGTTTTCGCGGACCGTTCCCAGTATCTCTAATTTTTCCTCCCCGGAGATCAACCAGCCCCGGTCGCCCACCTGACCACCTGACTCTGCATAGAATGGCGTTTGAGCTAAAATGATCTGGAAGAACTCCTCGCCCTTGGTAGTGACCTTTCGATAGCGGGTGATACTGGTTTCGGTTTCCAGATGATCATACCCGACGAACTCGGGCAATCCCTCCTCTTCCTGTAAAACGATCCAATCAGAAGTGTCGATGGTGGCATCCTTTCTTGAACGGGCCTTTTGTTCCTCCAGCCCCTTGCTGAATCCATCCATATCCACCTCCCAGCCGGCCTCACGTGCCATGAGCTGCGTAAGGTCGATGGGAAAGCCATAAGTGTCGAACAATTCAAAGGCAAACCTGCCATCAATTAAGGGTTTAAGGTTGCTGGTGTGCTTCGGGGTGTCATTTTTATTTTCTAATACCGCGTTATCAGCAGTACTTGCATTTTGCATTTTGCATTTTGCATTTTGCATTTCAATGTAGTCATTAAACCGCTGAATCCCAAGGGATAAGGTGCGCAGAAAAGCGGTCTCTTCTTCTCTTATAACATTAATTATGAGATCTTTTTGATTTATTAGTTCAGGAAAGAACCGTCCCATCTGATTTGACAGGATCGGGACAAGCACATGAATGAAGGGCTCTTTTAAATTCAGGAACGCGTAACCATATCGAACAGCTCTGCGGAGAATCCTGCGAATGACATAGCCTGCCCTGACATTCGAAGGTAGCTGTCCGTCGGCAATGGCAAAGGTAATAGCGCGCAAATGATCGGCAACGACGCGCATGGCGATGTCGCACCCGGGATCCTTGCCATACGGAATACCTGCTATGCGTCCGATTTCGCTGATAACCGGCTGGAAAACATCGGTATCATAATTTGATTTTTTCCCCTGCAGCACCATACAGAGCCGTTCAAACCCCATCCCTGTATCGACATGCCTGGCCGGCAATTCAATCAGTTGTCCGTTGGCCTGTCGGTTATACTGGATAAATACCAGATTCCATATTTCGATCACATGGGGATCCCCTTTATTCACGAGGTCTTTCCCCGGAATCCGGCTTCGGTCGGCATTATCCCGGATATCAGCGTGGATTTCCGAACAGGGGCCACAGGGACCTGTATCACCCATTTCCCAGAAATTGTCTTTTTTTGATCCTGACAAAATACGGTCTTCCGGCAGAAACGCCTTCCATAATTCAAAAGCTTCCCTGTCGGGTTCCAGCCCTTCTGATTCATCGCCTTCAAAAACAGTAACATACAACCGATCCTTATCGATCTTCAACACCTCCGTGAGCAGTTCCCATCCCCATGAAATGGCCTCGCGCTTAAAATAATCACCGAATGACCAATTACCTAACATTTCGAACATGGTATGGTGATAGGTATCGTGGCCAACCTCTTCCAGGTCGTTGTGTTTTCCTGAAACCCGAAGACATTTCTGGGTGTCGGCGATACGGGAGAATTCTGCAGTACGGTTGCCCAGGAAAATATCCTTGAACTGGTTCATTCCTGCATTGGTGAACATCAGGGTGGGATCATTCCTGACCACCATGGAGGCCGATGGGACAATTTTATGTGCTTTGGAACTGAAAAAATCGAGAAAAGTCTGTCTGATATCTGCTGAATTCATCTTACTTCTTTATACCGTGAATGAAAATTTTATTCCTTGTTCAATTTTACTGCTAATGATCACATTAATAATTCATTAACAATCTTTAACATTTTTTAAAACTGCTCCGGGGCTGCAAAGTTAATTATTTACTTAATTTTGTAGCTGTTAGGTTCACTCATTTGAACAATTCTTCATCCGCCTCTTAATGAGCAAGGTAAAGTACAAGTTCAATAAAAAGTCATTGACCTTCGACCGGGTACAAACCACATTCCGGAAACGTTTGTTATATTTTTTCACCCACCTATCCACCGGGGTGGTCTTTGCCGCTGTGGTGCTGATCCTGGCCTATAATTTCCTGGATTCTCCGAAAGAGCGGGCGCAAAAGCGGGAAATTGAACAGATGAAGCTTCAGTTCCAGATTTTAAATGATCAGTTGGATAAAGTGACCAAAATTCTTGATGACCTTCAGGACCGGGACGATAATATTTACCGGGTGATCTTTGAGGCTGAACCGATTCCCAACTCGATACGGTCGGCCGGGATCGGAGGGATTGACAAATACGAGGCGCTGAAGGGATATTCGGGTTCTGATCTGATCATTGAAACTGAAAAGACCATGGATCGCATCCTGAGCAGACTGTATATTCAGTCGAAATCGTATGATGAAGTGTTTAATCTGGCAAAGAATAAGGAAAAAATGCTGGCCTCCATTCCGGCGATTCAGCCAGTCAACAACAAGGATCTCCGGCGGATCGGATCCTACTTCGGAACCCGGATGGATCCGTTTTATAAAGTAAGAAAATTTCATGAAGGAATGGATTTTTCTGCGCCGGTAGGAACCGAAATCTATGCAACCGGTAATGGAACAGTTACATTGGCCGGACGCGATATTCAGGGAGGATATGGCAATCAGATCAGAATTGATCACGGTTTTAGCTACCAGACCGTGTATGCGCATTTGTCGCGGATATTTGTTAAACCCGGACAGAAAATCCTCCGGGGACAAATTATCGGATATGTGGGAAACACGGGGAAGTCAACCTCGCCGCATCTTCATTATGAAGTCCGGAAAAATGGTATTCCGCTGAATCCTATCTATTTTTTCTTCAACGATATTTCCCCGGAACAGTTCCAGATGATGCTTGACTTGTCGTCACGTCCTTCGCAGACCATGGATTAATCAGACGATGATGCTGAAAAAAGATAAAAAAATTGAAAAACTCTATTACACCATTGGTGAGGTTTCTGAGTTGTTTGAGGTAAACGCTTCCCTCATTCGGTTCTGGGAAAAGGAGTTTGATATTTTAAAGCCAAAGAAGAACAAAAAAGGGAACCGTCTTTTTACACCCCAGGATATTGATCATCTCCGGATCATTTATCACCTGGTCAAAGAACGGGGCTATACCCTTCAGGGAGCGCGTGAAAAGCTGAAAAACAATAAAGAAGAGGTTATCAATAAAGTAGCGGTTGTCGATTCGCTTAACCGGATAAAAGAATTTCTTCTGGATCTGAAGGAGCAGATGCAATGACTGGAAAGGGGCGGGGATTTATCAGTACGGGAAGAGACAGAGGCAGAAAAGGCGGAGCGCCGGAATATGAGAGCGGGAGATCAGACTCCTTTTTTCAGAAAGTTTATGAGGTGGCAAGGTTGGTCCCTTACGGGAGGGTGACCTCGTACGGAGCCATTGCGGAATTTCTGGGCACCCGTGGTTCTGCACGGATGGTGGGTTGGGCCATGAATTCATCATACACGGAGGCAGCCGGTATTCCTGCCCACCGGGTTGTGAATCGCATGGGAGTCCTCACCGGTAAAAATCATTTCGGCGGACCTCATGTAATGCAGCAGCTTCTGGAGAGTGAAGGAATTAAAGTTGACCATGACCGGATTAATCGGTTTGATGAAATATTCTGGGATCCGGTGAAAGAACTTCAACCAGAGGTTTTTGTCAGATTTAAAGATAAAGATATCGGCAGCACAGCACGAAAACCCAAATCCAAATTGAAAAATCACTGATTCATACCGGTTATAGATTCAGTACCGGCATTCAATTTTAAATAACTGACTATGATAACGACTGAACAAATTTTGGATGCGCTCCGACAGGTTGAAGATCCCGATCTGAAGAAAGATCTGGTGACTCTGAATATGATCGATCAGGTAAAGATCGAAGGCAATAACGTGTCATTCCGGCTGATCCTGACCACGCCGGCGTGTCCGTTGAAGAACCAGATTAAACAGGCATGCATTGATGCCGTTCACCGGTTTGCCGATCCTTCGGCAGTGGTCGAGGTTGAGGTAACCTCGAAGGTCACAACCCGGCGTAAGGAGACCGATGCCATGTTAAGTCAGGTAAAGAACATTATTGCGGTGGGGTCGGGGAAAGGCGGGGTCGGTAAATCGACGGTGGCGGTTAATCTGGCTGTGGCCCTTGCACGGAAAGGAGCCCGGGTCGGGTTGATCGACGCCGATATTTACGGACCGTCGATTCCCATTATGTTCGGACTTCAGAATGCGCGACCGACAGGTTACGATAAGGATGGAAAGACTTATGTGTATCCCTTCGAGAAATTCGGGATCAAGATACTTTCCATAGGATTTTTCGTTGATCAGTCGAAAGCGTTAATCTGGAGGGGTCCCATGGCCTCGATGGCCTTGCGGCAGCTCTTCATGGATGCAGATTGGGGTGAACTCGACTACCTGGTACTCGATCTGCCCCCCGGAACGGGCGACATTCCTTTGACCCTTATTCAGGATTTTCCATTGACCGGCGCAATCATTGTGACCACTCCGCAGCAGGTAGCCGTCTCCGATGTGAGAAAAGCTGCCGATATGTTCCGCAACGACAAAATCAATATTCCCATTCTCGGACTTGTTGAAAATATGGCCTGGTTCACCCCTCCCGAACTGCCCGGGAGCAAGTATTTCATTTTCGGGAAAGGCGGTGGTGAACAGTTTGCAAAAGAGCTTAATGTTCCGCTCCTTGGTCAGATCCCCATACAACAGTGTATTGTCGATTCGGGCGATAACGGAAATCCCGTGGCGGCCGATGAGGCATCCCCGGGTTCCTCCTCCTTCGGAGAGCTGGCCGAAAAAGTAGCCCAACAGGTTGCAATCAGCAATGCAATCAGAGAGACGTTTGGCGTGAAATGATTGGATAACATTTGTTACCTTTACAAACCTGTTCTGCGATGATAGAACAAAATGGAATACACTAATTTGATCGAAAATTAATCAGCATTTTTTTATGTCAGCAAACGAAGAACTGATTCTCAAAGTAAAAAACGTGATCGACCAGATCCGTCCCTATCTTCAGGCCGATGGAGGTGATGTGGAATTTGTCGACATGACCGATGATCATGTTGTTAATATACGTCTTCTGGGAATGTGCGGCAATTGTCCCCACAGCAGGATGACTCTTAAAAACGGGATTGAAGCCGCTGTGGTCAGGGCTATTCCCGAAATCAAATCAGTTGAATCGGTTATGGCGGAATAGTACCGCTCAGGCTCTCAGGAAAGGTACTTGCCGACAATTGGCATCCGGCGCCCCATACCAAATGCTTTGGGCGAAACCCGGAGAATGGGAGGGGTTTGGTACCGCTTGTACTCATTGACGTTGACCATCTGTAAAACGCGTCGGACCACAGACTCATCGAAACCCAGAGCGATCAGTTCTTCAGGGCCCTTTCGTTTTTCTATGTATAAAAACAGGATTTCATCGAGCAAACCATATTCGGGCAAAGAATCGGAATCTTTCTGACCTGGTCGCAATTCAGCAGAAGGTGGTTTCGAAATGGTATTCAACGGGATAACCTCCGAATCCCTGTTAAGGTAAGATGCAAGTTGATAGATCTGGGTCTTGTAAATATCCCCAAGCACCGACAATCCTCCGCACATATCGCCGTAAAGGGTTCCATACCCTACCGCGGCTTCACTTTTATTGGAGGTGTTCAACAGAATGTAACCGAATTTGTTCGAAAGCGCCATCAGGATGACAGCCCGGATCCGGGCCTGAATGTTTTCTTCGGTCAGGTTGAATGGTAGTCCCTTGAATTGTTCCTTTAAAGTACTTTCCATGGCTTGATATGCCTGAATAATCGGAATTATTTCGTAAGGAACACCCAAATTTTCCGCAGATTTTTGGGCATCGGAAACACTGTGTTCCGATGAAAACTGAGAGGGTAATAAAATGGCTTTTACATTTCCGGGTCCCAATGCGCTGGATGCAAGAACCAGCGTGACCGCTGAATCGATCCCCCCCGATAAGCCGAGAATGGCCCGGGTAAAACCCATTTTGCAGAAATAATCCCGAATACCCATGACCAGGGCATCATGGATCAGGGGAATCACCTTTGCGGAGAATGTGGGGTGAACCGGCAAGGGGTATTGGTTATTTGATGAACCGGTCGATGCAGATGGACCCTGCAGGGGAGTGACCCCGGCCAGTGGCGGTCGCTCAGAAAGGGTGACAAAATCAACCAGGAGACGATCTTCCTCAAAGCTTTTCAGTTGATAGATAGTACTCCCGGTCCGGTCGAGAACCATGGAACTCCCGTCGAAGAGAAGTTCGGTTTGCCCACCAACATGGTTGACATAGAAAACAGGAACCTTATAACGAAGGGCATTCTTACAGAGAACCTCCCGCCTTAATTCAGGTTGGTTGTAATGAAAAGGGGAGGCGGCAATATTGATAATCGCATCCGGAGCCTGCCCGATCAGTTCATCCATGGGATTTGAGATATAAAGGGGATCCTCGACCACATTCCATAAATCCTCACAAATGGTCAGTGCAAAAGAGAATTCTTTATAATTGATAACGCGTAACGAAGTATGGTTGGGCTCAAAATACCGGTATTCGTCGAACACATCATAATTCGGCAGGAGTGTCTTGTGCGCCATGGATTGAATTTTACCTTCTGCCAGGAAAAATGCGGTGTTAAACAACGGCTTTCCTTTTTCGGCTTTATTTACAGAGGGGGCCCCCACGATCGCTGCAATACCGACACACGATTTGGCAATCCGCTGAACTGCATTTTCCGCCCGGTTTATAAAGTCATCAAACTCCAGAAAATCACGGGGTGGATACCCGCATACCGATAACTCTGCAAAAATGACAAGATCGGCATGCTCCGATTGTGCCCACCGGATGGCATCACAAATCCGGGAAATGTTCAGTTCAAAATCGCCGATATGATAATTTAATTGTGCCAGCGCTATTTTCATGCTGTTTTTTTTAGAACAGAACTCCCAGATTGAGCTCGACATAATTGAACATGCTTTTCTCGTTGCTTTTCGACAGGCTGTTTACACCGGTCAATATATTATTCAGACTGTTCGAATAATTCATTCCGAAAAACAGCATGGTCGATTTATCGAGGTGAAATTGACTTCCAATACCAACAAGGATCGATTCGCGGATAAGTGTTGTACCGGAATCATAGTCATATTTTTGGTCCAGGGGCTCGCCTGAATCGGGTTCGAAATGTTCTTTTACAGTTGCTTTTACACGGAATCCTGTCCCTAAGCCTACTTGGCCAAAAAAGGAAAACCGGCCGAATTTCCGGGTACTCATTTTGATCATCACCGGGATTTCCAGATAGAGAAAATTATACTTCCGCGAAACCTGTCCGTTTACGACCGTATCGTCATGGACCAGCCGGCTGTCGCGGTAACTCAATTTTCCATTTAAAAATATGAAATTAAACCCGGTTGAAATGGCATACTGGTCGGCAAAATAAATGTCACCCACCAAACCGATGGTGGTTCCCAGCCTGACCCCATCACTGCTGTAATCTTTTGTACTTGGATTCATCCAGGCAAGGTTGGGAGCTATTTTTAATCCCAGTTTCAACGGAACCCGGGAGTTATTTCTTCCTGAAGGATTTTCCTGGTTGATACCTGGGTCATAAGATCCGATTTGTGCATAGGCCGGTTGCTGTAAGGAGAAAAGTGTTGTAAGAAAAATGGCCTGAAGAAGGATTATTTGATATATTTTCATGTTCGGTATAATGTTTTTTGATTTTGTATATTATTAATTTATATAATTAATATTCAATAAATTAAGGATTAAAGAGCCACAGGTCGTTTGGTTGTAAAATATGCAGGTAAAATTACGTATTAATAACCCCGGTACTAAGTAAATTCCCTGTTTTTACTAAAAAATAATCAGTGCACGGTGGCGTTATCCATTGGGTAAAATGAATTACATGACAAGTAGAAAAATTTTTTGGTGGATTTCGGCTTTCAGTTTATTTGCCTGGATCTCTCTTGGCAGTTGTTCCGGTAAGAGAAACCGGTTGAAGGTGGATATCACCCATGTCAGGATCCCTGAGGTAGTCATCCACCGGTACGACCTGGATCTGTTTAAGGTAGATATCCGGGATCTGCAGTCAGGTCTTGAAAGGTTGCGGCCGGATTTCCGTTTTTTTCTGGAAACGGACTTGTCGGATCCTAAAAATCTTTCCGAAATGAAGTCCTATCTCTTGAACCCGAGAAATATAGAATTCCATGCTGCCGTTGCACGAAAATACAGGGATGTTGGCATTCTCGAGTCAGAACTGACCGGTGCGCTCCGTCATTATCGCTATTATTTCCCGGGAAGCAGGATCCCCCGGGTTTATGCCTATATCTCCGGGGGAACATACAATTTACCGGTTCAGATGGCCGACAGTGTTATGCTGATCGGGCTGGATAATTACCTGGGTAAGGAGTTTAAACCTTATGTTGCCGATGGATTGCCGGCATACCGCGTGGAGCGGATGAATTCCGACAGGGTGGTACCTGACTGCATGCGGGCCCTGATCAACAGCGTCCGACCCGGCCAGTTGCCAGGGAATAATCTCCTTGAACAGATGATCGAAGCTGGCAAGGGTGTTTATTTTCTGGAGGCTTTGATCCCCGGTCACCCGGCTCATCTGATTATCGGGTATACGGAAAAGCAGGAAGCCTGGATTGAAAAAAATGAAGCTTACGTCTGGGCCGCCATCATCGATAACAGACTGCTTTTTTCGACCGACGGTGCGATCATCCGGGCTTTTATGTCCGACGGACCCTTTACTGCTGAGTTTTCCAAGGAATCTCCTCCCCGCCTTGGTGAATGGATCGGTTGGCAGATTGTAAGGAAATTTATGACCAACAATCCGGATGAGACATTAAGAGAACTGCTGTCGGAAAATGATTTTCAGAAAATTCTAAACGGGTCCGGGTATAAACCGGAAAAACCCTGAGCAAATCATATCCGTAGTAACAGCCTGATCTTACCCGCATCTTTTTGTTAATAACTTCCTGACCTGGACGGTTCACCTTTTCGAATCGCGGCTGATAAACCGTAAACAGGGAATATGCTTGTAAAAACTTTCGGGAGCGCTGTTGCGGGAATCCGGGCGTTTACCGTCACCGTTGAGGTTTACATGGATCAGGGAATCCAGTTTTTCATGGTTGGCTTACCGGATAATGCGGTGAAAGAGAGCCATCACCGGATTGAATCGGCGTTAAGGACCAATGGGTACAGGATTCCCGGCAAGAAGATCATCATCAACATGGCTCCTGCGGATATCCGTAAGGAAGGATCGGCCTACGATCTAACCCTGGCAGTGGGGATTCTGGGGGCAAATAAGGTAATCAGAACGGATAATCTGGCTGAATATGTCATCATGGGGGAATTGTCGCTCGACGGAGGCCTTGTTCCGATCCGGGGAGCCTTGCCCATCGCGATTGAAGCACGAAAGAACGGTTTCAAGGGAATATTGTTGCCCCTTCAGAATGCCAGAGAGGCGGCGATCGTGAAAGGGATCCGGGTTTACGGCATGCCGGGGATCAGGGAAGTGATTGGTTTTTTGAACGGCGACCTCAGGATCGATCCTGTTGTTATCGATGGGAAGGAAGCTTTTTTGCAGGAAAATGGTTTTGACGACTTTGATTTCGCCGATGTACGCGGCCAGGAGAACATTAAAAGAGCCCTTGAAATAGCTGCGGCAGGAGGGCACAATGTTCTCTTGATCGGTCCGCCGGGTTCAGGAAAGACGATGATGGCTAAAAGAATTCCTTCCATCCTGCCACCGTTGAACCTTATGGAAGCGCTTGAAACCACGAAAATACACTCAGTGGCGGGAAAGCTGGCGACCGGGCAGTCGCTGATAGTTCGCCGACCCTTCAGGATGCCCCATCACACGGTTTCCGATATTGCCTTGATCGGAGGAGGTACGATACCGCATCCCGGGGAGGTATCGATGGCACACAACGGTGTGTTGTTCCTCGATGAATTGCCCGAATTCAAACGATCGGTGCTGGAGGTCCTCCGCCAACCGATGGAAGACCGCATGGTGACCATTTCGAGGGCTAAAATGACCCTGGAGTATCCGGCCGGTTTCATGCTGGTTGCTGCAATGAATCCTTGTCCTTGTGGTTTTTACTCGCATCCCACGATAACCTGTCAGTGTTCACCGGCCGAAATACAGCGATATATCAACAGAATATCGGGTCCGCTTTTCGACCGTATCGATATTCATATTGAGGTACAACCGGTTGACTATCGGCAACTGAGCGCCCGGCGCCAGTCGGAATCAAGCGCCGAGATCCGGAAACGTGTGATCGGCGCAAAATCGATCCAGGAGAAAAGGTTCAGCGCGATGGAAAGCATTTACTGCAATGCCCAGATCCCGTCGGGAAAACTGAGGGAGCTATGCAGGATCAATGAAACCGGGGATCTCCTTCTTAAAACAGCCATGGAAAAGCTTGGGCTTTCGGCAAGGGCTTACGACCGGATACTGAAAGTGGCAAGGACTGTTGCCGACCTGGAGAATTCGGGAGATATCAGGATCGAACATCTTGCCGAAGCCATTCAGTACAGGTCGCTCGACCGGCTGAACTGGAGCGAGAAAAACTGATATGTTCAGCCACCAAACCGGTTCAGAAAAAGATCGAGGATCACAAAAACCGCGTACAACACGGAAGCGGTACCGTTCAGGGTTGCAAAAGCCAGGTTAACCCTCGAAATATCAGTGGGTTTTACAATGGCATGTTCATATGTAAGAAGGAGGGAGAAGATAAGGGCCCCGATCCAGTAAAATTGATGAAATCCACCTTGAAATCCGGTTAAAACGATAATTGCAATGGCGCAGACATGGAATAACGCAGAGATAACCAATGCCTTCCGTTTGCCAACCCGGGCAGGAAATGATTTAAGATGTTCTTTTTTATCGAATTCTTCATCCTGTAACGCATAAAGGATATCAAAACCGGTGACCCAGAAAATGACGATCAGTGAAAAAAGTACGGGCAACAGAGAAAAATGGCCCATAACGGCCAGATAGGCTCCGATTGGAGCAAGGGAAAGGCTCAAACCAAGAACGACATGGGAAAGGTGGGTAAACCGTTTGGTCAGACTGTAGCCCAGGACGACCACCAATGCAACCGGGGAGAGGATAAAGCAGGTCAGATTCAGGAACCAGGTGGTAGCCATAAATAAAAGTGCATTAACAAGAACGAACAGCAGCGCGGCCCATGGTTGTATCACCCGGGATGGGATTTCACGCTGTGCGGTCCTGGGGTTTTTCCCGTCGATGATTCGATCGGCGTACCGGTTGAATCCCATAGCAGCATTGCGGGCGAAAAGGACACAAAGCAGTATCAAAAGAAGAATCCACCAGTTGATCTGTCCGTTCATCTCTTTTGCGCCAAGGGAAAATCCGATCAGGGCAAAGGGGAGTGAAAATATAGTATGGTTGATTTTTACCAGTGAAAAATAATCGGCAATCCGGAAACGAGAAGCCATCAGGTACCTTATTTTTCCTGCAAAATTAATAATTTGTAACTATTTGGCCGGATGATCGTCCAACTTGCAATTCCGGGGATTTAAGCTAATTTTGTAGTTTTATTCCGCAAATATGAGCAGGAGGTTTGAAGCTGTTGTTGGGTACCTTCAATATGTTAGCCTGACCCAGTCAAAATTCCACATACATTCCCCGTTTGTTTTCGACTTTTATGCAAACGTCCTCATGAATGCCGGGACTCGGAGTCATTACAGGGTGATCGACCGGATCAGAAAAGAACTGGAAACGGTTCCACGGTATATCAAACGGAAAGATTTTGGAAGCAAGGAAAAAGATTTTCCAAGCGACCAACGATTTGTCCGGGTCCGTGATGTAGCCGTCCGGACATCGGTCAACCGGAAAAAAGGTGAATTTCTGTTCAGACTGATCAGGCGGTATCACCTCGAAAACATCCTGGAATTGGGAACTTCGCTTGGCATTAGCACCATTTACCTGGGTCTGGCAGCACCGGCAGGAAAGATCATAACGCTTGAAGGTTGTATCGATTCTGCAAATCTGGCGACTGAGAACTTTGAGAAAGCCGGATTAGATCACATCCGGGTGATAACAGGTACGTTTGAAGAAAAGCTGGCGGAAGCATTTACCCTGATGCCGGAACCGGATTTGATTTTTATTGACGGAAATCACCGGAAGGTTCCGACTTTAGTATATTTTGAAGCATGTTTACAACATATCCGGCCCGATACCGTTTTGGTTCTCGACGATATTTACTGGTCGGCAGAAATGCAACAGGCCTGGAAGTTAATTTGCAACCATCCCCGGGTGAAAGTAACCATTAACCTGTATCAAATGGGGGTTGTATTTTTTAAAGAAGAATTAAGCAAAGAAAATTTTATTCTCCATTTTTAATAATACTATCCATGGCAACAGAAGTCATCCGGCTCGACCGGATTGTAAAAAACTACAAAATCGGAACGATTATCGTGGAAGCCCTCAGGTCGGTCTCATTGGTTGTACATACAAATGAATTTGTCGCGCTGATGGGACCCTCAGGATCAGGGAAATCCACCCTGATGAATATCCTCGGCTGTTTGGATACCCCGACGAGCGGAAGTTACTTTCTGAACGATGAGGATGTCAGTAAAATGGACGATAATTCCCTGGCTGAAATAAGGAACCGCAAGATCGGATTCGTGTTTCAGACTTTTAATCTCCTTCCAAGGTCAACGGCGCTTGAGAATGTTATGTTGCCCTTGATTTATGCTGGAGTTGGCAAAGGACGACGCCTTGAACTGGCTCAAAAAACCCTGGAAGAGGTTAACCTGGGTGATCGAATGGCACATAAGCCCAATGAATTATCAGGTGGTCAGCGGCAACGTGTAGCCATTGCCCGGGCCCTGGTAAACCATCCTTCCATTATCCTGGCTGATGAACCTACCGGGAATCTTGATTCGAAAACCTCCATTGAAATTCTCGGACTTCTTGAAGAGATCCATAAAATGGGCAATACCGTCATCATCGTCACCCATGAAGAGGATATTGCACAGCATGCACACCGGATCATCCGGCTGATGGACGGAAAAATAAGCAGTGACGAGACCAACAAACATATTAAAACCATTGCCGATTACCATTTCAACGGTGTAGCTGTCTGACGAATTTGGTATCTTCGCAAAAAATTTCCCTTCATGCAATCCGGGTCCAGGTACAAGAAACTCTTTTCCTCCTTTAACAAACTGAACATCATGATCATCGGTGATGTCATGGTTGATTCTTACCTGTGGGGTAAAGTGGAACGAATCTCTCCTGAAGCGCCTATTCCTATTGTTTCCCTGAAAAAAAGGGAGAACCGGATGGGAGGCGCTGCGAATGTGGCGATGAATATCCGTTCTCTGGGAGCGAACCCGATTCTTTGTTCCGTCATTGGCGTCGATGAAAAAGGAGATCAGTTCCTCGATTTAATGAAAAAGGAAAAGATGTCGGATGCAGGTATCATCCGCAGTGTTCGCAGAATCACCACGACCAAATTCAGGATTTTTGGAAATTCATATCAGATGTTGCGGGTGGATGAAGAGGTGGATCATGACCTGGTTGAAGGCGACTACCTGACCATGGTCAGGGTTATCGATCATTTGCTGAAAACCCGGAAAATCGATTGCATTATCTTTCAGGATTATGATAAAGGGGTGATCACACCGAAACTCATCAACCATGTTGTGAACAGTGCAGCAGAATATAAAATTCCTGTTACCGTCGATCCTAAACGAAAGAATTTCATTCATTATAAAGATGTTACGCTGTTCAAGCCCAACCTGAAAGAACTGAAAGACGGGATGAATATGGATGCAGATCCGGGAGAACTGCTGGTCCTGAAGGAGGCGACCCGCCGATTGCAGGAACAACTGAACTGCCGGTACGTTCTTACTACCATGTCGGAAAAAGGGGTGATGATCAGTTTACGGGAAGAAAATGAGCACAGTGAGATTATGGTTCCTGCCCATCCCCGGCTTATCTCCGATGTATCGGGAGCCGGTGACACCGTAATCAGTGTCGCTTCACTTTGCCTCGCACTTCAGGCTTCACCTGACGAAATCGCCAATATCTCAAATTTGGCAGGTGGACTGGTCTGCGAAGAGGTAGGCGTAGTTCCGATTAACAAGGAAAAGCTTTTGCGGGAGCTTATCAATTTGCTCTGAATTCAATTTTCCGGATCCGCATGACCCATTCAGATGTGATTATAGCCGGTGGCGGCCCGTCGGGCTCGCTGGCCGCCTATGAATTGGCGCGACAGGGGATATCCGTGACACTGTTCGAAAAGGCCATTTTCCCCCGTTACAAGGTCTGCGGCGCAGGGCTTACACATAAAATATTAAAGGAGATACCTTTTAACATTGAGGCTATCCTCGAAACGGAGATCCACACCTTCACCTTTTCTTCCGGATTTAAAGAAGTGTTTACCCGATACAATGCGGATCCCCTGATTTACTGCACCATGCGTGAGAAACTGGATGCTTTTCTGCTTGCGAAAGCCGAAGAAGCAGGGGCAAAGGTTTTCTTTGGTACACGGGTTACAGATTTTACCCAGAACAAGGATGGGGTAGAAGTAAATACTGCCAACGGGCTTTTTCGGTCCCGTCTTTTAATCGGCGCTGATGGCGCATCCGCCACAGTTGCCCGAAGAGCGGACCTCCGGGATAATATAATGCCTGGATTGGCCTGGGAGGCCGAAATTCAAACGGATCCCTTAGTAGTGAAAGCATTCTCTCAAACCGTCTTTCTCGATTGGGGAACTTTTCCAGGCGGATATGGCTGGGTCTTTCCCAAAAAAGAGCATTTTTCGATCGGGGTTGGCGGACCTGCCCATCTTTCGCGTTGGATGTTACCCTATTACAGGCAGTTCCTCGGCTATCTGGAATTTCATCTCTTTGACCGACCGGATCTTCAGGCAACCGGTATCCAAAGGGAAGAACAAAGATTGAAAACCCTGTCGCTGAAGGCATGGCCGATCCCGGTAAGAATAAAAAAGAGCCGTTTTCATGACCGTCGGGTTCTGATTGCGGGAGATGCAGGGGGATTAACCGATCCCCTTACCGGAGAAGGGATCTATTATGCTGTCAGGAGCGGAAAACTGGCTGCCGAAGCATGTTCCTGTTACCTGCAGGCGAAACAACAGTCGCTTCAATCCTATTCCGATGCAGTCAATGATACCTTAATGAATGAACTTTCGGAAGCCAACCGGATAAAATATATCTTTAATACTGTTCCCGCGAAAATTCATGGTTTCGTACGCGACAGTGAGCGGGGATGGCGTGCTTTCGGAAAGGTTTTGCGGGGAGAAAGGTGGTACGGGGATGTGGGTAAAGGATTGGGAACCTGGAGATTTTTGTGGAACCCTTTATGTACACTGGCCCGGTTTGTATCCTGGTTCAAAGAACGATCATTTCAAAAACATGGATTTCCCGGATGATATACATAAACCCGTTGTCCTGATCACCGGAGCTGCCGGAGGATTGGGCAAAGCACTTGTCAGGCAATTCATGAGCCATGATTGGATGGTTATTGCCACCGATAACAGGGAGTTGTCGCTTGCCGAATTCTTAAAGGAGAAGTTCGTCCGGGTCATGAACATGAACGTGACTTCTGACCTGTCGGTTAAAACGGTTTTTGATAACCTGGTACTCCAAAATATTCAACTTGACCTGATAATCAATAATGCCGGAATCGACCGCTATTTCCCCTTGTCGGAAGCACCTGCGGATGATTTTATTAATGTTTTCAATGTCAACGTTTTCGGCGCTTACAGGGTTAACCAGACCTTTTTACCCATCCTCAGAAGTCCCGGTGGCAGGATTATCCATATCGGCAGCGAAAGCCTCCACCTGAAAATACCCTTTATGCCTTACCCTTTATCCAAGAACCTGCTTGAATCCTATTCACGGGCGCTTCGCCAAGAGCTGGGATTCCTGGATATAGCGGTCATAACGGTCAGGCCGGGGGCAATCCGGACCTCTTTGCTTGATGGTGTTTCCGGGCTGAATCAGCAGAAGGATTCGTGGAAGGTCGACAGACCCTTTCAGAAATTTGCATCCCTTGCCGCAAAACTCGTCGGACATACCATCACCGCGGATAAAGCAGCGGAATTCATTTACAAGGTCTCACAACAAAAAAGACCACGGGCGGTTTACCGGATCAACAATAAAATCAAATTAAAACTGGCCGCTTTGCTGCCTCAATCGCTTCTTGAGAAAATAATAAAGAGGATCCTCTCCTGAGAATCAAAACGAAACTTTTCAGTTATTTTCCCGGAGTTTAGTGATTACCGTGGTATTGGAACCTTGCATTGCCTCTAGAATATCATCATATAATTGATCTGTGGGTTCTGTTAAGGAGATCGCACCATTTTTTCTCGACTTGCACAGGAATAAAATGGTATTGTATACTTCCGGGTGAATCGACCGGGAATGTACAACGCCTTCTTTACAGGTGAGTATGAGATCAAAATCTTTGAAACTTGATGGCAGGCTCAGTTTCAGGTATTGTCCGGGCAAAAGGGTACACAATGTGTCGGTTTCGTATACCACTTTCAGCGCTGAATTAATCGCTGAGGCTTTCGAATGAAAAATGACCGTCCTGGACTCAGGCTTGAGTTCTTCCGGGAGAACGGCAGGTAAAATCCCCCCACTTCCAAGGTAAACAACCGATTTCCCAATATCTCCTGAATTATTTGGAAACTTCGTCCCTTTATAGACTGCCGAAATGGCAACAGCTCCTAAGAGCCCTCCGACTGCCCCACCCATGATGCCGCCTAAAACAACGGCGCTGCCACTGGCTCCTTTATCAATATCTTTTTTATCCAGATAAAGAACGAGTGCGTTCTGTTGCCTCACTGTGACTGCATATCCTTTACCGGCCCATACAAAGAGATTTTTTCCATCAGAGAATCCAAAGTACTCAGGTGTGTCATTTTGGGATGGGACTGATATTTCGGCACGAACTCTTTCGGGATATTTTTTATCAACAACATATTTGATGGTAAAGGCAGTGACCGTGTCGGGTCTGCAATCCCGCAGGTCATAGAATGATTTGAACAAGCCTTTAGGAATTTGTTGTTGCCTAAAAATTGCGAACTGCCCGGGATCGGAGAGTGGATTCAGATAGAGTTCCGCGTCGCTGATCTGTTTAGGGATAATTTCTCCTTTCCCGATTTCTTGGGCAAAATCGTCAAAGCAATGTGAAATCGCGTCTGCAATATTAACGGAATGGGTCCCAATTACCTCCATTCCCTGACGACCGTAAAAATCGCCGGCTGTAAACAGTTCCTGATAACCTGTCGAAGTCGGCGTGAGAAAACTCATTGAAAGATTGACGAAGGCAATTTCCTTTGTCGCCCAGGTGTAATCGAAAATATTGAGTTGGTTAATCCTTACGATAATGGGGCGGGTTTCAGAACTCTTGGGAAAGGCAGATACAAGGATGGGTTTTAATGCAGAAACTATATCAGGCTTTAAACAGGCCGACCTTTTTTTATTGAAGATTCCGCTATGAACAAATCCAATACAGGATGATTCCCCTGTCGCATTAATTATATTGTCAACATGAAATCCTTCGAGAATGCTTTTTACCTTAACATCATTGAGATAAATTGTATATTCTTCGGCGAAAAGAATATAAGACTGAAAAAGGAGAAGAAAAAATATTACAAACCGGACCACGGTTTAGCTTAATAAATTTTTGATGATCCCCGAGATCATTTTATTATCGGCTTTCCCGGCAAGTTCTTTGGAGGCGGCTCCCATCACCTTACCCATCTCTTTTATGGATGCGGCACCGGTTTCGGATATGATCCTTTTGACAATGACGGTCACCTCCGCTTCCGACATCTGCTGCGGGAGATAGGTTTCGATGATGGCGGCTTCGAATAACTCCTTTTCCGCGAGGTCGCTTCTGTTTGCACCGGCATAGATTTCGGCGGATTCACGGCGTTGTTTAACGAGTTTTTGAAGGATCCTGTTTTCCGTGGCTTCGTCCATGGTTCCACCTGCCCCTTCTTTGGTTTTCTCAAGCAAAATGGCTGCTTTTATGGCTCTGACCGCTTCAAGTTTTTTGGAATCCCGTGCGAGCATCGCCGATTTTTTGTTCCAGGCTCATCAGTCTACATTTTTATGAAGGAAGGAGTTTTCATTCTTAAGTTCGACCGACTTATCCGGATTTTCCGACAGCATGTATTTAGCCACCTGTGACTCATTTGAGGGGGTCACATCACTGAGGGGAACATTCCGTCGTTTGTAAGCGGGAATCGATTCGATTTCGTAAAGATTCGATTCGATGGGGGTGTGGGTTTTCAGCTTTTCGCTGAGCTGGCGCAGTTTGGATATCCTTTCAATCGATTTCTTATTTTGAAGATCGTCGGGGTCGGGGGCTGATGGTTGTGATGGTGGTACATCAGTCTGAGGATGCAAGGTCATTTCGGGTATGGCCACATCTGCCTTATCGACCAGTTGTGGTTCTTCAACAAGAATTTTTGAGGATTCCTGTTTGGTATCGGGTTCGGGTTTTTCGATGATGAACTCTATTGGCCGCATTGTTTCTGTTGATTCGGATAAAGTTTCCGTTTCAAAGACGGGAGCCTCAGTGTGCAAAAGTGGAGCATCGATTTCTTCCTTCTGGTAAAGCGGGGCCGGCATTTCCGGTTCATTCTGAAGAATTCGGCGCTCGATCTTCGGGGCCTCGGAACCCGGATACAATGGATGCACCTTCACATCAACAGGTTTGTAAGGATCTTTTTGCTTGTGATCTTCATCAAAACCGGTGGCAATAATAGTCACGCTGATTTTATCTTCGAGCGTTTCATCAAAACCATTTCCCCAGATCACATCGCCGTTTGATTTGGTTTTCTCCTGGATGTAGTCGGTGATTTCCGTGACCTCATCCATGGTGATCTCCTCTTTCCCGGATGAAATGTAGAGGAGCAGATTTCCTGCGCCATTAATATCGTTGTTATCGAGAAGCGGGGAGTTGAGCGCCTCCTCAACGGCAAGCTGGGCGCGGTTCGGACCACTTGCAACTCCTGTTCCCATGATCGCGACGCCGCTGTTTTTCATGACAGTCTTTACATCCTCAAAATCCACATTGATGTACCCTGCCACCGTTATGATTTCGGCAATCCCTTTGGCTGCCGTGGTAAGCACATTATCAGCGCGCTTGAACGCTTCCGACAGTGGCAGATCACCGCAAAGAAGGCGTAATTTATCATTGCTGATGATTAACAGCGCATCCACATTCTGTTTCAGTTGCCTGATCCCGTCCTCTGCCGATTGTCTTCTTTTCCTTCCCTCAAACGAGAATGGGATGGTTACGATCCCGACGGTAAGGATGTCGAGTTCTCTGGATATCTGGGCTATTACGGGAGCTGCCCCGGTGCCGGTACCTCCGCCCAGACCTGCTGTGATGAACAGCATTTTTGTTCCTTTTTCCAAAACGGCACGGATGTCTTCCGCATTCTCAAGGGCGGCATTCCGACCCACCGAAGGTGCAGCGCCTGCTCCCAGTCCCCCGGTCAGGTGCGCGCCAAGCTGGATCCGGTTAGGAATCATGCTCGATTCCATTGCCTGCGCATCGGTATTGCATATTATGAAATCAACCCCTTTGATTCCCTGCCGGAACATGTGGTTGACCGCATTGCTGCCCCCTCCGCCAACACCGATAACTTTGATGATCGAAGATTGATTTTTTGGTGAGTCAAATTTTAACATATCGGGCATGGTTCTGGATTTTTAAGGTTTAAAAATATTAAGAAACAATATTGGTTTTTTTTGATTCCATTTTATTTATCAACCTATGGTTGTTAATATATTGCTATTCAACATCGTCTTCGAAAATGTGACGGATCTTATCAAGAAATATATCAGGAAATCGCTTCGAGGATCGTGATGGGTCTTTAGGCTTTTTTCCCCTGGTCTTTTTCTTCTTACTTTCCTCTTCCGGTTCTTCCGGTTCCGTGACCTCCGGAGGCTTGATCTTGTCCATTTCACGCTGGTACCTGTCAATCCCTTCAATTACCAGCCCGACTCCCGTTGCATACATCGGACTTCCCATTTCAGGCAAACCGTCACTGGCTAAATGTTCATTGGGATAACCGATACGGGTATCCATGCCGGTGAGAAACTCTGTCAGTTGTCCGACATGCTTCAGTTGGGCCCCGCCACCGGTGAGAACAATCCCGCCGAAAAGCTTTTTTTCATAACCCGAATTCCGAATCTCATAGTAAACATGTTCAATGATCTCTTCCATCCGGGCCTGGATGATCGAAGCCAGATTTCGCAAACTGATCTCCTTCGGAGGTCTGCCCCGCAACCCGGGGATTGCAACGATTTCCTCCTCGCGGTTTTCCCTGGCCAGCGCCGATCCGAATTTCAATTTGAGTTCTTCGGCATGTTTTTTTATGATCGAACAACCCTCCTTGATATCTTCGGTGATGATTTCGCCACCCAGAGGAATAACGGCGGTATGACGAATGATCCCGGCATGAAAAATGGCAATG
>SACF01000178.1 GCA_009928665.1 Alphaproteobacteria bacterium
GGCCTTGGCGGGGGATCCGAAAAAAATCCCCTTTAAGCGGGTCTATCTGGATAAAGATTCCTATGATTTTTCCTTCAGTGGAATTAAGACGGGAGTTCTGAATTATGTCCACACAGAAACCCAACGAGGACTTGAGGTGGATGTGGCCAGTGTAGCTGCTGGATTCCAGGAAGCAGTTATGGAAGTTTTGGTGGAAAAAAGTGTGAGGGCTACCTTGGAAATGGGTACCGGAAAGCTGGTGTTGGCGGGAGGTGTTTCCGCCAATCAAAGACTGCGACAGTGGTTGGAGCAACGGTGTCAAAAAGAAGGAATTCAGCTGTATTGTCCCCACCCCTTGTTATGTACCGACAATGCGGCTATGATTGGATGCGCAGCATATTACAAATCTATGGAAGGAAAGCAGGACGGTCTGGATTTAGATGCCATCCCGGGCCTGCCCATGGGATATGATTCTCTTCAGTGTAAAAAACCTTAAAGTGTCCTTTGGAACAGAAATCCTTCTGGATGAGATTTCTTTTCACATTAAGGAAGGGGATCGAATTGGATTGATCGGGGCCAATGGGGCGGGAAAAACCACCTTGCTTCGTGTGCTTTCCGGAGAAGTGCCCTCCGATGGCGGAGATATTTTTGTGTCCGGGGAAAAGAAAATCGGATTTCTCAAGCAGCAGCCGGATTTTTCCCAGGACAAAACGGTGATTCGCCAAGTGGAAGACAGTTTTTCGGAACTCCATGCATTAGAAAATGAGATGACGCGAGTTGCGGAAGTCATTGCGAAAAAGGGAGAAGCGGCGCTGGTAGAGATGGAGCAGTTGGAACGATTGCGCCATCAATACGAAGTCCGAGGCGGGTATACCTACCAAAGTGAAGTGAAGGGCATTTTATCCACCATGGCCTTTCCGGAGTCTATGTATGAAAAAAAGCTTTCCATTTTGTCCGGGGGGGAAAAGACTCGGCTATCTCTAGCCTGTCTTTTATTGCAAAAGCCAGACGTTTTGCTCCTGGACGAACCTACCAATCACCTGGATATCGGCATGCTGAAGTGGTTGGAACAGTACCTGAAATCCTATCGTGGCACCCTTCTGGTGGTGACCCATGATCGATATTTTCTGGATCAGGTAACCAACCGGATATTTGAAATAGAGGGAAAGAAGCTGGATATCTTTGAGGGTGGCTATGAAGCCTATGCGAAGAGGAAACGACTTCTTCGGGAAGAGGCATTGCGAAAGGCGCAAATCCAACATAAGGAAATTGCCCGCCAGGAAGACATCATTCGTCGCTTCAAGGAACGGGGTACGGAAAAACTAGCCAAAAGGGCGGCTTCCCGGGAAAAAAGGTTGGCGCAAATTGACGTACTATCATCCCCGGAAAACGCGGGAGGACGGGTGAAGATACACTTCAAACAGGAGTTTCAAAGCGGCAGGGACGTGATTCTGGGGGAAAACATTTCGAAAAGCTTTGGTCGGGGGCAAAACCGAAAGGAGCTGTTCCGGCATGTGAATATGGACATCAAAAGGGGAGAGAGAATTTGTTTGGTGGGACCCAATGGAATTGGGAAAACCACCCTATTGAAAATCCTCATGGGGCAGTTGGAACCGGATGAAGGCTATTTGAAGATGGGTCATAATGTATCCTTTGGATATTATGATCAGGAACAGGAAAATTTGAATCCAAACCTGACGGTTTTGGAGGAATTGAAGGAATCCTACCGGTTATACACCGATACCCAGATGCGTTCCATTCTT
>SACF01000179.1 GCA_009928665.1 Alphaproteobacteria bacterium
TACCGTGTCTCCGGACCCCATGGTATCAATCCTTACTTTGTACACACCTTCCGATAGGTTTTCTACCTTTTTCGTGAAAAAGGCCAAATGGTTGGTGGAGGTAAAGAAAACCGGTTCCATAACCCATCCTTGCAATACTTGGATAGATGTTTCTGTTGCAACAGCTGTGCCGGAAACAATGGCGGCTTTTTCGGACTGCACTTTGTCCCATTCATCCACGGTTAGTGGTACCGGATTGCCATCGGCGTCATTTTTAACCTGCTTATATAAGTTGACTCGAATGGTTTCCGGCGCCGTCAGCTTAACCGAAATCAGCAAGCTGCTGGAATATACCGTAGAACCATCCAAGGGGTTTACCACCGTTACGGCCGGATCTTCGGCGCCGTAGGCTTCGGAAAGGGAGAAAAATGAACCCATAGCAAATACAAGCGCCACAATAAGTAGCCCTGTTATAAATCTTTTGCTGATAAAGTTGTGGTTTCTTTTTTGATAAATCATGATACTTCTCCCTATCATACAGGTTCAATATACCACACCAATGTTACAGCCGTATTACAGGGGAATTAAACTGCCTTTACATCCGCCTATTGAAAGGTTTTCACGGGGTCGGATCGGGGTCGGATCGGGGTCGGATCGGGGTCGGGGCCCAACGGTTGCGCCAGGTCGGGTTTCTGGTGTACAATAATGGTATGAAACCATTAAACATTTATACGGACGGCGCTTGCTCCGGCAATCAAAGCCAAGAAAATATCGGTGGCTGGGGAGCCATTCTGGAATTCGGCCCGGCTCAAAAGGAGCTATTCGGCGGCCAGCGAAATACCACCAACAATCGAATGGAAATGACGGCACTCCTGGCGGCTTTACAGGCGGTCACCAAGGAAAATCAGCATATTCGAGTTTTTTCGGATTCCGCATATCTAATGGATTGCTTTCGGAAAAAATGGTACTTGGAGTGGCAAAGCAACGGGTGGCGTACCAAGGCCAAGAAGCCGGTGGAAAACAAAGATTTATGGGAACCCCTGTTGGTGTATTTATCTCGGCACCATATGGACTTTTACCGGGTGAAAGGCCATGTAAGCCTACGCCAAGGCGAAGCTCTGTTGCGACAAGGATATGCCCAATTCCTGGAATGGAATGGGACAGATTTTACGTACGAAGAGTTTCTCTACATCACGGAAAAGAATCATCGGGCCGATGCGTTGGCCAACCAGGGTATCGATGAAATTCGCAAAGAATCTTTTCCGGAAACTCTTTCCGATACCCCGGATTATTAGAATCCTAACGGAATGATGCTTTTACAGGAAATGGCAAATAATAAGATATCGAATGAATTACAGGGAGGAATGGATATATGACGTCAGATAACTTTGGATCAACTGCAATTATGGCCTGGATTCTGGCCGGAGGCCTGCTGGCCAAGCTGGTAGTGGCCGTCCTGATTTTGTTAGCAGGGTGGATTATTATTCGAGTGGCAAAGCGGATGATTCGAAAAGCTCTCGCCAAAAGCACGTTAGACGAGTTGCTCCATCCCTTCATTTTTAATACGGTTCGAATTGTACTTTGGATATTGCTGCTGCTCACCATCCTCAGTTGGCTGGGCGTTCCCATTACCGCCTTTATTACCGCGCTGGGTGCTGCCGGTGTAGCCATCGCGTTGGCTTTGAAAGACAGTCTCTCCAATTTTGCGGGAGGCATTATTATCCTGTTTTCGAAGCCCTTCAAAAAGGGAGACTATATCGAA
>SACF01000180.1 GCA_009928665.1 Alphaproteobacteria bacterium
GGAGCGGGGCGAACCGGGGCACCCGGGTTGTCGCCGAGCGCAAGGCGAAAGGGGGACTGGGACGTCCCGTTTCGCATCCTGAGCACGGCGACACTCCGAAAACCAGCGAACCTGCGGGTCGACTACTCTGAATGACCCCATTCCCTGGCCACCCATTGACACCGAATGGACCGACTTGTTGCGGCCTTTCAGGCAGTAGCGTCATCGTGTTTAACCTATCCCCTCTCCCACAAACCATACCTGTCTGGTCTAACTACCATCCCGGCAATTCTTTGACCCCCATCCTCCCCTGTCAGGCGCCGCCAGTAGTTCCTGGACCATCCTGACGGGGTGGCTGGGCGGATCTGGCGCCCCTTATATTTCTCCCACTGGGATGCCTGGTCCAGGCACTATTAACAATCTGCGCTGAGCTGCAACTGGTCATCCACGTTGACTAATTTCTGTTGTAGCATGTTTCATCAACGTGGGCATGGAAGTAAAGGTGTGGCATCATATAACCTTAAAGTGCCCACCGGGACAGCCTGCACAACCAGACAATTTCCTGATCGTTTTTTTCAAAAGAAACACAACCTACCTCGGCGGAAATCTAGCAATTATGACAACTTGGAAAACAGCCCTAGGGCAACAAATAGCCACCCCAAGCGGTCAGGATGTGTCAAAAGACCGAATCTGGCGAGATTTTTTCTTTTTGTCAGATAGTTATGGCTGTGAACTTGAACGAGCTAACTTGGATTTCATTCGCCTCTTCTATCATCAACATCAACTAATTCCAGGCAAAGGTGGGAGAAATCCCAATCAAACCAATCTAACTGTCATACAAGACTTACAGAATAAGCTGAACGGAGCGTCGAAGTTTAAAGAAGATGATCACCTAAATATTCAAAATCTCCGACGAATACTTTTTTATCTCACCGGACTGATTCCTAATGCGTACGTGAGCGCACCTGGTTGGAGCGTGAACGCACTAGGAAACACGTCTTCTGGGG
Organism: Alphaproteobacteria bacterium; assembly: GCA_009928665.1. GTDB lineage: Bacteria > Bacteroidota > Bacteroidia > Bacteroidales > FEN-979 > CAIVAT01. The sequence continues at coordinate 987 of SACF01000180.1, forward strand.
TTACTGGATACGGTCCGAAGGCACCCTGTGCGGTCCTGGGTTCTATGAATGCTGGATATAGAATAACAGGTAAGCGAATCGGAGTATTCTACGTTCGCAATGAAGATATTAATGAGGGCTTCCACCTCTCATATGACTATACAGAAAAGACAGCCCCTGAAATTGCTATGGGCGGGAATTCATTTCATAGAGGTAATAATGAATATCCTTATAGACTACGATTCGGCGAAGTAAGGACTTGCCTTGACAATAACAATGTAACCTTGCGATTTACCAATAATAATGAAAATAAGCTGCTTGACAGTTATTCAATAGAGTTAAATGCATGGATTTCAACAGTTGATAACAGGCCAAATAGGGTATATCCGAATACCAGGCTATCTGGTACAGAGCGACCAGACCGCATTCCTTTAAATAGCCCAATCTACCCAAAATTAATCGAGCTGCTGCAGTTGCAAAAAACACAAGACAAAGAGATTCTTTCTTCCTAAGGCTCGGCCGCGACAGCAACTTACCGAAAAACCCAACCGCTAGGTTCTTCGGTATTTCGCACCCTTCTTATTGCCCTCTTGCTCGACCTTGCCAGATGCGACGAGGATTCTGATCGTAGCTAACCAGTCCGTTTCACTGATACCTGCCAGCATGACCAGATCTGACTTGCCGCGCCACTGATGGTCTATTACCGCTAGGAGCTGCTCCGATACTAAATCCGCCATCGGTCCTGGTGCCGGCATTGTGGCTGCAGAGGCA
>SACF01000181.1 GCA_009928665.1 Alphaproteobacteria bacterium
ATTGGCTACCCTGGCTATGATGATGGATTTGGAATTATTTCTTCCCATAGTGGGATTTGTATATGTAGCGGAAGCTCTGTCAGTGATTATGCAAGTGGTTAGTTTTAAAACCACAGGAAAACGGATTTTTCGAATGGCGCCGTTGCACCACCATTTCGAAATTTCCGGGTTGAAAGAAACTCAGGTAGTGGCATTGTTCTGGTTTGTCACATTGCTGTTTTCCGTGGTTGGGATAGGAGTGCTATAAATGGAAGGACAATTGAAGGGGAAAAGAGTGTTGATGGTGGGCATGGGAAAGTCGGGAATTGCGGCCACCCAGGCTTTGCTGAAGCTGGGAGCCCTTGTCACCGTCCAAGACATCAAGAAGAAGGAAGAGGTGGAGCCCAATCTGATTCAGTTCTTAGAGGGAGTAGGTGTAAAATGCTATTTCGGAAGGAAGCCAGATCCTGCAGACGTTTACGACATGGTGGTTCTTTCTCCCGGAGTTCCCCTCTACTTGGATTTTATTGAAGAAGCGAAAAACAAGGGCGCAGAAATTGTAGGGGAGTTGGAAATTGCTTTTCGGGTAGGCTCCGGCACCTATGTGGCCATTACTGGCACCAATGGTAAAACCACCACCACCACTTTGGTAGGTGAAATCTTTAAGCGGGCTCACCGAAAAACATATGTGGTAGGGAATATTGGGGTGGCAGTAATTAGTCGGGCATTGATAGCCACCAAGGAGTCTTGGCTGGTTACCGAGGTTTCCAGTTTTCAGTTGGAAACCACCAAGAGTTTTCATCCCTTTGTGTCTGCCATTTTAAACATTACGGAAGACCATATGGACAGACACATTAGCATGGAGAACTACATTTCTGCCAAAGCAGAGATCTTTAAGAATCAAGACGAAAGGGATTACACCATATTAAACTATGATGATATGAATTGCCGTGAGTTGGGACAAAGGGCCGGTTGCAATGTGGTTTATTTTAGTCGCAAGGAAGAGCTGTCTGTAGGTTGTTTTCTCAGAGAAGGCACTATAGTAGTGAAGGCTCCGTCCCAAAAGGAAATCCCCGTCCTTCCCGCGTCAGAACTTCTCATTCCGGGAGATCATAATATTGAAAATGCCCTGGCTGCCACAGCCATTGCATTTTTCTCCGGAATTCATCCCGATGTGATAGGAGAAACACTGAAACAATTTGCCGGGGTGGAGCATCGACTGGAGTTTGTGGAAGAGATTGATGGAATTCGTTTTGTGAACGATTCCAAAGGAACCAATCCCGACTCCTCCATTAAGGCAGTGGAGGCCATGCCACCAGGGATTGTGCTGATTGCAGGGGGATACGATAAAGGTGGGGATTTTGAAGGGCTGATTGATTCCTTCGCCGGGAAAGTAAAAGGGCTGGTGTTATTGGGAAAGACGGCGGAAAAAATGAAAGATACGGCAGAGAACAAAGGATTTGACAACATAAAAATGGTCAAAGATATGGATGAAGGTGTCCGTATGGCATATGAAATGGCTTCGAGGGGAGACACCGTGCTTTTATCTCCCGCTTGTGCCAGCTGGGATATGTACAGTAATTTTGAACAACGAGGAGAACATTTCAAGACACTGGTCCACAAATTGGCAAATTGATACGAACAAGTCGAGGTATAAAAAATGGGGCCTAAGTCCAAACAAATGAAATCGGGGGATTTTTTAATCGTCATCATCACCATGGCATTGGTGATTTTCGGAATCATCAT
>SACF01000001.1 GCA_009928665.1 Alphaproteobacteria bacterium
GTTCTTCATCTTGCCGTCATTTACTGCAAGATACGGATAATTTCTGGTTAATCGAAGGGTTTTAACATTAATAGTGGCTCCCGTGAATGATCACCAAAGAAAGCCGCCAAATCATATTAATCAGAAATCTCCCAACTCAAACAATTCAGACCACCACCACCCTTTGCGATTTCCGCACTGGGTATCTCATAAACATTACCTTCTCCGAAAATCTCTACAAAACGGTTGAAAGCCTTGCGGTCTTTTTCTTCATCATCAAATGTTGGCAGGAAAACCTTCTTGTCTATTTGTAGAAAAACGCTCGCATTGACCAGTCTTCGCAGAAGTAACCTGATCACTTCATTTAATTGATTGTTAATATTCTAAGATGGTCAGCAAAAATCGGCGGATGATGGTCAGTTTGACCGGTGCGCCCACTTTATGGCATATCTTTGTATTAAAATCAAGGTTAGATGAAACTCAACAAGGAAAAATTCGCAATTATTTACGCCTCAATGAGCAAGGAAGACAGGGAGTTACTGGACAAGATAATGGAAAGTCAGATTCCAGAGCTAAAGCAACCTCAAGCGCCCCCACCGTCCAATCCCTCCAAGAAGACCTTGCCGCCAAACGACAGCTTGTAAGAGAAATAAAACCGTTGCGGAAAGAGGGAGTAATTTAATAGGCATATTGTGACCGGCATCTGGAAACCGAAAATCGTTTCCAGGCGACCCCAGGGGGTGAGAAAAATCAAATTTCAACCTTGTTTATTTGATTATTGGATTATTTAGCTCTTCCTGAATAAAGAATTCATTCTTTTTAAATGGCTTAAATCCATAAAATTCATTGTCCTTAAAGCTTTTAACCTCAGTACTATCACTGGAAAAAACGCTCGCATTAACCAGTCTTCGCCGAAGTAACCTGATCACTTCATTTAATTGATTGCTAATATTCTAAGATGGTCAGTCAAAATCGGCGGATGGTGGTCAGTTTGACCGGTGCATCCAGATTATCAGGCTATTAAATATAAAAGTAAAAAATCAATAAACTTCTCACCTATATGTCAATCAAGCTAATTTATATCCATTAAAAAATAAAAATAGCACCGCTTGATAGTTTTTCGTAACAAAAGAATTTACTGCCTTGAAAGATAGCCCCACAAAATGATTTCTTTCTTACTACTTCCAAACCGTATCGATTGGGGATATTATAGCATTGATTTATGCAATAACCGCAGAGAAATTATCAGTCTACTGCCTTGATCGTTTCCGATGGGCCTGTTTAAGTCCGGAAAAATCACCACCAGGAGCAAAATACACCACTGGGAGATGTCTTACTGCTTCGTGGAAAGGTAAACGTTATCAGAAGTCAGGTCCGTAAAGGATATGAACAAACCTGGTAAAGAGCGTGCTGGGATCGTTCTCTGGCCCGATGAGTAGAGAGTTGTAGTAAATAATGATGGAGCACTGCTTGTCATTGCTGTGGTACATGTTGGTCATGTAAGCTGGCATTTCACCACTGTGACCGTAAAAGGTGCCTTGTTTGGCGATGCCTATTCCATATGCGACATCGCTCATCTGGTAGAAGTCCCTGTTCAGCCTGCGGACCTGCAGTGTGTCGGGCAATAGTCCGCCACCCACCAATGTTTCAGCGAATTTCTGGAGTTCCCTTGGTGTTGAATAAGCCGATCCGGCTGCCCAGTAAACAGAGGCATCGAAATACTCGGTGAAATCTTCTCCGGGAATGTAATCGATGAAATAGTAGCCCCGGCCATGATCCCCTGGCAGGCTTACCCCTGTAGTGATGAACCCGGTATTCACAAGGTTCAGGGGCCTTATGATACGATTGGTTATCTCTTGTTCAAGGCTGTTGCCCGTTATCCTTTCAATGATTTTTCCAATGAGTATCGTGTTGGTATTGGAGTACCCCCAGCCCGACCCCGGCGATGCATCGTAACCAGCCTGGAACCCCAGGTTGACGAGCTCGTCGTGAGTCCATATTTTAGTGGGGTTTTCACGCATGGTGATGAACAGAGAGGGTTCAATATGAAAATAATCGTGAATCCTGCTGGTCATGTTGGTAAGCATGAGGATGGTCACACTATCGGCCTTGGGATACTGGGGGAAGAATTTCGAGAGTTTGTCGCTGAGGTTGAGTTTGCCTTCACCGACAAGTTGAAGCAAAACGGTAATTGTCAGTGTCTTGGTGACGCTTCCAATCCGGAATACCAGATTTCCGTCGGATGGGAGGTTGTTGGGAATGTCGCGCACTCCGGTTGAATACAACCAGTCAATGCCTTTTTTGCGGTCGACAACCAGTGCCACAACCCCGGGGACTTTCGTCGTTTTCACAACCGAATCGGCTGCCTGTTTCATTTGAACGATGAGTGCCTGGTTGGGGTCAGAGACCTTTTCGTCAGTCTTCCTGCAGGAAATAAAGGTTCCGGTTAAAAACAGAATGGATAAAAGTAATCTAAGGCTGATTTTCATGATGACTTAAATTTACGGTTCAGACATTCTTCTTGTCAATAAAGGTATACCTTTTTTAACTAATGTTGGTTACTCGGGCAATCTTTGGGGAACTTATAGTATATTTCGCCAGAAGATTTTGACGGTTACCTTACCACTGTCAAATTCAAAAAACTGAAAATAAATCTTACACAATAGGCCAGGCCGTTAATACTGACCACATTGCGCCGATTTAGTCCGCACCCTTAACCGATTAACGATCAATTCACAAGAGGGGTCCATGTGAACCGGCCTGTGATGAATAAAGGATAAATGTTAAACCAGGGCATTTAACTTTGGGGGGTCAATTTGAAGCGTACAAGAGGGGTCAATTAGAGCGTAAAATCCATTCTATCACAGTTTCATTAAATCCTGATGATCGAAAAAATCAGTCAATTTGTAATTGACAAGAGTCAAATGGATTCATAAGTTAATAATGCTGATTAACCCGATTTGACTATTACTTGTTTGTGAAAATGTTTGTGATAAACAAAAAGCCACTCACAATTTTTATCTGTAAGTGGCTGATTTTGAAGTGGGCCCAACAGGACTTGAACCTGTGGCCAGCTGATTATGAGTCAGCTGCTCTAACCGTCTGAGCTATGGGCCCGTTCAGCCGGCAGAACTTCTGCTGGCTGAATCTGAAAAAGGTGTGCAAAATTAGTAAATTCTTATGATTTTTGCAAATTGAATCCGACCCCCGTCGGGGTGGTACCACCCCGACGGGGTCCATTAATCGTCTTCCCGTGAAACTGCGTCCCGACCTTTTCCCTTTTTCCTCTTCCATCGAGAACATCATTTTCGATTTTGGAGGGGTGATTTGTGATCTTAACCCTGAAATCACTGAAAAAAAATGCCTTGAACTGGGTTTCAGGGTCGGTGATCCCGCAGCACCCGGGGAATCCCAAAAATTGGTCGAAGATCTGGAACGCGGTTCCATTACCGATAGTGCGTTCCGGAAGAACATGCGAAAGCTGTTTGATCAGCCCGTCACCGATCAGCAGATCGATGATGCCTGGAATGCACTTCTTGTCGATATCCCGGAATCCCGCATACAATGTCTCGAACAGGTGAAAAAGCATTACCGGCTCTTTCTGCTGAGCAATACCAACGAAATCCATTACAGGTATTACCTGCAAATGTTCCGTGAAAAGACAGGGTACCACGACTTTTCCCCGATCTTTGAAAAAACCTATTTTTCCTGCCGATTGAAAATGATCAAACCCGATCCCGGGATTTTCAGGTTTGTGATCAACGACAGCAAGCTCGATCCCGCGAAAACCCTGTTTATCGACGACACGTTGAAGCATGTGGAGGGCTCCTGTGTGGCGGGCCTTCACGGGTATCGGTTACGGATCGATCAGGGTGAACAAATCATGGATCTCTTTGGAGGATAATGGATTGGGGCTGTTAAAACCCTTATCATCCCTTCAATTCAGATTATCTCACGGGATTTGTCTTGTTCAGGAGTTGGATCTGTCGCTACTTTCAGGGATGATTCCTTCGCATCGGAGGGTTGAATCCAATCTGAATTCGTAACAGGAAAAAACTTGACATGTGCCTAAAAAAGCATTAACTTTGCGCCCCCTTTTAACCGGCAAAAGAATATGAAATTATCTCAATTTCGCTTCCACCTTCCCCCCGAACTCATTGCCAATCACCCCCCAAAACAGCGTGATGAAGTTCCCATGATCATCCTGGATCGTACGAAACAAACCATCGAACATGGGCAGTTCAAAGACATTCTCAACTACTTCGGTGATGGAGATGTCTTTATCATCAACAACACCAAAGTATTCCCTGCCCGGTTATATGGCGAGAAAGAAAAAACAGGAGCTAAAATCGAGGTCTTCCTGTTACGGGAATTGAACAGGGATTCGCGTCTTTGGGATGTGCTGGTCGATCCTGCCCGGAAAATCAGGATCGGGAACAAACTCTATTTTGGTGATGATGATTCGCTGGTTGCTGAAGTCATTGACAATACAACCTCCAGGGGCAGGACCATTCGTTTTCTGTTCGACGGACCTTATGAGGAGTTTAAAAAAACCATACAACGTCTGGGTGAAACCCCGTTACCCAAGATTCATAACCGTCAGGCCACCCCGGAAGATGAAGAGCGGTACCAGACCATCTTCGCCAAACATGAAGGGGCCGTAGCCGCTCCAACGGCCGGACTGCATTTCAGCCGTGAAATCATAAAACGTCTTGAACTGCAGGGTGTTTCTTTCGCCGAGATCACCCTCCACCTGGGATTGGGAAATTTCAGGACCATCGATGTGGAGGATTTAACCAAACATAAGATGGATTCGGAGGAGATGATCATTGAACCTGAAACTGCCGAGATCGTCAACCGGTCGATGGCCCGCAAAGGTCGTATTGTCGCCGTCGGAACTACCAGCATGAAAGCCATCGAATCGTCGGTCACCATCTCAGGCAACCTGAAACCTTACCGGGGCTGGACTAATAAATTCATTTTCCCGCCTTATGAATTCAGCATTGCCAACGCCATGATCACCAACCTGCACCTCCCCCAATCGCCCATGATGATGATGGTTGCCGCATTCGCGGGTTATGATCTTCTGATGAAGGCCTATGAAACCGCCGTTGAAAAGAAATACAAATTCTTTACCTACGGCCACCCGATGCTCATTTTCTAAGCCTCTTTCTTTTGAAAAAATCGGTGATCATCGTAGCAGGTGGATCCGGATCCAGGATGCACGCGACGATGCCTAAACAATTTCTGTTATTGCAGGATAAACCGATGCTGCTGTACAGCATGGAACGGTTCTCTTTTACCTGCCGGGGAATCGATATTATCGTTGTCCTTCCGGAACATCATTTCAAAACCTGGGAGTCTCTTTGTGAGCAGTATCATGTTGATCTGCCCCATCGCGTTGCCCCGGGGGGAGTGACCCGGTTCGACTCTGTAAAAAACGGCCTGGATCTTATTGTGGACGAAGGATTGGTGGCGGTCCATGATGCCGCCCGTCCCCTGGTTTCTGAAAGCCTGATCCACGCGGCTTTTGATTGTGCCGTCAAGCTGGGCAACGGGGTTCCTGCCATCCCTGTTCAAGAATCCATGAGAAAGATGGAACATGACCGTAGTTCACCGGTCAACCGGAATCTTTACCGTTTGATACAGACCCCGCAGATTTTCACGTCAGGTTCGCTGAAATCAGCCTACCGGCAACCTTACCGGGAACAATTTACCGATGATGCCACCGTGGTAGAATGCCTGGGTGAAAAGATCAATCTGATCCCCGGAGATCATAACAATATAAAGATTACAAACCATGAGGATCTGGAAATTGCCGGATTCCTCATGGGAAGATCCAAATGAACTTCTTTATTTGTAAACCTGTTCCGATCCGGCCTATCAGAATAAATCTGGATTTTGATACCTTTGGACTCCCAACATGAAACTATGACCGTTGACCGGATTATCCTGGGAATTGATCCCGGAACGACCATTATGGGCTATGGACTGATCTGTGTTACGGACCGGAAAATCAAGCTTATCACGATGGGTGTGCTCAAGCTGGGTAAGTATAGCGATCACGCTGTTCGGTTGAAAATGATTTTTGAACGGATGATCGCGATCATCTCAATGTATCATCCCGATGAAATGGCGATTGAAGCTCCCTTTTTCGGAAAAAATGTCCAATCGATGTTGAAACTCGGCAGGGCCCAGGGTGTCGCTATTGCTGCCGCCCTCTCGCGATCCATACCGGTATCGGAGTATTCACCCCGAAAAATCAAACAATCCATTACCGGAAAGGGATCGGCCTCCAAGGAACAGGTCGCCGCCATGCTCACCACCTTGCTGAAAATTGACGAAAATCCCGAAACCCTTGATGCAACCGACGGTCTTGCAGCAGCGGTGTGTCATTATTTTCAAAAAGGAAGTCCCGATGCAGAGAAGAAATTCTCAGGATGGAAGGCTTTTGTAAACGCGAATCCACAGCGGGTAGGCAACAAGTAATAGGGAAGAAAGTAGTTCAAAGTTTAAAATCCAAATCAGGGATTAGGCATTGGCCATTTGACAATAGGCAATAGGAAAAAAATTATTTAAAATGCAAATGTCAAAATTCATAATTCTCAAATTACCACATCAGCACATCAGCACATTAGCACATTGTCAATTGTCCATTGTCAATTGTATTACATCAGCTTTTGATAAACCATCCACCACCGGTCGGGGATATCGTTTTCGCAAGCGGTCTGATAATCTTTATAAGAACAGGGTACCAGGTAGTGGCGCTCGTATTTGATCCGTTGTTCAGCGGGTAATGGGATCTCCATCCACCACCGGTCGGTTTTTTTGCTTTTGTAAAAAACGATCTCTTCTTTATGATCGCTGATGCTGACCCGGTATTTAAGGTAATCTTCCTCATTCCTGAATGGAAAATCGTGGGCCCGGTTGTAAAATCCGTCAAGGAAATACCAGATCATCTGTGCCACCAAATGTGATGTCTGACCCGATACGTCGAAGGAGGGATTTACTTCATAGAAACCAATGGAAGTAAGCTTGTCGCTCAGACCGGCATACCTGATAACCTGACAGGCTTCTTCACCGTAAAATCCGTTGGGCGTGGCATTGGCGTTTCCCGGGGCGTCAGATGCCCGGATGGCCGAGATGTCAAAGGAAAGCATATCGGCATTTCTCACAATGGGCTCAACATCTTCGAGACGCTCCCGGACGATTCCGAGCCGGTACGTATCGAAAAAGAGATTCTTCATAAGTTTCAGTGCATCCTGATCAACAAAATAGGTCTGAAATCCGATGTTCGCGTAGTTAAACAAATAATTCGGCTGATGCAGGATGATGCTGCTCAGGTAGGAACGGGCATCGAGTTCCTGTTCCGACCGCCCCAGATCAAACATGGGATCAACGGCAACAATGTTGATAATCTGACCGAGACTCTGGTAAGCCTGATAATTGGCATAGGTCAGGTCCTGGCTGCCTCCCAGAATGACCGGTAACACGTTGCAGGATACCAGTTCGGCTACAACACTGCTTAAGGCAAAATAGGTGTCGGAAACTGCAAATCCGTTCCTTATATTCCCCAGGTCAACCAATTTGAGCGGATAAGGGCCCGGATGCAACTGATACAGAAATTTCCTAATCTGATCCGGAGCCATACCGCATCCCGGGTTATCAACCGATTTCCGGTCATCTTTCACGCCGATAATCGCCAGGTGATACGAGGAATAATCGGGAAAATTCCCGGCATCCGAATTGATCCGGATCAGGTTTCCTAACCTGGGTTGACCGGTTGCCTCCCCTGTGTGAGGGAATTCAGCCAGATCAAGGGGTTCAAAAAAGACAGAAATATCCATGGGACATTACTTTTTCTTTTTGGATTTTGATTTGGTGGGTTCCGTTTCCTGAATAATCTTTTGACATGCTTCAAGCGTCAGGCTCCCGGGATCCGTTCCTTTTGGAATTTTATAGTTTTCCTTATTGCTGGTGATATAAGCCCCATACCTCCCGTTCAGGACCCGGATTATCTGTGTTCCGGATGTAAATTCTTTCAGAATCTTTTGCTGATCCAGTTGTCGCTTGGCCAATATCACCTCTATGGCCCGGTCGAGGGTCACCGACAGGGGATCATCGCTTTTGGGCAGGGAATAAAAGGCCGCGTTGTGCTTAATATAAGGACCGAAGCGGCCTGTAGAAACTGATACCTCATGTGATTCAAATTCGCCGAGCATTCTCGGAAGTTTGAACAGGTCCAGCGCCTCTTCAAGGGTAATGGTATCAATGCTCTGACCCTTCTGGAGCGAAGCAAACCGGGGTTTAGATTCGGCATCGGCATCACCCACCTGCACCATTGGACCATAACGTCCGATTTTAACAAAAACAGGCGCCCCGCTCTGGGGATCCTGCCCTAATAACTTTTCACCGCTGACTTTTCCCGAAGTTTCAAGTGTTCCTTCGATCTGCCGGTGAAAAGGATGATAGAACTCACTGATCATCTCATTCCATACCATTTTTCCTTCAGCAATCTCATCGAAATCCTCCTCCACATTGGCAGTGAAATTGTAATCAAGAATGTTGTCAAAATGCTGCAATAAAAAGGAGTTGACCACCGTACCGATATCCGTTGGAAAGAGTTTTGCCTTTTCATAGCCGACGTTCTCCTTCTTTATTTCTTCACTCAGGGCGCCTTTCCGCAGGGAAATTACCTGATATGATCTGGTAATCCCCGGACGATCTTCTTTAACGACATATCCACGCTTCTGGATGGTGGAAATGATGGGGGCATAGGTCGAAGGTCTGCCGATTCCCAATTCCTCGAGTTTCTTGACGAGCATGGCCTCGGTATAACGGAAAGGTTGCTGGGTGAATTTTTCCTGGGCCTCCATGGCCGATAACTCTAAGAACTGGCCAACAGTTAAAGGAGGGAGCATGCCCTCCTCGCCATTTTGTTCTTCTTCATCCACCGATTCCATGTATACTTTCAGAAATCCGTCGAACCTGATGACCTCCCCTTTCGCGATGAATTTCAAGTTCGAATTTGAAATACCAATAGTCACGTTGGTTTTTTCGAGTTCGGCATCTGCCATCTGGGAGGCGATGGTTCGCTTCCAGATGAGTTCATAAAGTTTTTTATGAGATTTATCCCCTTCGATGGTTTTATTGTTCAGATAGGTCGGACGGATTGCCTCATGCGCTTCCTGGGCCCCTTTGGTCCGTGTGGTGAACTTTCTCGTCTTCACATAGGCTGCTCCGAATGATGCAGTGATTTCATTCCGCGACATGGCCAGTGCCATGTCGGAAAGGTTCACCGAATCGGTCCTCATGTAAGTGATCAATCCTGATTCGTAAAGTTCCTGGGCAACCCGCATGGTATTTGCCACCGAAAAGCCAAGTTTCCGGGATGCTTCCTGCTGAAGGGTAGAGGTGGTAAAGGGAGGGGAGGGTGATTTTTTCGCGGGCCGTGTATCAACATCTTCGACCACGTAGGAAACATTCACGCATTTTGTCAGGAAGTCAAGCGCTTCCTCCCGGGTCGGAAATCTTTTATTAAGCTCCGCTTTCACCGGTGATATTTTAGAACCATTCCTGATCAGGAAATCTCCAGCCACTCGGAATGATGATGCGCTGCGGAAATTTCTGATCTCCTCCTCCCGTTCCACGATCAACCTGACGGCAACCGACTGAACACGACCTGCCGACAGTGAGGGTTTGATCTTTTTCCACAAAAGCGGCGATAATTCAAAACCGACCAGTCGGTCAAGCACCCTGCGGGCCTGTTGGGCATCCACCAGGTTCTGATCAATAGCCCGGGGGTGTTCAATAGCCTCCTGAATAGCTGATTTGGTGATCTCATGAAAAGCAATTCTCCTGATCTTCGACTCTTCAAGATTCAAGGCTTCCCGGAGGTGCCAGGAAATCGCCTCTCCTTCCCTGTCCTCATCAGATGCCAACCAAACCCATTCAGAATTTTGTGCAAGTTTTTTTAACTCTGCCACAATCTTCTTTTTATCCGGGGAGATCACATATTGGGGAATAAATCCATTCTCAATATCCACGCCGAGATCCTTTTTTGAAAGATCGGCAACATGTCCCATGCACGACTTAACGGTGAAATCACTTCCTAAAAATCCTCCAATCGTTTTTGCCTTTGCCGGGGACTCAACAATCACTAAATTCTTTGTCATCGGGATACCGTGTTAATATTTCGAAATCCGGTGCAAAAGTAAGACAATTAACTTAATCCTTACCTTTGCACCGTTTTTTTATGGTTAATCGTTTGAAACCGGAAAAGTGATGACAGATACCAGGATGAACCGAAATATTTTTATTGAAACCTACGGTTGTCAAATGAATTTTTCTGACAGTGAGATTGTCGCATCAATTTTAAAGGAATGCGGGTATTCTTTTACGGGAAATTTGGATTCTGCCGATATCATACTGATCAACACCTGTTCCATCCGTGAACATGCAGAAGACCGTGTCAGGAAAAGGTTACACTATTTCAGATCGCTCCGGAAAAAGAATCCAGGATTGCTGATCGGACTCCTGGGTTGCATGGCCGACCGTGTAAAAACCGCCCTGATGGAGGAGGAACAATTGCTCGATCTGGTGGCAGGACCTGATTCATACCGTCATCTTCCGCAACTTCTTGAACAGGTGGACTCCGGCCGCCATGCTATCGATACCATCCTCTCGGCAGATGAAACGTATGCCGATATCACCCCTGTCAGAATCGGATCAAGCGGCGTTTCTGCATTTATCTCTATCATGAGGGGTTGTGAAAATTACTGTTCCTACTGTGTTGTTCCGTCCACCCGCGGGGTAGAACGAAGCCGGGATGCAGGTTCGATTGTTAAAGAAGCTGCCGACCTGTTCAACAGGGGCTTCAGGGAAGTGACCCTGCTGGGACAGAATGTAAATTCTTACTGCTGGAACAAAGATTTCACCCCCATCAACTTTGCCGGTTTGCTTGAAAAAGTCGCGTCTATTGACCCGATGTTGCAGATCCGCTTTGCTACTTCTCATCCCAAAGATATGTCCGATGAGCTGTTACAGGTCATCAGCCGTTTCCCAAATATTTGTAAATCAATTCATCTCCCGGTCCAATCGGGCAGCGATGCCATACTCGACCTGATGAACCGGAAATATACCCGCAGGGAGTACATGGACCGGATTGAAGCCATCCGGAGCATCCTTCCTGAAGCTACCATTACCACGGATATCATCACCGGATTCTGTAACGAATCGGAAGAAGACCATCAGATGACCTGTTCCCTGATGGAATGGGCCGGGTTTGCGTCGGCCTTTATGTTCAAATATTCAGAACGTCCGCAAACTCTCGCAGCTGAAGCCCTGAAGGACAATGTACCTGAAGAAGTCAAGGAACGGAGGTTGAAGGAGATCATCCAGCTCCAACATAAATTGTCGGAAAAAAGTAATAAAGCCGACATCGGGAAAACCTTCGAAGTTCTCATCGAAGGAATATCCAAACGATCGGCCGATCATTATTTCGGCAGAAATTCGCAGAATAAAGTGGTTGTTTTCCCAAAGACCGGTTCCGGTCCCGGATCGTATGTTTCGGTCAGGATCAAACGGGTTACTTCAGCAACCCTGCTCGGAGAGGCAGTCTGAGTAGTTATTCCGAATCATTATTCCTTTCAGTCTCTTCGTGAATTACCAGAAAAGAAGTACTTTTGCCCATTATTTATACTTGCCGACCGAACAATGGCTGACCATCAATTAACACACCTCAAAGAACTCGAAGCTGAAGCCATTTACATCTTACGCGAAGTTGCCGCCCAATTTGAACGCCCGGTTCTACTCTTTTCCGGTGGGAAAGATTCCATTGTCCTGGTCCATTTGTCCCGTAAGGCTTTTTTCCCGGCGCTCATTCCTTTCCCGCTCCTTCATATCGATACCGGCCATAATTTTATCGAAACCCTTGATTTCAGGGATTGGCTGGTAAAGGAAATACGGGGCCGGCTGATCGTAGGCTCTGTCCAGGAATCGATTGATACCGGCCGGGTAGTCGAAGAAAAGGGAATAAATGCCAGCCGGAATGTGTTGCAAACCGTTACCTTGCTCGACACCATTGAAAAATTCAAATTCGACGCTGCTATCGGAGGCGCCCGGCGTGATGAAGAAAAAGCCCGGGCAAAAGAACGGATTTTCTCGCACCGGGATGAGTTTGGCCAATGGGATCCTAAGAACCAGCGTCCCGAACTCTGGAACCTGTTTAACGGAAGGAAACACCTCGGAGAACATTTCAGGGTTTTTCCAATCAGCAACTGGACTGAAATGGATGTATGGCAGTACATCCTGGCCGAGAATATTGACCTCCCCAATATTTACTTTACCCACGAAAGGGATGTCTTCTATCGCGATGGCATCTGGCTTGCAGCAGCCCCGTTCATGCAGATGAAACCTTCGGAGGCTGTTGAGCGAAGAAGCGTCAGATGCCGGACTGTCGGCGACATTACCTGTACCGGCCTTACCCTTTCCACTGCCGACACCGTCGAAGACATTATCCAGGAAATTGCTGCTACCCGCGTAACGGAACGGGGTGGACGTTACGATGATAAGCGGTCCGAAGCAGCAATGGAAGACCGGAAAAAGGAGGGATATTTCTGATGGAAGCAAGTTTTTCAAGTAAGGCCTATCTCGACATGGAGCTGCTGCGGTTTACCACTGCCGGCAGTGTTGATGACGGCAAGAGCACCCTGATCGGCCGGCTTCTTTACGACAGTAAATCCATTTTTGAGGACCAGCTTGACGCGGTGAAACGGGCAAGCCTTCAAAAAGGTGGCGATTTTCTCAACCTGGCGCTTTTTACCGATGGTTTACGCGCCGAAAGAGAACAGGGAATCACCATCGATGTGGCTTACCGTTATTTTGCAACACCAAAAAGAAAATTCATCATTGCCGATACTCCCGGACATATTCAGTACACCCGGAATATGGTGACCGGCGCCTCAACTGCCAATGCCGCCATCGTACTTATTGACGCCCGAAACGGCGTGATCGAGCAAACGCACCGTCATGCCTTTATTGCTTCCCTTCTGGGCATCCCCCATATCATTGTATGCATCAATAAAATGGATCTCGTTGGTTACCGTCAGGATGTTTTTGATCAGATCCGTCTTGATTTCAAGATGTTTTCCGATCGTGTTTTTCCTTTGCACGATATCCGGTTTATTCCCATCAGCGCCCTTAATGGCGATAATGTTGTAAAACCCTCCATCCGGATGCCCTGGTATGATGCAGGCACCCTCTTAAATACCCTCGAAACCATTCCTATTAATCAGGATCATAATTTCGTCAACCAACGTTTTCCGGTTCAATATGTAATCCGTCCTGAATCCGACGAACACCACGATTACCGGGGTTATGCAGGTTGCATCGCAGGCGGGATTTTTCATCCGGGGGATCCGGTCGTTGTCCTGCCATCCGGAATTAAAAGTAAAATTGTCTCGATCGACACCCTGAACAGCACCCTGACCGAGGCATTTCCACCCATGTCAGTGACCCTTACACTTGAAGATGATCTGGATATCAGCCGGGGTGGAATGATAACCGGCGCTTCTGATTTACCAACAGAATCCAGTGAAGTTGAGCTTATGATCTGCTGGATGAATCCGAAACCGTTGCAGATGAAAGGTCGTTATACCGTAAAACACACTACCAATGAGGTCCGGTGTAAGATCGAAGAAATCATTTATCTTCTGAATATCAGTACGCTTGACACGATCGTACCGGTGGATGAGATACGGATGAATGACATTGCACGAATCCGCATACGGACCACGAAACCGCTGTATTATGACCCCTATTCCCTGAACAGGATCACCGGAAGCCTCATCCTGATTGATGAAGCAACCAATGAAACCGTGGCGGCCGGAATGATCGTGTAATGGGTTTATACCACAATATTTTTCCAAAAAAACAGTTCATTACAAAGAATTTACACCACCTGTACACGAAAACTGACTTTCATGAAGATTTTCAGATACTTTTTTGCCTGCTGCCTCATCATAAACGGTATTCAACCGGCAATTGCACAGCAGGTCCCAATTGGTCAATGGCGCGATGAGCTTCCCTATACTTTGTGTAATTCGGTCACCGATGCCGGAACCCGAATTTATGCTTCAACTCCCTATGCGGTTTTTTATTACGACCGGGAAGATAACAGCGTGGTGCGTATTACCAAAATCACGGGGCTTTCTGACATCGGGATCAGTTGCATCAACTATAACAAAGAATATAAAACACTGGTCATCGCGTACACCAACGCCAATATTGATCTGATCAGGGATAATACCATTGTCAACATCTCCGATATCAAACGAAAATCGATCCTGGGAAATAAAACCATCAATAACATTTATTTCAAAGGTAAGTACGCATACCTCTCCTGTGGCTTTGGAATTGTGGTTCTGGATATCAGCAAGGATGAGATCAGTGAGACCTATTATATTGGAAATCAGGGCGGACAGGTCAATGTACTTGCCCTTACGATCGATGACCAAGATAGTCTTTATGCTGCCAGTGAAAAAGGCATTTACAAAGCCTGGTCGAAAGATCCGAATCTTGCAAATTATCAGGTCTGGAAAAAAGATACCGGTATCGATACCACCGCCAAATATAATTCGATTGTAAGTTTTGCCGGGGGTGTATTTGTGAATAAAAGGACTGCCTCTTCGGAATCTGATACGTTATACCGTCATACCGGCGGCCGATGGACCCCTCATCCGATGTCCTATTATAATCCGGTAATGAACCTTCAGGCTGGTGAAAAGTATCTGACAGTCGCTTACAACTATTTTGTGACGGTTCTCGACCTTAATCTGGATGTGTACACGTATGTTTGGGGTTATGAGCCCGGCGCCCCTTTCCCTCAGGATGCCCTGACCGACGACCAGGGCCATGTCTGGATTGTGGATACCTATCGGGGAATGATCCATTATGACAAACCCCACAACTATTTCAACAACATAAGCCTGAGCGGGCCGCTCACAGCGCTGGCTTTCAGTATGAGTACCGCAGGCAACAATCTTTACATCGCACCCGGTGGTAGAAGTACTTCCTATTCACCCATTTACACCACTCCTCAGGTTTACCATTTTGATAATTTCAACTGGTTTAACATTGCAGGATATAA
Organism: Alphaproteobacteria bacterium; assembly: GCA_009928665.1. Lineage (GTDB taxonomy): Bacteria > Bacteroidota > Bacteroidia > Bacteroidales > FEN-979 > CAIVAT01. Next base: position 15,128 of record SACF01000001.1, read on the forward strand.
CAGTCCCCTGATGGATTCGACCTATGATATCGATGTCATTGCCATTGATCCATTCGATCACCGCCATGTCTTCGCCGGATCCTATGGTAAAGGCTTGGTGGAATTAAAAAACGATTCGGCAGTCAAGATCTACAATGCCTCAAACAGTACCCTGGGGCATCATACCAGCAGCAACATTAAAGACGTCAGGGTGGGCGGTGCTGCTTTCGACGCAACCGGGAACCTGTGGGTGGTCACCTCTCACAACAACAGCTGTCTCTCCATGAAAAAAGGCGACCAATGGACCGGATTTACCATCCCGATCGTAAATGAAAGCGACCTGGGTCAGATTCTGATTGACCGCCATGGCCAAAAATGGATTCAGATGCGTTATGGTAATACCAATCCAAATTCCATCATGGTATTTACGGAAAACGGAACACCCGATAATCCGGCCGATGATCAGGCCAAACTCCTGAATTCATCCGCGGGAAGCGGCAAAATTCCAGGGAACTACGTCTCTGCCATGGTCGAAGACCTTAACGGCGAAATATGGATTGGGACCGAAGAAGGCATTGCGGTTTTTTATACCCCTGAAAACGTATTCTCTGGTCAGAATTTCGATGCACAGCGTATCCTGATAACCCAGGGCGGATATGTACAGTATCTTCTTGAAAGTGAAACTGTAAACGCCATTGCTGTTGACGGCGCAAACCGTAAATGGATCGGGACCGACCGGGGCGGTGTCTATCTTTTTTCTGCCGATGGGACTTCCCAAATCTACCATTTTACAGCCGAAAACAGCCCCCTGCTTTCCGACCGAATCGTTTGTCTGGCCATCAACCAGGATGGGGACGTCTTTTTCGGAACGGATAAAGGGGTCATCTCCTTCCGGTCATCAGCCACCCCCGGAGGCGATACCAATGAAAATGTTTATGCATTTCCGAACCCGGTAAAGGATGATTACGAGGGATATATTGCCATCAAGGGATTGGTTTCAAACGCCCAGGTCAAAATAACCGATGTGAACGGGGTTCTTGTCTATTCAACCAGAGCTGAAGGCGGACAGGCCATTTGGGATGGAAAAAATTTTGACGGACGCAGAGCCCGGTCGGGTGTTTACCTGGTTTTTGCTTCCAATGACAACGGTACTGAAAAGGTGGTCACCAAGATTTTGATCATCGACTGATGCTTTATGCAACCCGGGGCATTGTTTTTCATACGGTCAGATATGCCGAAACCAGTCTGATCGCCAAACTTTATACATCACAATTCGGACTCCGCTCTTACCTTATAAAAGGGGTTCATACCCCACGTTCCCGGTTCAAACCTGCACTGTTTCAACCGCTCTCATTGCTCGAACTTGTTGTTTACAATAAAGAACGAAATTCGTTGCAGACCATCAAAGAAGTGCAACTCAACCACCCTTATCAATCTCTTCACCTGGACATCCGTAAAAGCGCGATTGCGCTTTTCATTTGTGAACTGGCTTACAAAGCCATCCGCGAAGAAGAACCCAACCGGGAATTATTTGATTTTCTGTGGAACTCCTGTATCGAACTTGATCAGGCTGAAGGACCGGTTTCCCATTATCACCTGGTCTTTGCGCTTCGTCTGATGCGCCATCTGGGTATTTACCCGCAACGAAACCTGACCCCTCAAACCACGATTTTCAACTTACGGGAAGGGGTTTTTCAGGCCAATATTCCCGGTCACACAAACTACCTGGATGAAGCGGACAGTACCCTGTTTCATCAACTTCTTTCCGTTCCTGACGACGCAGGTGTGGCTTTTTTAAAAGTAATCCTGTCGCCTCGCAAACGGGATCAGATCCTTGAAACCATATTGCTCTATTATAAATTGCACCTTCCCGGATTCAGGGATCTCCAATCCCACCATATCCTCCATACTGTTTTGTCCTAATTCCCTATCTTTGCCGAAATTTGGCACTATGACTACAGGATTAAGCGAACAGGAAACCATCCGCAGAAATTCATTAAATGAGCTTATCAAATTGGGAATCAATCCCTATCCTCCTCACACCTTTCCGGTAAATGTCAGGGTTTCAGAGATTAAGAAAAACTTTTCCACGGATCCTTCTTTGTATCAGGATGTCAGTATTGCCGGGCGGATCATGAGCCGCCGGATCATGGGAGCAGCATCCTTTGTTGAGTTGCAGGATGAAAGCGGACGAATTCAGCTGTATATAAAACGAGATGAAATCTGCCCCGGCGAAGACAAAACCCTGTATAATGTGGTCTTTAAAAAATTACTCGATATCGGTGATTTGATCGGTATTTCCGGGTACGTTTTTATTACCCAGATGGGAGAAATCACGATCCATGTCAGGGCCCTGGAATTACTCAGTAAATCACTGCGCCCACTGCCGATTGTCAAGGAAAAAGACGATACGGTGTTTGATGCTTTTTCCGATCCCGAACTCCGTTACCGCCAACGGTATGTTGACCTGATCGTGAACCCTGAAATCCGGGATGTTTTTGTAAAACGCACCCGGCTGATCAATTCGATGCGGCAATATCTGAATTCCCGATCATACCTTGAAGTGGAAACCCCGATCCTGCAACCCCTGTATGGCGGAGCGGCTGCACGCCCTTTCAAGACACAGCATAACGCGCTCGACATGACACTTTACCTGAGAATCGCCAACGAATTGTACCTCAAACGCCTTATTGTCGGGGGATATGAGGGGGTTTACGAGTTTTCTAAGGACTTCAGAAACGAAGGCATGGATCGCTTCCATAATCCCGAATTCACCCAGATGGAGTTGTATGTGGCCTATAAAGACTACGAATGGATGATGGACCTGGTTGAAGAAATGGTTGAAAAAATTTCCCTTGATCTCCATGGGACCACGCAGGTACAGGTGGGTGAAAACCTGATCGACTTCCGGCGTCCCTGGAAGCGGTTCACCATGTACGAGGTGATCCACCATTTCACCGGTACCGACATCGCCGATTTAACCGAGGAAGAACTCGTGCAACGCGCGCAACAACTTGGCGTTCCTATTGATAAGACCATGGGTAAAGGAAAGATCATCGATCAGATCTTCGGGGAGAAATGTGAGCCTTTCCTCATCCAGCCGACCTTTATCACCGACTATCCCGTGGAAATGTCACCCCTGGCCAAGAAGCACCGTTGTAAACCCGGGTTGGTCGAACGATTTGAAGCCATTTGCAACGGGAAGGAATTATGTAACGCCTTTTCTGAACTGAACGACCCAATCGATCAGCGTGAACGATTCGAAGCACAGCTTGAACTCGGCCGTCGCGGGGATACGGAATCGATGGTTCTGGATGAAGACTTCCTCCGTGCTTTGGAGTTCGGGATGCCTCCTACAGCAGGGCTTGGCATCGGGATCGACCGCCTTACCATGATCATGACCAACTCCCCTTCTATCCAGGATGTTCTGTTCTTTCCGCAAATGCGGCCCGAAAAGCGGGGTTAGAGAATGTATTGATTATCCTTCCCGCATGGGAATTATCAAAACTGCGAAACTGGAATTTTCCCGGCTGATCTAATTACCGGAGCAGTAAGATTTTCTGGCATTCAGATCTCCCACGGGTTGTGAATTTCAGCAGATAAATACCACTCCCGGCCGGATTCCCTGTGTCATCCGTGCCATCCCATGTGAAGAATCTGTCACCGGCATCAGCTATTCCATCCCATAAAACCGTGATCGACCTGCCCTGTAAATCAAGAATTTCGATCCGGATCTGTTCCTGCTGTCGCAACGAAAGGGGAATTGAGATTCGATCACGGAAAGGATTTGGGTAAGGTCTTCCGATCTCCGGAAGGGCTTGCTCTTCATTGATTTTCGATAGCAGATCGGAATTGATCATGATGATAACATAATTACTGCCTGCTGATGTGATGTACTCCAGGCTGTCCTTATAAAAATTCATACCCGGAAGCAAAGTAACCACAACAGGAACCCTGACTCTCACCGCAACACTGTCGCCGGGGTCAATCAGGGAAGGATAACCCGCGACTGAAACGGAATCGACCATCCAAGGCACTGAATTTCCGTATTGCTGAATGGTATCGAGGGTAATCCGCGTGATAAGGTAGTTGTGCAACTGCGTTATCTTACCGTTAAGGCAATCGTCGGGGGTGATGAACCAGAGGGTATCAGGAACCGGTGTCAGGTTGGTGTAGGTTGTCGTAAATTGAAACGGATCGGCAGCCCCGATCAGTGGCATAGTTTCTGACCGTCCCGATTCATCGGCTGCAGAAAGATAGTATTCGACAAGGCTTCCGGCCGGTTGTTTGGGAATGAACCCGGAGTAATCGGAACTGCTCTGGTCGGTCATCTGTACAACCTGGTAAGGCCCTCCATTGACCCGGTAATGAATTCGCACCGAATCTTCAATGACCGGCATTTGACTGGAAGCAAGGATGGTCGCGGATACCTGATAATCCGATTCACAGGGTTTCACACCCGAAAGCGGGATATGACGAATGTAAAGCAGTCCGACATCGGCAACTCCCATCACCCTGCAATGGAGGGCATCGGTCGATAGCCATCCAGAAGATCCGCTGGCAATAAATCCCTTGACGGTGTAACCGGGCATGGCTGCCTCATAAGCGGCTTTTGCACTGTCGTCCCAGGCGCTGTTCATAAAAGGTACCAGTACTTTATTATTCAGGATCACGGAATTGGTGTAGGGTTGATCCTGGGGTGTCTTTACTCTGAATACCCGGTAATTATATCCATAGGAGCAGATCTGAGAAGCCCAGTAGGTAGCCTGGTTCTCCAAAGCATTATACTCGGGATCTGTTGGGAGTACCTGACGGATCAGTATTTTGTCGGGGCCCAGGAATTTTCCCCAGCAGTCAATATGATCGATCGTTGAGGAAATGTTCGGGTCGGGGACGACACGGAAGTTTTCGATTCCTAAATAATCGAACATTTTATTGTTAACCTGTTGCGAAGTCTGAGTCGGATTTTCAACATAAACGAGATCGGTCGATGAGCTGATACCCAGTCCGTCGGTCATATAATTGCCACCGGTTGAGATGACATTCATGCCGTACCAGGGGATTCCCAGCATGGCAGCAAAGAGCTTGGGAATTTCATCGTCGTTGGGGCGCGGTCTGTTATAAGGAAAATCAACAATCCCGATCTGCTTAGAACTGTCGGTGGCAAACCAGGGACCATAATCCCGGGTCCAGTAGCTGTCGGTGGGAGCAATTAAAAAGTTACAGTGGCTGGTATCGACTCCATTTGTAACGTACTGGTTCAGTACCGTAGTCTTTTGGGTCTGACTGGCCACGATCGTAGTAACCATAACATTGGTGGCCATCTCTTTGATCAGGGAAATCGGAATCCCGAAAGGATAGCGGATCAGGGCACCCTGCATGCGATCGTACTCTGCCACATTCCTGACCGGACCATCAGGGGGAGGTGTCTCAATAAAATTTCTTCCGATTTCATGTCTCCGGGCAAATTCCTCAGGGGTCATGGTATGCCGGAGAACAGGGTTGTTGTCTGTTAGGTTGTTCTGAGCTTTTACCTGGTACGACAAGGCCAGGATTAATAAAATAATGGAGATCGATCGGTACATAACATTCGGTTTGAACTGCAAAATTAATATTTTCGCAATTCCTTCAAAATGACTAAATTTGCTGAAATTTGAACCTGGTGAACAAAAAAATCAGCGTAGCAAGATTGTCCATCTTTTCGAATACCAGTCTGATTATATTAAAGTTAGCAGCAGGTATCATCTCAGGTTCCGTGAGCATTATCTCCGAGGCAATTCATTCGCTCATGGACTTGATCGCTTCGGTCGTAGCTTTTGTTTCCGTCAGGATTTCAGACACCCCTGCTGATGAAAAACATCCGTATGGGCATGGTAAATTTGAAAACGTTTCAGGAGTCATTGAAGCCCTGCTCATTTTTATTGCCGCTTTCTGGATTATTTACGAAGCCGTAAAAAAGATTATAACACCACAGGAGGTCGAACGGCTTGAAATCGGTTTTGTGGTCATGATCATTGCTGCTATAGTCAATATTATCGTTTCTCGGAAACTGTATGCCGTATCGAGGGAAACCGGTTCTGTTGCACTTGAAGCGGATGCCCTTCACCTAAAGACCGATGTTTACACGTCGGTGGGAGTCGCAACCGGTCTTGCATTGATGTACGTCAGCGGAATTCATCTGATCGACCCGATCATTGCGATCTTTGTTGCCCTCCTGATCCTGAAGGAATCTTTTGAATTGTTTTCCAGAGCCTATGCCCCATTACTTGACCGGGCGCTTCCGGCATCAGAAGTCGAACAGATAAATGCCATCATTACCAAACACTGTAAATCCAACATGACTTTCCATAATCTGCGCAGCCGGAAAGCGGGAAACTATAATTATATCGATTTTCACCTGAACCTGGACCCTAACCTGACAGTTGGCGAAGCACATTCAATCTGTGACCAGATTGAGGAGGATATCAAAAGCCGATTCGAACACACGGAGGTGACCATTCATGTAGAAGAATTTTAAAATAAATGAAAAAGATTGCAGTTATATAAATAATGTCGAATTGAATAATTGTTGATTCATGGGTATAAACAGACCTCTCCGCTTACTCACGCTGCTGATTTTTATTCCTTTCTTTTGCATTGCTCAGGATTCCATTCGAATTGATACACTTATAAAAAGGGCACACCTGATTGAAGATGACCCGGTCGTTAACATGCTCGACAGTCTGGTCAGCCTCCGGGTGTTTGAAGATGCCGAATTCCCGAATTCCAATCAATATCAGAACTGGGCAACCTATACCGATTCAGACGTTCCAAGATTTCCCGATTCAGTCTATTTTGAACGGATTGCCCAGATGAATGAACAGTCACCATTCGAATACGTTTACAACAATGAGGTTAAACAATTCATTGACCTGTATGCTGTAAAAAAAAGGAAACTGACTGCAAGGATATTGGGTCTGTCACAGATATATTTTCCCCTGTTTGAAGAACAGTTGGATAAATACAACATGCCCCTGGAGTTGAAATATCTTGCGGTTATTGAGTCTGCACTCAACCCTGTGGCCACCTCCCGGGCAGGTGCAAAAGGACTCTGGCAATTCATGTACGGAACCGGAAAAGTCTATGGCTTAAAAGTCAGCTCCTACGTCGATGACCGCTATGATCCGTACAAAGCCACCATTGCGGCCTGTGAGCACCTGAACGACCTTTATGATATTTACGGGAACTGGTCGCTGGCGCTTGCCGCATATAACTCGGGCGCGGGAAATGTAAATAAGGCTATCCGCCGCGCGGGCGGAGTTAAGAATTTCTGGCTCCTCCAACGGTACCTTCCCCGGGAGACACGGTCGTACGTTCCGGCTTTCATTGCCGCCAGTTACGTGTTGACGCATGCCAATGAACATAAGATTTATCCGGTAGACCCGGGAATACTCTATTATGAAGTCGATACGGTGACCGTCTGTCGCCCCCTCTCCTTTGATCAGATTTCAGAAATGCTGAATATCCCCCTGGATGAAATCAAATTTTTAAATCCTTCGTTCAAACAGGATTTTATTCCTGCAACCGTTGAAAATCCATATAAGGTCCGTCTGAGGAAAAAGTTCGTCGGTAGTTTTATCAACAATGAAGAAGCCCTGTACGCATATAAAACCAGGAGTTGGTCGGCTCAGGATTCACTTATGAAACTCATCTACAATAACTACAGGGAAACAGAACTCTATACGGTTAAAAGCGGGGAGACCATGACTTCGGTCGCTAAAAAATTCAAAATGACTGTTTCTGAATTAAAAACACTGAATGGATTTCGTTCCAATACCCTGAAACCCAAAAAAAAGATCCTGGTCTATTCGAAACCCAGGAAAGAACCAGCCAGTGGAAAAGAATTGGCTTCCACATACATTCCTGTTCCGGCCCGGAAAGACACCACTGTCAGACAAGGTTCTGATGATTCATCAGCAGTGATTGAAAATCCAAAACAAACAGGATCTGCGGCTAACAATACCATGGTTCATTATGTCAAAAGCGGAGAATCACTGGGAGTTATTGCTTCACGGTACCATTGTACAGTCAATGACCTGATGCAGTGGAACCAACTTTCGACCACCAAAATTAAACCAGGTCAGAAGCTTTCTGTAAGAGGTGTCCCGGCATCAGCAGCCGCATCAACAAAGCCCGCAACCGTTGTTGAAAAGAAAACCAAACCTGCGCCCCAATCCTCCGGTGCGAAATATACCATTTATACCGTACAGTCAGGCGATAATCTTTGGGATATTGCAGTAAAATTTGATGTTACCGTCTCCCAGATCAAAACGCTTAATGGCCTGAAAAACGCTCACCGGCTGAAACCCGGACAGAAAATTAAAATTCCAAAATAATTTTTCCCGTTGTTAAACCAAAAAAATAGAACATGAAAAAATCAGCAACATCACTTATTTTTCTGTTTCTGTTTACGGCCTTTACCGGGACTGCCCAGACCCATAAGGCTGACGACATCCTCGGCGTCTGGTTGAACCAGGAAGCGACAGGAAAGATCCAGATTTTCAAGGAAGGTGACCGTTATTTCGGGAAACTGATCTGGCTGCGTACCCCGCTGGATTCACTAACCGGAAAACCAAGAACCGATAACGAAAATCCGGACCCTAAATTAAAAGCCACCCCATTGATCGGATTGGCCAACCTGAAAAACTTCACATTCAACGGGAAGGATGAATGGTCGGGGGGGACGATCTATGACCCTAAAAATGGGAAAACCTACAAGTGCTACATTCAGTTTGAGTCGGCAAACAAACTGAAAATCAGAGGTTTTATTGGCGTATCACTGCTTGGAAGGAATACTTTCTGGACCCGATCTTTTCATCAATAACAACTGTTAATTCTTTCATTTGCCATCAGAAGATATCGGAATGTAGCATAATATTTAGCTTTGAACAAACCGACGCATCGTTTTAATATTTTCAGAGCGATACTCCTTGGATTGGTGCTTGCCGCCATCGCCTTCGGAATATCCTGGAAGTTTTTCGATCGTGAAGAACAAAAAACCGATTCTCTCCGTCGGATTCAGGAAAGAGGATATTTGATTGCCCTGACCGATCGAAATACCCTGAATTATTTTGTCTACCGGGGTGAACCGATGGGATATCAGCTTGAATTGCTGGAATCTTTTGCCAGATATCTGAAAGTCCCCCTGAGGATTATCTCAGCAGATGACATTAACCGGCTGGAATATTATTTATTTTACAATGCCGCGGATCTCATTGCAATGAATATTCCCTTATCACGCCAGGGAAAAAAAAATATTCAGTACTCCCTTCCTTTCGGGGAAACCCGTTTGGTACTGGTTCAGAAAAAACCTTCCGGAAATAGAACAGATCCTCCGTTAGTAAAGTCATTAAAGGATTTTCCGACAGATACCGTTTATGTGCGAAGCAATCCTTTTCTGAGCCCGATGTACCACCATTTTTATAAAGAGACCCGGGGGAGGGCTGTTCTGAAAGAGGTTCGTGATGAAAGTCAGGAAGATCTGATCCGTCAGGTTTCTAAAGGATTGATCCGGTTTGCTATATGTCAGGAAAATGTAGCCATGGCTTTTAAAAGATATTATTACAATACAGATATTTCGGTGCTGGCGTTCCCGCTTTTCTTTTATGGCTGGGGCGTTAACCATGAATCTGATTCCCTCAGAATGATGCTTGATTCGTGGTTAACAACGATTAAAAGGACGGGAGAATACAAGCAGATCTATCTTGATTATTTCGATAATCAGCGACTTGCACGCTTCATGCAGTCGGGATTTTGCTCAATGAACACGAACAGGCTCTCGCCATTTGATGAATCCATTCAAAAGTACAGCATAGCATTGAGTTGGGATTGGAGGTTGGTAGCCTCATTGATTTATGAAGAATCCAATTTCAGGGAGGGTCAGGTCTCCAAATACAATGCCAGCGGGTTGATGCAGCTAATGCCTGAAACTGCAGCCAGATTTGGTATCGACAGCGCTTCCACGCCGGCCCGGCAGATCGAAGGCGGTATAAAGTATCTGCGTTACCTCGATACCCAAATCCCCGATGAAATTATCAATCCCCTCGAACGGATCAATTTTGTACTGGCAGCATACAACGTTGGAATAGGAAGGGTGTTGGCCGCCCGTGAAAAGGCCGGTCAATACGGCAGGGATAAGAACCGCTGGAACCGGCATGTCGATTACTATCTTCTTCGCCGGTCAAAAAAGAATCCTCATGGGCATACCGATACCATGAATATCTTTACGGGAGATTATAAGACTGAAGGATTTGTTGATGATATCATTACACGGTATTACCACTACAGGAATCTGATCAGCGAACGTCTGAACTGATGTTGGGAAATGAATATCCTGACTTCTGATTTTCGAAATATCCGCTGCTGTATTAGTTCTTCGACAGCACATGACCCTGATCATTAAGGAAAATATGACAGATTTCCCGGATGGTGTCTTCCAGGAGGCGGAATTCGAAATTCAACGCATTACAAAGCTTTTCACTGGAGAAACGATAATTTTGTGTTGTTGCGATTGCCATCTCTTTTGTGATTTCAGGTTTGGACCCGGTTATCCATGACCTCACCGCTTCGATCCGCCAGGCTGCCGAAGTCATCCAGGGCGATACTTTGATTGATGGGGCAGGTTTTCCCAAATACTTTGCAATCAGGCTGAAGAAATCGAGATATGACAAACCGGCTGCCGAACAGATGAACCGCTGGCCGAAATGATTTCCATCCATCAGGCCGGTCATGGCTTTCGAGACATCGCGAACATCTACATATACATTGGTTGCCTCAGTATAATACTTCAATCCCTCCCATACCAACCTGAACAATCCCGAATTATCCTGCCAGAAGCCGGGACCCAGGATGAAAGAGGGATTTACGATTACAGCATTCAATCCCTCTTCTATTCCCCTCCAAACCTCTCTTTCCGCTCCATATTTACTGATACTATAGACTGAATTGTCACGTGAAGGTACCCAATAGGTTTCTTCATTCGAAACGCCTCCGTTTTCGGCCACCCCCATGGTTGCAATGGAGCTTACATAACAGAATTTTCCGACATTTCGATTTAACGCAAGGTTCACCAGGTTTGCCGTTCCATCAATATTCACCTTGAGCATCGCCTTATGATCGCTCGGATAGAAGGATACTACAGCGCCTGCATGATAGATTTCATCCACGCCCTGAACGGCATCCTCCATGGCGCCGAAATCCATCAGATCGGCACAGACCCATTCAATCCGGTTAAATAATTCTTCCGGCTGATCAATATAGTAGGAGAATACTTTCTTTACCATTCCGGTATCGCTGGTTTCACGCCGGATGGCACGGACCTTTTTACCGGATTTCAGCAAGTCGAGCAGTAAATGGGAACCGAGCAACCCGGTCCCTCCCGTAACGAGTATCATGAGAAATAAATATACTGCAAAAGTAATAAATGAGATTCATTTTTCTTTGGAAAGAGGAACCATCAAGTCCAATTGCATCCTGTCAGGTCAGGGATATTGCCTGGTTTTGAATAAGCGGTAACTTGCTATAAATGAAATTCTTGAATACTTTGATACCAAATAATCACTTCCACCCAAAACATTTTTCCCCGAGTACCACCTGAATTCAAGACCCAGTTGCTTCCAGGAAATTCCGATACCGGCAGCCATGTTATGTTTGAAACTCAGGGGATATTCAGTACCGTCAAACATAAATTCCGAATTAAGGTTCACGCAGACAGCCGGTACATAAAGTGCATTGATAAATCCTTTCAGGGATTTGTTGAAATGAACATAGTACCTCACCCCCACCGGAAATTCAATAAAGTGCATGCGAACAGAAAATTCCTGGTCATCGCTTGTTTCTGAGCCGGTGAAATACTGGTAGGAAGGCTCAAAAAGAAGGCTCACTTTCTGATAGGTGTAAGGAAATATCAACTCTGATTCAAGCCCGCATCGAAATCCAAACTGACCGTCAAATAAAAAATCCTGACCGGTATTGTAAGTATTCGATACACGGAACTTCGAGAAGTTTAGCCCCGGGGTGATCTTCATGTTAAAAACCGGATATTCTTTTCTCTTTTTGTTGACGTAATAAGGATTCCCTTTGACTTTATTGTATCCGGTAAAATACTCGGTAAGTTCTTTCTTTGTATATCCAAGATTTTCCACCTCTTTTTGGGAATAGTTTTCGTTTTTCAATTCCGACCATAATTGCTGACGAAATTTGGCATTGGTTTGAATTTCGTCGGGATGGTTTCCGGATAACTTATATTTCTTAAAAACCAGTTGCTTCACTTTCGTTTCGTTCACCCGGTAAAAAAACCGTCTGATTGAAGGTTGATCATAGTAATACAAGGAGGCATCTCCCTCAACCAGGATGAGCAGGAAAAGGTTCTGTTCACTCCAGTCAGGCTCCTTCATATCACTCGGATTGCTCTCATCTTCACTCGAAATGTCGATGTTTACTTTAACGCCCAGGAATCTGTTGCTGCCTGCCAATCCGAACTCCCTGACATTCCCGGGAATTCCATGATGGATTTCGGATGAATCGTTTATTTTATAGTAAAACTCAACCGGCGTTCCGTTCCATTTGGGAATCTGTACCAGGCATTCGATCCGCCGGCCGGTTGTATCTGTGACATAACCTTTTTCAAAAGTTGCCTGTGCCCGGCACAGTCCGTTAATAAAACAAAACAGTAAAGTGACCGGTACCAAAAGGATACGGTTTCTGCAGAGAAGACATGAAATTGTAATCAAAGTGACTGGGTTTTTAAATTTACAGGCAACAAATATATAAAGATTTTATATCAAACTTTCTTTTATATGATTCGATCTATAATTTTCGCTGATCTCTTTGGTCGTCCTTTTTTTGTATCACAAAGAATTTTATGGAAATGACCTCTCCGTTTTGCCCGGTCAGGGTAAGCCTGTGCCATCCCGGCGCCGGGGCCAGCGTCATTTGATGGGGTGCGGAGGTACTTCCCGAAAAACGGCCATCCACATCCCAGAAAACCCGTGAAGAAAGATCCCTATGGGCCACTTTGACCACGATACTTCCGGGCTTTCCGTCGAGATCAACCGGAATGTATACTTTGCTGTTATTCCTGGGATAGATGAAAGCCATATTTTTTCTTGAATCGGTTGCTGCGCAATCACTTCTGAAGGGTGGCAGCATTTTGTAAAACGGATTCCTGCTTTTAAAGTACCATTCCTCGACAGGCGGTAAAATGAACCATGGCATATGCTGCATTTCATCTGATAATTCGCAGCGGGAATTGACCTGCCAGGTTCCTGTTTTATCAAGATGTACCATTTGATGATAGGGACATGGCGGCGTCTTTAATCCGGCCTTTGGAACCCAGATGGTATCGATAACATCGCAAACCGTCGAAGGTCTGTGACCACTGTTATGGCAAACCGGAATATATTCGAGGGCGCTGTCGGGTCTCGAAAACCAGGAGGTGGGCGGCAGAATTTTAAAAATATCGAATAATACCGGCGCAGCAGTACCGACTCCGGTCAGCCCGGGCCGTCCTTCTCCCGAAGCATTTCCGGCCCAAACTGCAATAACGTACTCCGGGGTCACGCCGATGGACCAGGCATCCCGGTTCCCAAAACTGGTTCCGGTTTTCCAGGCGACTTTCCCCGATGATGAAAAGTGTTTCCATTGCCCCTCCTCATCAGGCCGTGACACTTCGACCATGGCTTCGAATGTCAGCCAGATTGAACCGGGATCCAGCCAGGAATCCAAATCCCTGCCGGTCATCCGGGTGCCTGAGGCAGAATTGATGTACTTTGGCGCAAAAAAATCAGACTTTGAACAGGTCATGTCCTTGTTGAAACGGTTCAAGGTCCGGGCCATGGAAGCATAGATCCCGGCTAAATCCCATAAGGTCGCTTCGGCGCCGCCCAGTATCAGCGCCAATCCGTAATGACCTGCCGGCCGGGTCAACGTTTTCATTCCCAAATTACGCAAGAGGGCATAGAATTGCTCATAGCCATATGTTTGCAACATTTTCACTGCCGGAATATTAAGCGAACGGGATAAAGCCATTTTTGCAGCAACAGCGCCATCATAAGTGAGGTTATAATTTTCGGGGACAAACCCTCCGATCTGTGTCGGAATATCGGGAACAAGCGTATTGGGCAGAAGCAGCCCGTCGTTCAGCATGGCAGCATACAAAAAGGGTTTTAAAATACTGCCGGTGCTTCGGGGCGCCACAACCAGATCGACCTGATGACCATGTTCTTTTCCCGATCCATGCTGAAGATTTCCGCAATATGCGAGAACATTTCCGGTCCTTACCTCTACAATCAACGCTGCAGCATTGTAAATAAAATTTGATTTCATGCGCTGACTGTTGATCTCCAGAATATTGACAACGCGTTCCTGAAGGGCACGATCGATGGTGGTGACTGATTTTTCACCTTTGTGCCCCTCTTTTACAGCCCTGTCAAGTAAATGGGGCGCCCATTGCGGGATAGGATATGGCTTCACCGGCAAAGACTCACTTTTCGCCAGGGTACAGGTCGATGCATCGATGATTCCCTGCTGGTATAATTTGTCGAGTAATCCGTTTCGTTTTGTGAGCAACTGACCGGGATTCCGGCCCGGGTAAATGAGCCCCGGACTATTGGGCAAAACGGCCAATGTGGCAGCTTCAGCCCAGGATAGATTTCCCGGATCCACTCCGAAATACCTCCAGGATGCCGCTTCAAGACCCACGATATTTCCTCCGAAAGGTGCATGAGAACAATAGAGACTGAGGATCTTCTGTTTATTGTAAGTGAATTCCAGTCTGAAGGCCAATAATGTCTCCAGCGCTTTTTGAAACAGGGTGCGATCCTTCTTTTTTCTTGCAAGTCTGATGACCTGCATGGACAAGGTACTTCCCCCACTGACAATCTTATGATACTTAACATTCAGATAGACCGCTCTGATAATCGCCAGGGGATTTATTCCCGGATGATAGTAGAAATAACGATCCTCATAATGAAGAATGGCCTGTTTGAATTTTTCAGGTATTGAATCCCGATCCGGAAATCGCCATTGCTGGTCTCCGGAAATTTTTGCACCTAACAGTAATCCTTGTCTGTCAAGGAGAACCGTTGATGTATCATCCCGAAATAATGGCCGGGGAAGGATCAGGAAGAAGAGGAGGAAAAGCAGGGCAAGACCCAAAATGATCAGCATCCTGAAAATCTTCCGACGCCTTTCCCGTGTCGGTTGACACAGACTAAGCCTCGAAGGCATAAACGGATTTGGAGGAACATCCATGAAGCAACGGGTTCGGTCACTTCTGAACTGCAACAACCTCAATCCACCTTCCGGGAACCCGTGCATTGATACTTTGGTCGTACATTGCTTCACAGGTTGTAGCAGGAAGGTAAAATCTTCCGCAATAAGCTGTTATGACCAAAATTCTAAAGGTTTTCGTCTGCATTGGTTCCAGATCAAAAAACAGGTTCACGCGGTCGTCGCGGAAGTCCTGATACGTAAAAGTACCGGAATTGGTCAGCGTTTCGGCAAATTCACTGTTACGCGAATTGATAACTTCCCATCCAGAAGGCATCCGGAACGAAAGCGCCAGTTGCTGGTATGCGCTTCTCATACCCGGATGGGTCACCTTTATTTCAACAACGAAATTCGTACTCTGAGGCAGGGCGTCAACGCGAATCCGATCTCCCTTGAGATTCTTGGTATCAATCTGCAACTTCAGATCATTGGCTGCCGCCGACTGACCCCCGAATGGCTGTATTCCCGATAAAATCAATCTGGAATAAAGCGTGTTTTTCCCTGAATTGGTGACTTTAATCTTGTCGTTCATGTTTATCGTGGAATTCATTTTTCTGGAAATGAGCTCTTTTTTTGAAGTCACTTTTTCTTCCGGATTATTGTTTTGTTTGATGGAGGCGCTGATTCCACTGCCCGATGATCCTGCAGAATATTTCATTATCGCGACCAGTGCAAAAGAGGTAGTCTGGGTCGAGTACCAGTTAGTTCCTGCAAGAGCGGCAGAAAGCTCCCGGATTAGAAGAGCCGCACGGGTTTTCATTTTCAATCCCGACAGTGTCTCGGCCATAATGGCTTTGTCACGAAGATCGGAACCATAGGTGTTCGACATCTCCTGATAAGGCCGGATTGCAGGGGTAACTGTTCCTATCAACTGACGGGCCACTTCATCCCGGCCGGCGAGGTGATAGGCAGCGGCAAGCTGCCATCGGGCGGCAACCGAGATGTTTTTTCGCTCCATTAAACGGTTCATCGCCCCAAGTTCCGGCACTCTCGCAAGAGCCAGGGTAAATAACCGGTAAGCCTGTGCCAGGTCATTGTTGAAGAATCCTTCATTAAAACTCCACGAAATAGCCTTTTGACGCTGAAACTCCTTCCAGAAACTTACCAGGTTCACCGGCACCGAATATCCTTTTTGTTCAGCCTCCAGCATGAAATGTCCCGCGTAACTGGTGGCCCAATCATCGGCGTAGGCCGCACCCGGCCAAAGGCCCATTCCGCCTGAACCAACCTGAAAAGATTTCATCCTTTGAATGGTTCGGGTTATATTTTGTGTTATTTCTGCTTTCGAATGATCGGAAATTTCGACGACATCCTGCAGGTATAATTGCGGAAATGCCATTGAAGTGATTTGTTCCAGGCATCCAAAGGGATACACAATCAGACTGTTTAACCTGCTTTCTATATTCAGTGATGGTATGGATGCAAGCTCAAGGGTCCCACGGTTGGTTCCGGCCATTCCGACAGGCATGACAGTGTAGACCCAGGACGCACCGGGTTGAAGCGCTTTTTCATCGATATTGGTGACAAGTGGATTGGGATTTCGTACATCAATTTCGATGGTGTGTTCTGCTTTTTCACCACCACTGTAAGCAATGATCTGTATTTTTCCGGTTCCTATACGTTGTTTGACATTCAGATCAAAGGTAACAATTTGATCTCCTGTATTTTGAAACACCAGTTGTTTTGCAGAACTACCAGCGATAGTGAAATAATCGTTAACGGAGACCTCAATCCTGACATTCTTCACAGATCGTTCCATAGCAAACACGGTTACTGGAAGTCGGACTTTCTCCCCGGGGCCAAGAACTCTGGGAAGGGTTCCCAAAACCATGAGCGGTTTTTTTACAGTCGCTGTTTTCTCCTCTTTTCCATAATTGCCATTCTGGCCTCCGACCACCATAACCCTTACAGAGCCTATGTACTCCGGCATCCGGAAAGTGGTTGATCGCTGTTGTCCTTTTTTTAATTCGAACGGGCCGAAAAATCGCACCATGGGTTTAAACCGGTTGGCCTTTAAACTGCCTCTGATCTCATTCTCCTGATCCCCGCCAATACTAAGAATCCGCTGTAATTCTCCTGTAAAGGCGCCCATAACCTGGTCATACAGATCCCACGTTTTCACGCCCAGCGCTTCGCGTGCATAAAAA
This sequence comes from Alphaproteobacteria bacterium, assembly GCA_009928665.1. Taxonomy (GTDB): domain Bacteria; phylum Bacteroidota; class Bacteroidia; order Bacteroidales; family FEN-979; genus CAIVAT01. The sequence goes on from SACF01000001.1 coordinate 32,563, forward strand.
ACGCTCCAAGGATCGGGTGTTTTAAAACGTGTCAGATCCAGTAACCCTTCGTCCACTATGGCCATGGTGTATGTCATCGCCTTTCCCGACGATTCCCTCACTCCAATGGTGATCTCCTTGCCGGGGGCCCATCCCTTTGGCATCGTGATTACCGGTTTGATATGTGTTTCAGGATTTTCGACAAATACCGGCACGACGCCGTAAAGCCTGACCGGTAAATCATTTTTTGTCTGGGCATGCGGCTGAATGAGGGTGACGCTGGCATAACAGTTGGGAACCATATTTTCGGCCGCCTGAAAATCAACAGAAGTCGATCCCCGGTGGGTGGTAGTCCAGAATGACTGCAGTATCTTTGAACCCGTCTCAATCGTTATCAGCGCTTTCCCTTCAGGAGTCGAAGGAATGATAAGTTTTACTTTCTCACCGGGCCTGTATTTGCTTTTTTCCGTTGTCAGGGTGATCATTGAAGCTGCCTGTTTTTCACCACCCGGCATTCTGAAATAGCCGGGCCAGTCAATGTAAACGATTTTCCCCGCTGAATGTTCCGACTTCATATCCGTGACTTTTATCAGGTACCGCCCCCAATCATCGTACCCGATCCTTAAGGTATATGCCGCCTTACCCTGAACCACAGGAATCAGTTCCACATTCGAGGGCTTGAGATAATCGGTCGATATGAAATTGGCTGCTCCCTCTTCGGTATTATCCCACCACCAACGCCATTCCAATTTGTAAAGTTCAAGTTTCAATTGACCTGCAGGAACCTCTTCACCCCGCGCGGTGACATTGATCAGTTGAATTGTGTACTCTTTATCTGTCAGCAGGTTGCGGTCAGTATTGTTAGCGGGAACCCGGAGTCCGGCATACGTCTGATAAGGATAAAAGGGAATGGTAAAACGATCGACACTGAAATCGCCTCCCTCTTCGAAGACCATGGTTTCAAAAGAAGCGCGCAGGGCTCCGGGTGCGATACCTTTTAACTGGATCTTCGGTGTGATCAGGGTCTTCCCGTCTTGATCCAGATTCCCATCAAAAACGGTGACATTTTCGGCAGCAAATCCTGAAGCAGGATTGTCGAACATATAATCCGGATATTTTTTAAAGAAAGTAACCGATTTGGTCAGGGTGAGCATCACCTTTGCTTTTAAATTGCCTGCGTTCATCCCCGTCAGCCATTCTGCTTTCAGGATTGCCGGCCTGATCTGATCTTTAATAAGATAATCCGTCGAAAAATCAAAATGGATCTTCAACCGGTTGGGCTTTATGGTTTCGATCTTCAGCGTTTTCTGAAACTCCAGCCCTCCTGCGTTAACCCGGGCAAGCCAGTTTCCAGTCGGCGCATCGGGTGAAGTCGCAACACTGAAGTTGTAAAAACCATTCAACGACCGGGTTTTCACCATTCGGTTCATCAATTGTCCTGAAGGATTTATCAGGGAGAACCCGATTGGATGGTCAGCCGGTAAATTGTGATTTTTATCTTCCAGAATGAAAGTAAGGTATATGGAATCGCCCGGCCTCCATACCCCGCGTTCACCATAAATAAATCCTTTAATCCCTTTTTGAACGGGCTCCCCCTGCACATCGAACATGCTCAACGACAATGTATTCCCATCAGTCAGTTTTAAATAACCGGTTTGCCTGCCCTGCTTTGCGACTAAAACGAATGGTTTCTGTTTCAGGGTAATGACTGCCATCCCTTTACCGTCAGTTTTGATCTTTCCCAGTGATTGAAGCTGAAAATTAAAAAATTCTGTTTCGACAGCCGACAAGGGTTTGGTACTGAGGAGATCTGTAATGAAAATATGATACCTGCCATCATCGGTTGCTTTTGCAATAATTCCGATATCTGAAGCGATTACATTCCTGCTGATGGTACGGTTAAAATAATAGGAAGGTTTGCAGGGGTTTTCCCGTTCTTCCCATCTGTAATTTCTCCATCCGCCATCGGCATAGTCATCGTCATAATAATTGCTGTAATACCCCCAGTCCTTTTCATTTTCCTTCCTGGTATCGGCAATCGTAACAAGGTTTTCAGGATAGCGGTCCGATACCGTGGAATCGCTGCATGAATAGGTCGAATATCCTTCCCTGAAACCCAGAATAACCGAATAAATCGCTCCAGGTGTAGTCTTCAGGAAATTACTCAGATCTATCGAGAATCTGTTCCATTTACTGTAATCGGTGACTCCGCTCAGGGGCATTGTCTTCTTCAGTACAATTCTGCCCACCCGGGCCAGTTCACTGTTTGTACCAGGCTCATTAATCTGTAGGAACTGAAGGATATTTTTTTCAAATATTTCGATTATCTTAATATCAACAGCCTTTAGATTGACTGCCTCGAAAGGAAGCAACATTCCGTTGGAACTGGGCATAATGGTTCCATCACCGATGAATCGTATACCCGGTTTCACGCTTTCCAGGACAACTTCTGATACGATTTCCTTTCCTAATAGTTTTTGATCAAAGTTTTTAATTGTTGGTTCCAGAATAAGGCGGACTTTCGTATCATTTGTTTCGGGAAGATAAATCCATAAAATATTGTCCTCCACTGAATAACGCAAATCAGAATATTTTCCGACACGGAACAATCCCTCGAGGTTTTGTTCCCGGTTCAACGGATCGGAAAACCTGATCTTAAGTGTTTGCTGCGTGTTCTCCACACTCTGGATTCCCATCATTTTAAAATCACCCAGAGCCGGAATTTCCACTTCAACAGATCCTTCCGATTCAGAACCGATTGATGATCCGTTCCAAGACACTTTTAACGATCCGGCTTTATTTTCTCTGATTAAGGAATCGACCTTAAAATGATGAATTTTATTGCTTTCGTTATGTGTCCATGAGACCGGCAATTTCTTCCCTCCCTGTTTTACTTCAAGCACCGTTTCGATAAGATGGTTTTCGGCGAGATCGCTTGTCATTAAAATCCCGGTAAGAAATTCACGACTCCGGTCAGCGTTGTGATAGGGTTTATGATTGTCGATCCCAACAGAAATTACCTGATCCATGACCCGAAAGTCAAAAATCATGGTTTGCAGAGAATCAGGAACCGGTAGAATTTTAGAAAGATAAAATTCAGCACGGTAGGTACTCCCCTGGGGCAGTGGTTCATCGGGCAGAAATTCCAGGGTACGGCTGTCGCTCCAGTAAATTTTCCCCGAAATGGAGGGCTTGAAGGCCATTAACTTCTCTTTAACGGGTATGTGAAAAGTGGCTGTATCCGCAAAATCATCGGTTAGTCGGACTTTTATAACTGCCCTGCAGGATATTATTCCTGATGTGTATGCCTGGACATATTGACCAAACGCCGGATTAACCCTGACAAAGGTACCGGCGACAGGTTTTAGCAAGGCCAGCGTCACTGAAAGTGAAATAACCAGTACTGACGCTATGATTAAAAGGATTAGATGTAACTTTTTCATTTGTACCTGTTTTGATTACAATAGTCAGATGGATCCGATATTCAGGAAAAATTATTGATACTCCCATTTAAACCTTCCAATTACCGCATTCCGGCCATCTTTCGGAGTTGCGAGATATTCACGCAGGAAGACCTGCTGTTCATCAATTCTTTTCAGGAGGATGTCAACCGTTTGGTTCAATGATTTCAGCCCACGCTTCATCGATTCATCTTCAAAATCGAGCTGACTGATTATGAGTTTACTATGCCTGACCATTGTTTCACAGGTATCGAGCATCCTGCGAATTTCGTGGTCGGAGTGAAGGGGCCTGAATTGTTTGTTGAGATACGAAACATATTCGTTGAAAAGGGTGGCCCCGGCGTTGTAATTATAAACAGCCGTATTATATTGATAAATCATCTCATTTTTATCGCTGATATCCCTGTTGATTCGCTCAATTTCGATATTTTGTTTCAGATACCGGATGTATTCAGAGATACATTCGTTGATACTCCCATTCAGCTCTATTCTTCTGAGGGTTGCAGCATATTGTTCGGGTTTTGTCAGACTGTTATAGACCTTTATACTGTCATTATAATTAAAATAGGGATGTTCCCGTTTGCCTGATGTTGTTTGATTTTGGAACTGATCCGGCGTGACCGGGTAATATAAACATTGCCAGATGGGGTCAAAAGGCATATGGCTTTTAATCATTTGTTCTGGTTTCACCATGAAATATTCATTGGTGAATCTTTTTATGAACGTTTGCTCCTGAAGAAATCCTGCGCCCCAGGTAGGATCGTAAAAAGTCCAGGAGGAATCTGTTTTTGCCAGGATCCAGGTATGATTCATGTTCCTTACAACGCCGTTTTGACGGGTATAACCTAATACGATATAACAGGTTATCCCGGCATTACGGCACAACTCCCCGAACAGCGCAGAATAACCCTGACAAACCGCAGCGCGGCTTTCCAGTGTCTGGACAATCAGCGTGGCAGGGTTTTCAACCGGCTTGTATGAATACATGTTGGCAACATCATACCGGATATTGTTGGAGATCCAGAAATAAAAAGCTCTGATCAGTTCAGCTTTATTCTGAAGCCGATCCGAAAAATATTCTGAGAGCCGACCTATAGTCAGGGTAACCGAATCGGGAACCGATTTCGCCACCTTGTCGGCCCGATTAAAATCGGGAATTTTTTGTGCGTTGATGACGGGTGTCAGAAAGGAAAAAAAAATGACGAGGAGCGTCATCGAGGTTTCGATTTTCACCATCTTCATATGAACAATATTAAGCAAATAAACCTTGCAGACAACGGTTTCGGGCAAAAGTTTATTATTGCGCGGCACAGATCCGGTGACCCGGCGAAGTTTTACTTTATGGAAAAAAATCCGATCTTTGTCAAAAAAAACAAAATGACAAACAAAGTTCTTCCCTTTATCATCCTCATGATGATCATTCTTGCTTCCTGTAACAGTGGAACAAAAGAAGAGGTTGCAGTAAAAGCCGATACGACCCTTATCACGGTTCTTAATTTCGAAAAACAGGCTGATTCGTTGATTGACAAGCCGGTATTTATCGAGGGAACTGTTTTGCACACCTGTAAACACGGCGGAAAAAGAATGTTCCTGGTCGACGGTACCGACAGTATCAGGGTAGAAATTACCGCGGGGCCGACAATTGCAAAATTTGATGAAAGTCTGATCGGAAGCAGGGTTCGTGTTCTCGGAACCCTGAAGGAGGAGCGTATCGATACCAAATACCTGAATGAGTGGGAGGCTGAGGTAAAGAAACCTGAGGAAAATCATCAGGTAGGAATTCATTCCGGAGCGAAAGGTCATGAAGACCAGGGAATGCAGGAAAAGCTTGACCAGATCAAGGCGCTTCGCGAAGAACTTAAAAACAGCGGTAAGGATCACCTTTCTTTCTTCTCGGTCGAAGGAATCTCATTTACCATAGTGAAATAATGATCCGTCGAAAAACTCTGAGGCGGTGGAATAACGCGTTACACCGTGATATCGGTTATTTATGCGTTGGAATGACGCTGATTTATGCTATTTCCGGAATCGTTCTTAATCACTTTAAGGCGGGTGATTTCCAACATCCCGATTACAGTAAATCGTTTACCAACCTCACAGTGCCTTTACCAAAGAACGGAAACGTTGATCAACAGTATGTTTTTTCCGTTCTTGACCGGGTCGATTCCCGCGGCAATTATAAAAGCCATGTGCCGGGCGAAGGTTATGTACAGATATTTCTTAAAAACGGATCCCTCTACATCGACACCCGGTCGGGTGAAGCGCAATTAGAAAAAAAGACTACCCGTTACATCATTAAGGAATTCAACCTCCTGCATTATAACAACTTGAAAAAGTTTTATACCTGGTTTTCAGATATTTATGCAGCGGGGTTGATAATTTTAGCCATAACGGGGTTATTCGTGATCCGCGGGAAAAACGGAATCATCGGCAGGGGCGCCTGGCTGACTGCAATTGGCATCTTGCTCCCTGCATTGTTCCTGATACTGATGTAACCGGCAGCTCTGCCAATCGTTCCGGAAACGACATATGTATTCTATGAAAAGATTCTTATTGTTCCTGATCCCGGCCCTCATGAATTATGCGATTCCGGCCCAGAATATTCAACAGGCCGAATCCCTGATAAAGTATGTTAACCCTTTTATTGGCACCCGGGAGATGGGACATACTTTTCCGGGTGTGAGTGTTCCATTCGGATTTGTACAATTAAGTCCCGATACCGACACCATCCCTTATGAAAAAGATGGGAAGTACAATCCGGAGGTTTATCGCTACTGCGCCGGTTACCAGTATCTTGATAAAACAATTGTCGGATTTTCACATACCCATTTCAATGGTACCGGTCATTCCGACCTTGGTGATTTTCTGATCATGCCATCAACCGGCCCGCTACAATTGAATCCCGGAACTGCCGATCATCCCGAATCGGGCTACCGTTCATCTTTTCGAAAAGAGACCGAAATCGCCTCCCCTGGGTACTATAAAGTTTTCCTGGATGATCCCCGGGTGCAGGCCGAATTCACCGCAACGAAACGTACCGGATTCCATCAATACACCTTTCCGGCAAGCGACAGCGCCCACATCATTCTTGACCTGGTTCATGGCATTTATAACTATGAAGGGAAGACTTTGTGGTCGTCGGCACGGATAGTTAACGATACCCTCATCCAGGGATTCCGGTTAACCAGTGGCTGGGCCCGGACCAGGTACCTCTATTTCGCGATGGTTCTTTCCAAACCTATCGAAAGCTATGGATATGTCAACGCAGATAAACCTCCCTATCGAGGCTTCTGGCGCCGGTTCAACCTTTACCAGAACTTTCCGGAGATTGCGGGAAAAAAAATTAAACTTTACTTCAATTTCAGAACCGAAGCCGGAGAGAAAATCCTGATCAAAGTCGGACTGTCATCAGTGAGCATGGAAGGGGCGCTGAATAATCTCAGAGCAGAAATTCCCGGCTGGAATTTTGAACAATCCCGTACTAATGCCGCTGCTGCATGGGAGAAAGAACTTGGCAGAATCAGGATTAAGGGGACTGACGACCTGAAAGTTAATTTCTACACTGCATTTTATCATGCGTTGCTCTCTCCGGTTATCTTTGAGGATGTGGACCACCGTTATCGTGGCATTGACCAGGAAATCCATCGCTCCAACGGGTTTACCAATTACTCGGTATTTTCATTATGGGACACCTACCGCGCGCTTCATCCCTTTCTCACCCTGCTTTACCCGGGTGAAACTTCCGATATGGTTAACTCCATGCTTGCTCATTTTGAGCAAAGTCCTGAAAAAATGCTGCCGGTATGGTCACATCACGGTAATGAAAACTGGTGCATGATCGGATATCATGCCGTCCCTGTCATTGCCGACGCTTACCTTAAAGGGATCCGGGGTTTCGATGCGGGTAAAGCGCTGCATGCCTGTGTGCAGACTGCCGAAAACCCGCTGTATGAAGGGATTTCTGATTACATCAGGTACGGGTATCTGCCTGAAGACAAAGGAATCAATTCGGCCTCTGTGACCCTCGAATATGCCTATGATGATTTCACGATTGCCCAGTTTGCAAAGGCTGTGGAGGCTGATTTGAGCCTCGATCCGGCACTAAGAAAAAGCGCAGCTGAAAAGGTTTTTACATTCACCCGGCGATCGGAGAATTACCGGAATATTTTCGATCGGAGCACCGGATTTATCCGGGCCAGGTTTTCCGACGGATCCTGGAAGAAGCCATTCGATCCGCTCAGTACCCACGGTCAGGGTTTTATCGAAGGCAATTCATGGAACTATTCGTTTTATGTTCCACACGATATTCGAAATTATATCGGGATGCTGGGGGGCGAAGAGGTGTTCATCCGCCGTTTGGATTCTCTTTTTACCATGCATCTGGATGATAAATTTTTTGCCGAAACCGAGGATGTGACCCGATCGGGACTGATCGGAAATTACGTTCATGGCAATGAACCCAGTCATCATATTGCATATCTTTACGACTGGACATCAAAACCCTGGAAAACACAGGAGCGTATCCATCAAATTGTCAACACCATGTATCGGAATAAACCGGATGGGTTATGCGGCAATGATGACTGTGGGCAGATGAGCGCCTGGTACCTTTTCAGTGTCCTGGGTTTCTATCCGGTATGCCCGGGAAGTACCAGCTATGCCATCGGAAGTCCATGCCTACAGGCTGCTACTATCATGCTTCCCAACGGTAAAAAATTAGAAATTGAGGCAACCAATTTAAGTGAAATGAATCTTTACATTGAAAAGGCGATCTTCAACGGGAAAAAGCTGGACCGGCCATTCCTCGATCACCGGGAATTATCGGATGGCGGAACGTTGAAGTTTCACATGGGCCCCAAACCGGCAGGTTGGAACCCGTAACCGATAGTAATATTTTAATCCGATTTATTGAAAATCATCAGAAAATATAAATTGTCATGAAAAGTCTATTAACCCTGATTCTGTTGATTACCAACATCGTTTGTGGGATTGCGCAAACCCCTGACCAGAAGCATGTTGTTTTTCTGAAAAATAAAGACAATAATCCCTATTCGTTGTCCAATCCCGGTGAATTCCTTACCCAACGATCCCTGGATCGACGGGCCCGGTATGGTATTATCCTGGATGAAAAAGATCTTCCGGTCACTCCTTCCTATGTTGCACAAATTGCCGCCACGGGAGCATCGGTTATCTATCCCTTGAAATGGTTTAACGCGGTTGTGATAAAGACCATCAATCCTTCGGTCCTGGCTGCCATTGCTATGCTGCCTTTTGTAGATCACATCGATCAGGTCGTTCCAAAAAATCCGGGAGGCAATTCTGGTAAAACCGGTATCAACCGGTTGGATCGTGTACCACCTTATACCCTGTACCCTGCGATCCCATCTGCCAGGATTAAATCGACCGGGAGTTATGATTATGGAATGGCTTACAATCAGGCCCACATGATCAAAGCTGATGGTCTTCATAATCTTGGTTTTTCGGGCGAAGGAATGATCATTGCCGTTTTAGATGCCGGATTCTTTCATATGGATCAGATTGCCGCATTTGACAGTTTATGGTTAAACAACAGCATTCTGGGCACGCGTGATTTCCATCTTCCGGGCAATAATGTTTTTGGTGATGATATGCATACGCATGGAACGAGTGTACTCTCAACGATGGGAGCAAATTTACCCGGACAAATGGTCGGAACCGCACCACATGCATCTTACTGGCTTATCCGGACTGAAGTGGGAGATTACGAAGCGTTGATTGAGGAGTACAATTGGGCCGGAGGCGCGGAATTTGCCGATAGTCTGGGGGTAGATGTAATCAACTCCTCATTGGGCTATACCACATTTGATAACCCGGTTTATGATCACACCTATGCGGATATGGACGGTAATACCACGCCAGTGACCCGTGCTGCCGATCTTGCAGCAGGCAGAGGCTTACTGGTAGTGAACAGCGTGGGAAATGAAGGATCCTCTTCCTGGCATTTTATGGGCGCTCCAGCCGACGGGGATAGTGTATTTGCGCTCGGAGCCGTGAACAGTCAGGGAATCTATGCATCCTTCAGTTCGACCGGGCCGACTTACGACGGAAGAGTTAAGCCCGATGTTGTGGCACAGGGCGAAAACACCACGGTCGTTTCAGGGTGGGGAGCCGTGCAAACCGGGAGCGGAACCTCTTTTTCATCGCCCGTTATGGCAGGAGGACTAACCTGCTTGTGGCAATCCATGAAACTTCATTCAGCTCAGGAAATAAGAAATGCAGTAAGGAACACTGCATCCAGGGCTGCTGATCCTGATTCTCTTTATGGTTATGGAATCCCCGATCTGGTCAACGCGCGTGTCTATCTTTCGACCCTTGATTTCACTACACAAACTGGCGGCCCCTTTAATCTTTATCCAAATCCTTTTCGTATAAATCCAATTATTCTGAATAAGGTATCAACGACCGGGGTCTGTAAAATTGAAATTATCAATTTAACCGGTCAGATCATTCAGATTCAGGAGGGTGTTTTTCATCCCGGGGAGCCCTTTGTGCTTAAAGGATTTGAACCTTTTCCGGCAGGTATTTACTTCATCCGGATAAGTACCGCAACAGATCAGGGTGTGCTTCGCGCAGTAAAATTGTAACCTTCTGACTTTCTGCAAGTGCCTTTGGATACTTTTCTTTCCGGTCACTGTTTTTTTTTCTGATTCGCCAATTATTTATCTTCCAAAGGCTTTCCTTCTTTTTCTTATGACTGGCGTTGATCCAATTGCCCGAATATTATGATCATAGTAGGGTACGGACCTCCCATTATGAAAATTTTTCTTGACAACGGAGAAAAAATGTAGTATTATTGCAGAATTATTTTAATATTATTTTAATATCATTTGTCATGGAAAAAGAAAAAATTGCTTCCGCATCATCAGGATATTCAGGTATTATCCTGTTTTTCATTACTGTAGGATTGGGAATCGGGGGGATTATCCTGTTCAACCAAGTAGTTCTGCTGTTAATTCTGTCACTGGCTTTAATCTTAATTGCCCTATTCTCGATGTTTGGTCTTGTAATTGTCAATCCCAATGAGTCGGTGGTCATGACTCTTTTCGGGGCCTATAGGGGAACTTTAAAAGATAATGGGTTTTTCTGGGTAAATCCCTTTTATTACCGGAAGAAAATCTCTTTACGCGCCCGGAATCTGAACCGTGATCCGATCAAGGTCAATGATAAACTGGGTAACCCGATTATGATCGGTATCGTGCTGGTTTGGAAAGTGGAGGAGACCTTCCGGGCGGCCTTTGAGGTGGATGATTACGCGCATTTCGTAGATATTCAGAGTGAGTCGGCCACCCGGAAGCTTGCAGGTCACTATGCCTATGACAATTTTGATGATGAGCAGAAGGAGATCACGCTCAGGGCCGGCGGAGAAGAGGTGAATCAGGCACTGGAGAATGAATTGTCGGAGCGCCTGGCGATGGCAGGGATCAAAGTATTGGAGGCCCGGATCAGTTACCTGGCCTATGCCAGCGAAATCGCAGGGGCTATGCTTCGTCGGCAGCAGGCAACAGCTGTTGTTGCGGCCCGCACCAAGATTGTTGAGGGGGCTGTAAGCATGGTCGAACTCGCTTTAGATCAACTGAGTAAAAAACACGTTGTAGATCTTGATGAAGACAAGAAGGCCACAATGATAAGCAACCTGATGGTTGTTCTGTGTTCCGATAAAGATACCACCCCGGTTGTGAACACAGGAACCCTGCACCAGTAGAACCATGTCAAAGAAAAAAGTGTTTATGCTACGGTTGGATCCGGAAGTTTATGAGGCGCTGGAAAAATGGGCTGCTGATGAATTCCGTTCCGTAAACGGACAATTGGAATGGATCATCGATGCGAAACTAAAAGAGCATCGACGAACGCCGGGTAAGTCATCTCGGTCAGGGTCGGAACCAGTCAAAAATAAGGAAATCATATGATCATTGATAAATTTGGTATCTCGATATTTTCGAAAGGGCGATCCATTGAACCTGACCGTCCTCTGACACGTCCCGAATATGAGCCTTTTGACTGGCTTTTAGAGGTATTGGCCCTGTTAACACTCTTTAGCTTCCTGGGCTATGTGATTTACATTTATCAACGGCTTCCTGATATCATCCCAACTCATTTTAATGCAGCCGGGCTCGCTGATGACTATGGCAGAAAAAACAATATCTGGATGTTACCTGGAATCGCGGTTTTGCTCTATTTCATGTTGACTCTGGTCAATTTTATTCCGCATAAGTTCAACTATCCAACAAAAATAACACCTCAAAACGCCATGCGTCAGTACACTTTAGCAACCCGGTTAATAAGGATTCTGAAGATAATCCTGCTGGTTATGTTCTTTTATATCGGTTATGCTACGGTTTCGGTTTCACACGGGAATTCTTCAGGCTTAGGATTTTGGTTTATTCCGGTGTTTTTGGGATTCGTTTTTATTCCCATGATCATTTATTTCATCAGGTCGGTAAAGAAATGATCCGAACGGGTTTATGAAGAGCGTACATCAATCCCTGTAAGGATTTTCTTACCTTTGCGCCAATTAATAATCCATACATTTATCATGACGGTCTTTGCATAAAGAACCAGTGAATATAATTTTCATGGATATATTATGGACCGTTGAAATACAAATCATTTATAAATGAATTTTATTGAAGAATTGAAATGGAGGGGGATGATTCACGACATGACTCCCGGAACGGAAGAGGAGCTGTCGAAAGGAATCATATCGGCTTATATTGGTTATGATCCCACGTCCGATTCCCTTCATATCGGGAACCTTGCTTCCATCATGATGCTCGTGCACCTGCAACGTTCCGGGCATAAGCCCTTTGCACTTGTCGGAGGAGCTACCGGAATGATTGGCGATCCTTCGGGCAAATCAGAGGAGCGTAATCTTCTGAATGAAGAAATTCTGCGGTATAACCAGGGGTGTATCAAGAAGCAGCTTGAAAAGTTTCTCGATTTCGATTGCGGAGCGAATTCGGCTGAAATGGTAAATAATTATGACTGGACCAAAGAATTCACCTTCCTACAGTTTTTAAGGGATGTGGGCAAGCATATAACCGTCAATTACATGGTTGCCAAGGACTCGGTTAAAAAGAGAATGGAATCGGGAAGTGGAATTTCATTTACAGAATTCACCTATCAGCTTGTTCAAGGCTATGATTTTTGCTGGTTGTACGAACATAAAGGAGTAAAATTACAGATGGGTGGTTCTGATCAGTGGGGCAATATTGTTACGGGAACCGAGCTGATCAGAAGAAAACTGGGTGGTGAAGCCTATGCCTTGACTTGTCCCTTAATAACCAAGGCAGATGGCGGGAAGTTCGGAAAATCGGAAGCAGGGAATATCTGGCTTGATCCCGCCAAGACCTCACCTTATCAGTTTTACCAATTCTGGTTGAATACCAGTGATGCTGATGCGGCAGAATATATCAAAAAGTTCACCTTATTTTCAAAGGAAGAAATCGATGAGATAATGGTTCAGCACAACGAGGCCCCCCATTTACGGATTCTGCAAAAGGCTCTGGCTGCCGATATTACTGCCCGGGTTCACTCAAAGGAAGATTTGGAACAAGTGGTTGAAGCCTCAGAAATATTGTTTGGAAAGGGAACGACCAGTATGCTGGAAAAATTACCTGAAGATATCCTGTTGTCGGTGTTCGAAGGCGTCCCGCAATGTACGATCTCTTCGACCGATGTATTCTCCACGACCTGCCTGGTAGATTTATTAACGGAAAAAGCGGGGATTTTCCAGTCAAAAAGCGAGGCGCGGCGTATGATCCGGGAGGGTTGTGTCCAGATCAACAAAACTAAAGTCACGGAAGAATTCACCCTCACTCCCGAAAATCTGTTAAATGGGAAATATCTTCTTGTGCAGAAAGGCAAAAAGAATTATTACCTTATCAAAACTGCAAACTGACCTGAATTGCCATCATCCGTGGATTAAGGTCATAGGAATTCCATGCGGCCGGAATCCGGTGCTTTGAATTAAATGTGTATCAGCAAGCGCAGGGATTATTTACTAAAGTCATTGGCATCGTTATAGATCAGATTAACGACAAACTTTCCTTCATCATTAATAAATCCAAAACGGACTCCTTTCCGGACGAGCGCTAATCCGCCGATAAAATCATTGGCTTTATCAAATTGTGGTGTAATGGTATAGAGCCCTTTTTTATTGATAAATCCCCACTGTGTTCCCATTCTCACCCGCGCAACACCCTCCTGAAAATCCTCTGCATCATGAAACTGTGGATTGATGACATAATTTCCCTCGCTGTCAATAAAACCCCAATCGCCGGTCATCCGCACCCGGGCCAGTCCGTTTACAAAAGGCCGTGCATTTTCAAATTGCCGGTCAAAGGCATAATGACCCTCCTGATCAATGTATCCCCAATCTTTCCCGCTTCGCACCAGCGCGACATAATTGCCGCCTTTGGATGAGTTCTTTGAGGTTTCTGCCGGTGTAACCTTTTTTACGGGGGCCGGGGTAAAAGGTTTTTTAGGGGGTTTCGGTTTTTGACCCGATGCAAAAACCGAAAATAATGCACAAATGAATAAGAGATAAACAGTTTTTTTCTTGACTCTGACTTTAACGGTTAACAAAAAAACTTGATCTTCTTTCGATTTGAATCTGGTATTATGGGTTTAAAGTTTAAATAAATTTTCCCAGGAATAAGATTATCTGAAAATTTTTCCCTCCAAAAATAATGCGGTTTATAATTATGAAGTGATCATTCCGAACCTTTTTCATCTGTTCACTTTGATGGAATCCGGATCAAAATGACGAATAGGATATGGGGTTTGGGTATTGGGATATGATTGAATTTATTTAGCTTTACCATTTAAAACCATCGCTATGATCTTATCCTTATGTGGACTTATTTGTTCCGAGTGTGAATTCTTTGGCGACCGTTGCGCCGGTTGTAAAAGTGTCAAAGGTCAGACCTTCTGGGCTGTTGAACATGTGCCCGATAAAGTATGTCCATTGTACCACTGTGCTGTCAATAAAAGGAATTACAGGGATTGCGGCGATTGCGCAGAGGTCCCCTGTACCATGTTCCGTGAAATGAAGGATCCGAATTCCACCGAGGAACAACACAAGCAGAGTCTGATCGACCGGGTTACAAGACTCAGACAAAGAAGTTAATTCTTTCTTCTTAATGCGTATTCTGGTTACTTACTGGACCCGAACAGGCAATACGCGACGTGTTGCCGAGAACATATTTGGAGCGCTTTCGGGTGAGAAGGAACTTTTATCTCTTGACCAGGTCGTATCCCTTGAAAATTATCAGATGATCTTCCTCGGATTTCCGGTTATGCAATTCGGTTTGCCGGCTCCGGTAAAAGAATTTATTTTACGAAATACCGGATGGGGCCATTTCGCTTTGTTTATCACCCATGCCCTATCCGCAACAGCAAGTGATCCGGAGCTACAGGTAATCCTTGACAAGGAAATACAGAGATGCACCCGGGTTTTCACGAAGGTGAAACCTGTCGGACTTTTTCATTGCCAGGGAGAACTATCCGAATCGGCTGCATCTGAACTGCTGGCAACCGGGAATCCCTTGCTGAAAGAGTTTGCTGACATGAGAGCGGCAACAATAGGCCACCCGGATCGGGAAGAACTCAATCAGGCATATCAGTTTGCTGTTACAACCTTCAAGGAGGTTGAAGAGAAAATAAAACAGCTTTGATATTATTAAATGAGATCTATCAGTTCACAAACTGTTTCGCGTAATATTTCGCCGTAAGCTTTTCACCGGTAGCCTTTTCGATCATTTCATTCCAGTACCATTTGCTGCCGGGCATAAATATCTTATCCTTCAGATAGGCTCCTATCTCAGGCTTTCCCGCAAAACTTTGAAATTTGTAATCATCTGATTTGATGATGTTTTCAACAATATAGAAATAAAGTTGTGAAGCAAGCAATTCGCCCAGCAGGTAGTTGTGATAATAACACGGGTAGGTTGCAATATGGATTTTGGTCGCCCAATCGGGTTCATTACGACCCTCGGGACGTTTCATCATCTGGTATTTTTCAACCAAATCCCACCAAAGTTTGTTCAAATCCTGATTCGGGTTTTTGTACATCTCTTTTTCAAAGCGATACATTACCTGGGCCCAACGGCTGAAGACCAGTTGTTCCAGCCGCAGGGTCTTAAAGCAGGTCTCTGCAATCTTCATCTTTTCCGCTTCGTTGATTCCTACTACATCCTTTAACCATTGCGGGTTGGATGAAAACCGGCCGAAAATCTGTGCAATTGCCTCAGTAGTAAATGTGTGCGCGGGATCGCGGAGTATAAAGGGCAGGGTGGTATCGATGTTTTTGTCGTAGGCTGCATGACCGAATTCATGGAGCATGGTGTTCATCCACATGGCATTCGGTTTAATATTGCATAAAACCCTCACATCACCGGCATTATCAATGTCGGTACAGAAAGCATGCTGGTTTTTACCGGGTTTTTCATACAAATCGCTGTTTTTCATGATATCATCGATTGGCAATCCAATTCCGGCATAGAATGATGCGGTAAGCGATTCCAGGTTTTTGTCTTTATAGTATTTGTCAAGATCAACGTCATAAATCTTAGGGGCCTCCTGGAAAAAACGATTCTGGTAATTCCAAGGCATCAACTCATCGTTACCTTTCAGATTGTAATATTTCACGAAGTAATCATCAATATCATTTTTAACCTGAGAAAACGACTTTTTGGTCAGGCTGTCGAGCTCGTCAAACAAATCACCGACCTCTCTGGGATTCTGATCGCTCAGGGTCAGACTCATTTCATGATAGTTTTTAAATCCCAGGTCTTTCGCTACCTCATTGCGTAATTTTACCAGCGCTTTAATATCATCGGCTACAACGGTGCCTATTTTTTTCTGAGACTCCCAAACTTCTTTCTGGTACTTCACATCTTTTGAAGTTCGTAAAATCTCTTCCACATCGTTGTCCGACATCTTCTTCCCCCTCACCTCTGTTCTGAAATTACCGTACTTCTGTTCAATAACGGTTCCCATCCGAACCATGGCATTCAATTTCGAAGTGTCGGCCTTTGCCATCAGAAAGGAGCGATAGAGCACATCGAGCTGGCGGTTCAGAAGCGAGTCGGTGATCATCCCTGATACTTTAATCTCCTCAAGTTTCTTCAGTTTATCTTTATCGGCATAAAGAGCCATCATTTTCAGGCTGAATTCCTCTGATTTTTTAAAATCTTCGGGTTTACCACTGATGGCAGCTTCCCAGGCTGCAAGGGTAGTCTGCTTATACAAAGGAATTAACACCGAATCATGCTTTCGGATGAAGTCGGTCAGTTCTTTTTTCATAGCTTCCTGTTTTGAAGTGCAGCCTGTAATGAATAAGGCTACGATAACCGTGAAAGAAAGGATTGTACGATTTTTCATAAAAAAGGGTTTATTGGTGATCAATTAGATATTCTGTCAATTCCCGGGACTCCAGGTCGATCCTTCTTTGCCATCTTTTACGGCAATATGAAGTTTTTGTAAGGCATCGCGAATCTGATCAGAGGTTCCCCAATCTTTGTTTATTCTTGATTTCTGCCTGATGGACAGGATCAGATCCATTAATCCGTTGACGATTAACTGTTGCCCGTCTTCCGTTTCTTTTGTAATCCCAAGAATTTCGAAAAGAAATACATCAAAGACATTTTTCAGTGTCGGCAGTTCCTGTAAGGAGCCGGTATCATTGTTATCGTTAACGGCATTGATAAAACGAACCGCTTCAAAAAGATTGGCGATGACGATCGGGCTGTTGAAATCGTCGTTCATGGCGGCATAGCAGGATTCGTTCAGTTTTGACGCCGTGGATCCGTTTTCAGGATCCGTAGGACGGGCGGGCTGTTCGCAGCCGGGATTGGCTTCAATCAGCCGGGTCAGGGTTTCATAGCCTGTCAACAACTTTTTTAATCCTTTTTCAGCAGCCTGTAAGGCCTCGTTTGAGAAATCAAGCGTACTCCTGTAATGGGCCTGGAGGATAAAAAAGCGGATGGTCATGGGGCTGTAGGCCTGTGATAATTCCTTGTGACTTCCCGTGAAAAATTCTTCAAGGGTAATGAAATTCCCCAACGACTTCCCCATCTTCTGTCCATTGATAGTAATCATGTTGTTGTGAAGCCAGTATTTCACCGATTCATGGCCCAGGGCAGCCTGACATTGTGCGATTTCGGATTCGTGGTGGGGGAAAAGCAGGTCCATCCCGCCACCATGGATATCGAATGTTTCGCCCAGATATTTAACTCCCATGACCGAACATTCGAGATGCCAGCCGGGGAATCCATCGCTCCAGGGTGAAGGCCAGCGCATGATATGTTCGGGTTGTGCCCGTTTCCAAAGTGCAAAGTCGGCCTGATTATGCTTTTCCTCCTGTCCTTCGAGTGTCCGGGTATTGGTCATCAGGTCCTCAAGGATCCTGCCTGATAACTTGCCATAATCAAAAAATTCACTGTACTTCTTCACATCGAAATAAACCGAACCATTTTCGATATAGGCAAATCCTTTATCCAGGATTTGTTGAATCATCCGGATTTGTTCAATAATATGTCCCGATGCGCGGGGTTCAATAGAAGGGCGTTTTACATTTAATGCCCCCATGAAAGTAAAATAGCGATCGGCATAATATTGGGCGATCTCCATTGGCTCGACCTGGTTGATTCTTGCTTTTTTAGCAATTTTATCCTCTCCTTCATCAAGGTCGGCTTCGAGATGTCCAACGTCGGTAATATTCCTTACATAGCGCACCTTATAGCCCAGATGCAACAAGTAACGGAAAACCAGATCGAAGGTTATTGCCGGCCGGGTGTGACCCAGATGGGGATCTCCGTAAACGGTGGGACCGCAAACATAGAGCCCTGCAAACGGGGGATTCAATGGCTCAAAAAGTTCTTTTTTTCGTGAAAGTGTATTGTACAGACGGAGTCGGGCATCCATGCTTTTAAAATTCAAATCACAAAATTAGAAAATTTATACGATGGGCCAGGGGTAAAGAAGTACATTGATCAAACAGCAGGCTTGGGCAATAAAACGTAAAATGTACTTCCCTTCCCCTCGGTGCTTTCAGCCCAAATCCGCCCATTGTTTTTTTCGATAAACTCCTTACAGATGGTTAGTCCCAACCCGGTTCCTTTTTCCATTTCTGTTCCCGGAGTTTTAATTTTATTGTCAATGCGAAACAGTTTCTCGAGGTCTTGCGGTGGAATTCCGACTCCATTATCTGTGATACTAAGCAGAACGCCTTCAGATGTCAGATTTGTACGGATCAATATTCGGCCTCCGCGGTGTACATATTTTACTGCGTTCGATAAAAGGTTTCGAAACACAAAATCCACCATGCCCGGGTCAGCAAATGCCTGGCAACCGTTACCTGGTTCATGATCAATGTGAATTTCCTTTTTCCCGGCAAGGGGAGCAAGCAATTCAATATTCTTATCAATGACACGCTCCATCGGAAACAATTCGGGTTTCACCTCAACCCGGTTAGTCTGCGTTCGGGTCCATTCGAGCAGGTTTTCAAGCAGTTTATAAAGATTTCCGGCTGAATCTTTAATAACATTTATCATCTCTTCTCTTTCTTCATCGGGAATTCGTTTATGCGATTGTTGCAGGATCTCCGAAAACGCCAGAAGGGCATGAAACGGGCTGCGCAGATCATGGGCAATAATTGAGAAAAAGGTATCTTTTGCCGAATTTGCTTCTGCAAGTTGTTTTTCCTTTTTGCGAAGCACTTCAAAAGCCAGTTCAAGGTTGTCCTTCCCGCGGCTGATAGTTTCGTTTCGTTTTTCAAGCTCCCGGTTGATCAGCCGGCGACGGTTCCGGTCATGCAACAGGAGTACCAGGATGAAGAGAAACAGTAAGACGGTAATCAGTCCGATAATCACCGTTATACGGTACTGACGCTTGAGCAATTCCGTTTCCTGGTCTTTCCGGTTCAGTTCGTACTGCCGGGTAAGTTCAGAAATCTGACGTTCCTTTTGTAAATTGAAAATGCTGTCGTTTAACTGATGAAATCTTATCAGATAGGAATATGCTTTATCAAAACCTCCTTTTCGGGCATAGTAATCGCTGAGTTTTTGATAAACAATAATTCTTTCATGGTTCAGCCGGTTACGTCGCACCACCGAATCAGCCCTGTTCAGAAAAACAAACGCGCTGTCAAGTTCCCCCAAATTCAGGTATGCATCGGCAATATTGATCGCAGAAATTGCGCGTTGACGGGGATTCATTTCCGGACTGCAACTTCCATAATTGATCAGAAAAAAAGTCAGCGCTCTCCGGTACTCTTTATGGTTCAAATACATAAAAGCCAGGTCATGGCTGACATAATTCTGTGCATGTTGATTTCCGGTCCTGACTGCCAAAGCCAACGCCTGAAGATGGAGTACGCGTGATTGAACCGTATCACCGGTAAAAAAATATACATTGGCACGTTCGTTCATAGCTGAGATCAGGCGGTTGGTATCGCCGGCTGCACGGGTAACCCGGATGGCCTCATCGAGAAATCTGGCCGCGGTAATATATTTGCCAAGAAACCGGTAGTTGAATCCCAGGTAAGTGTATATCAGGCCCCGCGATTTTGTATCATTCATATGGGTTGCAAAAGCAAGGGCTTCAAGCAGCAGCGGGGTCGATTCGTTGTAAGAGGCCTTTTCAAATAACATCAGGTCCGACAGCTTTATCATGATATTCATACGCCGGCGAAGTACTGCAGTATCCTGGTCCCCTTCATCAGAAATGAAGGCAAGTGCCTTACGGTACAAATCCTCTGTCTGCATGCTTTCGTTGCGGGCTTTATATATTTCAGCGAGTGCTGTCATGGCATCAATTCTCCTGATCCCCGACGATCCATTGATAATCCGCGTCAGACTGTCAGTGTTATTCGCCGCTATGGAATTAAAACAAAATAGCAGGAAAAGCAATGGAACGAACCGGTGCATGAACTTGATGAAATAAGTTCCAAATGTAAGAAAAGTTCACCATCATACCGCTCAGACCGGGCTCTTTAAATCATCAGGCGACCGAAGCGTAAGTCATCCGATCCCGGTGTTCTTACACGGTAAAGGAAATCTGAAAACGAAACAAATAATTTCACCAGTTCCGTGATGGATCATGGTAACAGAATATTTAAATTTGTAAAAAAGGAAGATGCTATGAAATGGATCTTCATTCTTCGAAAAATCTTTTACACTTCAGTGCTGACCTGTCTGATCCTGCTCCCCGAAACCGGGAACAGTCAATTCGTCAAAGGCGCTGATATCGGATGGCTTCAACAAATGGAAGCGACCGGTTTTAAATTCTTTGACACAACCGGTGTGCAGATGGATTGTCTTGAAATCCTGAAAAGCAGGGCGATCAATACAGTCAGACTGAGGGTTTTTGTCAATCCATCAGATGACAAGATCAATGGCCATTGTTCCAAAAAGGAGGTTACGATGATGGCCTTGCGAGCCCGGGACCTGGGTATGCGGGTGATGATCGATTTTCACTACAGTGATTCCTGGGCAGATCCAGGAAAACAAAATAAGCCGGCTGCCTGGGTTACGCACTCCTTCAGCCAGTTGCTGACCGATCTGTACGACCATACTTATGAAGTTCTGGATACCCTTAAATCTGTGGGTGTCAGGCCCGAATGGGTTCAGATCGGAAATGAGATCACCTGGGGTATGTTATGGCCCGACGGGAGCACCGACAACTGGACACAACTTGCTCAGTTGCTGAACCGGGGCTACGATGCCGTGAAAGCCGTTGATAGTAACATAAAAGTCATTCTGCATCTGGATCAGGGTAACGACAATTTCAGGTTCAGGACTTTTTTCGACAATGCCAAAGCAAAGGGAGTCCGCTACGATATTATTGGTGCATCATATTATCCATATTGGCTTGGGACCGATTATACGGTAACCATTAACAATCTTGGCAGTAATTTAGCCGATCTGGTAACCAGATACAATAAAGACGTTATGGTTGTTGAAGTCGGGGGCGATTATACTAAGGTGAAGAACACTTACGATATGCTGGTGGCCGTAATCAACAAAGTTAGCGCCATTGATAATTCGAGGGGTTTGGGAGTCATCTATTGGGAGCCGGAGGGCGCCAAGTCGTGGAGCGGGTATCAATTGAGTTGCTGGAATAATAACGGGCAACCCACCAGGGCGCTGAATGCCTTTCTTACTCCACCTTTGGGAATGGAAGGTAAAAGTTCTGAACCATCATTTAACATCTATCCCAATCCGAATTTCGGAGGATTGATAAACATTGAGATGACAGGGTTGACCGGTACGACTACCCTGCGGATTTACAATGAAAAAGGCGCTCTGATCCGGGAACAGGAACTGAGAAACCAGACAAAAACTGCCCTTGATATCCCATTAAACCAAGGTCTTTACATCGTAAAGCTGGAGAATCAGAAGGGAAGTTTCAACCAGAAACTTTTGATTAATTAGGCGAGGATGCCTATTTTTTCTGTTGGGCGCTCCGGAATGTATTCCCAAGTCGTTCCAGGCCATAAGAAGCATCGCGGTTCACGATGCAGGCCTCGATAAAGATGAGTTTATCAGTTGTTTTAAGGGCGGTCAGCATTGCCTTTTCAAGTTCCTCTTCGGTACTTACTTTAATCCCGACAACTGCATCATTATTACCCAGAACACCGGGGAGGGCGGCATAGTTCCACATCTGGATATCGTTGTATCTTCCATCCTGGTGAAGATAACGTTCGATTAAATAACCATCATTGTTAACAAGAATGACGATCGCCGGGCATTTTTCACGGATCAGGGTGGAAATTTCCTGAGCTGTCATCTGAAATGCCCCGTCACCGGTCAGGACAACCGGCCGTTTCGACGGACGTGCCAGAGAGACGCCCAGTGCGGCAGGGGTACAAAATCCGATGGAACAGTAATAGGATTGAACAATATAATTTTCCGCTTCTTCAATGTGGAATTCCGGAGAGGCACAAAATGAGTCGCCCGGTTCCGATAGCAGGATTAATTGGTCGTTGAGGTTAAAGTTCAGGCATTCGTAAAGTCTTTTTGCTGTGAGCATTCGGGAGGATTCCGGAACGAATGGTTGTTTAGGCCGATAGGACTCAGTTGGGTGGGAGGCAAGGTATGAACGGGGTTGTATTTTTAAACTCAGTTCACGGATGAAATCCCCTAGCTGTACCTGGTGATAAAAATGGCTTCCGATGCGAACCTGACCACCGCCCACTGTGATCATGCGCCTGCTGTCGAGATTAATACTAAACAATCCGGTATCCAGGTCCGTCATCCAGGCGCCAAGTGAGATCAGGCAGTCGGAATCCTCCACCTGGTGTCGCGTCGACGGTTTACTCCATCCTCCCTGGTAGATCCCGGTAAACTGCGGATGTAATTCCGGTAACACCGACTTGCTTGAAAGCATGGTAGAGAAAGGTACTTCAGATGTTTCTATCAACCGGAGCGTCTCTTTACCCAATCCAAATCTGAGAACCTCCAGACCGGCAAGAAATATTGGACTTTCAGCCTTATTGATCATTTCAACAGCTTCCTTTACGCACTCTGCCAGGCTGTCAGGGTCAGAGGTCGGGTGAAGCATGGTGAGGGGTTTTTCCGGAGCACGACAAGGAACATTATTCATATCAGCCGGAAGCTCAATATAACCGGGCAGTTTTTGTAACACGGCATTTTTCAATACCCGGTCAATTTCATCCGGAGCCGTGTTGGGATCAGTCAGGAGTGCTGCATCGGCAGTAATTTTTTTGAAGATATCCAATTGGAGGTAATAATTGGAAACCAGGTGGTGGACCATGGCGCCTGCCTCCCTGCGTCGTGCCGGTGGCGCTCCGTTGATGACGATAATGGGGACAAGTTCAGCAAAAGCACCTGCCACGGCATTGATAATACTTAGTCCGCCCACACCGTAGGTAACAACGGCAGCTCCGATACCATTGAGTCGGGCGTACCCATCAGCCGCATACCCGGCGTTTAATTCGTTGCAGTTTCCAATCCATTTGATGGGACTTAACATAACTTCATCCAGAAAATCCAGGTTATAATCACCCGGAACTCCGAAAAGATGATTAACACCAACTTCTTTCAGTCGATGCAAAAGATAGCGGGATACAGTGTATGGTCTATCCATGGTCATTGATTTAGAAATTGTACACGGATTGATTCTTACAGGCAAAGATAATAATTAAAATACCTGATAAAATATCCTGTAATTTCCTTCTGCCCGGCAACTGCCGGATTCAGGATAATCTGTATATTTATTGCTTGATCAGAATCATATGAAATTTCTTTCAGGCCACAAATTGTGGATTTTAATAATGGCCCTGACCAACAGTTCCATTCATCTTTTATTTTATAACATGCCCGGGTTTCACCGTTCCACTCGTTCCCATGGGCATACCCGTTTTCAGGCAGGAAAACCTGAAGGCCTGCTTTGCCCGGATAAGGCAGGCTACCCGACCCGTCATGATGCTTCGCTGGGAGTCAGGAACAAGTGTATGGTTATATTCTCAACCACGGAAAAGTTTCAACGCCTTCCTGCAAGAGCGGATTCCGATCGTCCGGACTTCCTTTGAATAAATGGTAATATTGTTTGTATTTAAGTAATCCCCTCTTATGATGATACAAAAATTACGCTGCTTAAGCCTGGTCCTTTACCTGGCTTTTATAAATTCTGTCTTTGCCCAATCGTGGGAACCAGCTGGCAACCATATTAAAACAAGGTGGGCCGACCAAATCAATCCCGCCTGCCCACTACCCGAATACCCGCGTCCCCAGCTGCAACGGGAAGGTTGGCTGAACTTGAACGGTCTCTGGGATTATGCGATCCTTCCCAAAGGAAGCGCGATACCGGGGCAGTTCGACGGGAAGATCCTCGTACCTTTTGCGATTGAGTCGAGCCTGTCGGGAGTTCAAAAAAAAGTCGGAGTTGAAAATGAGTTATGGTACCACCGCTCCTTTACCCTCCCTGAGTCATGGCGGAAGAACCGCGTGATCCTGAATTTCGGGGCAGTCGACTGGAAAGCCGATGTGTGGATCAACGATCTTAAAATCGGATCCCACCAGGGCGGTTACACATCGTTTTCCTTCGATATTACGCCCTATCTGATTAAAGGTACGGAACAAAAACTGGTCGTCAGGGTCTGGGATCCGACCGATAAAAGCTTTCAGCCCAGGGGGAAACAGGTCTCCGACCCGCATGGTATCTGGTATACCGCGGTAACCGGAATTTGGCAGACTGTCTGGCTGGAACCCGTAGGTTTAAATCATATCACCGGATTACGGACTATTCCAAATATCGATCGGAGCACTGTTTCAATCATTGCCACTACCGGAACATCGGACTTGTCATCTCTGGTCGAGATCCGGGTCCTTGACCAGGGAAAGGTGATCGCCTCCGGCAGATCGGTGGCCGGACAGGAGGTTCTGCTTGGGTTAACAGATGCGAAACTTTGGAGCCCTGAATCACCGAAATTATATGATCTTGAAGCCATTTTGATAGTCAATGGACAACCGGTCGACCGGGTGAAAAGTTATTTCGGAATGCGGAAGATTTCCACGAAAAGGGACGCCAACGGGATTTACCGGCTTCAACTGAACAACAAAGACTATTTCCAGTTTGGTCCACTCGACCAGGGCTGGTGGCCCGACGGGTTGTACACCGCACCAACCGACGAGGCCTTAAGGTATGATATTGTTACTACCAAGTCATTGGGCTTCAATTTGATCCGTAAACATGTCAAGGTAGAGCCGGCGCGCTGGTATTATCATTGCGACCGCGAAGGGATCCTTGTATGGCAGGATATGCCCTCCGGCGACCGTGGCCCCCAGTGGCAGACCCGGCAGTTCTTCAATGGCCAGGAAGCTGTCAGGTCGAAAGAATCGGAGGATCATTTCAGGACCGAATGGAAATCCATCATTGATATGCTCATCTCCAATCCCTCAGTGGTAACCTGGGTTCCCTTCAACGAGTCGTGGGGACAGTTTAAAACGGGGGAAATCACCGAGTGGACTAAAAGCTATGACCCTTCCCGACTGGTCAATCCTGCCAGTGGCGGAAACTTTTATCCTGTCGGTGACATACTCGACATCCATCACTATCCCGACCCTGAAATGACACTCTATGATGGCAGCAGGGCTTGTGTTCTGGGAGAATATGGTGGACTCGGGCTGGCCTTGCCGGGACACCTGTGGGTTGAGGACCGGAATTGGGGCTACGTGGAGTATAAAAATGCCGAAGAACTGACCAATGCCTATATCGAAATGGCTGAAAAACTAAAAAAACTGATCCCTTCTGGATTTTCAGCTGCGATTTACACCCAAACCACCGATGTCGAAATCGAGGTCAATGGTTTGATGACCTACGACAGGAAGGTGATCAAGCCCGATGTTGAAAAGATCCGCAGGATCAACCTGGAAGTCTGTAATGCCTTGTCGCGAAACACCGATTAAGATTAACGCCTGAATATCATTGATCGTTTAAGTGAAGTCGCAATGGCAATCTCATTTGACCGTTTTAGCTATTATCTTTAGAATATAGTCCATCGATGGCCTGTCTTCGGTCATCTGACCGATATATTTCCATTGAAGAATTCCCTGTTTATCAACCAGGTAAATCGCAGAGATATTCTGCTCCGATTGAACCCCATCCCAAAATTCCGTGAAGAGTTTGAGCTTTTTTGACACCGCTCTTTTTTCATCGATTAAAACAGGAATTGATTTGGGAACGCCGGCTGAAAGATCGAAAGTTTTCGGGTAATGTATCCGGGCCCAATCCGCAAATTCCTTTTGAAGGCCTGCTGCCTGTCCGCCTGCCGGATTCCGGATCCCATCCAGCGTTTTCATCGACGTCGGAAAGGCAGTAAACCATTTTTCAATGTCATCCTTTCCATAGGGAAGAACGAAAACGATCTCCAGATCATATTTCTTCTGTAGTTGCTCTTTTTTCTCCAGGTCAACCAGATCAAGATACTGATACTGACAGAAAAGGCACCAGCCATTGCCCACTCTCCCCCTCGGGAACATGAGCAGGATGTTGTGCCCCTGATGATCGGATAAGGAAAAATTCCCACCCTGATAAACCGGAAGCGAAAACGATGGCATCGGTTCACCGGCGATGGCCGGTAAAAGATCGTTGAGATTTAGGTCAGTCCTCGGGGTCGAAAAGGAATTGAACACGCTCCAACCTTGTGGATCCTTATACATCTGAAGAAATTCCAGGTTGGTCGCCGTCTGCAACCTCACCATCGCCATTCCGTCCATCACGTCGAGAATTTCGATGGTATTGTCGCGTAAGGCCTCATCCTGCCTGCCAATCCCTGCTCTTGCGTTTTCCATTAAACCTTCCCATCCCGATCGCTGAACAGCTGAACGACCATCCCGTCCGATCGGAATGATGGTAGCCCGGCTGAAATCGGGCGAAACTGCCTCGCCCAGCATTCCGGCATCACCCCGTTGCTGGCCCCTGAGATACCTGTTCGCAACGATCTCAATCTCCTTCTTTTCCTTTTCGGGATTAAAATCCTTCAGCCAGCCAATATTCTGCGGACTGTTCCAGAGCACATTGATGATCTTCCACTCACCATTGATCTTTATTTCCTGGAGATAATCATTGAATTGGGCCGAATTGACCTTCACCATGGCAATGGTTGGTTCCATGTGCAGGATTGTTACGCTTAAATGCCTTGCCGTATCAGCCAGAAAACCGACTTTGGCTGTAGATGCTTCTACCAGTGAACTGTATGTTGAATAGCTGAGCGCCACTTCCCCGGTTCTTTGTATGTACCTGGGATATGCCTTGTTAAGGTCCTGATGAATGGCCCTGCTCATCCGGATGCCGTCACCCGAATAATATCCTTCAGCGTAGTCCAATGCTGTTTTCCGGATAGAATCTTCCGTTGCCGAAGGTTTAAAAATGCCGGGAGAAACCATCCCCTGCTGCTGACCAATGGCTGTAATGGCAAGAACATGCCATATGATAATTGACAAACAAATGATTTTCATTTTGATGGATTTAGGTCTGCGATTTTAATCCTGACAGGATGGAAGTACCATGACAGGGTCAATGCCGGCAATTTAATTCAGGAAACTGAATCCCGGAAATCAAATCGGTATAACAGGAGACCCGGTAGATGTATTCTGGATTTTCCGGGTTATTTATTTCATAATGACGTTGATAATATCAGTTTGTCAATAAAAAGACTGATCACGATTGGTTGGCAATTTGATGGCATGGTTTCATCTAATACATTTTGTTTATACTGGCTATAAATCCGCCCTTTGCATCGGTGTAACCATCCCGGTCATTCCGGAACTGTTCCGCCAACCTGATCTTTAGGTTCTCATATTCTACCGCTGCTTCGGGGTGCTGCAACAGGTAATCGCGGAAGTGAATCTCAGCCCATTCACCGGGGTATCTGACATGAACATGAAACGCCTGCCCTGAAAAACCGGTTAATGTATATCCCTTGACGAACATCATGTGGGGTGGAGGATTCTCCGGTTTCTGAAGACAATGGTATCCCTCAGCCTCCAGCCCCTCTTTGATCAATGACAACTGGTTGTCCTTTGACATGGTTTCCGTCATAATCATCTCTTTGGAAAAGTTGATTTCAAGCAAAATGTCAATGGTGGGTTTCGCCATGATGCCGGGAATCGCGGTGCTTCCGATGTGACTGATGCGTGTTGTGGTAATCCCGGTCAGTCTTAGTTCAATCTTTTCTTTCTCGTCCTCAAATACTCTCTTCCATTCAGGATTGTATCCAACCAGCTCAATCGGGAAAAGCCTTCCCAATTCTACAGGCAACATTTCATGAAGTTCCCGTTTCCGGTTTTCCTGTGAATCCATGAAAATAATTAAAACACAAATGTACTATTACCATTCGTTCCTGCTCCCGGATACTTCGGCTTTTGAGTTTTCGAATCAAAAACAATCCTGAAAGCTCCTCATAATCACTTCTAAAGGAAACGGGGTGGGTGCACCCCGTCGGGGTGGGGGTACCCCGTCGGGGTCACAAACCAGGTTTCGTCATAAAATGATACCTTTGAGATGAATTATTTTCACCCGGCAAATAATCCTTATTCATTTGTTAAATCACTGTTATTCAATCCATGCTATGAAATTAAAAACATTCCTGCCCCTTTCTCTGCTTTTGTTCATGATCCCGGTCACGCTTACCGCCCAGGATCAAATCAACCTGAACACCCCGTGGAAATTCATTCAGGGTGACAATCCCGACTATGCAAAATCAGGTTATGACGATTCGGGTTGGCAAACCATCCATGTCGACAAGATCTGGGAATCACAGGGATATGATCCCTACGATGGTTACGCCTGGTTCAGGGTCCACATAGTCATTCCTTCTTCCCTGAAAAACAATGCTTTCCTGAAAGACAGCCTGCTCATTTACCTTGGGAAGATCAACAACTTTGACCATGCGTTCCTGAATGGGAAACTTTTCGGGATCAACGGGGTGAATGCATCGCCGGATCTGGCCTCCGACACAAATTTCATCTATGCACCGATCAATTTCTGGGATAAGAAAAGGAATTATACATTGGCAGTGAATGATCCAAGAATTAGCTGGGATCAGGACAATGTGATCGCTGTGCGGGTTTATGACCAGGGCGGTCAGGGTGGGATGTACACCGGCGATCAGATGATCCGTATGACCAAATTCACCGACTATCTGATGGTCGAAAACAATAAAACTCCTTACACTTTTAATGGCACATCCATTAGCAAGGTTATCACGGTAAAAAACACCTCATCCTCTTACCGGATCGATGGGAAATTCACGATCGAAGCAGTGAACAAACTGACTGGTTCACGAACCTGGGAGTTTGTGGAAAAACTTTCGCTGAGTGCCGGTGAAATGAGGGATTTCCCTGTGAATCTTAAAAGAGAAGATCAATCGCAACTGGTATCCAGTACTTTTGAACTTGCCGCGGGACCCGATGTGCTCCGGCTTTCCGACGAAACGCCCTATATCACGACCCCTGCCATATCACCCCAACCCAAAATCAATTATCCCACTATTACGGCTGCAAGACCGGGTAAGCCATTCCTGTTCACCATCCCGGCAAGCGGCAACCGGCCTATGACCTTCGAAGCCCTCAACCTGCCTCCCGGTTTGTCGCTCGATCCGAAAACCGGGATCATCACCGGGAAAGTCGATCAGCCGGGCAAATACATTGTTACCTTAAAGGCAAAAAACAACAAGGGTCAGGCTTCCACTGACCTGACCATCTCGATTGGCGATCGCATATGTTTGACACCTCCGATGGGCTGGAACAGTTGGAATTGCTGGGGACTGACCGTTGATGAGCAAAAAGTGCTGGGAAGTGCCCGTACTTATCGCGACAAGGGACTCATCAACCATGGGTGGACTTACGTTAATATTGATGACGGTTGGGAGATCCCGAAAGACCGGGAGCCCAAGCGCGATCCATCCGGAAACATCCTTACCAACGAGAAATTTCCCGACATGAAA
The DNA here is from genome assembly GCA_009928665.1 of Alphaproteobacteria bacterium. Taxonomy (GTDB): domain Bacteria; phylum Bacteroidota; class Bacteroidia; order Bacteroidales; family FEN-979; genus CAIVAT01. Next base: position 62,512 of record SACF01000001.1, read on the forward strand.
CGGTTGGGCGATAGCGTTCACGCACTGGGTTTGAAATACGGCATCTATAGTTCACCTGGCCCGCTGACCTGTGGCGGATATACAGCGAGTTACCAGCATGAAATTCAGGATGCGCGTTCTTTCGCTTTATGGGGCATCGATTACCTGAAATACGACTGGTGCAGTTATGATGGAATTGCCAAAGATACCTCCCTGGCCGAACGTAAGAAACCTTATTTCGTGATGCGGGATGCATTGGCTTCTGTCGACCGGGATATTGTTTACAGCCTGTGTCAGTATGGTATGAGCAAAGTCTGGGAATGGGGTGATGAGGTGGGAGGTAATCTCTGGCGGACTACCGAAGATATCACCGACACATGGGAAAGTCTTAAAGAAATCGGGTTCAGTCAGGTTGAGAATGCGAAATATGGCAAACCCGGCAACTGGAACGATCCCGACATGCTGATCGTCGGCTGGGTCGGTTGGGGTCCCAACCTGCACCCAACCCGGCTTACCCCCGATGAACAATACACCCATATCTCTTTATGGTGCCTCCTTTCGGCACCGTTACTGATCGGTTGCGATCTGGAGCGGCTCGATGAATTCACCCTGAACCTGCTGACAAACGACGAAGTGATCGCAATCAACCAGGATCCGCTAGGCAAACAGGCTACGCCTGTTATTAAAGTGGGTGATATCCAGGTATGGATCAAAGAATTGTCGGATGGCAGTAAAGCGGTCGGCATCTTCAACCTGGGGGCTAACACAGTATCCCATTCCCTGATTATGGAAAAAGCAGGACTGAAAACAGGCTTACCCGTTCGTGATCTTTGGCGCCAGAAATCACTGGGTAAATCCGGAAATATGATGGATTTCAAGATTCCTTCACACGGTGTACTTTTGCTAAAGATCGGGTAATTTCAATACGTTCCCGATACCTGATTTTGGATTAAACGGGTTGGAAGGTTAACAAAATAAAGCATGTTCATGCTTTGTCCAAGTGACCGGATTTTAATTTTGCATTTTGGTTTTTGCCTTTTTCATGGTATTTCTTTCTACTTTTGCACGAAATTTTAACAGTAATTGGATGGACAAAATATTGGTAATCGGATGTTCCGGGCAGATCGGCTCGGAACTTACACTCGAACTGCGAAAGATCTATGGAGATTCAAAAGTAATTGCAACAGATATCCGTCCGGCTCCTCCCGACGTTGCTGGTTCGGGCCCGTTTGAAATCCTTGATGTTCTGGATGCTTCAAAACTCCAGCTTATTCTTGAACACGAAAAGGTTACTCAGATATACCATCTTGCAGCAATCCTTTCCGGAAACGCCGAAAAGAGGCCCCTCCCCTCCTGGGATATCAACATGCGAAGCCTGATGAACGTGTTGGAGCTGGCCCGTGAACTGAAGATTCGTAAAATTTTCTGGCCCTCTTCCATCGCGGTATTTGGTCCGACCACACCCCGTTTTGATACGCCGCAATTTACGATAATGGAGCCCAACACGGTTTATGGGATCAGCAAACTGGCCGGTGAACGCTGGATTGAGTACTATTTCAATAAATACGGTGTCGATACCCGCAGCCTGCGTTACCCCGGTCTGATCAGTTACAAGACCGAAGCAGGCGGTGGAACCACTGACTATGCCGTTGAAATTTTTTATGAGGCCATCCAGCATAAAAAATATGATTGTTTCCTGGGTCCCGAATCAGCACTTCCCATGATGTTTATGCCCGATGCCATCAAGGCCACCATTGACGTAATGGAAGCCGATTCAGCAAAACTGTCGCTGCGATCGAGCTACAATGTGGCCGGTATCAGCTTTACTCCTGCCGTTTTAGCCAGTGAGATCAAAAAACACATCCCTGAATTTGAGATTACCTATACCCCCGATTTCCGTCAGGCTATCGCCAATTCCTGGCCTGCGCGGATCGACGACTCCGTAGCAAAAAAAGATTGGGGCCTGAACTATCAGTATGACCTGTCAAAAATGACGACTGTTATGCTGAACGAAATATCCAATAAACTGAGAAGCTGATAACAGAATCAGTTTATGGTTACTCCCTGACGGGTATAAGCCGATTCGATTATAAAGTAATATTTCCTGTCGGAGTAATCTTCTGTCTTATAATTCCAGGGTACTACCTGGATCATTCCCTGGCCAGCCGAAAGAGCAGATAAATCAGACCCTGAAAAGACGCATTGACTGGCATTCCCTCCCACTCTCCTTAAAACTGTTTTACCATTGTAATCGGTCACCAGGACATAAACAGAGTCAGCATTGGTAATCGTGCTTCCCAGTACAATCGACAATCCGGCATTTCGTGTCAGCGTCGAAGGAAGTGCGGAAAAATCAGTGTATTGGGGAATTGGTCTGTCATCTGTATAAGATATTTCCGGTACCGATCCGGCTCCTGATACATTCCATGTTATAGAGCTGAAATTCAATGGATCCATCAGATTTTGATAATAATAGCTATTATTGGTCGCCTTTATAAGGGATTTTGAGTTCAGAGTCACCGTCCCCGCATCGATAAATGTACCTGACCCGGAAGAGGAAGTGAATGCGGCTACTGCCGTATTTACCTCAACCGGCACCGTGTATCCTCCCACTGTAGTCAGGGAAACCGATCTGACTGCTGCCAATACTCCATAACCGTCGGAGATTGTGATCGTATATCCGTTGTTGCTGTTGGTCTGTGGTTGTTCGGGAATGTCATCTTCCACCTTTGAGCATCCGGATAAAATGATAGCCATAAAAAGGATCAGGGTCATGCCTGATTTCAGAAAATAAGTCTTTGTATTCATCGCTTTTGATTTTAAATCGTTCATAAAAAATGCAAATTTATATTAAATTAGATTATTTCCAAATTAAATTTATAATGAATCTAAGCAACGATATGAAAAAAGCTGTTTCGATTCAGTTGCAGGAATATTTGAGTTTGCAAGCATTAACAAACTCAAACAGCCCAAGGATAATAAAAACGAATTGACTGATAGAACCAGGATACATCTCTGGCCTAATGGGGATAATCGAGAGAACAAACCCGGATTTGCCTGAAATAGCGGGAAATTCTCCCGGAGGGACAAAAGGGATTACTGGGGCGAAGGGGTATAGTCCAATCTCACGTAGGTAATTTTGGCATCGCCGATGGGAAGGTGTTCAAGTAAAACAACCTGTTCTTTGGAGACTTCCAGTAGTTCGATGGTATATTTCCTCTTATTATCAATATTTTTTACATTCATTCGGGTACCATTGCCTTTCATTTTCCAGGTAGCCTTAACTTCTTTTTGGGGATATTTTTTTATGACCGTTTTATCGGCAAAAACTTCCATTTCGGCTCTGGATTCGGCCTGTATGAGTCGGTCTAAAGCTGCATCAAGTCTGTCAGGGGAGGTGCCCCTTACCATTTGACTGCCTTTTTCGGTCTTCTCGCCAGTAGCTGCCTGGGATGCCATGACGGCTTTATAAGCGGCTGAGTCTATGAATTTTTCGACTTTGAGTGGTTTCCATTTCCCCAGGATCATGGTTTCATAGGGGTGAGAAGTAACGGAACAGGAGGTGATAAAGAATAATAATCCTGTAAAAAGAAGGAGGCTTGTAATTGAAGGTTTATTCATGGTTAACAGTTTAAAACTTAACGGTCAGAGATACTATTTATTTTAAATTTTTAGTGACATCCACGGTTGAATCAACATTATTGATACTGATTTCAAATCCTCTTTTCTGGAAGACTGAAATCATCCTTTTGTTGTCCGTAGTAGTTTGAGCCACAATCTTTTTGAATGGCCCTGCACCAGCGACTTCCATACAGAAATCGGTTAGTATATTTCCCAGGTCTTTTTGTTGCCATGCATCGGGTATTAAAATAGCATACTCGACCGATTCATGATCGGGATCGGCGATCAGGCGTCCGATTCCAACCAGTTTTTTCTGCCCCTCTTCGACGATTTCAGCCACAATGGCTATTTCACGGTCATAATCAATATAACAGTAACGGGTAGCAACCTCATGTGATTGCCAATGAAAGAAGTACCGGAATCGGGAATAGAGGGATTCTTTGGAGCAACTGCCCAGCATTTCGAGCCAGAGTGGTTCATCTTCGGGTTTTATCGGACGGAGTGCTATTGCGGTTCCATCCTGCAGGGTTGTGTTTTTTACATATTTCTCAGGATATGGATGAAGTGCAAGATGGAAATAGGGATCGTTACCGGGAGAAATGGTCAAGGAAGAATCATATACAACCCTGGCGTCGAGCGCGATGACATCATCGGGAGTGACCAACAGTGGATTGATGTCAAGTTCTGTGATTTCAGGATAATCAGCAGCCAGATAGGAGAGTCTGATGAGAACCTGGATGAGTTTTTCGGTGTTTTTTGGTTGGCTTCCCCGGTAGCCCTTCAATAACGGATAGATCCTGAGTGACTCGATCATCCGGCGGGCCAGGCGTTCATTCAGCGGTGGAAATCCCAAGGCCTTGTCGCTGAACAACTCCGCCGTGATACCACCCATGCCGATCATCAGAACGGTTCCAAAAACTTTATCTTTTTTAATGCCCAGAATCAATTCGACAGCATCTTTATGAGATACCATTTTCTGGACGGTGACTCCTTCCACTTGAGCATCGGGGCGCCGGATACCGGCTGTCTCAATAATCCTCTCGTAAGCGGCCCGAACCTGTTTTTCGGTTCCAAGATTTAACTGTACGCCGCCCACATCTGATTTATGGGTGATGTCGGGTGAATGTATTTTAAGAACTACCGGGAATCCTATCCTGCATGCAATCTCAACAGCTGTATCGGCAGTGGCAGCAAAAAGCGGGATGGTAGTTGAAATTCCGTATTTCTCCAGGATTAATTTTGAAATATTCTCCGGCAAAACCGGTTCATGTCCAGTTATCAGTTGTTTAAATTCAATCCTGGTTTGTTTTCGGTCGATGCTGAATTCAACCGGAATGTCCTTTGGAGTCTCGTAAAGTGTCGCGAGGTTCCTGGTGTAAGCAACCATGGTCATAAAAGCACGGATTGCCTGTTCAGGAGTCTTATAGGAAGGAATCCCGTTTTCGACTAGGATATCATCGGCCTCGTGCATGCTCTGACCGCCCAACCAGGCGGCAAGTATGGGTTTCCGGGTTGTACCAGCCAGCAAACTGATCTCTTTGGCCGTTGCATTCGGGCTGGTCATCGCCTGGGGTGTCAAAATCACCAGTACCGCATCAACATTGCTGTCCTCCAGAACAATCTGTGTGGCTTTTGCAATTCTTTTTGCCCGTGCATCTCCGAGTACATCTACAGGATTTCCATGCGACCAGAATTCAGGCAGGTTTTCATTCAACCGTGCCATCGTTTCTTCCGATAGTTCTGCAAGTACACCATTGGAGGCAATAAGGGCATCGGTAGCCATAACCCCGGGACCACCGGCATTGGTGATGATCCCCAGTCTGGGTCCCTGCGGAAAGCGGTTGCGCCCGATCAGTTCAGCCACACTAAAAATATCGCCGATTTCATAGACCCTTGCCAATCCGGCTCTTTGAAATGCTGCATCGTAAACAGCGTCCTCGGAGGCCATGGCGCCGGTATGGGATGCGGCAACCTGCGCCGACTCGGGGAAACGTCCTGCCTTATAAACAATGATCGGCTTTTTACGTGCAAAAGCCCGGGCAGCCGTCATGAATTTTCGGGGATTTTGGATTGATTCAATGTAAAGAATGATACATTTTGTGTTCTCATCCTCACCGAAATAATCGATCAGATCACCGAATTCAACGTCAATGCTGTTTCCGATCGATACAAACTGAGAAAATCCGATCTTACCTTCGATGGCCCAGTCGAGAACAGAGGTACACAGTGCGCCTGACTGAGAGATGAAGGCGATATTTCCGGATTTGGGCATATCGGCAGCAAAAGAGGCATTCAATTTCAACCCCGGGACAATTATTCCCAGGCAATTCGGTCCGATAATCCGCATTTCAGGAATTTCCCGGAGCACGGCCCTGATTTCGTCTTCGAGTTTCTTTCCTTCTTCACCGATTTCCTTGAATCCGGCTGATATGATTATTATGCCCCGGATCCCAAACATTCCGCAAGCTCTCACGATTTCAGGAACCTTTACAGCAGGTGTACAGATGATAGCAAGATCAGGAACCTTTGGCAGGACGCTGACGTCAGGATAACAGGGGATTCCCATGACAGCCTCGAGATCGGGATTGACAGGGTAAACCACTCCGCGGAAACCTCCGCTGACCAGATTGATCAAAACTTTCCCGCTAACACTGTTAGGGTTGGTAGTGACCCCAATCAGTGCAATACGCTGCGGGTTAAAAATGTTGTTGAGTTTATGAATATTCATATGAATCAGGGCATGAATAGGTCGACAGCGGTTCAACTTCACGGACCGGGCTGCGAAGTTAAGGATTTTATACCGAATCAGTGTTGTTTTAGCCCCTTTTGAACCTTATACCCACCGCAATTTCAGGTATTCTTGTTTTCTTTGTACCAGTTTTATAAGGAATCAAAATTCACAAAAACATTTCAACAATGAAAAAAATGCATCCTGTACTCCTGGCACTGCTGATCTTCTCTGCGACTATGCAGGCACAGACGACTGATACAATAACCGGCAAGACCGACGCAAAAGCAACGAAAGACAAGAAATCTCCCCTTTTTGGTATTGTGTTCTCGGGCTATGTCAAGACAGATTTTATTTTCGATTCCAGGCAGACAGTCAATTCCCGTGAGGGCCATTTTCTGCTTTTTCCTGAAAATGAAAAACCCGATGAAGACGGTACTGACATCAATGCGAAAGCCAATTTCAATATTCTCTCGATACAAACCCGGTTAGCCGGGAGCATCACCGGCCCGGATGCCTTGGGTGCAAAGACCTCCGCCTATTTTGAAGCCGAATTTTTCGGAAACATCAACCCAAATATCAATACCTTCAGGCTCCGTCATGCCTGGATCAAACTTAACTGGGCAAAAACGGAACTCATGATGGGTCAATCATGGCATCCGATGTTTGTACCGGAATGTTCGCCGGGTACGGTTTCATTCAACACGGGAGCGCCTTTCGTGGTTTTTTCACGCAATCCACAGCTCAGGATCACTCAAAAGTTCGGAAGGTTCAGTCTCCAGTTCTCGGCCCTGGAACAGATCGATTTTATGAGCACCGGCCCCGACGGGATCAGTTCCAAATATCTTCGAAATTCTGTACTTCCCGAATTAAACCTGTTGTTGCAATATGGGTTTATTAATCCGGTGAGGAAAACCGAATTTCTGATAGGCGCCAGCGTAAATTATTTTATGCTCACCCCGCGGTTGCAAACCGAGGTCACCTTGTCGCCCGCTCGTGATACGGTCATTAACAACATCGTCTACCACACCGATGCCGAAACTTCAATCTACAAGACCTCCGAGAAGTCCCGGTCAATGGGAGGGAGCCTCTTCGTAAAAGTGCGGATTCCAAACTTCACTTTTAAAGCAGGAGCCGTGTACGGCGACGATAATTATGCGTACACCATGCTGGGCGGTTACGCGGTTAAAAGCATTAAAGATGCTGCTAAAGGATTTGTCGATTACGCCAACGTACGGTCCTGGGCGGCATGGGGTGAAATCCACACCAATGGTACCCGCTGGCAGCCGGGATTGTTTGGCGCCTTTGGCCAGAACCTCGGGGCAACGAGCGACATAACCGGCCCCTATTATGCCCGCGGGAATAATATTGCCTATGCCTTCCGGATTTCGCCCCGGTTGATTTTTAATGTTCAGAAACTTCGTTTTGCAGGTGAAATAGAATACACCGTGGCAGCCTATGGAACGGTCAATAAAAACGCGACCGTGTCGGATGCGAAAGAAATCGGTAACTTCAGAATTCTTTTCGGGGCCTATTATTTCTTCTGAATCTCAGGGTTTTCCGAATCTATGTTTTCTACCTACTGCATGAGTACCCAAAAATATATCCCGTTAAATCATTGGCCAGAAAATGTTTGCTGGTATATCTTGCATAATTGATTGCCTAGTGCTGCGTTTTTAGATCGGATTACTTTGGGGAATTTCTCCGATTAACCATAAAAACCCTATGGAAAGCAATGTTGTGATACATCCGGATGAAAGGGTGCATAAGATCTACTCTCTAAGGGGGAAAAAGGTTATGTTTGATTTTGATTTGGCTGACCTTTATGGACTGGAGACCAGGATTTTAAAACAGCAGGTTAAAAGAAATTTCGAAAGGTTCCCAGGTGACTTTATGTTTCAGTTAACTAAAAATGAGTGGAATGAACTTATCACAAATTGTGATAAGTTCCCCGCAAATCTCCGGCATTTTCCAGTCACCCCCCTGGCATTTACCGAACAAGGAGTCGCCATGTTATCAAGTGTCCTTCGTTCAAAACAAGCCATCATGGTTAACATTGCCATCATGCGGGCCTTTGTCACTTTGCGCCAAATGATTGAATCAAATAAAGAACTTGTTCAAAGAATCGATGAACTGGAACGAAAATACGATTCACAGTTCCAGGTTGTGTTTGAAGCAATCCGGAAAATGATTACCCGAAAAAATGAACCAAGGGAACGAGTCGGTTATAAGATTTCAGGTTCAGAATAAGTTCATATGGGAATTTATATTATATTTGATTGTCTATCTTAACTGACTTTCATTTAATCTTTATGAAGTATCCGGTCCTGATCATTCTGGTCATTTTTATGAGTGTACCATTGTACAATCATGCGCAGATGTCGGGGGTCTATACCATCGGCGCCACCGGGTGTAACTTTACCACCTTCCAGGAAGCAATCAATGTATTAATCACTCAGGGCACATCCGGCGATGTTGATTTTCAAATCATGCCGGGAAATTACGCTGACTTTTACCTTGAGAATTTTGAACCAGCGAGTGCAGAAGATTCCGTGACTTTTCAAGCATTTTCAACCATTACCGGGATGCCTGTAATTCGGGGTGAGATTATGATAAATAATTCAAAAAGATTATTTTTTAATAATTTGCTATTCGAACCCTTTGTCGGTCAGCAGAATTCCTGTGTGGAGATCTCCGGGTCGTGCACTGTGACATTTGACTCCTGTAAATTTGTTAATCCTTATTCCAATTGCTTTACTACACAGGAGGCGCTTCTTTCCATGCATTTACCCTTCACCAGGGTTTATGGATCCGTCAATGTGAAGAACAGTCTTTTATCATCTTCCGAGTATACTATTTATGCTTCAGGGGCAAAAGGAGTGATCAGTTTCCTGAATGATACAATCAACGGCGCAATCGACATTTTCAACTCCGGTTTTATCTTAAAATACACGGGCAATGTATTTAATCTCACCAACACTGATTTCCTGTTCACCGGACAGACTTTCCGGGGAAATACCTTTAACGCAGGCTTCCTATACCTTCAGGGGGACTTTTATGACAATCAGTTTTATTGTGGTGTGGATATAACGGCCGGGAAAATCTACAACAATCATTTCATGGGACCATTTAGATTATCCCATAATTTGACAAGAATTTCGCACAACATATTCGAAAATAGCTTTTTTATTGTTTTTGCCAGTGGCTCCACCATTGATGGCAATCAGTTTTTCGGTGAGGCTGGTTTTAGTGGAGGGCAAATGAATGTGATCGGAAATCTGTTCCATGACTGTACAGAATTCGCAACCGGTCCATCATTCAACATCAAGCACAACAATTTTCACCCTGACGCATTGCTGTTTTTCTATGAGAACCTCAATGCTGTTGTGGAGAACAATAACATCGGAAACCTGGATGTGCGAAATATACAGGCAGTTGCTTTGTCAAACAACAACTACATCCCACATGAGAATGCTTTTGTAAACGTAACCGGATCCAATCCGTTTTTTTATAATCCCGGGTACATATCCCTGCAGGATTTGCATGCGACAAACCCGGCGCTGATCCGAAAATCTACCCGGCTCAACACTGGCATTCCCGGAATTACATACGACATCGACAGCAACATTCGCAAAGCAATCCCAACCATCGGAGCCAATGAAATCTGTTTTGATTTTCAAACTGATACAACGAATTTGCTGTGTGATAGTCTTTGCCTGGATCTCTGTCCGGGAATTGACACCGGGTTTTATTGGTCTCCGGCTGTTCTGTTCACTGATTCGACGAGCAGGGCACCGGTCATCCGGCCTGAAATACCTGTCATGGTTTATCTGAACCAACCGGCTATTGGGAAAATTGATTCTCTCTTTTTAGAGCCGGCTTTCAACATGCCTGTGGCTAATGGAACAACATCTATTGCCAACCTGAAGGTTCATGTTATCAATACCACCACCTGCTTTGACAGTATTCGGTGGGCTTTTGGTGATGGATTCACTTCCTCTAAAGGTAACGACTATCATGTCTACCCGGATTATGGTTTCTATCGTTGTACCTTGTTTGCATACAATCATCTGGGAACTGATAGCATGTCCTTCCCAATTTTACTCAGTTGCTTGCCAATTGAATCGATGCTGGTCTGTGGCGACAGTCTTCGGCTTGAAAACTGTATTGACGATTTTTCCGACTTCTACTGGTCTCCGGGATACCTGTTTAAAGACTCATCTGTTGCCAATCCGGTGATCTTTCCCGAACGTGATGATTATGTAATCCTCAACCACATTGGCACAACGGGTTTTGATTATATGCATCTCCGTGTTTATCCGGTAATTCCGAAAACATCCCTGGAATTGACCGTCGATTCTCTGACGGTTCACTTCACAAATACCACCAAGTGCGCCGACAGTGTGAGGTGGGATTTTGGGGATGGTACCTCATCTACAGAAGGGAATCCGGTTCATCAGTATCCCTCCTGGGGCACTTACAACGGTTTTCTTTATGGCTTTAGTCTGGTAGGCAGCGACACTTCTCATTTCAGTGTAACAATGACGGGAATGAAATCACCTGACAAAACGCGATTCAGGATCTGGCCCAACCCGGTTCTGGATATTCTGAATGTTGCATCCTTGGAAAAAGATAATGAATGTGCAGTCCTGATACTGGATATTATGGGCCGGCAATTGTATAAATGTCCCATGACTGATACGCTGCAGCAGATAAATCTGTCAGCTCTGGAGCCCGGTGTTTATTTCATACAACTAAAAAACAAACGGGGTTCCGTTCAAAGAAAATTCACAAAACAATAAGTTTAGTCAGAGGGAATCGCTCCTCCGGGTTATTTTGTAACATATGTCCCGGGATCCAGCGCCTTTGGCGTCCACATCGTAAGAAACCGTACCACTTTCGTGGTATCATATCCTTTGACCTTCGGATCGGGGTATTCGAAAGAATCTGAATCCTGGGTATTTAATCGTTTTCCCGATTTGTTCAGGATCACGAAGACCGGATAACCAAACCGGTTGGGGTAGTCAAACTCCCGGAATAACTCATAATCACGTTTGTCTTTCTCCTTCGGCACATTCAACAGCAGGTATACATAATTCACTTTCATCAGGGAATCAAGCCGGGGTGTTCCATTGATCAGCGCATGAAACCGCAGACACCAGGGGCACCAATTTCCTCCAAACTGAACCAGGATGTTTTTGTTTTCCTTTTTTGCTGTCTCAAGCGCCACCTTCAAATCTTTCCGGACTTCCTGTTTTTCATTGTACGGGCCGGGTTTTGACTGGGCAAAGGAATTGACTATTGATAATTGACAATTAACAATGAAGGCGATACAAAAGGGTATCCAATATTTTTTCATAGTTAAGTGTTAAAATCAGAAGGGAAGAATTTTTTTGCCACGGGCTTCTTCCAGGACTTCCGCCATGGCAAGATAAATGGCTGAAAGACCGCAAATAATGCCTTCATAGCCGGCAATGGTACCAATTAGACCTGATCCTGTCCAGTCGCGCAGGGCGAGGAGAAAGAAGAGTATCCACAGGGTGAGAAAGACAAACTGAAGGCAAAAGGTCTTGCCGAAAGTTCCGATCCACATGAAGAATGTGAAAATGCCCCACATCAGAAGATACCAGCCCATGAAAGCCTCTTCGGTCCCGGCACCTTTCCCGGCGCCAAGGTCGGGGAAAATCCAGAGTGCAACAAGGGTAATCCAGAACAATCCGTAGGAGGTGAAGGCAGTTGTTCCAAATGTGTTGCCTTTTTTGAATTCCATGATACCTGCAATGACCTGTGCGATACCGCCATAGAAGATTCCCATCGCCAGGATCATGGCGCTGACCGGAAAAAATCCGGCATTGTGGATGTTCAGTAAAACGGTGGTCATACCAAATCCCATCAACCCCAGTGGAGCAGGATTGGCCAGTTTTTGTTCCATAACCTATGATTTAAATGTCAGAAGCGAGGTGGCAAAAATTTCATCATCTTGCTACCTCGCTATCTGTTTACATTCCGTAGCGTTCGATGATTTCCTGTTTGGTTTTACCCAGGATCTCATATTTTTTACCAATTTTCCTGAAAGCGTCGAGGGCTTTCTCAAGGTGGAATATGTCATGACCGGCAGAGATCTGGGTCCGGATCCTGGCCTGTCCCTGAGGAACCACAGGGAAGAAAAATCCGATGGCATAAACACCCTCTTCATACAGATCGCGCGAAACATCCTGTGAAAGTTTGGCGTTGAACAGCATAACCGGCACAATGGGGGTATCACCGTCTTTAAGGATAAATCCCGCATCAGTCAATCCCTTACGCCAAAAGATGGTGTTATTCTCCAGTTTGTCGCGCCGGTCGGTTGATGCTGACAGAATTTCAAGAACTTTTATGACACCGGCGACAACCGGGGGAGCGATAGTATTGGAGAACAGGTATGGACGAGCCTTTTGGCGGCACATCTCCACCAATTCCCTGCGACCTGAAACACATCCGCCTGAAGCGCCTCCAAGTCCTTTACCAAAGGTGGTGGTTATGATATCCATTTTACCCATAACCCCGCATTTTTCATGGGTTCCGCGACCTGTTTTCCCGATAAAACCACTGGCATGGGAGTCATCACAGAAAAGAAGGGCATCATATTTCTCGCACAATTCAGCCATTTTATCCAGCTTTGCCGTATCGCCATCCATGGAAAAGACGCCATCGGTAATTACCATCTTTAGCCTTTTATCATTATGGAGCTGTAACTTTTCCTCCAAATGCTCCATATCGGAATGCTTGAAGGTGTCGTGCATGGCGCTGCAAAGTCTTATTCCGTCGATAATGGATGCATGTACAAGGCGGTCCGAGATCATCACGTCATCTTTGGTAAGAACCGCTTCAAAGACGCCTCCGTTGGCATCCATGCAAGAAGGGAACAGGATGGTGTCTTCGGTTCCGAGAAATTCGGTGACCATCGATTCCAGTTTTTTATGAATGTCCTGGGTACCGCAGATAAACCGCACCGACGACATGCCATATCCATGGGTATCGAGTCCTGCATGGGCTGCTTGAACTACTTCGGGATGGCTTGATAATCCAAGATAGTTGTTGGCACAAATGTTTATGACCTTTTTGAGGGAGGATCCGGTCGGGAACTCAACCTCAATGTCGGCAGCCTGTGCAGAATGAATGAACCGTTCCTGTTTGAAAATTCCTGCCTGCTGCAATCCACCGAGGATCTCCTTGTAAATCCCGCGGGTTTTTTCTGTATAAGCCATGATTCCTCCTATTTTACATATTCATTAACCAGCAAACAGATTTTATTTACTGAATCGAATGCTTCGGGTGTTGCTTTATCATCGGGAATAGCGATCTGGTACTTATTTTCCAGAAAGCGTTTTAACGATACCATTGAAAAGCTGTCAACGATGCCGCCGGAGATCAGTGGGGTATCGTAAGTGACATCCGTATCATCTTCGACGTATTCTCTGATCACATAATTCTTGATGACTTCTTTCATTTCGTCCATGGTTTGGTCTCCTTTTTAAGTTTTCTGATTGATTGTTGGATTAACTTGACAATATCTCTTTATTACGCGTTTCGGCGACATGATTTCGCCATTTAGTATTTCACTTTTAATCATTCTCCAGGGTACTGGTATCGCCTATTTCTTCGCCCCATTCTTTCGCATGGAGGATTCTGCGCATGATTTTTCCGCTCCGGGTTTTGGGAAGGGTGTCGATAAATTCAATCTCCTGCGGCATGGCGAGCGGAGACAGCTTTTTACGGACAAAGTTCATGATGTCGAGGTCCAGGTCTTTGCTGGCGACAAATCCGGGTTTCAAGGTGACAAAGGCTTTGACAACTTCCATGTTGACAAAATCGGGTTTGGCCACCACGGCTGATTCCGCCACGGCAGGATGTTCCAGAAGTGCCGATTCCACTTCGAACGGGCTCACAAGGTGCCCTCCGGTATTGATCACATCGTCATCCCGACCCACGAACCAGAAATAGCCTTCGTTATCGATGCTGGAACGGTCGCCGGGCAGGTACCATCCATTTTGAAACTTCTTTTTATAGGTCTCTTCATTCCGCCAGTACATACGCATCATTGAAGGCCAGCCGGGTTTCAGTGCAATGAGCCCTATTTTACCGGTTTCATTGAAGGGTTCATAGGTCTCAGGATGGATGACCGTGGCGGTAATTCCCGGGAAGGGTTTTCCCATGGAGCCCGGTTTGATTTTCATACCTGGATAGTTCGAGATCATGATGGACCCGGTTTCTGTTTGCCAATAGGTGTCGAGAAAGGGTTTACCGAATACCCGTTCACTCCAGATCACAGCTTCGCTGTTCAACGGTTCGCCGACCGAAGCGAGATGACGAAGGGATGAGAGGTCAAATTTTTTAATGATCTCATCGCCTGCCTTCATCAGGGAACGGATGGCAGTAGGGGCCGAATACCACATGGTAATTTTGTACTTCTCGATAAAACGATACCAGTTTTCGGCGGAAAAACCGGCATCGAGCACGCATTGGGTAACTCCATTACTGAAGGAACCGATTATTCCATATGATGTTCCGGTAACCCACCCCGGGTCGGCAGTACACCAGTAAACATCAGAATCCCGGAGGTCAAGAACCCATTTTGAGGTCAGGTACTGTGATATCAGCGAATAATGTACATGCTTCACCCCTTTGGGTTGGCCCGTGGTCCCGGATGTATAATGGAGCACTGAAGGAGATTCGGAAGTGGTGGGATGAATTTCGAATTGGTCTACTTTCGGTGCAGCCTCCAGGTCAAAGGCAACTTCACGTTCTCCAAGTGGTTTTGAGGGATCTGCATCAACGATAATGATGTGTTTCAGATACGGCATCTTGTCAAGGATCTTGCGAATTTTTGGGGCATGCTTGCGTTGCGTGATTATGGCCGTAGTTTCAGCATTATCCAGCCTGATGAATAAGGATTCATCACCAAATGCCGAAAACAAGGGTTGAACAATGGCGCCAATCTTTAACACCCCAAGAAATCCCAGATATAATTCCGGGATTTTATCCATAAACAGGCAAACACGGTCTTCGGGCCGGACTCCGAGGTCTCTTAAAAACTGTCCGATAGTATTGGTTGTCAGGCGGATGTCGTTATAGGTATATTTTTTCGTAATACCGGTTGAGCCTTCCCAGATCAATCCGGGTTTATCAGCTTTGCCCATTTGGCAAATGCGGTCGGAACAATACCATCCGATATTGAGAATGTTGCCGGGTTTGTAATCAAGTTCCTTTTCGGCGATATTCCAATCAAAATTCTTTATTCGTTCTTCATACGATCCAATGTTCGACATAGGCTTTATCTTTTAAGGTGAAACGGTGAATTGGCTGCAGAAGGATAGGTGCGGATGCCGGAGTGTGGTTCCGCGGATGTGGGAAGATCTGAAAGATTGAAATTATGCAATGGAAGAATCGGGTTCACTTTCCAGAATTACGATGGCAATGGCCGTCTCTTTTAGATGCGATAAAGATACATGGATTTTCGAAACTGACAAACTGTCGATCAATTCTTTTGCTTTTCCATTAACTTCCAGATATGGCTTTCCCAGTTCGTCATTTCCTGTTCCGATCTCGCCGAATCTGATTCCATACCGCCAACCCGTACCGACAGCCTTAAGAAAGGCTTCTTTGGCCGAAAAACGTGCTGCATAATGCTGGTACTTATTCTTTTTCGATTCGCAATAGGCGATCTCGACAGGCGTAAAGATCTTATCCCGAAACCCGATGTCGCGGCTCAGCGCTTTTTCAATCCGGGCAACTTCGATGATATCGGTACCAATTCCAATGATCATAACGGTGTTCAAATTACATATTCTTTTAAACCGAATCAGAACAGGGTCGGAAATAGAACCGTAACCTGTCACTGCATTTGCTCATACCGGGAAAAGCTGTTTGGCTCCTGTTCAGGCGGCTTTTCGCGTTAATCGGTGATCACGAATGATCTTTTATTTTCTCTGGTCCCGACAAACCAGACATACCGGCCCGGAATGAACGTTCTCGCCGGTAGCAGGAATTCATGAATACCAGGTTTGATGCCTTTCCAGTAATAGATTTTTTTTCCGGAGGTGGATACGATATAAAAGTTAGTGGAACTGTCGGTCGCCTGCTCCCACTGAAACAAAATGGCTTCATTCCGGTTAAAGGTTTGTTCATGTTCCGGAACCACCAGTTCAATGGCATTTGTATTTTTAAGGGTGTCCGAATCGCCGGTTTCCGGTCTTCTGTTTTCTGATCCTGCAGGCATTTCAACCGCTGCGGCACCAGGAACAGGATTTGATCCCGGGGATGACAGGTTAACTTCTTTATCAGAACGGGGTCCGGCATCGTCGGTTTTTTTATCTACCAACCTGGACGAAAACAGAAAAACAAAAACAATCAGACAGATTATCAATAAGATCAGGGAAACCAATAGGGTTGCCTTCTTCCATTTATAGGATCCGGGGGTGGGCGGCCGGAGGGTAGGAATCGGTTCATTCTTTTGGGATCCGGGTTCAATGGAATCGGATAACAGTGCCGGGAATGTTTGCCTGATCCTTACTTTTCGGGCAAATTCACGGTCTTCATCCAACCTTCGATTAAAATTCCGGAGTTCCTGATGGGTTAACTTCCCTTCTAGAAATTTTTCAATCAGTTCAATGTCTTCTGCTTCAGACCCCATCCGGAGAATTTCTATAAATAACCTCTTTTTCGCAAAGATATTGAATCTGCCGGAAGAAATTCTTTATCGGGTCGGGCTGTTCTTTCTTCCAGAAAAATAATAACGCCAGTCGAATGACATCCGCAATCCGGCAAACCAGGTTGTCTTCACATCAGGCAAGGGATAATCGGAAGGATAAACCGAGGTTCTTTTCCCCGGAATATCGAAACCCCCATAGAATTGAAAAACGAGGCTCGCGCTTTGCCCGGATGAAAAGTTCCGCATGGGACGATATTCCAGGATCGGAAAATCGAACTGTGTTGTGTAGAGTGAAAAAACAGCCTGATCTTTAGTATCCTGATCTACAGTCATTAAAAAAGCATCCGGTCCATTCCCGGTTCCGTACATGCAAATACCCACTTCGCGGCCGATGACGAACTGAAATCTGCCAATAGGAGTTCTGATCCCGGATTGCCAGGGTATCAGGCCGCCGTTTCCTGCAGCGACAACCATTTTATTGAAAGTTTTCGGGGAGGTCAGGTACAGGATTGGTCCGGCAATAAGGATATCGCCCGGGATCAGGAAAAACGGCATTCTCAACCTGAGAAAATAGGCGTCACGACTCGGAATGGCTGCCGAAAACGCACCGAAATTCTTGATGGCCGGTTCATCATCAAATCGCATCGAGGAGGCGCCATCGATACGCCATCCCAGGTCAAGAAATACCAGGCCGTCGCCCGATTCATTAAGAACGCCTTCCATTCCGAGACCGAGACGTAAGGCAAGTTCCAACCCCGCTACCACTCCCGAAGTTGTTTGGTAATCGGCAAACCCACCATTATACCATCCACCCCTGACCGCTGAAGCGATGCCGATAAAGGGACCCAGTTCGCTCCGGAACCTGGGAAGTTCACCCCATCCCGTTGCAAGTCCGGGAATGGGTGTCAACAGGAGGATTTCCCGGCATAACTGCAGTTCACCTTCCTGAACCTCCCGGAGGGGCATATACTTCGCCTTGCTTACATTAAAAGTATCAGGCGCCGCGAAAGAACATGGCGCCGGAAACATCGTTTCATCCATTTTTCCCGCTGCAGCATCAAGGAATTGTGTCAGACTTTTCAGCACTGCCTCTGCAGCATGGTCTGCATCTTCAGGACGCATGTAGGCATCACCCATCAGTACCATACGTACACCCTGCCATGTAGTAATTTCAAGGCCTTTTTCATTGTAATAGTCATGGGTTCCCTTGCGTTGAGAGGCATCGCCCCAAATTCCCGCAATGTGCCCCGACGTAAAACTGTCTTCCAGAAAATGAAGGGCAAAAGCTTCATCGGCCAGCGCGGAAAGCGCATAAGCCGAACGTTGTTCTGAAGTCAGGCGCTGTGAATGCAAACAGGCTGCTTTACGAATAGCGCTGATATGAAACCAGGTATAGATTCCGATGGTATTGAGTTCGCAACCCTTTTCAAAACACTTTGCAAAATATTCCGGTGCAGTAATGTTCACATCCGGCAATGCCATTAAGAAATGACCGTTGTTCCCTCCGGCCCTTGAGACATACTCCGGATCAGCACGCAAAAGTTTAATATCCGAATCCCGCATCCGGTTCACCCGTTCACTCTGGTTTCGCGCTTCATCCAGGCCATTTTGCAACCGGGCGGCAATGTCGGCTACTTTTAAAATCCATTCTGTTTGAAGGATGTTGTACATCATGTTTTCGGACGATGTGGAATGATCTCCGGCAATAGCAGGCCAGGCCGTATAGTCAAGCAGGGTTGGTAACCCTATCTGACCGGGATCGATGGCCCCGATGGTAAGCCTTCCTTCCTTTCCTTTACGTGCCGAATTCCAAAGTTGTTCAAATAGGAAACGCCGTCCGGAATCCAGTTTTACGATCGCTTTCAGGGTAATTTCCCGGTGTTCGGGATAGAGCCAGGCATAGGCCGTCGCTGCCCGTACAGTCAGGATCAGAAGGAGGATGATTACTTTTCTATTCATATTTTGTTTCAAATTGCGCCGAGTTTCTTACCAACTTTCCTGAATTTATCAAGGGCAAAACCGATTTGTGCCATCGAGTGGGCGGCACTGATCTGAACCCGGATCCGGGATTTTCCCTTGGGAACGACCGGATAATAGAACCCGATCACATAAACGCCTTCTTCAAGCAGGGCATCGGCGAATTCCCGTGATAACTTGGCATCATTGGGAAGGTGGCCGAAACATACCGGAACGATTGGATGAATTCCGGAGACGATCTTAAATCCAGCATCTTCCATACCCTTTCTGAACAACTGGGTGTTTTCAAAAAGCTTATCCCGTAATTCGGTGGTTTCCGAAAGCATATGCAGTACTTCAAGCGTAGCACCGGTAATGGCGGGCGACAGCGTATTGGAAAACAGGTATGGCCGGGAGCGTTGGCGAAGGATCTCGACGATCTCTTTCCGTGCCGATATACATCCTCCCGAAGCGCCACCAAGGGCTTTTCCGAAGGTTGTCGTGATGATATCGACACGGCCCTGTACATTACAGTACTCTATAGTACCCCTTCCTGTTTTCCCTACAAATCCGGTGGCATGAGAATCATCCACCATCACAAGCGCGTTGTACTTATCCGCCAGATCACAGATCTGATCAACCTTCGCAATGATCCCGTCCATGGAAAAGACGCCGTCGGTAACAATCAGCTTGAACCGGGCCTCACCCGCGTCCTGCAACACCTCTTCCAAATCCTCCATGTTGTTGTTTTTGTACCGGAACCGCTGCGCTTTGCATAACCGGATCCCGTCAATGATGGAAGCATGGTTCAGCTCATCCGATATAATGGCATCCTGCTCCCCGAGTAAGGGCTCAAAAACCCCGCCGTTGGCATCAAAAGCCGAGGAATAGAGAATGGTGTCTTCCATCCCCAGAAATTCACTGATTTTGGCCTCCAAATCTTTATGGACTTTTTGAGTGCCGCAGATAAACCTTACAGATGATAATCCAAATCCATACTTGAAAAAGGTATAGTTCGCTCCCGACATTACCCGGGGGTCATTCGATAACCCAAGATAATTGTTGGCACACATATTCAGGACTTTCCTTCCGTTGGTCATGATTTCGACACCCTGAGGCGTCGTAATGATCCTTTCATTTTTATATAGTCCGTCGTGTATGATACCATCAATCTGATGCTGTAAATGTTGCTGAAAAGAACCGTACATGTTTTGAATCGTTAAGTTTAAAATCTCAGATAAAAATAAGAAAAAGAATACACAACCTCATTCAAACCGGGAGATCAGATTTTCTTCAGATTCAAATTCCTCAATTTGGGAGCGAATCTTGCAGTGAAACCCACCGTGAACAGTGTCATGCATCCACCGAAAATCACCGATGGGATCAACCCCAGTAACTTCGCTGCGACTCCCGATTCAAAGGAGCCTATTTCGTTGGACGACCCGATAAAAATTGCATTTACTGAAGCAACACGTCCCCGCATTTCATCCGGTGTGATCAGTTGCATTGCGGTAGATCTGATAATCACGCTGATGTTGTCGAACATCCCGCTGAGCATTAGAAGAGCGAGTGACAGGTAAAAATTCTTTGACAATGCAAATCCAATGATACTGATCCCGAATCCGGCTACACCGATCATGAGATAGCGCCCTGCACGTGCCATTGGAGGACGGTGGGCAATAAACAGCGACATGATGACTGCGCCTGCCATGGGAGCGGCACGCAGAAATCCCAGGCCCTGAGGTCCCACCATCAGCACCTCTGCCGCAAAAACAGGTAACATGGCGACAGCACCTCCGAATAAAACCGCGAACATGTCGAGCGACATAGCCCCTGATAAAACCTGGTTTCTGAATACGAATTTCAGTCCGGATGACAACCGTTGCAACAACTTCTCCTCTTCGTTGACAGGCGGGGCAGGCCTATTTTTTACAAAACTCAGTAAGAGTAAGGCGAGAAACAAGAAAAAAAGGACGGTGAGATAGGCATTTCTGACCCCGAAAAAACCATATACCAGTCCGCCAATTGCAGGACCGGTAATTGCAGCTATATGCCAGGCCGTACTGTTCCAGGTCGAGGCGTTGGTATACAAATACCTTGGAATCAGTTGCGACATTAAGGCAATAATAGATGGATATAAAAAGGCTCTGGAAATTCCTGATATCATTACAACCCCGTAAATGGGAAGGACGCCCAACGCTGCAATAATCCCCAGACTTCTAACGGTAAAAAGAAACAACAATGAAGTTCCGGTCAGGAAAAGCAGCGTGAACCAAATAATAATTCGTTTACGGTTGTACCGGTCAGCTGCATGTCCGGCATACAGAACAACAGAAATATTCGGAAGCGCCTCGGCAAGACCGATCAATCCCAATGCAAGTGGATCGCGGGTCAGTTCGTACATCTGCCAACCCACAATGATACTCTGCATCTGAAAAGCGATGGTGGTAAAAAAACGAAAGGTCAGGAAAAGCCTGAAGTCGGAGACTTTCAGCACAGCATATGCATCGTGTTTCCCGTTCAATTCGTCATCCATAATCAGGAATTCTCAGGCTTACAGAAATGTTCAATCCTAAAAAAACCCGGCCATGGCCGGGTTTGATGAATAAGGGTTAAATATTCTATTCTTCCTCTTTCTCTTGTTCCTCGTATGCTTTGAGAAGTTTATCCTGAATATCACCGGGAACCTGTGAATATTCGGCAAATTTCATGTTGTAGGTGGCCCGGCCGCTGGTAATGGAGCTGAGCGCGGTGGAATACCGGTTCAGCTCAGCCAATGGAACCTTTGCAATGATCTTCTGGTAATTACCTTCACTGTCCATGCCCATAATCACGGCGCGTCGGCCCTGAAGGTCGGTCATGACTTCACCCATTTTCTCTTCCGGAACGATCACCTCCACATCATAAATTGGTTCAAGGATCTTGGGGCCTGCATTTTTAAAAGCCTCTTTAAATGCATTTCGGCCAGCCAGCTTGAACGAGATTTCATTGGAGTCGACCGGGTGCATTTTGCCATCATAAACGTTGAAAACAATATCACGGGCATAGGAACCGGTTAGCGGCCCTTCTTCCATTTTCTCCATGACTCCCTTAAGAATAGCCGGCATAAAACGTGCGTCGATGGCGCCCCCGACGATACAGTTATTCATCTGCAGTTTGCCTCCCCATTCAAGGTCAATTACATCGCGGCCACGGATGGGAAATTCCGATTGCTCAACCATGCCTTCCTTAAAGGGCTGAATCATCATGTGAACCTCGCCGAACTGACCCGATCCACCCGATTGTTTCTTATGCCGATACATCGCTTTTGCCGGTTTGGTGATGGTTTCACGGTAAGGAATGCGTGGGGCATAAAATTCAATGGGGATTTTCTCGAGGGTCTCCACATGCCATTTTGCGAGATTCAAATGAAGTTCACCCTGGCCCTGAAGGATCATCTGCTTCAACTCCCGGGAGTACCCCATGATCAACGTGGGATCCATTTTTGCCAGTTCATTCAGGATACTGCTTATCTTTTCGTCATCAGCGGTGCTTTTAGCCTTAACCGCGGTCCTGAATTTCGGATCGGGATAGGTGATTGGTTCAATGATATCATCGGCGTTTTTAACAGTGTTCAGGGTATTGTTGGTGTAACAGTTCTTCAGTTTGATCGTGGCGCCTATATCGCCGGCAACCATTTTTTCCACTTTCTCCCGGTTTTTCCCGTTGATGACAAATAATTGGGATAGCCGTTCCTTGGACTGACGAACCGGATTGATCATATCCATGGCTTCGGTAATCTCTCCTGCCATGACTTTAAAATAAGAGATCTCACCCAGATGTTGTTCAATAGCGGTCTTGAAGATAAATGCGGAAGCCGGGTCCGTACTGTTACATTTCAATACTTTGCCCTCTTTGGTCTTTATCCCCGGCATTTGATTTGGAGCAGGAACGCTGCCGGCAATGAATTCCAGCAGGCGGGCCACACCCATATCCTGACGGGCACAGACGCACATGACCGGGAAAATAGTCCGGTTGATCAGACCCGTCTTCAAAGCCTGAAGCATCTGCTCTTCCGAGAGTTCGCCCTTATCAAAGAAAATTTCCATCATTGCTTCATCTTTGGAGGCAAGCTCTTCCATCAGCGACATATACATCTCTTCTGCTTTTCCTTTTTCACCGGCCGGAATATCGCTGTACTCAGGCTTCCCTCCACCAGATGAAAATTTTATCTGTTTCATTTTCAGAAGATCGATGATCGTATTGAATCCCGATCCGGCATTGACGGGATATTGGAGAAGTGTCACATTCTTTCCAAATTGTGCTTTCATCTGCCGAAGGGTCTCTTCAAAATTGGCGTGCTCCTGATCGAGATGGTTTATGGCAAAGATCACCGGTTTTTGGGCCCGGGTCGAATACCGCCATGTGATCTCTGTTCCGACTTCCACACCATTTTGTCCGTTAACCAGCATCACGGCAGTGTCGGCCACCCGTAAGGCGGATATTACCTCACCACAGAAATCATCAAAACCGGGCGTATCAATGATGTTAATCTTGGTGTTGTCATAAAGTGTATACAGTATGGAGGCAGATACTGAGTTCTGTCGTTCCAGCTCAATCGGCCGATAATCTGAAACAGTATTTTTGTCTTCCACCGTACCGCGGCGGTTGATCACCCCGCCTTCAAATAACATGGCTTCAGCCAGCGTCGTTTTCCCTGTTTTTGCACCCCCGATGAGGGTGATGTTGCGGATTTCATTGGTTTGATATACCTTCATGACACAGATTAAATGATAGTAAGTTCTTGAAAATTATTATTTTCCCGAAAGGGATGCAAAATTAGAAAAAAATATGAAATAAACCAAAGGGGTTGAACAAATAGAATATAGGAATTAAATATTCATAATCAACTTCTTAGGGGGATTTCAGAAAGTTCCTGTTATCAGCCCGCATGTTGCCCGGACCGGATCAGTCAATGCTATTCCTTACTAAATCCCAGGTGGAAACAGGCATTTTCGCTCCCAAATGTTCAATGATCTTCCCAGCCAGCAAGGTACCCAGTTCACCACATTGCCGAAGCGAATAACTCCTTGAATGGCCAAAAAGAAATCCGGCTGCATATAAATCACCTGCACCGGTAGTATCAACAGGTTTAACAGGGATGACACCGATTTCACATGAATCTGTCCGGGTCTTTAATAAGGAGCCTTTACTTCCGGTTTTGACAACCGCGATCTTGACCATTTCCGACATCCTGTCAAGTGCATTCACCGGATCAAGACCTGTAAAGGCCCGTGCCTCTTCTTCATTGGCAAATAAAATATCCACGAATTCTTTTACTACCTCCCTTAGAAATTCGAGGTTGGCTTCTACAACATTATAGCTGGCCAGGTCGAGCGAGATAATCAACCCGTTTTCTTTGGCAAGCTCCAGGGCCCTGCGGATCAGTTCATGGTTCTGTACCAGATACCCTTCAATATGAAAGTAGTTGTACCCCCGGAACATTCCAGTATGCAGATGGGATGCCGATAACTCAATGGCAGCACCCAGATAGGTTGCAAATGTTCGTTCCGAATCGGATGAAACAAGGGCTACCGCCCTGCCCGTTTCATTCTCGCTATGAATCATCCTCGGATCCACCCCGGCATTAATGAGATCTCTGACAAAAAAACCACCCAGCTCATCCGCCCCTACAACACCGATGTATCCGGCTGAAGCTCCCAACATGGCAAGTCCGTGAATGGTATTGGCCGCAGACCCTCCGGCAGCATGACTGGTTTTATAATCCTTCAGAACTGAGAGGACCTTTGCGCTCCGGTCACGGTCGACCAGTTGCATGCTCCCCTTAGGGATCCCCAGGGTTTCCAAAACATGGTCACTTTCCAGCATGATCATAATATCAACAAGGGCATTGCCCATCCCTAAAAATTTCTTCATGGATAAAGAATTCTTTTTGCAAAAGTACAAATTCTGTTTGAAGTATACGAGGTTGCCTCCCGACAGGGTCTGTCAAAGGCCCGGTTTCTCTTCTAAGAATCTTTCTTGTCCATAAAAAACTACTTATTACGTAGTATTCTATCCTAAATACCCTTAATAATTACTTCTTTCCGGAAACATAACTTAAGAACTCTGCCATCTCATTACACTTTTCAGCAGTTTTTCACACAAAGTGCCTGAAAATAACCACATCTACGAAATAACCATGACAAAACCGAAACCCAAGGCCGGTTTGCTGCGTAGAAATCAGAAAACGAAGAAATGAAAACACGTGTTCTGTTATCACTGGCCCTCATGTTTCTTTTCTCTCTTCCCTCGCAGGCTGTCGACGACGATTGTCCCTGCAGGAAGAAACGGATTGTGATCAAGGTTGAAAAACCAAAACCCGTCGTCAAACCCGCTCCCAAACCCAAACCCCGAAATGTCCTGTTTGAAGATTATCCGGTTCCTTATGAGAATCTATGTAAGGGTAATACCCGGGAGTACCGGAATCTGAAAGTAAAAATCATGCCCAACCCGGTGCTGAAATTTATAAACGTTATTTATGACACCGAAAATGGCCAGAATGTGAAAATCGAACTGCTTTCCTGCCAGGGCAAACTGATCAAAACGTTGCTGAATGAGGTGGTGTATGGTGAGGGATTGAAAGAAAGCACTTTCGATATCAACGGAACTGTTGGTCGTGGCGATGCCTATATACGACTCACTTCAGGCGTAATTTCCAAACTCGAAAAGATTTTTATCCTGTAAAGAATTTGCATACTGTGGGTTTATTAAGGGCCGCCGTACACATGGCGGCCTTTTTTTTGATGTCTCGGAGGATGTTGTGAACTTTTCACCTGAATGTAAAAAAATCTCATCTTTGTCGATTGTACCATCCAGATCATATTTTGTTGTTTGATCAAAACCAAAAAAACAGATCCCTTGACTGTGAAAGGTAAAAAAATCGGAAACCTTTTGTCACGAAGTATGTTCTTTTGCACCATTTCGACCCTGGGGATATTTGTTGGATGTTTGCAACCACAACCGCCATCGAGTCTTAAAAATGAACATGCCATGAATTACAGAACCCTGACACCTGATGAAGAACGTATCCTGATCCAAAAAGGCACCGAAGCTCCTTTTTCAGGAAAATATGAAAACTTCAGTGAACCGGGAATCTATGTCTGCAAGCGATGCGGAGCCCCATTGTACCGGTCCGGCGACAAGTTTGATGCGCACTGCGGATGGCCTGCATTTGATGATGAAATCGGAAATGCCGTGAAACGGGTTCCCGACGCCGACGGAGTCCGGACCGAAATTCAATGTGCCGCCTGTGGCATTCATTTAGGACATCTCTTTGAAGGCGAGGGCTTTACTCCTAAAAACATCCGGCACTGTGTAAATTCCATCTCTCTCGATTTTATACCCGCAGAAAAGACAACACAAACAGACACTGCTATTTTTGCCGGAGGATGCTTCTGGGGTGTGGAATATTACATGAAAAAAATCAAGGGTGTGATCTCCACCGAAGTCGGCTATACAGGTGGTCAAAAAGATCATCCGACTTACAAAGAAGTGTGTGCCGGCAATACCGGGCACTATGAAGCAATCCGGGTTGTATTTGATACGCAACAGACATCCTTTGAAACGGTGGCAAAAATGTTCTTCGAGACCCATGATCCTTCCCAGTGGAACCACCAGGGACCCGATTGGGGTGAACAGTACCGGTCGGCGGTATTTTACCGCAATGAGGAACAAAAGGAGATCACCCTAAAATTAATAGGCCTGTTAAAGCAAAAAGGAATTGCAGTGGTCACTGAATTGAAACCGGCAGCCGAGTTCTGGATTGCCGAAGATTATCACCAGGACTATTATGAACATAAAGGGCAAAAACCCTATTGCCACGGATATGTCAAACGGTTCTGAGCGATAAAGTTCAGCGTCTCTCTTTATTCATAACGAATCGGAGCAGGTTCGCAACCTCTCTTTTTTGAAAAATATAACATTAATACTTAAATTTGACCGATATTTGTGAATTTTAAACCTGATCCCATGAGAAGAAAGCTCCGTTTTCTGATCCTGACCATCAGCATGGTTTCAACAGGATTTCCGCTGTGGTCGCAAATTTTGGAACTCCGTGAGATCTGTCATTACGATTATAAAACCGACTTTACATCCATCGCCGACCGTAAAAAAGATGATCTTTTCCCCAAAGGAAACACCCGGGGGTTCGTACATTTTTACCGCGGTATCAGTTTGCTGCGTCAGCGATCGTATCGTGAATCCATTCAGGATTTCAAGAATTCATTGACCGATACAACGGTCAACCGTTCACTTTGTAACCTATACCTGGGTATTGCTTTTATGCAACTTAAGATGCCTGATAGCATTCTTGCCATGTACAGCAAGGTTTTTAAAGTTCCCGTCGCGGAGTTGAAAAAACCCGAATTCTGGGACAACATGCCTTATGAGAAAGATAATACATTTGGTGCCTACCTTATGGGAACCAACAATGCCATCAACAGTCCCACTGATACCCTTTTGATCGAGGCTTTGTTTAATTATGCGACAAAGGATCCCACCTTCTACGATGCTTTTGTTAATTACGGATATTACTGTTTTTCGACCCAGCGTTTTAGTAAATCCATCGGCCTTTTGTTAAAAGCCCGTGAACAGGATAAAAAAGACGACAGCACCATGTTGCTTTGCATGGGATATCTTTACCGGCTGGTAGGCGACAATCAGCAATCAATTAAATCCTATGATCTGTTGATCAACCAGTTCCCCGATCATGCTGCGGCCTTTAACAACAGGGGTTGTGTTTATGCCTATCTCGAAAAATACAACCGGGCCATCAGTGATATCGGGCGGGCTGTGACCAAAGAACCCAGGTTGGTTGAATCCTACTGGAACAGGGGACTTGTCTACCTGAAGACTGAAAAGTTTGATCGCGCCGTAGAAGATTTTTCAGCGGTGATTAGAATTCAGCCAAATTCGGGGGATGCCTATTATTACCGTGGATTCTCCAAAAAAGCCAATGGTGATCTGCCGGGTTCCGTATCCGATTTTACCAGGGCTCTTGAGTTAAAGAAAAAGTAATCCCTGATCCGGTGCAATTTAAGTTGTAGGCGGAAGGGTTTTCCCTCCGTATTATATTTTTTTACGATGATCGTCTTAGAGAATACCCTCATTTCCGACGAAATAAAAACTGTCCGGTTTTCATGCGACCTTTCCCGGTGTAAAGGAGCCTGTTGTATTGAGGGCGATGCCGGAGCTCCGCTGGAGGAAGAAGAGATCTCGTTACTGGAGGATCATCTCGACGCCATAAAACCGTTCATGATGGAAGAGGGAGTACTTGAAGTTGAGCAAACCGGGGTGTTTGATTATGATTCCGAAGGAAGATATGTCACTCCATTGATTCAGGGAGGGGCATGCGTTTTCGTATATTTTGACCACGAAATTGCCCGGTGTGCCATTGAAAAAGCTTTTTTAGAGAACCGCATCCCGTTTGCAAAACCCATTTCCTGCCACCTGTATCCGATCCGGATAAAAAACACCGGGTTCAACGAGTTGTTAAACTACCACAAATGGCCGATCTGCCGAAAAGCGCTCGAAAAGGGATACCATGAAAAAACGCCTCTTTACCGGTTTCTGGAAGAGGCGTTAATCCGTAAATACGGAAGAAGTTGGTACAACAAACTGGTTAAGTTACTGCATTAGCTCCCCCGGATTGAGCAAGTGAAGTCCTTTTTGCCACAGCCAGAGCTGAAAATTCCTTGTCCATCAGGAACAATCCCCCCTTTTCCGGTCCGGCCAGTTTGATCTGGTCAAGAATACTGCGTACTGTGCTCTCTTCTTCAATTTGCTCATTGATGTACCATTGGAGGTAGTTGCCAGTGGTATAATACTTTTCTTTCACGCAAATGGCATACAGTTCGTTGATCGAGGACGAAATGTACTCTTCGTGCTTCAATACCTGCTGAAACAGATCCACCAGGGTTTTGAATTTGGACTCAGGCGCCTCCAGGGCAGGAATGACCGCCGTGCCACCGCGGTCATTGAGATAGTGCACCAACTTGAGCATATGAATACGCTCCTCTTCCGTCTGGGCATAAAGCCAGTCAGCAGCCCCCGGAAACCCGTTTCTTTCGGCCCAGGAGGCCATTGCCAGATAAATCCGTGACGAATGTTCTTCGCGTTTGATTTGCTCGTTGATCGCTTTTTCAACATTCTTTGTTATCATAATCGTTGTGTTTTACTGGTTATCAATTGGAATTTTTCGTAAAATAGATTTTGCGTTAACCTTTTAATGCTTCTGCTCCCGATACGATTTCCAGGATATCGTTGGTGATTGCATTTTGCCGTGCCTTGTTGTATGAGATATTCAGTTCCCGGAGCAGTTCCGTTGCATTGTCGGTCGCCTTTTGCATGGCAGTCATCCGGGCTCCCTGTTCGGAAGCAAAAGAATCCAGAATTGCTTTAAATAACTGAATCCGCAGGGTTTTAGGGATGAGCTCACGGACAATGGTTTCACGGTCAGGTTCAAAAATATAATCTGCAGCGTTTTTTTGTGATGCTTTTATTTCCTGCTCTGCAACAATGGGCAAATATTGTTCAACCACCAACCGTTGGACCGCAGCGTTCTTAAATTGATTGTATACCAGTTCAATCCGGTCGAACTCTTTTGCCACGAATCCTTTCATGATTTTTTCGGCCAATGGGGAGACCTGATCAAATGTCAGATGATCAAACAGTTCATCATGAGTTTCGAGGACCTTGAATTTTCTTTTCCTGAAATATTCCGTAGCTTTTTTCCCGATGGTAATAAAACTGACATTCCCTTTGCTGTAAGGGTCTTTATATAAATCGGAGCATAGGGCCAGCGCCGCTTTGATGATGTTTGAATTGAATGCGCCACACAGCCCGCGGTTGGAAGCGATAACGATAAGAAGAATTTTTTCGGGTTTGCGTTCCTGTGAAAAAACACTTTCCTCGGTGACTTCGATGCTGGAGCACAGGTTTTGCAGTATTTCACGAAGTTTGGCTGCAAAAGGCCGCAATTTTATGATTGCGGTCTGCGATTTCCGCAATTTGGAAGCCGCCACCATTTTCATGGCGTTGGTGATCTGCTGGGTGGATTTTACCGAGGCGATCCGCAGTCGTACTTCCTTTAATCCGGCCATTTCAGAGGGCTATTTCTTTTCTTCGTATTTCTTTGATATTTCCCGTGCAACTTGTTCCATGGTTTTCATATCTTCATCCAGGATCTTGCCGGCTTTGAGGTTATTGAGAACCGCCTGATGAGTCACATCCATAAAGTGCAAGTATTCCGTTTCGAAATTGTTGATATTTTTCACGGGTACATTGCGGAGCAGGCCGCGGGTTCCACAAAAAATTATGGCAATTTGCTTTTCAACGGGCATGGGTGTATACTGCGGTTGCTTGAGGATCTCGACATTCCGCGCTCCCTTATCAAGAACCGCCTTTGTTGCGGCATCCAAGTCGGATCCGAATTTTGAGAACGCCTCCAGTTCGCGGTACTCAGCCTGGTCGAGCTTCAGGGTGCCCGCCACCTTTTTCATCGATTTAATCTGGGCATTTCCCCCAACGCGCGAAACGGAGATCCCAACGTTGATAGCCGGTCGTATTCCTGCGTTGAAGAGACCTGTTTCCAGGAATATCTGGCCGTCGGTTATGGAGATAACATTCGTGGGGATATAAGCTGAAACGTCGCCAGCCTGGGTTTCGATGATGGGTAATGCTGTCAGTGATCCTCCGCCTTTGACTTTATTTTTCAGGTTTTCGGGAAGGTCGTTCATCTGGCGGGCAATATCATCAGAGGAGATGATGCGGGCAGCCCTTTCAAGCAACCGCGAATGCAGGTAGAAAACATCGCCGGGATATGCTTCACGGCCGGGCGGGCGGCGCAGCAAAAGGGACACTTCGCGGTAGGCAACCGCCTGTTTTGAAAGGTCATCATAAATCACCAGAGCCGGACGTCCCGTATCACGGAAATACTCCCCGATAGCAGCCCCGGCAAAAGGTGCATAGAATTGCATGGCAGCAGGATCCGACGCGGTAGCGGCAACCACGATGGTATATGCCATGGCTCCTTTTTCTTCAAGCGTCTTTACAATATTGGCGACGGTAGAACCCTTCTGCCCGATTGCCACATAGATACAGTAAACCGGTTCACCACGATGGTAAAATTCTTTCTGATTGATGATTGTATCAATGGCAATGGCGGTTTTCCCGGTCTGCCGATCGCCAATGATCAGTTCGCGCTGTCCCCGGCCGATCGGAATCATCGCATCGATGGGTTTAATTCCTGTTTGCAAAGGCTGGTTGACAGGCTGGCGGAAGATTACCCCGGGAGCTTTACGTTCCAGCGGCATTTCAAGTCGTTCCCCTTCAATCCTGCCTTTCCCGTCAATTGGTTCACCCAGGGTGTTGACCACGCGCCCGAGCAAACCCTCACCCACTTCGATCGATGCAATTCGGCGGGTACGCTTTACCACATCCCCTTCTTTAATCTCATAGGACTCTCCCAGCATGACCGCTCCCACATTGTCAGCCTCAAGATTCAGAACGATCGCTTTCAATCCGTTTTTTTCAAATTCGATCAATTCACCGCTTTCGGCATTGTCCAAACCATAAATACGGGCAATGCCATCACCCACGGTGAGGACAGTTCCGACCTCTTCCAGTTCGTATTCGCTGTGATATCCGGCCAGTTCTTTGCGTAATATCGCCGTAACTTCAGCAGGCTTAATTTCAGCCATAATATCTCTCGTTTATTGTGTGTATCAGTCAATCCGGACGATTGATGAATCCATCAATCGTCCCGTAATTAAAATCCTTTTTTGTACAAATTCACTTTGGCGACGGCACTTCGCAGGTTTTCAATTTCCCTTCTGATGCTTGCATCAAATTGTTTATCCTTCCATGAAAGAACAAATCCGCCGATCAGGGAGTCATCAATAGCGACCTTCAAGTCGATATCCGACCGGGTATACCGGCTCATGATGGCCATGACGTTCCTTCTGATCTCATCATCGGGATGAACCGGCGATGAAAAATATACTTTCAAAATGTTTTTATAGGCAAGATACAATTCCACAATCTCAAGGGAGATCTCATGCAGAAATGATTCACGCCGTTTTCTGACCATGATCAGCATATAGTTCAGGGTCAGCGGCTGAACTTTACCGGAAAAAATATGCCGGATCACGGATAATTTTTTATCTGTATGAATAACCGGACTTTTCATTAACAACCTTAACTCGCGATTTTGATCACAGGTCTCCGA
Organism: Alphaproteobacteria bacterium; assembly: GCA_009928665.1. Taxonomy (GTDB): domain Bacteria; phylum Bacteroidota; class Bacteroidia; order Bacteroidales; family FEN-979; genus CAIVAT01. The sequence continues at coordinate 94,753 of SACF01000001.1, forward strand.
CACCAGCAAATTATCCCTGTAGACCTCTTCCACAAGGTTTTTCTCGACCGAAAGGTCGAAAAGGGCTTTTGCATAACGTTTGGCTACCAGCGAAATTTTCATGGGATCACCGGTTAGTTGAATTTATAATCTTTGAGCAACCCTTTAATGTATGCTTCCTGTTCCCTGGGTTCCGAAAGCTCTCTTTTCAGGATCAATCTGGCCAGGTCAAGGGAACTCTGAGCAATCTGATTTTTCAGTTCGGTCATGGCAGCCATTTTTTCGCTGTAGATGCTCTCTTTTGCACTTTCAATTATTCTTGAAGCCTCTTCTCCTGCCTTCAACCGGGCATCTTCAATGATTTTCTCTTTAATTTTCCGGGCTTCATTCATCATGGCATCCCGCTCGTTTTTGGCTTCCTGCATCAGCTGTTCATTGCTGAATTTGAGCTTTTTCATCTCTTCCTTCGCCTGATTAGCTGCATTCAGCGCTTCGTGTATCGAAGTTTCACGCTCATGTAGCATTTTTAAAATTGGTTTCCAGGCAAATTTTCCAAGGATGAACAGCAACAACAAAAAAGCCAGTGTCATCCAAAAAAGCAATCCCAGTCCCGGCGTTATTAATTCCATGTCGTTATGTTTTGAAGGTTCTTAATTTCAGGGTAATTCACGGAACAACCGATCGTTGTTCCGTGAACAACCTGATTCCGCTAGATGAAAAGTATCAGCAGACAGACAACGATGGCGAAAAATGCTACGCCTTCGACAAGGGCGGCTGCGATGATCATGTTCGACCGGATGTCACCTACAGCTTCGGGCTGACGGGCGATGGCTTCCAGGGCGCTTTTACCGATGTTACCGATACCAATACCGGCACCGATTACCGCGATCCCTGCACCAAGGCCTGCTCCCATTTTGGCAATTGCGGCGAAATCACCGGCCAATTGCAGTAAGATGGCTAATAAATGCATAATCAATTTGTTATTTAATGTTACTACTAAATTTCATTCTTCATTTGAAATCGTCCATCGCAAGTTGTCCATTTCAATGGTGTTCCGGCTCAATAGTGGCCAAACCGAAATAGAGCGCCGAAAGAAGGGTGAAAACATACGCCTGGATAAAGGCTACCAGCAGCTCCAGAAGATCCATGAAAACCATGAAAGCTACCGATACTACGGAAACGCCCAGTCCCAATGCTGCGCTGATCGCTCCGAAAATAAAGATAAGGCTCACGAATCCGAGTACGATGATGTGCCCGGCGGTAATATTCGCGAAGAGTCGGACCATCAGTACGAAGGGTTTGGTTATGATCCCGATAATTTCGACAACCGGCATAAGCGGCAACGGAATTTTCAGCCACCAGGGGACACCGGGCGTGTTGATGATATCGATCCAATAGTGTTTATTCCCGTTGAGGGTCGTGATGATGAAAGTGAAAACCGCCATGACCAGTGTTACGGCTATGTTCCCGGTTACGTTTGCTCCTCCCGGGAAGAAGGGTATCAATCCGAAAAGATTGTTGAAGAAGATAAAAAAGAATACAGTCAGAAGAAAGGGCATGAACTTCTCATACCGCTTCTCCCCGATCGAACTTTTGGCAATATCATCCCTGATAAACAAAATCAGGGGCTCTAACAGGGATTGTAACCCTTTAGGGGCTGTATTGGGATTGTGTTTATACCGGCGAGCCACCGAAACAAAAATCCATATCAACAGTAAAGAGCTAATAAAGATCGCCAGAACCGTTTTGGTGATTGAAAAATCATACACCCTGGCGGCAATTGATCCGGACGCCCCTGTATCAGCAACCCTGATAATTTTTCCTTTGTCAGGTCCGTCCTGTTCCAACCTGAATCCCTGATAACTGTGTGTCTCATTATGAAACCGGTTCGAGGAAAAAACATGTACCTTACCATCATACAACAATATCACGGGCAACGGAACAGTAATATGAAGGCTTCCGATTTCAGCAATATGCCATTCGTGATTGTCGACAACGTGTTCCATAATCATCCGGCCGGCATTGAAAGATTCCTGTTCTCCGGAAGCGGGATGATCCGCTGTACCGGCCCTGACGGTACAGGTAAACAGAATCACGAAGAGCATTATCGCTGTCTTCCCGAAAAACAATCCTTTCTTGAGCATGGCAGGCATCATGAAGTAAAGGGAATCAATATTGAAGTGCAAAATTAGAAATTAAACTTTAATTACAAACCCAATCACAAATATAAGCGTTTTGAGGGTTGTAACCAAATTACAAATTCATCGTCTTACGTCCCTGATGAATGTAAAATCACTACTTTTGAAGCCTTTTAAATTCCGCACCATGCAGATGCATCGTTTTTCAACCCTGTTCCTTTCTTTGTGCTTCCTTTTCACTATCTGGTCGGGGGAAAGGGTAACAGCTCAAAAAATCTGGACCCTTGAGGATTGTATCAATTTTGCCCTTGAAAACAACCTCGATATCAACAAGCAAATGCTTACGGTTGAAGGCAATAAAAAGGCCCTGCTCCAAAGCGGCCTGAATATGCTACCCAACCTGAACGCGAATGGAACCAATTTCTGGAATTTTGGTCAGACCATCGACCAGTATACCAATACCTTTGCCACTACGACCGTCCGATCGAATAACTTTTATATTTCCAGCAATGTCATGCTTTTCGGGGGGCTACAGAAACTGAACACATTCAAGGCCAACAAGATCAATTTATTGGCCAGTCAATATGACCTGGATGTGATCAAGAACAACATCTCGCTTTCAGTTGCCGGTTATTATCTTGACATTCTGTTTAATCTTGAGCTCCTCGGTGTAGCGAAGGAACAACTCAGGATAACGACTGCACAATCGGAACGTATCCAGAAAATGGTCGATGCCGGTTCCTCGGCCCGGGGAGATCTGCTCAACATCAACGCACAGAAAGCCACAGAGGAACTAAACGTGGTCGATGCCACGAACCGCCTGTCAATCTCCAACCTTTCCCTGCAGCAACTCATCGATCTTACAGTGACCCGTGATTTCACCATTGAAAAACCTGCATTGAAGGATGTAAAAGCCCCGCTGGATCAAATAACTACCGAAGTAATCTTTGAAAAGGCCATGAAGACCAGGCCCGAGATTCGTGCTGCTGAACTCCGCGTGGAAGCTGCCCATAAGCGCCTCGCCATTGCACGCGGTTATGTCCAGCCCGTGTTAAGTCTTAGCGGGAGTTGGGGTACGGGGTATTCGGGCGCTGCCATGGAGGTCGATCCCGGTTCGATGGGCGACACCACCTGGAAGGCGATCGGAATTACACAACAGTCGAAAGATATCGTTCTCATGCCCCAGATCGATTATAGATACCGGGTGAAGGATTTTTCAGAGCAACTGAAAGATAACAGCAATCAGTCCGTGGGATTTTCATTGAGTGTTCCAATCTTTAACGGGTGGCAGGGACGCAATGCCATCAGTCAGGCAAAAATCCAAAAAACCCAGGCAGAGATCGATCTGGATATTAAAACACGGGATCTCAGGAAGTTGATTGAACAGGCGTTTGCCGATGCCGTTTCAGCCCTTCAAAAATACAACGCCTCCGGCGAAAAAGTAGCGGCCCAGAATGAAGCATTTAAATATGCCCAGCAAAAATTCGATGTCGGAATGATGACTTCATTCGATTACAACAATACCAAGAAGGACCTTACCAAGGCTGAATCAGATCTGCTTCAGGCCAAGTATGATTTTATTTTCAAGTCCACCATTCTCGATTTTTACATGGGTAATCCCATCCGTATTAATCGTGAATAATCCTTAAAACTGCATTTCAACCATGAAGATTTCCAGAAAAAAAACGTGGATCATCATCGCATCCGCAGCGGTGATAGCGCTGATCATCATTGCTGTTGTGGTAAAAAACAACCGTGAGGTAAGCATCCGGGTCGCCACCGAAAAAGTAGCGAAACGATCCATCATCCAGACGGTTTCATCCAACGGAAAAATCCAGCCGGAAAAAGATATCAAAATAAGCCCTTACATCTCGGGTGAGGTCGTTGAACTTTACGTGAAAGAAGGAAACCAGGTAAAGAAGGGGGATCTGCTGGCAAAAATCGATCCTGAAATCTACATCTCCCAATTCGATCAAAGCGAAGCATCCCTGAACTCCCAGAAAGCGAACCTTGCCAATTCGAAAGCCCGGCTTGTCCAGTTAAAGGCCCAGTTCGAAAATGCCCGTCTCACGTATGAAAGGCAGGATAAGCTGTTTCAGCAGAATGTGATCTCGAAAGCCGATTTTGACCAGGCAAAAGCGACTTACCAGGTCACCCTGGCTCAGGTCACAGCAGGCGAACAGGACATCAGCGCCTCCGAATACATGGTCAAGAGCGCTGAGGCGGTCCTGAAAAAATCGAGAGAGGATCTGAACCGGACCGCAATCTTTGCGCCCAGCGATGGAACCGTTTCAAAGCTGAGTGTTCTGAAAGGAGAACGGGTTACCGGCGCATCACAGTTTTCCAGTGGTACTGAGATCATGCGAATCGCCAATCTCAATGAAATGGAAGCCCAGGTCCAGGTCAATGAAAATGATATTGTCAGGGTGAGCATGAATGATACAGCACTCATTGAAGTAGACGCATACCTGAACCGTAAATTCAAAGGGATTGTCACCGAGATCGCCACCTCAGCCAACACTACCGGGGTCAGTGTCGACCAGGTTACCAATTTCAATGTGAAAATTCACCTCATCAAGGAATTTTATCAGGATCTTCTGAAAGGAATGCCCCCCGATTATTCGCCGTTCCGACCGGGGATGTCCTGCACTGTCGAAATCCAGACCGAAACAGCCGAAAACACACTGACCATTCCGATCCAGGCCGTTACAACCCGTGTCGATAAAGACACCCTCGACAAGATCAATGAAAAGAATAAAACCCGTACGGATGATAATTATGACCAGGTGGAGACCGTATCGGTCAAGAAAAAGACGGGTGAAATCCAGGAATGTGTATTCCTGCTTAAAAACGGAACTGCAAAAAAAGTGGATGTGAAAACAGGTATCCAGGATAATACCTATATTCAGATCCTGAGCGGTTTGAAAGAGGGCGACGAGATTATTACGGCACCCTATTCCGCGGTTTCCAAGTTACTGAAAGACGGCGACAAGGTTAAGAAAGTCGATAAAAAAGAGCTGTTCACCAAAGAAAAAGAGAATTAGTTCATGGGGTTGATCCTCAGTCTTGAAACCACCTCGGCGGCATGTTCTGTTGCACTTGCTGCCGACGGTGTTTTGTTGAAGGAACAATCAAACCACGCCGCAAATATTCACGCTTCATATTTGACGCTATTTTTGGAATCGGTCATCCGGGGTTCCGGCCATTCATTTGACGATCTCAATGCCGTTGCGGTGAGCATGGGTCCGGGTTCTTACACCGGTCTCCGTATCGGTACTGCAGCTGCAAAAGGGTTATGTTATGCCATCGGGAAACCGCTTATTGCAGTTCCTACCCTTCAGGCTCTTGCCTGGGGAATGAAACAGCAAATGACAATAGATTTGCATTACGTTTCCCCGGTAAACGATATTTTTTGCCCGATGCTCGATGCCCGGCGTATGGAGGTTTACTGCGGCCTTTACAATTCAACCATTGACGAAATCAGGGAGGTCCGCGCCGAAATCATCCACGAAAATTCATTCGGGGAGTATCTTGACCAAAACCGGATTATTTTCGGGGGTCCGGGGGCCGATAAATGCAAATCTCTTCTTGCAGGAACCCGGAATACTTTTTTCATCGATCAGATAAGGCTTTCGGCCACGTACATGATTCCCTTTGCCGAAGAAAAATACCTTAGTGCAAAATTTGAAAACCTGGCCTATTTTGAACCCTTTTACCTGAAAGATTTCGTTGCTGCAAAACCCAGGGTAAAAGGATTGAACTGAAGGTCGATATTTTCCTATTAAGTCAGGAATACATTTACGATTGCTTATTTTTGTACACCGAAACATCCGGAGTGAAACGCTCAGCGGGCCATGCCGGAACAGGATTCTTAATCATGATATCCAACAAAGGATTTAAGCGGTTTAAAACCCGTGTTGTTTCTGTCGGAGATGTGCCTATGGGCGGGGATTATCCGGTACGGGTACAATCCATGACCAGTACCCCGACTTTAGACACCCGTGCGACTGTTCAACAGGCTGTCAGAATGATCGAAGCCGGTTGCGAATATGTACGGATCGCGGTGCCCGGAATGAAGGAGGTCGAAAATCTGGCTGAGATCAAAAAAACCCTCCGGCAGAAAGGATTTAAAACCCCTTTGATCGCTGATGTTCATTTCAGACCGGAAATTGCAGAGGTTGCTGCCACCCTCGTGGAGAAGGTCCGGATCAATCCGGGAAATTACGTCGACAGAAACTCAAAGGGAAGCATCAAAAAATCCAAAGAGAACCGGCCTGACGGAGAAACAGAACGGATTGGTAAACGGCTCAGACCCTTGCTCGAAATCTGCAGACAGCATGGAACGGCCATTAGAATTGGTGTGAACCATGGTTCACTGTCGGAACGCATCCTCGAGGAATATGGCGACACTCCGACAGGCATGGTGGAATCGGCACTCGAATTTGCAAGGATTTGCGAAACCTTCTCATTTTATGATCTTGTTTTTTCAATGAAAGCAAGCAATGTCAGGGTTATGATCGCGGCAAACAGGTTGCTGATTAAGGAGATGACCCGGGCCGGGATGAATTATCCCCTGCACCTGGGGGTCACCGAGGCTGGTGCCGGTGAGGACAGCCGGATCAAGTCGGCAATCGGGATCGGCAGTCTTCTTGCCGACGGAATCGGAGATACCATCCGGGTTTCCCTGACCGAAGATCCCGAGTTTGAGATTCCGGTAGCCTACAACATCCTTCAGGCCGCCGGTTCACGGATCACAAAAACAGAGTATATCGCCTGTCCTTCCTGCAGCCGGACCCTGTTCAATATTCAGGATTCCTTGAAACGTATCGAAAACGGCACCTCGCATCTTACCTGGTTGAAAATAGCCGTAATGGGTTGTATCGTGAACGGCCCCGGTGAAATGGCCGATGCCGACTACGGATATGTGGGTTCAGGCAAGGGAAAAATCGCCCTGTATAAGGGAAAAAAAATCATCCGGAACAATATTGATGAAAAGGAAGCTGTAGATGCCCTGATTGGGTTGATCCGCGAATCGGGCGACTGGAAAGATAAGGCCGGGTGAACCGGCACTCCGGTCTGCTATCTGTAATGCACTGATCCCGTCATTCTCCCGTCACAATCTTCAGGCACCGGGGTAGGATTTCAAAGGTGAAAGGAGAATTTCCGAGCGACTCACCATCCGTTTCCAGAAAAATTTTACCCGTCGACCGAATTCTGATGTTCTCACCCCGGAAGGTTTCCACAATGGGCAGATCGACCAGCGAACCGTCGAAAAGTTTCCGGGCATATTTGACCACCAGCCATTTTGAAGCCTTTTTGATAAGGGTGACATCCAGCAGCCCGTCATCGGGAATCGCGTATGGCACTTGTTTCATCCCGCCACCGTTATATTTGCAGATACCTACATTCATCGAAAAGATCTCCCCTTTAAATGCCGTCTTCCCGTCCACTTCGATCACGGCCTCCATGAACTGATATTGAAACAGACCGGCAAAGACAAAATAGAGGTAGGTCAGCGGTCCGCCCTTTCCCTTTTCTTTGAGCAAGTTGGTCTTTTTGGCTACCAGTGCATCGTACCCCATACCCGCTATGTTCATGAAAAAACGGTTTTCCTGAGTTTCATGATGGTAATAGCGTACGATACCCACATCCTGAAGCCGGGTCTTCTTTCGTTTTAAGATTTGAATGGCATGAACGTAATCAAAAGGAATTTGGAACATGCGGCACCAGTCGTTGCCGGTACCCACGGGGATCATGGCCAGGGTGATGTCGCTCACCGGAGTGGTTTTCTGGAGAAAGAGTCCGTTCAACACCTCATTGAGGGTGCCGTCTCCCCCGATGACTGCAATATTCCGGTATCCGTTTTCAACGGCCCGTGCAGCAAATTCAGTGGCATCGCCACGCTTCGTGGTAAGTATATGATCAAATCCGACTTGTTCTTCCTGTAAATTTCGGATGATCCGGGGCCAGTCTCGCAGGCCTCTTTTTACACCGGCATTTGGATTTACAATCATCATCCATTCGGAGTTGACGGCCGGGGTATTTTCATCCATAAAGTTTCTTTCCAAGGGTGAGGTTTTAAATTGCATTCATTTAAAAAGTCGATCTTCCCTACTGCGGGCAAAGAGAAACAAGGTATAGAAGAATGCGAAGAAGGTCACACCTGTCTGCGATTCAATCGTATCCTCAGTTAACATCGAAAGAAGGGCAATCAGCAAAAAGAGATTCATAAAGAAATCGTAACGGTAACCCCGAAGGTACCAGGGATAGAAGATGGCAAAGAGAAACCAGGCCAGCCCCGGGATTCCAAAACCGACCAAAATCGATAAAAACTGGTTGTGTGATCGCCAGCGTTGATCGGGTGCAAGTTTTGTCTGCATCCTTTCATACTCCCGGTCGAAGGCAATATTCATATCGCCTGTCCCCACTCCCGTGAGCCAGTGCTCCCGGATGATCCCCAGAGAAGCCTTCCAGAATTCGACCCGTTGCATCACCGTCGATCCGGTAGGATTACCGGTCTCCCGGTAAGTGTCAAACCCCGATAAGAATTCATAGATCCTCGCACGCAGGCTCAGATTACCGATAAATAAATAATTTGGCACCCCTTTTTCTATCGCGCCGATCTCCGCTTCAGTCAATCTTTCGACTGCATCGCCATCCTTACGCCAGCCTTTCGACGACAAGAACCGGATCACCGTGAAAGCACATACCTCTTTTTTCTTGCTGAGACTGTCGAAAGGAATAGTGCTGCGTTTATTCCACACCTCCCGCATCTCCTCCATCTGAACATAAATCCAAAGATAATTTCCGTTCTCGGTCAGCCGGGAAAGCGAATCGTTCAGGTACGGATTTCCCCTGGATGAGACCTTATCAAGCCTTTTAAAATCAACCGGATTGACCCGGTAATAATCAAGAACAACGGACCTCAGTGATAGAACCAGGGTGGTCGAAGCAGCGAGGACCGCCAGGATAAGGCCAGCACGCAACCAATTGTTCCGGGTATGGATGATCTGTAACAGCAGAAATAAAAGAAACAGGATTACCAAAATGGAGATACCTGTAAATGATTGTGAATAAAACAAATAAAACAGAAACCATCCCGCGGTCAATCGGAAGATCCACCGCAACCATAAAGGGAAACAGGAATTTCGGAACGACAGATAAATCAGGGAACAGATCGAGAGTACGATCAACAGGCTCAGAATTATATGCGAAACGTTCCTTGAGACTTCTCGTATGTCGATAAATTGGTCATGGAGGATAAGAAAACCGTTATAAAGGGTCCTGCACAAAACAGTAGCTGCGAAAAGCACCAGGAGATAATAAAATCCTTTTCGGTCGAAAGGTTCAGAGGTTGCTATCAGCAAGGGAAGCAGCAACAGAGGTAATTTGGTGCGAAGATCTTTTCCGGCATAATCAAAGTCGGTAGTGAAGATCAGACCTGCCAGATGCAGAATAAAGATCGAGCTGAAGATCATGGCTGCTTTCTGACTGAAAAACTGCCTGAAGCCCTGAAGGATGGCAACCAGCATCAGAAAAATCGCTAAAGGAATAAAAGTTAAAAATGCCAGGAATCCTGACTTTGAATTCAGGTAATCAAAGAACCGCCGGTACGGAAATCGCTCCATGACCCACCCACCTGCGATCATCATCTGTCCGATGCTGATCCCTACCTTTGAAAATGGCAGGGAGACAATGATCAGCGACAACGAGAATATGTACCAGGTTCTGAAGAACCGGCTTCCCAAAAGAAGTTGACCGGTGTTATGCAAAAAAGCGGGCACGACCTTTGCGTAACTTGATTTTAAAAACAAAGAAACGATCTGAACCTTTAATGTCAATCCTTTGAATCTCATACGGATACTTCAGTGGCCAGGGATTGATCCTGTTCCCGATACGAAGGGCAAAATCAAGTTTAAGCTCCGTGAAGCGTTCAAACAACCGCATTTTTTCTTCGGGATCCTTTCTGGGATAACCTCCATAGGGATATGCCAGAACCGCGGTATGAGGAATGGCATGATACGCCAATGTCTCCCTGCAATTCCGGATGTCCTCAGCAGCTTCATCAGGGGTCAGATCCCGGTAATTGTGGTGCATAAAGGAGTGTAATCCGATTTCGATGTTCTCCTGCATCGCGATTCGGTGCAGTTCCTCCCCAGTCAGTAAGGGGTCGTTCCCCTGATCCCAGATATTGGTTTTCCCGATAAATGCCGCCGGAACCATGATGGTAGCCGTGTATCTGAATTCTTTCAGTAGCGGAAGGGCCCGGGTCAGAAAATTACGGTAGGCATCATCAAAAGTAAGTACCACTGCTTTTGATGGAAGCGGATCACGGTGATCCATCATTCGTTTCAGGTCGGTGAAGGAATAGGTTTTATAACCTTTATCCTTGAGGTATGTAAGCTGTTGCCGGAATTGATCAACAGTAACGGTCAGACCGTCGGGTTTCCCCACCTCTATTTTATGATACATCAATACAGGAAGTCCTTTCCGGGGAGGCATTAAGAAGTTATATTGCAATTGAAGGAAAACCGCAATAACAGCGATCAGGATCGAAACAAGGATCACAATATTCATCGGTTCGGGTTAATTTCAATGGTCTTGGCGATTTTCAGTGTGGCATAAACGGCCGCAAGGAAGGACCACATGAATCCCGGGTATCCATCCAGGAATCCGCCTTTGATCACATAAAAAGTAAAAAAGCTGATTGGAAACTTCAGCGGAACCCAACAGCGTGAAAAGTGTTTTCCCCGGCTCACATATCCTTCTGCTGCCCGAGTCGTGTAAAAATTGATTTTTTCAAGATGGTGGCTGATATCCCGGTAAGAATAATGCACTATCCTGCCCCGCATGGTTCCGACAGTTCCGTTAACCCTGATACCTTCATGAACAGGGACCTTTGTAAATCCTCCGTGATCCCGGTTGAACAGCCTCAGATGCAGCTCCTTCCCCACTCCGCCATGCTGCAGGATCTTTCCCATGAAATAAAGCGAAAACGGGATTCTGAATCCATGAACGGATTGGGCTCCGCCGGTTCTCTTCCATTCAAGAATTTCATTTTTCAATTCCTCCGTAATCACCTCATCGGCATCGATGGAGAGGACCCAGGAATTAGAGGAACATTCGATCGCGAATTGTTTCTGAGTTCCGTACCCGTCGAACTCCCTCGCAAAGACCCGGCAACCAAGACTGCGGCAAATTTCCGCTGTCTTATCGGTCGAAATGGAATCGACAACCACAATCTCATCTGCGACGGTTCTCAACGATTCAATGCAACGGACGATGTTTTTCTCTTCGTTGTGAACAATGAGCGTTGCCGATAGTCTGATCATGATCTATTTTTTGAGGTGGAGCGTAAAATGATCCCAGTCTAGCCCGACCGTCATCGACTCCCTGAATATTTTCAACTCCTGGGCAGACAACGTTACGGAGATCACGCATTCTTTTCCGGTTTCGGCCTGCGAGAAAGCCTTCCCTTTGGCATCGATAACCATGGAGTCGCCCGTATGCGCTGTACCATGGCCGTCGATACCAATCCTGTTCACCCCGGCAACGTAAACCTGATTCTCGATCGCCCTTGCCATCAGCAGGGTTTTCCATATGTGGGCGCGGCTTGAGGGCCAGTTGGCAAGACACACCATCAGGTCATATCCGTAACAACCTTCTTCATACGTATTTTTTATCCAGACAGGAAAACGAAGGTCGTAACAGATTACTGGTTGTATATTCCATCCTTTGACAGTGAAAACAGGCTTTCGTTTTCCGGCTGAAAAGATCCGGTATTCTTCACTTAAACGAAAAAGATGCCTTTTATCGTATGTCTGAAAATTGCCGTCAGGAGCTGCACAAACCATCCGGTTGAAATGGTACTTCCCCTCCCGGATTATCAGGGTTGTCATGATCGTGGCACGAAGCCGGGCAGCCATTTCCTTTATGAATCCGACCGATGGCCCATCCATCTCTTCAGCACACAGCCCCGGATTGATCGAAAAACCGGTATTAAAGGTCTCGGGAAGCAGGATCAGATCAGTGGGTTCCTCAATCGTCAGCAAAACCCTCCTGAAATGCTCCCGGTTCCTGACGGGATCCTCCCAGTAAAGATTCGATTGTACCAGGGTAAGTCGCAGATCTTCCATAAACAGTTATTTAGTTTTGTTTTCAACCCGTTTCCCCGGAACTGGCAGGATCATCACCTTCGGCCTGAAAAACAGATTGACAACAAAATGCAAATTCCTTCGTTCAGATTACCTGAACCACAGCATCCATGCCCCTGCGGGAAAGACCTGAACAGTTCAAAGCCAGGGTAAAATTAAAAATATATGTGTTGTGGCGCTGAAAAATTTTAATTTTGTTCCCTAATCAAAATGAAGTATTTATGTGTACGATTGATCAATATTCCTTTAAGGATAAAAAAGCGCTGATCAGGGTCGACTACAACGTTCCCCTCGACAGCCAGTTTCATATTACCGATACTACCCGTATTGATGCCACCATACCGACTCTCACCAAGATATTGAACGACGGCGGATCTGCTATTTTAATATCGCACTTAGGCCGGCCGAAGGGTGGTCCCGAGGAGAAGTATTCACTCCGGCACCTCGTTCCTTATCTTTCTGAAAAAATCGGTCGGCCCGTTCTTTTTGCCGACGATTGCATCGGCTCCCAGGCAATTGACCTGGCCGGATCGCTGAACCCCGGCAATGTACTGTTGCTCGAAAACCTCAGGTTTTACAAAGAGGAAGAGAAGGGTGATTTGGAATTTGCAGGAAAACTGTCCCGTTTGGGTGATGTATATGTTAACGATGCCTTTGGAACCGCACACCGTGCCCATGCCTCCACTGCCGTTATCGCGCAGTATTTCCCCGGAGCAAAGATGTTCGGTTATGTGATGTCGAATGAGATCCTCAACATCGACCGTTGTCTGAAGGACAGCAAACGCCCGTTCACCACCATTCTGGGAGGGGCCAAAGTATCGACCAAGATCGAGATCATCAACCACCTGATGGATAAAGTGGATAACCTGATCATTGGCGGGGGCATGATGTTCACTTTCATCCGGGCCCTGGGTGGCGAAACCGGAGCCTCCATGGTGGAAGAGGATTATGTGGAATTGGCCAAGAATATCATCGAGGGCGCCAAATCGATGGGAGTCAACTTGTACATTCCGCCCGATGCGATACTGGCCGATGCCTTCTCAAATGATGCCAATAAAAAAACAAGCAGTGCCTACGACATTCAGATTCCATGGATGGGATTGGATATCGGACCCGCAACCTGTCAGAAATTCAGGCATGTTATTGAACAATCAGGAACCATTTTATGGAATGGTCCGATGGGAGTGTTCGAGATGAACAATTTCGAAAACGGCACCAGGTTTATCGCGGAAGCGCTGGCCGAAGTCACCGGTAAAGGAACTTTTACCCTCGTCGGGGGCGGCGATTCCGTTGCAGCAATCAACAAATACGGATTGGGCGACAAAGTCAGTTACGTCTCCACCGGTGGAGGCGCTATGCTTGAATACATCGAAGGAAAACAACTCCCGGGAATCAAGGCAATTCTCGATTGATGCGGATCATCCTCAGCAGGACCGACAGCATCGGCGACGTCGTACTGACCTTGCCTGTGGCCGGGGTTCTGAAAGAGCGCTTTCCCGGAAGCACCATTATTTTCATCGGGAGGTCCTACACCCGACCGGTAATTGAACAATGCCGGTATGTTGATCAGTTTGTCGACTGGGACGAGATCAGGATCGGGAGTTCACGCACGAAATTCGCACTGCTTCGTATCTTCACGAAATGTCACGCTGAAGGCCCTGCTGCATTTTTAGCCTCCCTTCGGGCGGATGTGATCGTTCATGTTTTTCCGGTCCGGGAACTATGCAAGGCTGCTAAAATGGCGGGTATCCCGTGGCGCATAGGCACCTCGCATCGCTTCTTTACCTGGTTTACCTGTAACCGGCTGGTGCATCTTTCACGCAGGAAGTCGGTACTGCACGAAGCCCAGTTGAACCTGAAACTTCTTGAGCCGCTGGGGATCCGCCGGGATTTTTCTTTACAAGAAATTCCCGGGTATTACGGACTGACAGGCAGAGCCGCCCGGAATGAAAATTATTCCGGAGCCGATGGATCGAAAAAGGGTCTGTTTAATTTGATAATCCATCCGAAATCAAAAGGAAGCGCACGGGAGTGGGGGCTTGAAAACTTCGGGAAGCTCATTGATTTGCTGCCGGCCGACCGGTTTAATATTCTTGTAACAGGAACGGCTGCCGAGGGCGAACGGATGAGGGATTTTTTACACCGGTATCGCGACCGGATCACCGACCTTACCGGCCGGTTGTCACTCAGCGAACTAATTGCCCTGATTTCCAGGAGCGACGGGTTTGTTTCGGCCAGCACAGGGCCGTTGCACCTTGCCGCGGCTTTGGGAATCCGCGCTGTAGGCCTCTATGCTCCCATGCGACCGATCTTCCCGCAACGATGGGCCCCCCTGGGTGAACGGGCCTCCTTCCTGGTTCTGAATAAAAAATGTGATGCTTGCCGCCATTCCGGCGATTGTAGCTGCATCCGAAGCATCACTCCGGCAGAAGTCTTCAGCCGGCTCATAAAATGAAGCGCTTTATTTTTGAATCTCTTTCCCTGTCGGCCAACTTGGGAATTTGATCTCTCCTCCGAACTCTTTCATCAGATAGGGAAATATCAGTGAAACCGGTCCGTAAAACTGGGATCCTTTTTTGTCGGCGGCAGTCACGGTATTTTCATTGCGATCGATGCTGTTGGTAATGAAGATCAGGATGGAGACCATTATCATTCCCTTCACAACCCCGAGTACGGCGCCACCCAGTTTGTTCAGAAAACCCATACCCACCACATCCACCAGTTTTTCAAGAAGCTTAGCCACGATGAATACGATAAAAACAACCAGTAAAAAAGTGAGCGTGAAGGAAAGGACCGGAAGCCATTTACGCGAAGGTCGCAAATGTTCCATCAGCGTGGCATCGAGATAATTCGAGAAAAAAACGGCACAGTAAATGCCCAGGACCAGTGCTGCTATGGAGGCCAAACTGATGATGATCCCTTTCCGGTAGCCGTTTATGGCGAATAAAAACACCAGGATCAGGATGATGAAATCGAGGTAATTCATCTTTTTGAATCGTGTTTACTTTTTCAATCTGGATGTCAGCTCGGTTCCGAAAACAAAATCATTGAGTTTCTGATTATCCGTATGAAGAATAGTCGATTTATCGCCCTGCCACCATAACTCTCCCTGATAAATAAATACTACGCTGTCGCCGATACTGAGAACCGAATTCATGTCGTGGGTGTTGACGATGGTGGTAATATTGTACTCCTGGGTGATCTCCTGGATCAGGTGGTCGATGACTCCGGATGTCTGAGGGTCCAGTCCGGAATTGGGCTCGTCACAAAAAAGGTACTGGGGATTCATTGCGATGGCTCTGGCAATCGCAACCCTTTTGCGCATTCCGCCACTGAGTTCCGAAGGCATCAGTTTGTTGACATTTTCAAGGTTCACCCGGTTAAGTACAAAATTAACCCGGTCAAGTTTTTCATCTTCCGGTCTCGAAGTGAACATGTTCAGAGGGAACATGACATTTTGCTCCACATTCATCGAATCGAAGAGGGCTCCGCCCTGGAACAACATGCCAATCTCCTGGCGGAGTTTCTTGCGTGCCTCAAAATTCATCTGTGTGAAATTCCGATCGTCATACACAACCATCCCTTCATCTACTTCAAACAGGCCTACCAGACATTTCATAAGCACAGTCTTCCCCGAACCACTCTGCCCGATGATCAGGTTGGTCTTCCCTTTCTCAAACGAACAACTCACCCGTTTCAGAACCTGATGATCGCCGAATCTCTTACTGATATTTCGTCCTTCGATCATGTCAGTAAAAGTTGCGTAAGCACCAGGTTGAACAGGATGATGGTGATGCTGCTGAAAACGACTGCCTTGGTACTCGCCTGTCCCACTTCAAGCGCCCCTCCGTTGGTCATATATCCGAAGAAACCCGAAATGGAAGAGATAATAAATGCGAAAAAAACCGTCTTGGTAAGGGCATAAAAAATGGTATAGCCTTCAAAATCGATCCGGATGCCTTCAATGAAATCGTTGGTCGAAACAAGTCCCGAAGCCGACATGGCAAACCAACCGCCAAGGATACCAAGCCACATGCTGAAAACGATAAGAACCGGGTTGATCAGAACAGAAGCCGTGATCTTTGGAAAAATCAGGAAATTCGCCGAATTGACACCCATGATCTCTAAGGCGTCAATCTGCTCGGTCACCCGCATGGTACCAATTTCAGATGCAATCCGCGATCCGACTTTCCCGGCCAATATCAGACTGATCACGGTTGGAGAAAATTCGAGGATAACCGACTGGCGGGTCGTGAACCCTACCATCGACATGGGAATCAGCGGGCTGTCGATGTTATAGGCTGTCTGAATGGCCACCACCGCGCCCATGAAAACCGATATGAATGCAACAATGCCGAGGGATTCCAGCCCTAAGCTGTTGATCTCATGGATGAGTTGTTTCCAGAAGATCTGCCTTTTCTGCGGGCGGCTGAAGACCTTCTGCATCAACATGACATAACTCCCAATATTGGAAAAAACCTTCAGCATATAATGTTTTTTGCTAAAATACCAAATTCCGGAGAATTGACGTTTTAAAATCATAAGATTTCTGATCCGGGTCTGACAGGCAAGCCAATCATCGGGTAAACTGTTCAATTTTATCGTACTTTTGCCTGATCCGTAGCTGTTGATCAAGGTGTTCGGTGCGAACATGTGCAGTTTTGGTGCGAAAATCAATGCGTTTAAAGCCCGGCGTCTGCATCCTAAATCGGTGAATATGTCAAAACGAAGATGGTTTCGTGATTTTATTTCGGTTGCATTGGTGTTGTTATACCTTACCCTTATCGCCGCTTCCTGCAGTTCAACGAATCAGGCTTACCGGGGAAGCCGGCACCCGAAAAATTGTGATTGCCCAAAATTCAAATAAATTCTGTCACCCCCCGTGCAACTGTCTCTGTTTTCAGGTATTTTCACCGATCACCTTCCGGGTTCCCGGGTCCCAAACGAAGATTGGTCTTTCCTCAAGGAATATCTTCCACCGCTTGCCTTTGAACGGGTGGAATACCTGTTGAACACAGACCCGGTACAGATCCTCATTGCCCGAAACCGGATTTCGAAATCAGGCGATTTCAGGGCATCCCACCGGGGCAATCCGGCCCGTATCACGGTGAACGGAAATCTGAACCCCTATGCCTTCCTGATTACCCTCATCCATGAACTGGCTCATCATGCAGTATGGAGTGATCACATGAGCAATTCCCGGCGCTTTAGCCTTCATCGACGGTCGCGGCCCTTACCGCACGGCAAAGAGTGGAAAGCCCGGTTCCGAAATATGATGCATCCCTTTCTTGTCGCCGGAGTCTTTCCGGTAGACCTCTTTCAGGTCCTAACCTCCTTTCTTGATAATCCCAGGGCATCCTCCGCTGTCGATCACAGGCTTTCAGTGGCGCTCAGAAACTATGATCCGCCCGATCATACCATACGGCTCGATGACCTGCCCTACGGCAGTTTGTTCAACCTCCATGGAAAAAGGACGTTCCGGAAAAAGGAGAAACTACGGACCCGCTATCGTTGTGTTTGCCTGTCGACCGACAGGGTATACCTGGTCAATGCCGGCGCCCGGGTCACCGCACTTTGATCACCTTCGCCGAACGACTGCTTTTATCTTCGGAAGCAACGAGGTAGTAAGTTCCCGGTAAGAGGGATCCAAGGGATAACCGGATGGTGTGGCGACCCGGTTGAAACGCGGGTTCAGACCAGCTTCTAACCTTTTCACCAGCCTGGTTATAAAGGATCAGATTCATAACGCCCGATCCGTGATGTATAACCTCAACCATAGCCTGATCTGTTAAGGGATTTGGCAGCACGCGCAGACCTGAAACAAGCGAAGAACCATTCTGATTGCTGATCCCTGCTGCAGGATCAAAGAGGGCACTGTAAACACCATTTCCGTGAGTGCCAATCGCAATGAAACCATCGGTCATGCGAACATCAATATCATCGACCAACACAGTTCCAATGGAAATTTCATGGAATGTTATTCCAGGTCTGACCGCCGAATGCCGGATTCATTCCTTCAGTGTGGTGTGAAATTAATGGGTTTTGATCTCCTGAAAACAGAAGCCATAATTTCAATAAAGGTCTTATCAAAATCTTTTCGCAACAAATAAAACTGTATGGCAGCAATTCCCAGCCAGGGTATTTGAATATACCCAAATGGAGTTATGAGAATTAAAAAGATTGATGTTCCAATGAGCCCGACTTTTACTTTTTTATGCTTAGTAAGAATCAATAATCCCATGATCAGCTCGAATAACGCTATTACCAAAATAAAAAATGCAGGAGCCTTTGATACAATTTCTGAAAACAGGATCCTGTATAATTCCAGGAGCGAGGCTTCTCCCATTTGAACCGTAGATTGCGGATTGGTAACGGCATTAACCATGTTAATCGCTATTGCCATTATCAAATAAAAGATTCCGAGAAAAATTCGACCCATGTTGGGTTTTACCAAACATAAGATTATTACAACCAACACAAAACCAATGCTCCAAATGATTTTTTCATCCATATCTCAATGATTTTAATTGCTGTTAAATTCCTTTTGTTAATGGTTTCGCACCTTGATTTATGTGCTAAAATGAGCGACCAATATCACTTCAATACCATCAGCTTGATCGTTTTAATATGGGAATCTGTTTTTAAACGACAAAGGTAAACCCCCGGTGAAAGCTTAAACTGATTTATTTCCATTGTGTACTCACCGGTACGATCGAAACCACTTGCCAATGTTGTGATGTGTTGCCCTGAATTACTCAGAAGATCGAGTTTAAAGGCTGTTTTTCCCCTCAACGAGAAAAATATCCGGGTCGATACAGTAAAAGGATTTGGATAATTGTAAAAATAGCGAATCGTTGAATCTATCTGACCCTGATCAATGCCGTCGGGAAAGATTTCAAATTTTTGTCTCATTGTATTTTGGATGAACGCGCGAGCAGGTTCAAATTCCATATAATAAAGCGGAAACGTCAATAACACTGTCGCGTAATTGTTACTGTAATATCCGATTCCTACCGGTTGATTCTTCAGTTTTCCATTTGTTGTGGTCGAGTCGTAATTTGTTCCAAACCTGTATAGTATTTCACACGCTTCTGATGGGAAAACGGCTTCAACAAGTCCGCGAAGATGATAATCGAATGCAGGATATACTTTCCCCGAATCACAGGTCAATTCAGGCATGCCAGCGACGGCAGGCTTTGCACGGTTGAACATGGATGCTGAAATCCCATAAACCGTGTTGATTTTCAAATATCTGTACAAAAAAAGATCATGGGCACAAACGGACGGATAATCGTATAAAAAGTCAGCGTCGAGTACCTCTGCCGGATTGAATAGAGAAAAAATCATTTTACCACCCAGGTTTAAATATTTTTCTACAACATCCCTGTATTTTGATAATGTCGGATTGGTATTTGTACCCGTGATATGCCAGAAAACTACTTTGTAGTTTCCAAGTTCTTTCAGCGATATTTTTTGATGCTCCCAGGCATTGTAATGATCGTGGTCAAATCCTTGAAAAAGTCCGTCATAGTAATTGTATATCACCGAATCGGGCGTTGGCAGCAAGGCGCCACGGGAATCCGTCACGATCAACACGCTGTGCTCCGGATGTATTGTGGCAGGGAAGTCGCTTTTTTCAACCGAAGGGCCTTCGATACCTGAATCATTGATGGCCGCGATGGAAAAGAAATATACGCTATCCTCATGTAAATCGCGAAAAATCATTAATGTATCATTCGTATAATAAACGGTATCAAAAACATTCGATTTTCTACCGATACCGATCTTATATTGAGAAATATTTTTCTCCGGATTTGGTTTCCAGCTAATGGCAAGAGAATTACCTGTTCCGGGATCATTGATCCTGAAATCCACTGCAGATGGATATTCAGCGCTGGTGATCACCATGCCGCACCCTGCCTTTACAACCTCTTTAACATAACTAACATTACAATTCGGATAGATATCAGAATCACTGTGCCAGTTTGGATTGAACGTATTTTCAGAAAACGACACCGCGGCAAATCCGTTTAGCCAGAATGAATAACTGTCCGTCTCGAAAGTGTTTTGATAGGTCAATTCAGGAATCAGGGAGGTATATTTTTCGGTAATGGTCTTCGCCATTTTCCCGGCAAATTCACTCTCGTGTTGTTGCATAACAGTCACTTTGCCGGCAGATGAATCGGGCGAATACCCAATCATATCCAGGTTGATCATCAAACTGATTTTCTCCTTAATACTGTCGGCACGAAAAGCATACTTGTAACTGCCCAGTGTATAGTAAAACCCTCCATATTCTTCTCCCGCGAAACAGATAAACCTGATGGAGGAGGATGGGATGATGCTGCGTTTTTTCAACACCCTTGCGATTTCAAAAAGGCCTGCCACACCAGAACCGTTATCATCGGCGCCGGGAGCGAAAACAAAAGGATCGTGGGTGGATACCGCGTCGTAATGAGCTCCCAAAATTGTGATGACCTCCGGGTTGATGGATCCCGTCAGCGTTGTCACAACATTGTATTGCCATGATGGAACGAAATTCCCTGAATTGACCGGCCAGGGTATCATAACATAAAATGAATCAAGCGTCGCATTCAAATAACCCATCGATTGGAATTTGTTTTTGATCCAAAGCGCAACATTCCTGTGATTTGAAGCGAGTTTGAACCGCGTTCCCATCGCCTGCAAGTCTTGAATATACCTTCCGATGCTGTCGCTGTTCAATTCATTGATGCATTTCAAAATAATTGAATCAGTCGCGGAACTGTCACATCCGATGCGACTTAAATATTCAGGACCCGGGAAACAGATATTTTTTTCAAAATTCGCGGTGGCCTTCAGTGCGGGGAAAGCTGATAGTAAAGCAAAAATAAGCAACAGTATTTCTTTTACTCCGATAATGGAAACCGTATGGGACTTGTATCGATTCATTGGTTTTACACCGGTGAATTTTGTTTGGTTACAAACGAAGATGTTACCTATGGCAGAATTAAGATTTACATTTTATCCACAGCTCCTAATGTGAAAATGTGGGTACCGGACAGGCAGAAAGGTTCACATTCTGCACAAAGACATAAATACCTTCCCGAATTGCTGCTTAAAAACAATTATTGTTTTGCAAATTTTTTAATTGCTGTTCCCGAGCGGGTCTTTGCTTTAATGATATAGATGCCACCAGATAGATCCGACAGTTCCATAGTCAGTGTTTTATCCTTAATGCAGGTTATTTCATGGTTAATAATTTGATGTCAGCGGTCATATGGAATATCCATTATGATTATTCACGTTTTGCATGAACCTGGTTTCCATGGATATTTCATTTTTGATGGTCAGTGGGTTTATTCGCCAACTTTTCGATTTTGCTATTATTTCTTCACTATTTCAACGCGCCTGTTCTTTGCTCTTCCTTCCTCCGTGCGGTTGTCGGCAACAGGTTTCTCTTGTCCCCAGCCAACGGAGGATAATCGTTCCTTCGTGATTCCTTTAGTAATCATGGCATCCATCACAGCTTTTGCACGCGCTTCAGATAGTTTTTTGTTTGATTCGGCATTACCTACATTATCAGTATGCCCTTCAATTGAAACCTGTAATGTCGGATTTGAGTTCAGCAACAAATAAATCTGCTCGATGATTGGCTCTGATTCGGTTTTAACCGTCGATTTTCCTGTATCAAAAAGTATGTTCAGGGCAATATACCCATCGGTATTAAGGGCATTCAGCATTTCATTTGCCTGAATAACCTGCTCCATATTGTCTTTCTCAACAATGGTAATGTTGTAATCAATCCGGGCGCCATCTCCTGCATCGATTCTAACCCAGGTTTCTTTGTTCCCTTTCGAAATTTTTGCACATAAAAAATTGTAAGAATTTCCGGGTTCATAAACTTTTGCTATGATTGTAGCATTAATATTCTTTAACGCATTTTCATAATTTCGATAAATTTGTAATGCAGAAGGCTGTGTAGATCCCTCCTTTAAAGAATATTCGTAGTAATAATACTTTCCTTCAACTGTTTCGGTTTTAATATCTCCGTCGGTGCTGTTTTCCAGTGGAAATTTATAGGCATCAAATTCCCTGAACTCGCACGAGTTAATAAAAAAATTCGTCATTTGATTAAATAACGGATGATTCTTGCAACCTTCTGCATTTTCATTCTGCGAATGCAGTGAAACGGGAGCCGACATTAGTATCGCCAACAATACAAGGCAAACATTTCTTTTCATAAAATTCTCCATTAATTTAGTTAATATTCATTGAATTCAGCATCTTTACAAAGACTCTTCAATTCTTGGATGGTTATTCCAATTCGTTCTTTATCCTTAAAATTAATTCCTTTTTGAGGATTTTGCCTTGTATCGTGTGAAAACACTTTTCCTTCAAAAAGATCAGTTAAGCATTTTTTAATTGAAGCCTGTTCCTCTTTTGAGACTTATTTCCACCAATCAGATTTGGATTGTGAAGGAATGTTAATTATATTTTGTATAAGATCAAGAAGATACGAATCCTGAATTTCACAGATCTTTTGAATTATATTAAGTTTTTTAGCTGTGATGTTCATTTTCTTTGGCTTTTCACAAAAATAAGATATTTGGAGTATTAATGCATTATCTATTTGTGGTTTGGGCTGAATTACTGATTTTGCTCCGCTCCTCCCTGTCTGCCTATCTCTGTGAATAACAGAACTTTTATTTCGTTTATTTCCGTCTGTCGGTGTGTGCCAAATAGCGATCCTAAGCAGTCAGTTTTCAGGCATATTCCAGGATCCCCTGCTCGAACTTTTCGATCATCTCACCCGCGATGCTCAGGGCAGGCGGGTACCGCGGAAGATTTCCGCGCCTGAACCAGGCTGCTTCGGCGATCTCCTGGTGATCCACCTCGAGGGGCTGGTTCTCATCGGCTTCAGCCGTGAATCCGATCATGATCGAACCGGAGGGGGGCCAGGGCTGACTGCCGTAATACCGGATATTATGAATGGCGATTCCCACCTCTTCTTTTACCTCACGCACCAGGGCCTCTTCAAGCGATTCGCCGGCATCAACGTACCCGGCAAGGAGGGAGTACCAGCCCCCGGGAGCCTCCGAACCCCGGGCAAGCAGGATCTTGTCGTTGCAACGGATCGCAACAATCACAGCGGGGGCAATGACCGGGTAAAAAACCTGTGCGCATTTCGGGCAAAGGAGGGCTCTTTCGTCACTTTTATGGATCGTCCATTCACCGCATGTTCCGCAAAAACGGCGCTGCGCGTACCAGTTTGCAAGCTGGCGCCCTGCCAGGCTTACCCACGCGATCTCTGGCTGCCGGGTTGTTCTAAAAAAACCCAGTTCAACAAAGACAAGTCCCGCATTACAGGCTCCCGGATCATTCTGAAGCAGAAAACAGGGGGCTTCATCCAGGGTGAACAGGAATACAGGTTCCGGTGTCTCCGGGAAGTCGGTAAAATCGGATTTTCGTGGTAGTTCATATCCATTGCCTGCGTTTTTTAAAAGGATGGTTTTCCCCTGGTAAAAAAGTACGAAATCTGCTGCTGTAATCTTTCGTTCCGGCAGATATTTGTTGTTGAATCGGTGCGGGTGAATCTCTTGAATCATAACTCTGAAACTGTATGCTTCTTTTTTATTTCTTTTGATGTCGTAGTCATCATTATCCCGAATCGGAACCTGTTATTTTTGAATAATCATTTTAGCTATTGCCTTTATGCCCTTTACACGAGAATTGATAAAATATATGCCTTCCGGTAACCCAGTATTATTAATTTCAGCCATGTTACCCGATGACATATATGAATTGATTAATGTACCATTTGCTGAATACAAATCAATAACCTGTCTTTCTTATTCTGCCAAACTACATTTCTCCTTTTTACCTGCAGCAATCGGCCGCCATTAGTCTCCCCGACTGTAAGGCCAATATGGAGGATAACGTTTTGAGCATTTAAATATTAATTTCCGGATCGACGAATTTCACCAATTCTGAACTGTACAAGAATAAATATCAATGAATTAACCACAAGAATGTAGAGGATAAAACCGCAGTTTGCAAAAGTAAATGTTGACAGGGTCAGCAATGTTAAAACAATACCGAATACGGTTGCAATCCAAGGCCATGCCAACTCTGTATCCGGATATTTATAAGCTTTCACGATGGTTGGAATAGCCGCGAATCCATCTGCAACGATACTAAAAAAGATAGCTATATTACCCACTTTTGTGATCATCCATAACATCAGACCCATGAGTGATATCATTCCACATAACAAATCAAATCCGGTCAGCTTCCACTTCGCCTTCTTGCTTATAAACGAGGCAATAAATACAGTCAAAGGGAGAAAACCGGTACTGAATGTCATTAAGGCCTCAAGTCCAACGCCTTGCGTAATCTGTGCAAAAAAAGCTATAATGGGTGCAATGGACCACAATAAAAAAGAAACCCGGTTGGGTTTGATTTTCCCTTTCGCGGTATCAATCAGGTAAGCTATTGAACCTGAAGCCCCGATAAGAGTCCCGATTATTACAAAGTAACCTGGCAACATAGCAGCTCATGTGATTATTCTAATGCCTTATTTAGTTTTTCAATATCATTATTGTTCGGTATAAAACCGGTACTTGTAAAATCGATCAACCAGGTTTTATTCTCTTTCACAAGATGATAAACCGTTCTGACGGGTATCTTCCGACTGAAAGGTATCAAAAACATCTGCTCAAAGGCAATTGCTGAATTCCCATCTTTTGTAATTCGTATTTCACGTTTATCGATGGTGATATCTATTTTTAACTCGCTGTTGGTTAACATCTGTTTAACAGTATTATACATATCTGTCTTGCTCCAGAATTCATCCGGATCACTTCCACATGATAGAAAATCTTCCGAAACTAAAGCAATGACAGCATCAGCATCTTTGGCCTTTAAAGCAGACCAATGGGCTTCCAATACCTTGGTAACCTCATCTTCTAATTCAGTCATATAAAATTAATTTTTGGTTGACAGGAATATCAATTGGGTAAAAACTATCTTCCATTTATTCATTTTGTGCCGGATTATTCAGAGTTTCTTAATTATGACATTCCAGAGTGCAGGGAATTTTATCCGATCTGATAATTAATCTGCCTTTATTGTCTGCTGATGTATCCTGATCAGATCCTGAGATTCAAACATTAACGCCTAATAGGAGATTATGAGAATTCCTGTCAGTCACGACAATTCCCTTCATTCAAAAATACAAAATATTTAATTTCTAACAATATTTTATGCCTCTGAATACCATGTTTTTAAACAGATTCTGATCCGGTCATGGATTCGTGATGTGTACGGGCCACGCAGTTGTGGTGCAAAGCCTGTCCGGTAGTACGGAATTCCACCGGGATTACCCGCCGGCTCGTGAAGGGGCTGGCTCCCGGGACCTTTAAAAAGAAATCGAAGGAGCCCGTAAGGTCTCCGGATCATTGGTCACATGACGCCTGTAATTAATCACATCCATCGATTTTGGCACAATCCGGATCAGGACAAAATGATCCTGCCACCCTTTTATGTCCTCCCAGTAGTCGCGTTTCATCTTCAGCAACAACGCCTTGTCGTCGATCACTTCCGCGGTGCCGGTTATTGTAACATACCCTTTGGCATTAACGTGATCGGCATAATACACATTTACCCGGGGATTGTTTTTGATCTCCATTACCTTTCGGCTTTTCCGCGCTGTGGCGAACCAGGTAACGAATTCATCGTTGGCCGGGAAGGGATTCATGGTACGAACCTGCGGCTGACCTTCTGCATCGAGGGTGATCAGGGCACAATAGGTGGTCTCTTTGATGATTTCGCGGGCTGCGGCAATGATCGTGTCGCGGTCGACCGGCTTTTGGGCGCGAAGTCCGACGGGAAGCGCTATGAACCAGGCAAGTATTCCGATAAAAATGTGATGCGTGATGTGCTTTTCCATGTATCAGGGTTAGGTGAACCGATTCTTTACGGGTGCATCCGGATGCTCCGGACCGGCAAATTTAAGGTATTTATTCATCAGGAATATTTTGAACTTTCTTTTGTATGTTTGTATGAATTTAAACCTCATCCGGCATGGCAAAATCAAAACATAACTTTTGTGTGATCATGGCAGGCGGGATTGGCGCCCGTTTCTGGCCCATGAGCAGGACCTCCCACCCAAAACAATTCATCGACATCCTTGGAACCGGCGAAACGCTGATCCAGCAAACCTATAAACGTTTCAGCCGGATCTGTCCGAAAGAAAATATCTATATCGTTACGAACGAATTGTACAAAAAACTGGTACAAACTCAGCTTCCTGAACTTACCTCCAACCAGATCCTCCTGGAGCCGGCCCGGCGCAATACCGCCCCGTGTGTAGCCTATGCCAACCATTGCATCCTGTCCCGTGATCCCGAGGCCCGCATCGTGGTTGCTCCCTCCGACCACATCATCCTTAAAGAAGAGATATTCCTGAAGAACATTGAAACCGCCCTCGAAGCCGCCGCCGAAAACGACTGGCTCCTCACCCTGGGAATCAGACCGAGCCGCCCCGATACAGGGTACGGGTATATTCAATATGTCGACGGCCATGAAGAGGTCTATCCCAAAGAACCCCACCTCAGAAAAGTTAAGACCTTTACGGAAAAACCAAACCTCGAACTCGCCATCACCTTCCTGAAATGCGGCGACTTTCTGTGGAACTCCGGAATATTTATCTGGTCGCTGAAAAGCATTATGAAGGCCTTCGAAACCTTTCTCCCTGAAGTAAACAACCTGTTTAAAATGGGCGTCGGAAAATTCGGCACCCGTGATGAAAAAAAGTTTATTGGTGAAACTTACACGATCTGCAAAAGCATCTCACTCGACTATGGTGTCATGGAAAAAGCCGACAATGTATATGTCCTCGCGGCCGATTTCGGTTGGTCTGACCTCGGAACCTGGGGATCGCTTTACGAAAACAGGCCAAAGGACGCCCAGGGCAATACTGTGATCGGTAAAAACGTGATGTTGTACGACACTTCCAATTGCATTGTCAACATGCCCCGCGATAAAGTCGTGGTGCTTCAGGGTCTCACCGATTACATCGTGGTGGAATCGGAAGAGGTGTTGCTGGTTTGCCGCAAAACCGACGAACAGAACATCCGCCAGTATGTCAACGATGTGATGCTCGAAAAAGGAGAAAAATACGTATAAAAAAGAGGGTGACCCGACTTTTGAGCCACCCTCTCTTCAGATTTCAGGTTTTATTTCAAATGTTTCTCCAGAAACTTCTCCATGACCCGGTAAAAATCGAACCGGTTCTCTTCATTGTGAAATCCGTGCCCTTCGTTATCCTTGACCATGTATTCAACCACGATTCCCCGCTTTTTCAAAGCATCCACGATCTGGTTCGACTCCTCAATGTTGACCCGCGGATCGTTCTTGCCCTGAGCCACGAATAACGGGGTTTTGATCTTTTCGGAATTGAGGGCTGGCGAAGTGGAAACAAACTGGGCGCTGTCGCTTTGCGGATTGCCTACCATCTCATACATCATATCGAGCATGGGTTTCCAATACGGAGGGATTGTTTTCATGAAGGTGAACAGGTTTGAAACGCCCACATAGTCAACCCCCGCGGCATACAGATCGGGTTCGCGAACCAGACCCTGAAGGGTGGCGTAACCGCCGTAACTCCCGCCGTAGAGAGCGATCTTTTTCGGATTTGCAATACCTTTATCAATCAACCATTGTGTCCCGTCGGTGATATCATCCTGCATGGTCAGCCCCCATTGCTTGAAAGACTTTTCCCAGAATGCCTTTCCGTATCCGGTGGATCCGCGGAAATTCATCTGCAGGATGGCAAAGCCTCGGTTGGCAAGGAACTGGATTTCCGGGTTGAAATACCAGCCGTCGCGCGCCCATGGTCCTCCATGCGGATTGACGATCACGGGAAGATCTTTTGCATTCTCCATGGTATAACCAACCGGCAGGGTCAGGTAACCCTGGATCTTCGTACTGTCGCGGGCAGTATATTCAACAGGTAACATCTCGGCAAGTTCATCCTCACGAAGCCATGGTGCGATGTCGGCCACCTTCTGAAGCTGGTCGGCCGCCCGGTCGTAAACGAAGTAACCGCCCAGTGAACGGTCGCTGTAAGCCCTTACCATGAATTTGTCCTCATTCTTGGTCAGTGAAGTAATGTTGAAAGAATAATTGCCCAAATGTTTCTGGATGTTGTCGAAAATCTGTTTCCCCTCCTGATCGAAGAAATACCGCTCCTGTTTCCACGATTCGTAGTTGGCGCATACCAGAACCTTTTTCGTGCGCGACCAGGTCACATCCGATACATCATAATCCTTGTTTTCGTACAATACCTCAAGCTCCTTGCCATTAGCGATATCGAAGATCACCACAGCGCTTTTATCGCGGCCAAGATTCGAGGTGGCATACACGTTTTTATTGTCAAACGTGAACATGAGAGGTGTCAGGCTCTCTTTGAAACTGGTTGTGAGAACTGGTTTGAATGGATCCGACTCTTTTTCACGGTACAACAATTGGGTGTTCACACCGTCAACGATGGCAATGGCCGCCCGCAACTTCCCGTCGTGATCGAGGATCCAGCCCTGGATATTTCCCGGATTTTCAGCCAGTTGCTTCATTTCGCCGGTCACGATGTTTAGTCTGAAGGGATCAAAAACCTCCGGGTTACGCTTATTCAGCCCGATGATCAGCTCATCGGGAAATTCGTACAGATCGTCGATGATCTCGGTGCGGACTTTTGGGAAATCGGTAAAACACTTCAGATCGCTTCCGTCGATATCGACTCCGTACAATTTGAAATTTTCATCCCCCCCGGTGTCCTTGAGAAATACGATCCTGTTCGGATTTTTCCAGAAATATCCGGCAATGTCGCGGTCCTTCTCCGACGTAAGCCTGATGGCGCTGTCCTTTCCGATTTCCTGCACAAAAAGGTTCATGCGCTTTTCGTAAGGCGCCATAAACGAAAAATGCTTTCCGTCGGGAGAGATCTGGTAACGCGCTTTTTCGGGATTTTTAAAGAAATCCTCAAGCGGGATCTGTCGTACCTGCATGGGTTTTTTTTGTTTGCAGCCTCCCAAAATCAGGGAAACGCTGATAAATCCTCCGATCAGGAGGAACAGAAATAAACGTGTCTTCATAGAAAAATATTTTTTATCAATATTACGTTTTTTTAAAGATCAGATTTCATTTTTTCGATCATATGCCCTCTTTTCTCTTTGAAAACCCGGTGAGACCTGATATTAAAAAAACACATACCTTTGATAACCAGATAAAAATATTATCGGCCTCATGCCGTTGATAAAGAAAACGGAATTTGTGGATATCTACCTAAGGAAAAAACGCTGGAAGTTAATCCTGTTCCTCACGGCAGTGCTGATTGTTGCGGCATCCCTTTACTATACCAACATCCTTGTGAATGAGATCCGAAAGGATGAAAGGAAAAACGTGGAGATCTGGGCCGACGCCATCCACCAGAAAGCCGACCTGGTGAATTATACCAACCACCTGTTCGATCAGATAAAAAATGAAGAGCACAAAAGGGTTTCGATCGTGGCCGAAGCCCAGCGGCGCATTATCCAGGCCAGCGCAAATGAAGACCTCAACTTCTTCCTGAGCATCATCGGCGAAAACAATACCATCCCGGTGATCGTGACCGACGCTTCGGGCAGAATCATAAATTCAAGAAATATCAACACCGATGGGATCACCTTCCTCGAAGGACCCCTGAAGAAAGAATTCTCACTCTACCCGCCCATCGTGGTAACCTACTATATGAACCAAAAGATGTTCTTTTATTACAAGGATTCCAACATCTTTGAAGAACTGAAAAAGGTACTCGACAACCTGATCAAATCCTTTTTTTCGGAAGTGGTGATCAATTCGGCATCCGTTCCCGTTATCATTACCGACAGCACCGGAAAAGAGATCTTCGATTATGGGAACATCCCCGACCTGAAGATAAAAGACCCGGTGTGGGTGGCCCGTACGTTGAGATCAATGGCCGCTCAGAACACACCCATCAAAGTCGACCTGGCCGACACCGGTATTCATTACATCTACTACCAGGATTCATTTCTTCTGACCCAGCTGAAATACTATCCCTTCGTGCAATTTGCCGTCATCACTATCTTTTTGCTGATCGCTTACCTGCTCTTCAGTTATGCACGGAAATCGGAACAGAACCAGGTCTGGGTCGGGATGGCCAAGGAAACGGCCCATCAGCTGGGCACCCCGTTGTCATCGATGGTTGCCTGGCTCGAACTGCTGAAACTGAAAGGACTCGATGAAGAAACCGTCAGGGAAATTGAGAAAGATGTCCAGCGTCTTGAGACCATTACCGACCGTTTTTCAAAGATCGGATCGACGGCACGACTCGAACCGTTGAATATTGTGGCTGTTGTTCACGAAACCGTGAACTATATCCGGTCTCGCGTCTCTGCCAAAGTTAACTTTACCATTCAGCCCGGTTCCCATCATGAAATCCGGGTTCCCCTCAACCTCCACTTGTTCGAATGGGTGATCGAGAACCTGTGCAAGAATGCCGTCGATGCGATGGATGGCAACGGAATGGTGAACATCGTAATCACCGAAGATGTTGACCACATCCACCTCGACGTAACCGACACGGGTAAAGGAATCCCCAAATCGCGGTTTAAAACCATCTTCCATCCCGGTTTTACCAGCAAAAAAAGAGGCTGGGGGCTTGGGCTTACCCTCTCGCGCAGGATCATCGAAAACTATCACAACGGCAGGATTTTCGTGAAATCTTCTACCCTCAACAAAGGAACCACTTTCCGCATAATCTTGAAAAAATAGGACTTTGACCGGAATCTATGTCCATATCCCTTTTTGCAAAAGCAAATGTCCATATTGTAACTTCTTTTCGCTCGCTTCCCGAAAATACAAACTCACTTTTCTTCAGGCCCTGAGTCGGGAAGTTGAACTTACTTCCGGCTACCTTGAAGGCCAGCCGGTCACTACTGTATACTTCGGTGGCGGAACCCCTTCCGTTTACCCACCGGCTGCTCTTCAACAGATTCTCGAAACCATCGCGAATACCCACAAGGTGATCGGATGGAACAGTCATGGAATAATACCCGGTTCTTCCATCGCCCACGACAGCATGGAGGATTACCGCCCCCCGGCCATTCCTGCCGAGATTACCCTCGAGATTAATCCAGATGACGTTACCGTTGCATTTGTAGGAGAACTGAAACAAAC
Organism: Alphaproteobacteria bacterium; assembly: GCA_009928665.1. Classification (GTDB taxonomy): domain Bacteria; phylum Bacteroidota; class Bacteroidia; order Bacteroidales; family FEN-979; genus CAIVAT01. Next base: position 126,239 of record SACF01000001.1, read on the forward strand.
CGCTTTTAACCGGATCAGTCTCGGAGTTCAATCCTTCGACATGGATGACCTGGGGTACCTGCAACGAACCCATTCGACCGATCGTTCGATGCAAGCCGTCAGATTGCTGCAAGAGGCAGGCTACGAAAATATCAGTATCGACCTGATCTATGGCATCCCCGGTTCATCTGCAGAGCGATGGCACCGGACCCTTGAAACCGCTTTCGCGCTGGAAGTCAGTCATATTTCGGTCTATGCCCTGACCGTAGAACCGGGAACCATCCTCTCCTGGATGATCGAGCGGCAACGGTCGGCCCCGACAGATGAAGAACTCCTGGTATCCCAATACCATTTGCTGACCCGGATGGCCGTGGATCATGGTTTCGAACAATATGAGATATCGAATTTTTCCCGCCCCGGTTGGCATTCAAAGCACAATACCGGATATTGGCAGGGTACACATTATCTCGGACTGGGACCCTCAGCTCACAGTTACAACGGAATCGCCCGGCGGTGGAACGGGACTAACCTGAATGAGTACCTACAGGGTGTTACGGAGGGTCGTCTAAAATTCGAAGAAGAAACGCTCACCCCGGAACAGAAATACAACGAATATGTCATGACCTCCCTGCGCACCATGTGGGGCTGCGATTCAAATAAAATCAATAAAGACTTTGGATCCCCGGTTTACAATTTTTTCAGGAAACAGGTAGCCCTGTCGATGCAACAGGAACTGGTACAGGAAACTTCCGGGATTTATTTCCTGACCGAAAGGGGTAAACTCTTTGCCGATCGCATCGCTTCCGACCTCTTCCTGGTCTGAATCAGTAAGGAATTTTACGGTTTCTTTTGTCCGGGATATCAGTGGGTATGGAATCGCAAAAAGGTTCCCATGGGAAGCTTTCTGCTGCTCCGGTCGGTAACATAAAACACTCCCGACTGCAAGTCAGAAGGTTTTTCAAAATGAGTATGAATCAGGCTTTCGGAGATCAATGGAGAAAATCCCATCGAATAGAGGCTCATTACCAGGAAGAAACGGTCGCGATCTGCCAGTTGTCGGCATAGATTAATCATTTCGTCGATCGATTCCTCCAATACCCATTTTTCTCCCTCTGGTCCCCGGCCGTAAGCAGGCGGGTCAAGAATGATCCCATGATACCGGTTGCCCCGTTTTACCTCGCGGCGGACAAACTTCAGGGCATCTTCCACAACCCAGCGGATATCTTTAAGGCCTGACGCCTCCATCATCTCACGCGCCCAGGTCATCACGGGCTTTACCGAATCAACATGCACTACTTCTGCTCCACCAGCCCGGGCAGCCAGCGATGAACCACCTGTGTAAGCAAAGAGATTCAAAACCCTGGACGATGTTCCGGCCGGCGCCTGCTGTATCAAATCATAAATATAATTCCAGTTCCCGGCCTGCTCCGGGAAAATCCCGATGTGCCCGAACGCAGTGAGTCCAAGCCGTAAATTCATATCCAACTCCTTGTAATGATAACCGATGTTCCACTGGTCCGGCATCCCTTTTTTTCGGATCCACTCCCCCTTTTCCCCGTGATCCGGCCCTGCCTGACGCGTACCCCTGGTTCTCCTGTAACGGGCATGGGCCGTGTGTTCCCATTCCGCTTCAGGGAGCGCTTTCCGCCATACAGCCTGGGGTTCGGGCCGGGCCAGAATGTATTCGCCAAACCGTTCCAGTTTTTCAAGACCGCCCGAATCGATCAATTCATAATCTTTCCAACCTCCGGGGGACAATATTTCCATGCTCGTACTTTATTGATTTTGAACCTTTCCCGGTTACAACCAGAATATCAAATTCTATTTATTACTACGATTACTCTTTCAACTTGCAAACCAGGATTTTGATCACTCCCTTCCCGTTGTTCTTCCAGGCTCGCGTAACACCGGCTTGAACCATGACCGAGGTTTCCGACTGAATTTCAAGTTCCTCAATGCCGATAATCAGAATTCCGGAGCCTTCAGATAGATAAAAAACCACATCAAACGGTTGGGTATGCAACTCCATGGATGCTCCCGGATCAAGAGAAAGATGTACCATTTCGAACCGGTCGGAAGAAAACAGGATTCTTCCGTCAAATTTAAAAGGAACCCTGGGCGCCGCATCAAGTCTCATGATTTGATAATCGCTCATAGTTAAGAGAATTTGAAATTATCCTGAAAAACCATCCTCATCTGGCTTCCCACTATTCTTCCTTTTGTACCTTCCAGGAATCCTGGCGCTCCCTGGCTTTCCGGTCCCACTCCACCGGGATACTCTTAATCCATCCTGCCTTTTCTGCGTTCACGATTTCCATTTCAAGACCAATGTACTTCTGAGCGAGCGCTTTGGTAGCAATATCGGGATAAGGAACTTCCCGGTTCATGCCGTGACCGGCCAGGACCCTTGCAAGCAGGATCCGCGCCTCTTTCGATTCACTGATTGACAGGCCGATGATTCTTGAGACTTCAACCGGTGAATGAAACGCATTTCCATGGCCTGCTGCAGAATAATCCCAATACCACTGCGCGTTACGGATGTGCTGAAGAGCCGGATCCATCTCCTGCTGTGTGGCTCCCGATTCCCATGCAATTTTTGCTTCCACGTGCGCCCTTACCAATTCAATCTCCGATTGATCCCGGATTTCCTTTACTTTTCGCTGACGTTCGTATACATTGTTTTTCAGGGTCTCTTCCGATTCACGGTGACAAACCTGGCATGTGTTCGAAATATTGAGCAACGGACTGGCAATTTTATGGCTGGTAAACTTTTGTCCGCCTTCCTTGACATACGGCATATGGCAGTCGGCACATGCAACGCCGCGCTGGGCATGGATCCCCGTTAAATAAACTTCATAATCCGGATGTTGGGCCTTCAGGATGGGAGACTTGCTGAGCTGGTGGGTAAAATCGGTAAAGCCATGGGAATTATAGTACTTCAGAGCGCTGTCGGCCGTGAGCCCAAGGCTCCAGGGAAAGGTCAGATAGGCAACATCCGGGGAATCGGCCCGCTTTTTATCAAAATAATACTCCACATGACACTGTGCGCAAACCAGCGACCGCATCTCCTGGTGCGTTGCTTTTGAGATATCCTTCCCCATCGAATTGAATGCCTCAACCAGTGCCGGCCGGGTGATCCTGAGATCCATGGTCTTAGGATCGTGACAATCAGCACAACCGATAAAATTGACCACCTCAGCACCTTTTGCCGCCCATTTCCCTTTATAAAATCCCGCCGCACCCATTTTTTCCATTAACCGGGGAACATCGGGACTTTTACAAGTCCAGCAGGTATTGGGCTGGGGACCGTCGTCAGGACCTTTGGGAGTTCCTGTCCTCAGTGTGTTACGGATGTCGGTAATCGCATAATAATGTCCGCGGGGCGCTTTGTAATCCTTCGAAAAAGCATATCCGGCCCAAAGGATTACCATCCTTGGATCTTTGCCAAGCGCGTCGCTCACAGCATTCCCGTTAAATTCGCTGTGAAACGAAGTGTCGGCTGTCGTGAGATAGCTTTGATATTCCCTGGGAAAATTCTCCCCCCAAAGATCATTCCGGGGTTCATATTCACTCAGGTTCACTTTCGGCTTATAAACATATTCCGATTCGGCTTTCCGCTGGGTAATGGAAGAAGCCAGTAATCCCAGAAGAAAAACAATTATCATGGTTCCGAAAAACAAAGCCCAGTTAATCCAGGGTGCACGTTTTTTTGTTGTATCCATCTGTATTGAATTTTGATTGTTCTTTAAGGTGTATTGACAATTCCTTGTGATCGGGTTCTGAAAACCCATTTTCTACCTGCCATTATCATTTTAACCCTTTCGGAATCATTCATCGTCCTTCTCATCCTCCCGCGCTGTCCGGTTTTCCATCTTCGTCTTTACCAACGCACCGGGAGTTGAGGCAATGCTGTTTACCCTTTTGTGCGGCGTTTCACGGTGGCAGTCGGCACAGCGCCGTTGCTGAAGATGATTGGAAAAATCTGGCTGAACGGACCCCAAAAACTGCATCCCGGTAGCCCGTTCATGGCACCTGATACAGTTTGCCTGTACCGCGTTCTTCCCGGCTTCCCGGATGTAAATAGCGTTGGGTTCGTTTCGTAATGTAAAAATGGTGGCATGCCGCAATCCATCTTGCGCCTTGAACCAATATTTGTTGAAAATATTGTCGTGTGGAACATGACAATCGTTGCAAACCGCTACGTTGCGATGAGAACTGTGCGCCCAGTCATTGAACTGGGGATTCATTACATGGCAATTAATACAGGTTTCGGGATTATCGGAAAGATAGGAAACAGCCCGCGAAATATACAAGGCATAAGCCCCCAGACCAAAAAAAATGCCCAGCAAGACCGCGACGGTGGGCTTCCACTGTTCAGGGGGGACCAGCCAAAGGAAAATCTTCTTCATGCACCGTAGGTTGGGAATAGTTTCTCAAAAATACCATTTTCCTGAATAAGACAAAAATCCGGCTTGTTTTTATTGTGTTTAGTACCTTTACATCATCGTACCCAAATTGCATGTTGATCTACAGTCAGATGCCGGAAATTGTCGATCATAAAAAGATCTATTCACTCCTCGAAATCGCCGAAACCCTGCGCCAGACGATCAGTGTGGAATTTTCCTCCGCATACTGGATAAAAGCGGAAATGAACAAGCTGAATTATTATTCCTATTCCGGACATTGCTATCCCGAACTGGTCGAAAAGGTCGATGGGAAAATGGTTGCGCAGATGCGGGGAACTTTATGGAAAGAAGATTATTTCCGTATCAATAAAGCATTTCTCGATACGCTCCAGGAGCCTTTGAAGGACGGGATCACCATTTTGTGCCTGGCCCGCCCCAGTTTTGACCCGGTATATGGATTGAGCCTCCGCATCAACGATATAGATCCCTCCTTTACCCTCGGCGAACTGGAACGAGAAAAAAGAGCTTCCGTCAACCAGTTGATCCGGGAAGGAATCTTCGACAGAAACAAAAAACAAAGCCTTCCTTTACTTCCAAAGCGTATCGCCGTCATCTCGGTGGAAACCAGTAAGGGCTATGCCGATTTTCTGAAGATTATCAACGAAAACCCTTTTCATTTCCGGTTGTCCGTCATGCTGTTCCCGGCGCTCCTGCAAGGAGACAAAGCCGGCGCCTCTATCGGTTATCAGCTGGACCGCATTGCTCGCGTTAAACACCATTTCGACCTGGTCGCCCTGATCCGTGGAGGAGGGGGCGATGCCGGACTTTCGGCTTACAATAATGTAGAACTGGCCCGCAAGATTGCACGCTTTCCCCTCCCGGTCCTGACCGGTATCGGGCATGCAACCAATGAAACTGTGGTCGAAATGGTTGCCTTCAGGAACAGCATCACACCAACTGCATTGGCAGATTTCCTGATCCTCCAATTTCAGAATGTTTCTGATTCCCTAAAAGATGCATTCCGGATTATCCGGGGAAGTGCAGTGAAAATAATGCTCCTGGAGAAAAAAAATTATTCGCAATGGACTTCACGATTTAATTTAAGCACCGCCGGCCATCTTGAAGTTTCTAAGAACCGGTTGTCCGACCGGATTCAGGCCATTTCGGGATATTCCGGATTCTATGTAAGAAACGGCAAAGAAAAAATCCACGAGATACATGGCAGACTATTGAAACAATGTCCCGATCTGACCGGATTCCATCGTGACAACATCCGGGTTATGAAGCAAAAAGTCAAGGTCGCAGCGACCCGGAACTTTTCCAAAGGATTCATAGAATTGGAGCGTCTCAGACATCAGGTTACCATGCTTGATCCCAAAAATGTACTTTCACGTGGATATTCGATTACTTTTTCTGGAAAGAAATCCATCCGCTCCTGCACCGAAATTAACCCGGGTGACGAGATTAAAACCATTATCTTTGATGGTGAGATCAACAGCACAGTCATCCACAGCCAAAAAGAATACAACGAATGAGCCCCAAAATCTCTTATACCGAAGCCTTTCATGAACTACAGACCATTGTGAATGAAATGGAAGCCGGTGAAATTTCCGTTGACCAGGTTGCTGAAAAAGTAAAAAGAGCCGCAATGCTCATCAGGATCTGCAAAGAAAAACTGTCATCTACCGAATCCGATGTCAATCAGATTCTGAAAGAGCTGGAGGAGGATAACAACTAACCGGCCACCTTTGCCTGTCCGGTAAGTATTTCGTGACCTATTGATTGGTCTTCCTGAAAAGTTTCACCAGGTCCATTTTCTGTTTATCTGTCATCCTGATACTCTTTCGTTAATTTGGTTTATATCTCAGGAATACACATGAACTGATGCTCATGAATTACATCTCCGGATCAATTTGAAAGCAGTAATTTTACGACAGATAACGAGTTTTACCATGAAGTCATCGAATTTGTTTTTCACGGGGTCGAGGAACTGATACTTTCACTCCTTTTCTACTTTTGTTCGCTGTGTCTGATAAAATCAATACACTGAGTTTTTTACTGACGGGAATCTTTCTTTTTTGCCTGGGGAATATTGTGTTAGCAGGTACTCCGCAGAATCATGCGTTTGATTCGGCATTCAGATCAAAAAAGATTATTCCGGCCGTTAGGATTGACACCCCGCCTAAGATAGATGGATTATTGAATGAGCATTTCTGGCGAACACTCCCCGCGGCAAAGGATTTTGTTCAATATTCACCCTTAAACGGCGCTTTCCCCTCTTATCCTACAGAGGTGCGGTTCGCCTATGATGATATGGCGTTGTACATCGGCGCAACGATGTTCGATGCACATCCCGACAGCATTTGTAAAGAACTGGGACGCAGGGATCAGGTCGAGTCACTGAATAATGATATCATCTCTTTCGACATCCTTCCGTACGATGATGATCTGAACATGTATGAGTTCAAACTTTCGCCGGCTAATGTGCAAAACGACTGTAAGTATTCTGCGATCGGAAATGATATTACCTGGGATGCAGTATGGGAAAGCGCCACATCCGTTAACAACGAGGGATGGATCGCAGAGGTAAGGATCCCTTACTCCGCTTTGCGTTTTCCAAGAACCCCGAAACAAATCTGGGGGATCAACATGTGGCGGAACCTGCAACGTCGCGGGGAATATTCTACCTGGACTTTCGTGGATATCAACGATCAGAATATTTTCAGATATTATGGTGATCTGGCTGGCATCGACAGTATTCAGCCGCCGGTTCGGCTCTCTTTTTCGCCCTATCTTTCAGGCTACCTTGAGAAAAATCCGGATACAAAAAACTGGCAATACTTCATTCGGGGCGGATTGGACCTGCGATATGGTATCAACGAAAGCTATACCCTCGACATGATGCTGATCCCCGATTTCGGACAGGTGCAATCTGATGATCAGGTGCTCAACCTCACCCCTTTTGAAATCCGGTACGATGAAAAACGCCAGTTCTTTACAGAAGCGACCGAACTGTTCGATAAATGCGAGATTTTTTATTCCCGCCGTGTAGGAAGCGTTCCGAAAAATTTCTATGCGCCATACGACAGCTTGAATATCAATGAAATAGTGTCGAAAAATCCGGAAGAGACCCGTATTATTAATGCTACAAAAATATCAGGACGCGATGTCCGGGGACTTGGAATCGGCTTTTTCAACGGAATGACCACCAACACCTGGGGAATCCTCGAGGACACGCTTACCGGTAACCAACGCAGGATTATGTCGCAACCCTTCACCAACTATAACGTTCTGGTTCTGGACCAGAATCTTAAAAATAACTCCTATGTTACCCTGATCAATACCAACTATTATACTCCGGCCGATCGTTATACAGCCAACGTTACCGGCGTTGAGACAAAACTTTGCAATAAAAAAAATACCATGGCATTTTTCGGGCGGGGTATCGTAAGCCAACGGTTCCATGAGGGAATTTCTCCCGTATTCGGCCACCGGTATACCCTCGAAATTTCAAAACCCAGCGGGAGATTTCAATACAGCATTTTCCGCGATGAGATCGGAAGCACCTACGACCCCAATGACATGGGTTTCTTGTTGTACAACAATGAAGCAATAAACAGGCTGACCCTGAATTATACCATTTCCGATCCGGTCTGGATCATTCGGAATTCTCAGTCTTATTTCTCGACCACCTATAAAACCCTCGTAAAACCATACAGCTTTACCGGACTTGAATTCGAAGTCTACAACCAGACGGTCTATAAAAACATGTGGAATTCATTCATCGACTTCTCCGTCCAACCCTTGGGGAGCAACGACTATTATGAAGCAAGGGTATGGGGCTGGATATATAAAAAACCATGGAGCTATAACACGGAGGTCAATATTGGCACCGACCAGAGAAAAATGTTTCGGATATCCAGTGGCCTGGGTTGTATTCATGCTCCCGACAACAGAAATTTCAATTACTGGATCAGCCTGATTCCCCGGTTCCGGTTTTCCGACCAGTTCACGGTTTCGGTGTCGTTCAATTACGATATGAATTACAACGACCGGGGATGGGTTAATACTTTGTATGATTCCGTCGCTGAACCAACCATCTGGTTCGGACGCAGAGATGTATCCACCTTTAACAATATCCTGAATATCAAATACATCTTTAACACTAAAACCTCGGTCACCCTGAGAGCCCGACATTATTGGTCAACGGCTAAGTATTTTGAATATTACCGCCTGGGCCATGATGGCGAACTCAGCCGGGCAGATTATCCATATAATGCGGACCTCAGCTATAACGCCTTCTCTGTCGATCTTCAGTTTGTTTGGTACTTCGCTCCGGGAAGCGAGCTCAGCGTAGTCTGGAAAAATAATATCAATACGCTGAACGAACTGTCTTTGCTGAATTACTGGGATGACCTTACCGGAACCTTAAACTCCCCCCAAACCAACAGTTTTTCGGTAAAAGTGCTTTATTATATTGATTATCTCAATATTAAAAAACTATTTATCCGAAAGAAAGGTTGACCATCTGGAACCCCTCCTTTTTGTAATTTTGCAGAAAAACCGGGATGATGAAAAGACTCGTTTTCGTTTTTGCTTTTTTTGTCGGATTTACGGGAACCGAAGTCATTTCCGGGAATCCTGATAGTCTGGTAATCGGAAATTTTTTCAGTGAAGCACTGACCCATCCGGTAGCTTACCACAACCTCGGATTTCTCTGTAACAATTTTCAGGGAAGGTTGTGCGGTACTTTACAGGCCGAAAAGGCTGTTGCATGGGTATACCGGATGTTAAAAGAAATGAATCCCGACACCGTATACCTGCAACCCTTAACCGTTAAACGATGGGAACGTGGTGAGAAGGAAGTTGCCCGTGTGAAATCAAGTGCTGTTGGAAAACAGGTTCTCAACATCTGTGCATTGGGAAGCTCCATAGGTACCGGGTCAAAAGGCATAGAAGCAGAGGTGGTCGAAGTGGCCGGCTTTGAACAGCTCGACGACCTTGGGCGCGAAGGGATTTCGGGCAAAATTGTGTTTTTTAACCGTTGTGCCAATCCCACCTGGTTCTATACTTTCAATGCCTATGCAGAAGTGGTGGCATTGCGTGCACGCGGAGCGCTCTATGCGGCGAAATACGGGGCTATCGGAGTTATCGTACGCTCTGCAACGCTTTCCCACGACGATTATCCCCACACCGGTATCCAGCATTATGCCGACTCGGTAATCCGCATCCCTGCCGTAGCTGTCAGCACCAATGGAGCCGATTCCCTGTCCGCCTGGCTTAAAGTAGACCATCGTTTGCGATTGTTTATACGGACAACCTGCATGGAACTTTCCGAAACCGGCAGTTTTAATGTAATTGCAGAAATAAAAGGAACGGTTCACCCCGAAAAGATTATTGCGTTCGGTGGTCATATTGATGCCTGGGATCTGGGACAGGGGGCCCATGACGATGGCGCCGGAGTGGTTCAGACCATGGAAGTGCTGAGACTATTTAAACAGTTGCAGATTAAACCGGCCAACACCCTTCGCCTGGTGGTTTTCATGGATGAAGAATATGCGCAACGGGGAGCCACAGCTTACGCCAGCGCTGTTGGTATTAAAAATGAATCCCATATCGCCGCAATTGAATCAGACCGGGGTGGCTTCACACCGCAGGGATTTTCCATCGATGCAACGGATAAACAGGTTGATCTGATCCGCCGCTGGCAGCCACTTTTAGAGCCATATGGATACTGGTCGTTCGCGAAAGGGGGCAGCGGAGTCGATATCGGCCCATTGAAAAAATATGGATTCCCTTTGATCGCCCTGGTCACCGATTCACAACGATATTTTGATTACCAGCACGCCGGTTCCGATACATTTGACAAGATCAGTCCCCGGGAACTTCAACTCGGAAGCGCCGGAATTGCTTCACTGGTCTACCTGATCGACAAATACAGCAACCTGTTGGCTCCTTGAATCACCATACCTGGAACGAGCCGGACTGGTTTCATAACGGGATAAGCTCCCTTCAAACCATATGAATCCCCTGATATCTTCAACTGATTTGCAAATCGAATTTCCTATTAAAAGAATTATGACACTTACAAGAGAAAAAGCGCTGGAACTTTTACACTACTATGTGAAAAATGAAAAAATGATCTTTCATTGCCTGGCCTCTGAAGCCGTGTTGAAAGGTATTGCCCGAAAATTGGGACAAGATGAAGAGAAATGGGCAATGGCCGGCCTTTTACACGATCTCGATGTGGAAGTTACCCACGCCGACCCGCTGGTTCATGGGACACAAACAACAAGCCTGCTCAAAGATTATAATGTTGATCCCGAAATCCTCGATGCCATCAGCATGCACAACGAATGTTCTGCCGGAAAGGAACGAAACACCGAATTCCAGCACGCACTCGCCGCCGGGGAAACCATAACCGGACTGATCTTTGCCACCACTTATGTCTATCCCGACAGGAAGCTCTCCAGCGTGAAACCAAAGTCCGTGGTCAAACGAATGAAAGAAAAAATATTTGCTGCCTCCGTGAAACGAGAAAATATTATGGAATGCGAGAAATTCGGAATCCCGATCGATGAATTTGCGGCCCTGGCCATCAATTCCATGTTACCGATAGCTGGCGAATTAGGTTTGTGAACGGGGGTGTTTCCTTCGTGCAAGCCACCAACTGAAAAAACCGGAAACCAGAATGACGAGCGTCATCAGTCCAATGAGTGGTACAATCAATATGTAAAAACCTCCCAAAACCGGTTGAAATATACGGCCTGTATGGATCTCTAATGCAAGATTCCACAATGAAATGGGGCTCTGAGAAATTATTGCTTCGGGCATTGCGGGGAATGGATTCTTCCCCTTTACAGCCATAATCCCAACAGCATAATCAAAAACAACTTCTATTGAATCATTAACACGGCAAAAACCTGCCACACTTACCTGGCCAAAAGGAGGTCCTTCCACTCCTGTTCGGTAATAGGGCAATTTTGTAATATAATCGGTAATTGCTCCGGTTTCAGTGTTCCAGATAAAAATCCCGCTGAATGAACCAATCAGATACCCGGACCCGGGTATTTTCTTCAGGACATTGATGCCCATTACACTAACGGGAGGCTGATAGGGTAATAATTTCAGCTTCTTGTTAAACTGAAGATCCGCTTCGAATATCCCTTCCTGAGTCGCCACAATGAACCGCCCCGACTCCCGATCAAATTCAAAATCACGGAGTTTATCGAACCATGGATTGGGGCTGTCGAGTTCGGAAAAGGGAATCGGCTGTACCCGGGAACCGGCAATGGGTATAAGCAGAGGCGGCCTAAGGAACATCCCGGTGAAGGTCGTGAGGATCAGCACCGGGAAAAGCCACGATCCTACAATATTGTGCCACCTGAGCGTGCCCCTGTTGAATCTTTTTAACCTGGAACGATGCAATTCATCTTTCAAACGCCTGATTCGATGTGGAATCAGAAAATAGATCAATCCTGTTATACACAGCAGAATAATACTCAGGCCGACAAAATCGACAAGGATTTTTCCTGCAAATCCATAGATCTCGCCGCTGTGAACAACCCAGAAAGTTCTGAAAAGCCCCACCTTCCCGTCCCATCCTTCAGGTGGTGGGATCGAAATAATACTGAATTTCGGAATTTGAACCTTTGTCGAATTTATGACCGTTTTTCTCTTCGCAATACCATTATCAGGGGAACGATCGGATGCATGATGATTTTCGTCTTTTTCAGGGTTATTCCCCGGTATTGTCATCATCAGAAGTGACCTTGACATGACCATTAAGGTATCCCCAACGGTGATAATTTTCACGATACGCTCGTCACCCGAAGGCAGTTCTATACGGGCCCACCTTCCCTTTTTGAAATCGTACCGGAACATTCCGAACAGTGTTCCGGCGTATAATCCTGACCTTTTATTGAAATGGACAGTATTGATTTTCCGGTTATCCACACCCTTCGGAAAACCAGTGTTGAACGCTCTGAACTGTTGGTACGAAGAATTAGTCAGCCAAACCCCCAGATTTCCGTAAACCAGAATAGAATCATCTGAAATTTGCTCAGAGCCTTTAATTGCCGCAAGATTCCAGTTGTTATATCGGTAAGCCGATGGAAGGAAATTCCGGTCTATATTTATTCCCGATAACAGATTCCTGTGATTCAAAATGATTCCTGATATCGCGAAAAATAAAATGAAAAGCGTAGCAACCAGACTGAACCACTTGTGGTATTTCCGGAAAAAATTGCGCATGCCTGCAACGATGATAAAAGGGAAGGCTGAAGCATCGGTTTTTCGATGCTTCAGCCTTTTCCCGGTTCGTCATTTTCTGAAATAGGTGTGAAACAATCCATCAGTACCGGTTTCTGAACGAGTCTGATAGCCGGCTGCAGCCATTTCCTCAATCATGGGTGCCGGCGGAAACGGAGTAATCACTTCATAAACCTCCCCCGGAAGCAACGCGGCACACTCCTCCTGAACTTGTGCAAGGGGATGTATGCCCTTGGCCAGTAATGGTCTGGCATCCAAAACTACTTTTGAAACCGGATGATCCGGCTCGGCTACTTTACCTCCGGCATCAGCCTGTTCGTTCTTTTTCGCAGATTCTGATCTTTCGCTCTTCCGGTAACTCAACAACCGCTGATCGCCTGAAAGCGCCCTTTTTTCCGTCAAATCCTGCGACATTTCAACGGTCCCAAGATACTCACCCTTTTCGTTCCGCAGTGCTAAATATTCAATATGGATGAACTTTCCACCCATCTGAATCCAGAATGGAGCGCTGTCGGCCTTACCACTCTTAAAATCACCCACGATCTGATCCACGATATGAACACTAGAAGGCGGATGACACATGCGAACATCACGGCCTAAAATCGCTCTGTTCCGGTCGAAAATCCGTTCTTTCCCCTGAGAGAAGTATTTTACCTTATCGTTACGGTCGACAAAAGTAATATCAACAGGAAGCGTGTTCAGCATGGCCAGCAACTCTTCTGTTGTGAACCTTCCACTGGGGAGATTCACCGTCCCCTCTTCAGCCGAAACCTCCGTTTCTGCTTCAACTCCCTGCGGCTTCCAGGTGAACTTCGGGTCATACAAACAATAACCGATCTCCAGGGTTTGACGATAAACTTCGTACCAATCGGCTTCACTAAGCTTATCAAGTGTCATTGGAAACAGGATCTCCTCCTCCTTCATGATCATGTCGGTTATAGCTTTAGCAGCCGGTTTTAGGTGAAGATCGATTTTCATTTCCATCATCTCGGTCGTGAATTCACCCGGCATGTTCAGTGCATTGATCGCATTTTTCAACAGATCGCGGGTCTCATCGTGTTTTCCCCACATGACTTTGGGTGGCCCGGTAATTCCGTATTTCTCGAGAAACGGAAAGAGTAGGTTCTCCTTCCGCCTGTAATGTTTATCAACATCCATCAGGCTGTTAAACAGCGTCTTAATTGTGTTGAGATACTTTTCTTTGCCGGAACTCTGCATTTCATCAGCCACCCGGCTGAATAATACGTTGAGCTGATCTGCTACCTTTATAAGTTCTTTGTTCTCCTGTTTGAACGTGTCGACCGGATGACCCGGCGCTACGATTTTCATTCCGGCCAGATCGATATGACCCTCAAGCGCTTCTGTGTGAACATCACACAAACGAAGAACTTCCGTTTCGGGCAATCCTTCGTTGATCAACGCCTGTTCTACCTCCACCACCTCACCATAAGGAATTTTTGCCATAAGTTCTACCATTCGTGCCCTTACTGCTTCCGGGGCCACCCCTTCGTGCAGCTGCAGGATCATGTGCTTTAACAACTCCTTCCTGCTCCTTGAATTATTGATCAGTTCACTCATTTTTTTATCCTTTAATCATTGTTAAAACCATCTTAAACTTCTCAACAGCATTCACCGCGTGCGGAATCCCGGCCGGCATAATAATGGCATCACCCGCCCCCAGGGTGAAAGGAATCTCGTTAATGACAATTTCAGCGTTCCCTTCTACGACCTGAACCAGTGCGTCGAAAGGCGCTGAATGGGTACTTAACCGCTGACCCTTGTCAAAGGAGAATAAAGTGACCGTTCCTGCTGTGCGGTCGATGACTCTTTTACTGATAATACCCTCGGCTGAATAATCTACCTTTCCTGGGAATCTGAACACGTTTGAGTGTTCGAAAATGCTCTTTTCCATAATTTGTTTTTTTTAATTAAACCCTTACTATCTTGACTTTATTTTGAAATTTTATTTTTGTTTGGATTACAGTTTTATATAATCCTTTTTAAGTGACCACCCTCCCTTTAATCCAAAAATGAACCATGCCAAAGCAAGCGCCCCCAATGTAAAGACTGTGTCACCGATTACCCGTAACCACTTGAAAGTTATGATCAGGGGATCCTGAAGAAATTCAGCCGAACGGGCATACCACATGCCGTTCTTTACACTTACCCAGGTCTGTGCAAGCCCTACTGGCAATACACTTAGCAATACCATCAACGCCAATCCGATATTTATGGACCAGAAGGCAAAACGAATCCATTTTGAATTCCACACTTTCCCGGGATCCATGCTTTTCAGCACAAACAACATCAATCCAATTCCCAGCATCCCGTAAACTCCGAATAAAGCGGTATGTCCGTGAACCGGGGTCGTGTTCAATCCCTGCATGTAATACAACGCGATCGGCGGATTAATCAAGAATCCAAAGATACCGGCTCCTACGAGGTTCCAGAAGGCCACGGCGAGGAAGAACCAAATCGGCCACCGATATCCCTCAATCCACGCCCGGCTTTTTGATATCTTGAAATTTCCATAGCCTTCATACCCCATCAATACCAGGGGAACTACTTCAAGGGCCGAGAAGGTGGCTCCAATGGCGAGTATCGCTGTCGGGGTGCCTGTAAAATAAAGATGGTGAAAAGTACCCATTATCCCGCCAGAAAGAAAGATTATCGTGGAAAATAATACACTCGATGTGGCTGTTGCAACCCTTATCAAACCGAGACGGACAAACAGAAAGGCAATGGCAACAGTGGCAAAAACCTCGAAGAAACCCTCCACCCAAAGGTGGACGACCCACCAACGCCAGTATTCAGCAACAGCAAGATGCGTCTGACGGCCCCACATCAGTCCGGCTCCGTAAAAAGCAGCAATGGCGATGGAAGAAATGATGAACATGGTTAAAAGAGACCGGTTTTCGGAACGTTGTTTAAATGCGGGCGCTAAACCTCTTCCCATGAGAACAAGCCATATGACCAATCCAACAAACAGAAAAATTTGCCAGAACCTTCCCAGATCAACATATTCATACCCCTGGTGCCCGATCCAGAAATTCTGAACCAACCCAAGCTTCTGCATGACACCGTACCATTGTCCCGCCAATGAACCGACAACAATGATCAATAAAGCAATAAAAAGAAAATTCACACCCAACGCCTGATACTTGGGTTCCTTACCTGCAACGGCAGACGCCAGATACAAACCGGTTGCAAGCCATGAAGTGGCAATCCAGAAAATCGCCAGTTGAACATGCCAGGTACGCGAAATAGAATAAGGCAACCATTCCGATAAAGGTAAACCGTAAAATGCCTGGCCCTCCACTCCATAATGAGCCGTGATCGCCCCCATCAGGATTTGAACAAGAATCAGGGCCGTGACGATCCAGAAATACTTCAGTGTGGCTTTCATTGATTGGGTCTGAATTCCACCCAGCAAAGGATCTGTAGCCGGCATCTCATGACCAGCCAAACCCTCTTCCTTTCGTGAAGCATAATACCAAACCATCAGACCGATTCCCGCAAGTAACATAATTACGCTGAACCCGGTCCATAAAATCAGTGAACTCGTAGGCTTATTATCAACCAACTCATCCGACGGCCAGTTGTGGGTGTATGAAATATCAGATCCGGGACGGTTCGTTACACAGGACCAGGCTGTCCAGAAAAAAAAGGCATTCATTTTATCCATCCTGCTCAGATCCTTGATAGAGTTCGGTGGTATGGCATAATGATCGCGCAAGGTATCATACGCCCGATCGTTCATGAAAAGACCGGAGTAATGTTGTCCCACGGCCTCAATGGCCTTTGCCCTGAGTGGAGAAACAACAATTCGTCCGCTTGACGGATTATAGGTATTTATACGCATCTCCTGCTGCAACCTGACCCGGAGCATCGCCTGTTGTTCGGGTAATATTTGATTGTAGGGTTTGTGAAACGTTGTATCAGAAAGGTAATTCAGAATATACTCCGATTCCCGGTGAAGCCAATCGGCCGACCAGTCTGGAGCGACGTATGAACCATGTCCCCATACGGATCCGACTTCCTGCCCCCCGATAGACTGCCAGATGTTCTGTCCATCTTTTATATTTTGACCCGTGAATAAAACCGAACCATCGGTAGTGACGACCGATTCGGGAATGGGTGGCGCCTGCCGGTATATTTCCCGGCCATAGAAAAGAAGCACTGCAAAAGAGACCACCATGACGGTGATAAATCCAAACCATAGTTTTTTTGTCTTCATGTTTTTCGATTTACTTGGTGTTGAATAATTACTCGGTGCGTGATATGATGAAAGAAATTCCAGGATATTGTTTCTTCTATATACTCATTTTTATTGCCATTCCTCCTCGAGTACCTCACCCTTGACGCTGACAATCGCCTTTTTTATCGGGATGTTCCGACCTGCTTCACTCCGAGCTGCCTGTGCCATCTGCAACAACCCGCCGCAACAGGGAACCTCCATCATGATCACGGTCAGCGAATTGATCTTTGATTCCTGTATCATGGCCGTCAGTTTCTGGAGGTACGACTCCTTGTTGCTGTCCAGTTTCGGACAAGCAATCGCAAGGGTCTTCCCCTTTAAGAACCGGCTGTGGAAATTTCCCATGGTAAAGGCAACACAATCTGCCGCCAACACTACATCGGCCTGATTAAAATATCCGGCCCGCGGATTTAATAAGTGCATTTGAACCGGCCACTGCCGTAATTCAGAGGGAACTTCGATGCCGGTACCAGCGACAGCGTGTTCAACTTTGTGTTGATCAATTCTGAAATCAATGGTCTGAGCACCCGGACAACCGTGTCCGGAATGCAACCGCTCCTCCCTGAGTGCAGTCACAAGATTTGGATGTGTCGCATTCCCACCCTGTTTTTCCGCTGCCGGACCCATTTCAATATTTTTTTCTTTTAAATACCGTATAGCCTCCTTTAGCAGCTCCTCCTCATTGTGATCACGGAGGTGCTCGAGATGCGCCAAAATGGTATTCCGGCCTTTTGGTACGATCTGTTCCATGACCTTCTGCTCGTCATAGGGCTCTGCTTCACGCTCAATGATCTCAATGGCGCCTTCAGGACAATGGCCAATACACGCCCCCAGACCGTCACAAAACAGATCACTGATCAGTCGTGCCTTCCCGTCAATAATACGGAGTGCGCCTTCATGACAATTGGGCACACATTGACCGCACCCATTACATTTTTCCTCATCAATCTGAATAATTTGCCTTTTCATCTTAACAGTTTGTTAATTTTCATCTTAATTTACCATTCCCATGAACCCGCCCCGGCGGGCTGATATAACAATTACTTATATTGTATTTAAGTATTTAATTACTTATTTAAAATAAAAAAAATTATATATAGGACCGCAGGGTCTGTTCCTGTAAGAACTTTTTAAATTCAGCGGTCAGTTTATTTACAACATTCCCCATCACACATTTATCAAAACCACAAACATCATAGGATAAGGGACAATCTCCCATTTCCAGACTTCCTTCGATCGACTCGTAAATATCAAGAAGGGATATCAGGGCAGGATCCTTTTTTAATGAAAAACCACCCGATGGCCCCCGCACGGATTTTAACATACTATTTTTGACCAACCTTTGCAATACCTTGGCAATGTGATTTTTTGAGAATCCGGTGGTCTCGGCAATTTTCACTGCATTGATTCCGTTTTCCGATTTTGCGATCAGAACCATGCTGTGAATCGCAATTGAAGCAGCTTCAGATAATGCAAAAATTTTAGACATTTTTATTTAGGTAATTGAATACGCAAATGTATAAATAAAATTCTTTCCTCCGACAAAACAGCGAAAAAAATATTTCTTTCATGGGAAATCATAAAATTTGTTGAAAAATAATATCTTGCGGCTATGATAAAAAAAATAACCAGCATTCAGAATCCTTTTATTAAAAACCTTTTGCTTCTTGAATTGAAGCCAAAAACCCGCCAGGAACAAAACAGGTTTATTATTGAAGGAGTCCGTGAGATCGGTCTGGCAATCGCCGGCGGATATACCATTACCGATTTGTGTTTCACCCCGGGAATAACCCATCAACAACATGCTGATGCACTGATAGAAGCCGCTGGTTCCGATTCAAATACTATCGAACTTACAAAAGATGTATTTAACCGTGTTGCATATCGTAAAGACAACGGCGGAATGATTGCTCTGGCAATTCTCCGACGTCCGGAATTAAAAGACCTGTCGCTTGGGATAAATCCCTTGGTCCTGGTCCTCGAGACCGTTGAAAAGCCCGGGAATCTTGGGGCTATACTGAGAACAGCCGATGCAGCCGGTCTCGATGCCGTTATCATCTGTGACCCGTCCACCGACATTTTCAATCCAAACGTCGTTAGATCAAGTATTGGTTGTATTTTTACCCTGCCGGTGGTCACAGCACCTTCAACCGAAGCTATCAACTGGCTGCATACCAACAATATAAGCATAATAGCTACCGCTTTGACAGCCACCCGTTGTTATTATGAAACTGATTTCTCTAAACCTACTGCAATAATTATGGGATCTGAAGCCCAGGGTCTCAGTGATCCATGGCTTAAACAGGCTGATTCCCTCATTAAAATCCCAATGAGGGGTAAGATTGATTCGATGAATGTATCAGTATCGGCCGCCATTGTAGTTTTCGAAGCGCTCCGGCAAAGAGGTAATCACAAAATTTCAATGCCCCTCCTTTGAACCATTAACCATAATTTTCATCTTCCGGTTTCAATATCAGAAATCCCCGGGGCATTTTACTTTTAAACTCCAACAGCTGGCCATTAACCGGATGAAATAATGATAAATAAAAAGCATGTAACCGGATTCTTCGGTGAAACCGGTCATCGGCTCCATAACGCCGGTCACCGACGACCGGACAACCCAAGTCGGCGAGATGAACCCGGATTTGATTCTTTCGCCCGGTTCCAAGTTCGACCTCTAAGAGGGTGTAATCGGGAGTGCGATCCATTACTTTGTAATGTGTCACCGCATATTTTGCCCCATCTTGTTCCTGAACGGAAAACATCCGCTGCTGCGGTCCTTCCATCAGCCACCCCTTCACGGATCCCTCTTCCTTCCCGGGATAGCCCTCGGTCAATGCATAGTATCTCTTTTTGGCGCGCGACCAGTCACTTTTAATTTTTTGCTGTATCGGCTCACTTTTGGCAAACACCAGGATTCCTGAAACCTCCCTGTCAAGCCTGTGTACAATAAATAAACGCTCTTTCCCCCTTGAATTTTCTTTATTCCACAACTGCATGATCTTGTAAAAAGAAGTTCCTCCCGTATCTTTATTTCCGACAGTCAACAGTCCTGCGGGTTTCTCGGCAACGAGTATCAGATCGTCTTCATACAACACGGGATATGGGGGTTTTACCCTGCCTATTCGAACCTCCTGCCGGTTATATTCAACGATTGCACCGGGATGAACCAGTTCTGAAGGATTGGTAACCATACTTCCATTCACCTTGATGTTCCCATGGGTGATCCATTGTTTTACTGTCGTTTTTGAAGCATTCTGAAAAACGACCTTTAAATGATCCAATAACGTCATTTCCGATGTTACTGCAGTTTTCATGGGGTATTTGTTTTTTATATTTTTCATGGGTTACCCAAAATGACCTTCATAATTACAGGGTTGTGATCCGACCATTTGAAACCAAGATCTGCCGTTTCAATCCCTACCACCCTGATATTGGGTGAAACAACAAAAAAATCAAGGATCGTTGTTCGTGTCCGGCCTTTAAGGTACCCCTCATCAGTATACCTTTCTGACGGAATACCGGGATCAAAAACGAACTGCCACCCTGTTAAAATGTGTTCCGGGAAGGGTGGATCACTTTTCATCACCACATCTTTTGTCCTAATCCGCTCTGTTTTAAATCCCTTTGGATTGATATTCCAGTCGCCTCCGGCAACAATAAAATTACCCTTTCGATACTCCGTGTTCAGCGTGGAATCAAGAATCATTAATTCCTTTTCACGAAGGATCCCGGTTGAATCATAAGCGGAATTATGAAGATTCACAACGATCAGGTCCTTTTTATTATGTAAGGAAAACCGGAAAAGGTTAAAACAGCGCTTCAGCATGACCAGTCGCATGGGCCAGGGAAAATCCGTATAATAGTACCTGGTCTCCCATGAAACGGGCTGAAATTTACTAAAAGTTGTAATCCCTGATAGTACCCGTCCCATTGGATTGGCTAAGGGCACAGGAACATACCGGCACTCATAGTTTTTGGAGAACCATTTCGTATGTCCTGGAAAATTTGTTGAGATTTCTTCAAATTCATCCAGGTCCCAGGATCTTTTAGAACAACGGTCTACCTCCTGTAAAAAAATAAATGGGATGGTGTCATACCTCCCGATCACTTGTCTGATTCCCGCTAAGCAAGCCAGTGTATGCAATTTACTTTGACGGGTCCTGTGACCCCCGTCATAAAAAAAATCCATTTCCTTTCCCAAACCGGCGTAACCGATATTCCAGGAAAAGAAAGTGATCACCTTTCCCGGCTCAGGCATGCCAATGCCACCGCCGGGAAGATCTGCACTCAGGGATACCGGTTTAAACTCGGTGAAATGCAGAAAAGCTAATAAACTCAAAAAAGAAAACAGCAACACCAGGACGACCAATCCGGTAATGCGTATTGTAATTTTTAGTATTTTTTTCATGGAAGATTGCACCTTCTAAATTACGCCAATATTCTTAATCATGCCTGGGTTTCTGTAACTTTACTTATTCAATCACCTCATGGCGTTTCAGGTAGGTTTCATCAGAAGTATTACCTTTGTATGTTTTATCGGGGTGACAAAAATAAGCTAATCATAGCAATTTCTGAAAACAGTCGACCTAAAAGCCGGCTGGCTCAGGTAAGAATGTTTTAAATACGAATCTGTGAATTCCATATTACACCCGTTGTTTGAGGGAATAATCCTGGGATTGACCGTGGCTATAACCTTGGGGCCGGCGCTTTTTTCATTACTGCAAACCAGCATTAAACATGGGATAAAAACGGGGATTTTTCTCGCAACAGGAATTTTTATCAGCGATCTCGCAGTAGTAGTTGGATGTTTTTTTGGCGCCACTGCAATTGTAACCGATTCCCATTATCATTTGATTCTGGGTATATTCGGAGGGATCGTCATGATTGTCTTTGGTTTTTATACGATTTTTAAAAAGATGCCCGTAACTGAACAAATTGAAGTTATAACCGAAATAAAAGTTAAAAAAAAGGGTAGACTCCCCTATTTTTTCAAAGGCTTTGTATTGAATCTGGCCAACCCGTTTTTATGGGTATTCTGGATTACTTCAGTACTTGCAATTAATGCCACCTACGGTGGTGATCAGAAACAGGTGGCATTGTTCTTCACGGGAACATTATCCATTATTCTGGCTACGGATATTTTAAAAGTGGTGCTCGCCAATAAACTAAAAATTGCCGGCAATCCCCAGGTGAAATTATGGATAAACCGGATTGTCGGGATCCTTTTCGTGATAATAGGCGCATTTATTATTACGGGATCACTACTCGAATTTTTCAGGGGGATTTCCCTTCCGGTACTTAAATAAAACCTAAATAGACCGGATAAGCCGCTCAAATTCATTCTTGAAATTTGTTCCCACGGGTAGCATCCTGTCCCTGATCTTTACCTGGTTGCCTTCAATAAGATCAATACGCGATAAGGCAATGATAAATGATTTATGAATCCTGGGAAATTGCTTCGGAGGGAGTAAGGTTTCAATGTTTTTTAACGACTGGTAACTTACGATCATTTTATCCGTAGTATGGATTTTCACATAATCACCGAGGGCTTCAATATAAAGAATATCTGACAGATTTACTTTGAAAGTCTTTTTACTTGATTTTACAAAAATAAAGTCCTCATCCGTCTTTTCCACCTCCCTGTTTTCAAAATGTTGAATGTCACGCGCTTTAAGAATTTCCTCTGCTTTTTGGACCGCTTTATAAAACCTTTCAAAAGCAAATGGTTTCATGAGATAATCCACAACATCCAATTCATACCCCTGGATTGCATATTCAGCATAAGCTGTCGTGATAATGACGAGGGGAGGATTCTTAAGAGTCCTTAAAAAATCAATACCGGTTAGTTTGGGCATGTTGATATCAAGAAATATAAGGTCAACACCCTCATGATGAAGCACCTCTATAGCTTCAATAGCCGAGTTGCATTTCTTTACAATCTGAAGATAAGAAAGGTTCTCAGCATACCGTTCAATGACACGCTGTGCAAGCGGTTCATCATCAATGATCAGACACCGTATATTCATGATAGTTTGATGGTTAATTCAACTAAATATTGATTTTCAGTATCTCTGATGGTCAGTTCGTGTTTTTGGGGATAAAGAAGCTCCAGACGCTTTCTTACATTGGTAAGACCTACACCACTTGATTCGGGAAATTCGGTATGAGTCTCTTTACTGTTTCTGATGATAAACCCAATCCGATCCTCCCGTTCAAGATTAAAATCTATTTCGATGAAGGGTCGGTCCTTGGCAGCCTTTGATCCATGTTTGAAGGCATTCTCAATAAAGACAATATAGAGCAACGGAGCGACCTTAATTCTTGTATTTGAACCTTTTACATTAAAAACAACTTTGAGATTTTCATCATTGCGCAGATTTTCAAGAAAGACGTAGTTCTTCATGAATTCAAGTTGCTTTTCCATGCTGACCAAGTCTTCACTCGATTCGTAAATGATAAATCTCATTAAATCAGATAATTTCAGGATTAGTTCAGGCGCCTTATCCGATTTATCAAGACTGAGAGAATAAAGACTGTTCAGCGTATTGAAAAAGAAATGGGGATTAACCTGGGCTTTTAATGCTCTTAACTCGGCCTCAACTTTTTGTTTTTCAACCTCTTTGATGCGTAATTCAACATCCTGAAGGGTAATTGAATCGCGGGTAAACTTTATAAGGGTCGAAACAACTAAAAAGATCAGTACTAAAATGAATTCCGCAACGATCTCGGAAAGGAAGTTTGGGTGATCGCCACCTTCAAATAAATAGGTAAAGTAATAATTTAAAGCGATAAAAAGCAAGATGTTGACAATTTCCAGTACCAGAAATAATCCGAATCTTCGTTTGTAAAAAAAAGTCGGAATTAGCCACAAATAATTGATATACACCGATACAGCCAGAAAACCAATGGTCATCAGGATATTGACTGTAATCCTCAGACTGATATTGTAAAAATTGAAGTCACCCCGGGTAAACACAAGGACCACCGTGAAAAGAATGATGCTGGTAATCCAGAAGAGTAAATGAGGGAAAACAAAATGTCGTTTACAATTCCGGTAAAAACTACGAATTCCCATGTTCTGATTTTTCAGCAAATGTGGTAATTCGTTGTCGAATTATCAACATTATTTGATAACCATCAGAATATTCACGTTGAAACGATCGTTTTTTCACCCTGAGAAAAAGAGGATTCATGCCAAAAAACGCAACAGTTATCGAGTAATTGGATGTTTCAGTATAATTTGAGCATCTTGGTTGATAAAATGTCACTAATATTGCAATTCGTTAAATCTACATCAATTCCAATTTATTAACCGGTGAAAACACGTGACATTTTATGAAAACCATTTTGAAAAAAATTGAAATTGCCCTTCTGGCGATGATCCTTTTAACGGCCTCCGGCCTCAAAGTCCAGGCTGATAATCCTCCTGATGAAGGAATGTGGCTGCCACTTTTACTCGAACGGCTGAATTATGTCGATATGCAAAAAATGGGACTTCACCTGACGGCCGAAGAATTATATAATATTAACCACAACAGTTTGAAAGATGCAATTGTCGGACTTTCAAACGGAGGTGCTTCGGGTGGCTTTTTTTGCACGGCTGAGTTGGTCTCAGCTCAGGGACTGCTTTTTACAAACCATCATTGTGGTTTCGGAGCTGTTCAGGAATTAAGCTCCACCGAACATGACTATCTGACCAATGGTTTTTGGGCAAAATCTTTTAAAGAAGAACTGCCCAACGAAGGAATGTGTGCATCTTTTCTGCAACGGATTGAAAATGTTACCGATTCTATCATCCCTCTGCTATCAGATACCATGAAAGAAACCGACAGAAATTCAAAGGTGAAGGAAGTATCTGCAAGGATCAAAAAAAGAGCAGAGGAGGGTGGAAAATACGAAGCTTCTGTAAAATCATTCTATGGTGGAAATGAATACTATCTCTTTGTTTTTAAAACTTATCGGGATGTACGCCTTGCCGGGGCTCCCCCCTCTTCTATCGGAAAATTCGGCGGAGATACCGATAACTGGATGTGGCCCCGTCATACCGGCGATTTTACAGTACTCCGTGTTTATTCAGACGCCGAGGGTAATCCTTCGAAATATTCAGAAAAAAACATACCGCTACAGGCCGCGTACCACCTTCCAATCAGCCTTAAAGGGATCAAAAAAAATGATTTTGCCATGATCTGGGGATATCCGGGCAGAACTTCAAGATACCTGACTTCCTGTGGTATCGACTATAATCTGGCGGTTTTTTATCCGACCATTATCAAGATCTTCGGAAAAGAACTGGAAGTAATGAAAGAGAGAATGGATGTCGATAAGGCCGTAAAAATTGCTTATGCCGCCGATTATGCCGGTATTGCCAATACATGGAAAAATTTCATTGGTCAATCAAAAATGCTGGTCCGGAACAAAGTAGAGGATAAAAAGAAAATGATCGAAAATGATTTCACTGCCTGGTATAGTAAAGAACCGTCGTTACAAAAAAAATACGGAAAAATTCTCGACAATTTAAGTACCAATTATGCCGCAATGAAAAAAGTTGCAGTACCGTTCTTTTATGCAAATTTGGCCGGCAATGGATTAGATGTCGTACAAACCGCAAATCAATTCGGAACTATTCAATCCGCACTGGAAAAGAAAAACAAAGAAACTCTCAAATCAGCACAGGAAGAGGTTAAATCGGCCATGAAACGTCAATTTAAAGAATATGATGAAGCCATTGCTCAAAAAACACTTGCCGAATTGCTTCGCATGTACCATACTGATGTCTCCAAAGAAGATCTTCCGTCGATCTTTTCAGTAATTGAAAAAGATTACAACAACGACTTTAACGCCTTTGCAAAAGCGGTTTACAATACTTCTGTTTTCACCTCACTGGAACGTACCAATGCCTTTGCAGATAAACCCGCCCTTAAAGTCTTCAAGAAAGACCTGGGATGGCAATTGGCTCAATCGATGAACGGAGCTACCGGGAAATACGCCGCTTCATTTAGCGCAGCCCAGGGAAATGTAAGTGTTTCAAACAGGAAGTTTATTGCAGGACTGAGGGAAATGAATCCCAATCTGGTACGTTATCCCGATGCCAATTCGACCATGCGAATGAGTTATGGAAGTGTCCTGGATTACTTCCCGGCCGATGCGGTACATTATGATTATGTGACAACCCTGAAAGGAGTCATGCAAAAAGAAGATCCCAATAACGATGAGTTCATCGTCGACCAGAAACTGAAAGATCTTTACAATGCAAAAGATTTTGGCCCCTACGGCGAAAATGGAGAAATGATCGTATGCTTTCTGACAACCAACGATATTACCGGCGGCAATTCGGGCAGCCCGGTAATCAATGGCGATGGACAATTGATCGGACTTGCTTTTGATGGCAACTGGGAGGCGATGAGTGGAGATATTATGTTCGAACCGGATATGCAACGCACCATTAATGTCGATATCCGTTATGTGCTTTTCATTATGGATAAATTCGCAGGAGCCACAAATCTGGTAAATGAACTGACTTTAATCAAATAAGAAAATCACGAAAATAATCAGGAGGGGGAATTATCGGAATTCCCCCTTTTTTATTGTGTGGCATCCTTCGGGGAGTTCTTTTTGACCAAACCTGAAACAGCCCAATAAATCGATGCGAATGCAAGGCTGATCCACATTGCGGCTGGTATCACACCGACTAAAAGACAGATAATGCCACCGATAATGATAAAGAAACTTGCGATTGCCATCAGAAAAATAGTCCCGGCCTTGCCTTTTGTCATACTCCAGCTTTTTCGTATCGCTTCAAGAGCTTCCAGTTTTTCATCCATGATCAGATAGGGAACAAAAGCCAGCCTGCATGCAAATATGATTCCCGGAACGATTAGTAAAATAAATCCAATTCCGACAATCAACCCCACCAGTAGATACGCCAAAAGGATATCTGTTATCCGTTGGTAGGCAAAAAACATATCCTGGATCCGGAATGGTTCCCCCCGAACCGCTTTCAAATTAACCCAGGCATATCCTGCCCCTACCGGAATCAGAACCAAAATGCTGTAAATCAAATTAAACAGGGATCCCGGCAGAATTTCAACTTCACTCGGGTTAAAAATAATATTGGTCAAACCGACCGGAATGGCAAGTAAGGCCTGAACCAGGAAAACCAGAAGCAGATCAACAAATTTTTGCTTTAAAACGTTCCAACTGTGGCTGAATACACCGGAAACGCGGGGCTCAGGAACCTGCAGGGAACTATCGATATGATTTGAATTATTTTCCATTTCTGACTTTTTTTGTTCAAATATATAGAATTTATCGAATGTATCTGCGGAACAACATCTTGTTATCTGCTTCGCCTTTAATATCATATAAATAATATACCAAACCGCCGTGAATAATGATTTTTTGTGGAAAAGAATGGTCTAAGGAGATTCCCTTATCTAAATTCCCGGTATTTAAGTCGATCTTATAAATTGTTATAATTCCGTTATTAATATAGGATGTATAGACCAGGTGCGTGATCTCATCCGTCAGGATCTCCTGAGTCCAGCGACCGCTTTGGACGGCCTCTGTCAATATCGCAAGTTTATAAGAAAAAGTCCCTTCGTCATCATAGAATTCCATGCTTCGCTCAGGAATATTGAAAATGCAAGTGTACCCCTTGATCCGGTACAACGCGGTTTTTATCGGCCTGTACAGGATCTTGTTGGCATAATTCCACGAAACAAAATCATCCCTCGAGTTAGGTGGTTTGTAAGAATTATTGTACCACTGATCCTCCTGATTGCGCCGCAGCATTTTTAACTTTTTTTCATCCATCACAACCGATAATTTCTGCCTTTGCAAAGTCTTTCGGTTAACACCCATATACTCTACCATCAGTCCTTTATGGGATTCCTTTTTAAAGTACAGGACCGATGGTGAGGCAGCAACACAATTTTTCAAGATATCATTGAACTTTTTTAGTTTGACCGGATGAATCAAACGAATCTGGCGTCCGTCTCTGAATATCTGGAATCCTGAATCGATGCCCAATAAATGCAGATATCCAAGACAATCACGGTTTAGTTTTTTTGCTGAAAAAGACAAAGGACCCGTCCGTGCAACAGTATCTCCCCTTTGATCCTTGCATATCAGCTCACAATCTGACAGCTTTTGCCTATAAACCAGAATAAAAATCAAATTACTGTCTGGAAGATAGTCCAGAACCGCATACTTTGGATCTTTATAAAACGGTTCAAACGCTTTTGCTTTTATCTCAACCTCGGCCAAAGTAGTCGCCCCGGGATCAAGGTAAAGATTCAAAGAAAAAGAGGTCTGATCGAGTACAATAATCTTGGTCTTGTACCCGATGAAACTTACATGCAAAGTTGCCGGAATACTGTCGATAAAAAAGGAAAACGTTCCGTCCTTCCCCGATACTGTCCCAACCAGAGATCGCTCAACCCTAAGATTTGCATTGGCAATTGGCTGGCGGGTGGCTGCATCCGAAACCTTTCCATAATAAAAATGATACCTTACCTGTGCTAACACATAGTGATCCCCAAAACAACAATAAATGATCAATAGCAGAAAACTGATCGTGATTTTCTGATATCGGAAAGTTAGCATGGCAATTCAGCGATTTGTAACTCAAATTTACAAATTTCAAACTTACAGTTGCTTATAAATCAATGAAATATTTAAAGATTTAATCGATCGAATCAAACAAATGACCGGACAATTGGCCATATTGATCGATTTGTCTCTGAATTGTTTGGATTTAGACCTTAACTATTGTTATTTTGTGTG
Source organism: Alphaproteobacteria bacterium (assembly GCA_009928665.1). Taxonomy (GTDB): domain Bacteria; phylum Bacteroidota; class Bacteroidia; order Bacteroidales; family FEN-979; genus CAIVAT01. The sequence continues at coordinate 154,940 of SACF01000001.1, forward strand.
GTCACTTCTGCGCACATTACATGAAAAAAAAATATAAAGTTCTGATTCATGTCGCTTTCTGGCTCTACATTTTAAACCAGATTTTCTTCGCCATTTTACTCATGCCGGAAAAGTCCGATGTTGCATTTGAGGAAGTGACCATCTACCCTTTGACCAGTTTTATTACCTTTTACAGTTTTTATTTTACCTATGGCTTGTTTACCGGATCAAAACACAAGGCATTGCCGGTGCTTTATCTGATTCTGGTTATTTCACTCCTGATTCCTGCCCGCATCGGATTGGAATATCTGTTCTGGAAGTACATAGGTTTTGAATATATCCGTTCCGGACAGGACCTTATTGTCACCAAGCCCTGGTGGATTAATTCAATTCGTCTGGTTATCATTTACGGAATTTATGCCCTCTTAATCAAACTTGCAATTGGGTGGTTTGAATCCCAAAAAATAAAATCAGCTTTGGTTTTGGAAAAGCAATCGGGTGAACTGGCCTTATTACGCTCGCAGGTAAATCCGCATTTTCTCTTTAATACCCTGAACAATATCTATTCGCTGGTTTACATGAAATCAGATGACGCCCCTTCAGCAGTCATGAAAATGTCGGCCGTGATGAGATATGTGCTGAGTGATGCACAAAACAATCATATCCCGCTGGATAAGGAACTCGATTACCTTAAAAGTTATATTGAACTCGAAACCTTGAGAATTAAATATAAGGACTTCGTTGAAATAAATATTTCCGGCAACCTTGAAGGAAAATCAATCGCTCCAATGCTTTTGATCCCTTTTATCGAAAATGCTTTTAAACATGGCGATAAATCCGTACCGGCTCCCGGAATCAGAATTAGTTTGACGGCCGGGGAAAACATGATTTTATTTGAAGTCACCAATTCTATCCGGAAAAATGTGACCATTAACAAAGATCAGGTTGGGGGAATTGGATTAGAAAATATTTGTCGTCGCCTGAATCTGCAATATCCTGGGAAACACCAGTTGGAAATAAATCGTGATGAGGCTAAATATGAGGTCAAACTTACACTTTGGTCCTGAAATTATCAGTAATCGTCATGAAAAAATACAGAATACCCTTTATGGTCCTGGCCGCCTGGTGTACGGTGGCCATGGTTTCCGGGCAGGATGCCGGAAGCGGGATCGTTGCTTTTAAAAATGTCCGGCTCATCCCGATGACGTCGGAAAAAGTGCTGGAGAACCAGACGGTCCTGGTGAGAGGGGACCGGATCTTCCGGGTCGGTTCCACGGAGAGCGTGGAGATACCCCCGGAGGCGGCCGTCGTTGACGGTACCGGGAAATATCTCATGCCGGGTCTCGCCGATATGCACGTCCACCTGATCTCCAAAACATGGGAAACGCCCGAATTGAACATGTTCCTTGCCAACGGGGTGACGACCATACGCGACCTGACCCAGGGGCCGGGGGCGATGTCGATAAAAAGGTGGTGCGAGGATTTCCGTTCCAAAAAACGGCTGGGCCCCGTAACCTACAATGCGTGGACCATCTGGGGAACGGAGCCCAATATCGCGGAGATCGTCCCGGCCTGCAAAAGGAACGGGTACGACTGCATCAAAATAGATGATTACATAACCAAAAAGGATTTCTATGAGACCGTGAAGAGAGGCAGGGATTCGGGCATCTACATCGCAGGACACATTCCGTATACCGTTAACGTGGACGATGTCGTTTCGGCCGGGATGGACGAGCTCACCCATATCGAGCTGTTCCCCGTCGTCCTGGCTTCGAATATGGTACAGGACGATAAAGACAGGATGCCGAGGGAGAAGCTGGATGAAGCGGTGATCACCAACGCTTTTAAGCTCCTTGAGCCGGTTACCAGGCAGTATTCCCCGTCATATCTCGACAGCCTGCACCGGATGCTGGACCGTGAGATCGCCAAACTCAAGGGGAAAAACATCACCGTTATCACCACGCTGGTTGCCGATGAGAGCCTTGCACTGAAATTCAACGACACCCTGAAGCTGAAATCGAAGCCCCAGAACAGGTACCTCCCCGGGAGATTCTGGGACGATCTGCGGAAGGGAAAAGACAAGAACTCCTATTTCATCGGCCATGAGAAATGCGCGGATGTTTTTTACGATCTCGTAATTTATTCTCTCGGGCAATTAAAGAAAAACGGCATTCCCCTGGTCGCCGGTACGGATGCCGCATCCATCCTGGGCATCGTCCCCGGATTCTCACTGCACGATGAGCTGCAGCTCCTGGTGAAAGCGGGATTCTCTCCCTATGAGGCCATTCGCTCCGCCACGCGAGACGCATCGCAGGTGGTAAAGAAAATGACGGGGGAGGACGATTTCGGCACGATCGAAACCGGCAAGAGGGCCGATCTGATCCTTCTTGACAGAAATCCCCTGGAGGATATCTCCGTTATCCGCCGGCCCTCGGGTGTCATGGCTTCCGGGACATGGCTTCCGGAAGAGAAACTCAAACAGCTGCTGGAGGTAAAAAGAAAACTGGCATACCCGGTTCTGCTGGAAGTGATGGCCAAAACGAACAGCGCCGATTCTGTTATCGGCGAATATAAAAGACTTTCCGCCAACAATGACCTGAACGAATATTTTCTGAATGAATATTCGCTTACCTCCGTCGGTTATGACTTGCTGACAAAGAACAAGCCGGATGATGCCATCAGGATCCTCACTTTCAATGCCGGCGAGTATCCCTATGCCGCCAATCCGTATTATTTCCTGGGTGAAGCATTCTGGTTAAAAGGTGAAAAAGTGGCAGCGGCCGGATACTTTAAAAAGGCATTGAGCGTTGATCCCAACTATGATCCTGCCATCAAAGCATTGCAGCGGTAAGCAAAGCTCACCGCCGCATACAATGGAAAGCTGCCCTTGAAGTGATCAAAGAAGAAAACCCATAAAGGGAAATCAGTTTATTTTTGAGGAATATGTGACTTTTGTGAAAAAGTAGAAATTGTGAAAATTTCCATGGATTGGGCAGGACAGGCTTTAGACAATGTGTATATCGAACGGCTCTTCCGTAAAATCAAGTACAGGAAAATTTATCTGGAACATTCTGAAACAGGTCACGAACTTCACCGCGTTTAACAATAACACTTATCTTTGAAATAAAACTGTTCAGTTACACTAACCATCATAATAACCCTTAAAAACGCACCCATGAAAATTAATTGTATTGCCATTGATGATGAGCCCCTGGCATTAGATATTATCAAAGATTATTGCTCTAAAGTCGTTTTTTTGAACCTGCTTAAAACTTTTGATAATGCCATTGAATCCATCGAATTTATACGATCTAATAAAGTTGACCTGATTTTCCTCGATATACAAATGGAGGAATTAACCGGAATTCAATTGCTCAATGCTTTAAAACACAGACCATTGGTGATTTTCACCACGGCGTATGAGCATTATGCGATTCAGGGGTTTGAATTAGATGTGATCGATTACATGCTGAAACCGATCTCCTTTGAACGGTTCATTAAGGGAGTAAACAAAGTTTGTGAAAAAATGCAGCTCGATTCCTCACAGAATAAAAATGAGACTCTTAAAACTTCCCAGCCGGAAGCACAGTTCTTTTTTGTGAAAACAGAAACACGTATGGAAAAAATTGAGAATCAGGACGTTCTTTATGTTGAAGGAATGGGAGATTATTGGCGTATTGTTACAAAAAACAGAAGGATCATGACCCTGATGAATGCCAAAAAGCTGGAGGAGGTACTACATGAACCTCAATTTTGTCGCGTTCATAAATCTTTCTTTGTGGCGCTGGATAAAATCGAATCCATTGAGCGTAACAGAATAAAAATCAGTGATAAGTATATTCCCGTCAGTGAAACCTATCATAAAAATTTCTTTGATTTGATAGAGCGGAAAAAACTTGCATGAATCATGATTCCTTCCTGAATCGGTTCATAATCGTTTGATCGTGTATCTCCTTTGAAAGCGCTTCGATTTTATCGACAGGAACTTCAAAGAGATCCAGCATGATCAACGCATCCAGACAATTATTGAACAAGGGGTCGATGTTAAATCCCAGAACCTCTGAATTCACACTTAAATATTTTTTAAGCAGAATGGGTAATTTAAACTTGGGATCAATATCGTGAATGAACCGGTCAAGCCGGTTTACATCTTTGTGCGTATATCTTAGGAACACCGGAAGGTCAATAGTTCCCGGAATCCTGTCTTTGAATGAATTCCGGGGTTTGATGTAAGCCCCATATTCTGAATTGTAGTTGTTTGCCTTCAGAAATCTGACTACAAGACCTTTTGAAATGTCTGAAAATTCGTTGGGAATACTGACCGGCCCGATCAGATAACGATACCTGGGTTCTCGGAGTAAAACATACAAGATCCCTTTCCATAAAAGAAATAGTGACAATACTTTTTTTTGATACTCTTTAACGATGAATGAACGACCCAGTTCAAGCGAAATCCTGAGTACCGGACCAAATTCCTTTTTTATTTTGAATAAACTGTTGATGTAATGTCCTTCTATCCCAAACCGATCCATTATTTCATCTCCCCTCCCGATCCTGTATCCTCCGACAATCTTCTGGGATTCATCATCCCAAATGAAGAGCTGTTCAAAATATGCGTCGTAAGTATCCTGGTCTGACTTATTATTTGTACCTTCTCCAATATCACGGTAAGTCAGTTCACGCAGTCGGCTGATTTCTACCATAATATTGGGTATGATCTTTGAAGGGACGCAGAAAATCCTGTTTCCCTGTAGTTTGAAAAGAAAATATTCAGGAGGGATTTCATTTATTTCCTTTTGAATAAGATTTTTCTCAACCGATGGAATCAAAGTAGTCGGTTTTACCGGGGGAGGTGTCCGAAAAGGACATGTTCCCCTAGCAGAAGCTCCAAGACTGTAAGTTTTCATCCGTAACATCTTCCCGAATTCAATGATCTCGCGGAACTCATCCTGCTCACGGACCAATATCGGAGAGCCGATACGGATTTCAATTATATGATCTTTTTTGTTAAAAAGCTCCGCCGGCAACCGGAGCGTGCGTAACCTCGGGTGAATAATGCCTAAAAAATTAAATATTAACGAATTATGTCCACTGAAATAAATGGGAACAATGGGAACCCGGGCCCGTTTTATGAATTTTATAATAGTAAACTGCCAATCCGGATCCATAATCCGAACTCCTTTTTCCCCAAAACTGCTTACTTCTCCTGATGGGAAAATGCCCAGGGGATTCCCTTGCTGAAGGTGTAAAAGGGCTTCTTTGAGCCCTCCAAAACTCGATTGAACATCTTTGCGGGTCTCAAATGGATTTACCCCTAAAAAATAGGATTGGATGGGTTCAATCCTGTTCAGGAGAAAATTTACCAGCAACTTGTATCCGGGATTGACTTCCGAGACAATTTTTGCCAGCAAAAGGCCATCAATACCACCGTAGGGATGGTTAGAAACAGTAATAAATCCATGGTTTGGGGGAATTTTTTCAACATCAGAGGCTGAAATTCTTATTTGGACCCCCGTTTCACGTATTACTTCATCCAGAAACTCCCGTCTGGGAAGATGATAATTCTTTGAATAGATTGCGTTTACTTTATCAAAATCCAGCAAACGAAAAGCGGCCTGAAGTAAAAGATCGCCTCCTGTTTTTTTCAGAACAGGCATTTTCTTTAATATCTCTTTTTTAGAGATAAGCTCCATCTCATAACATTTGATCAGGACACTAAATCATAATCCATCTGCTTTCTTGATAAATCAATCCTCTTTACACGGATTCTCAATTTATCGCCCAGTTTAAAACGGTTTCCATATCGTTGACCTATGATCTGATAGTTCTCTTCATCCAGGAAATAAAAATCATCAACAAGATCCCGTAAACGAATCATTCCTTCACATTTGGTTCCTGTTATTTCGGCAAAAATACCCCATTTACTTACACCGGAAACCAAAGCATCATATTCCTGTCCGATTTTGTCGGACATAAATTCGGCTTGTTTATACTTTACCGACATCCGCTCGGCTTCAACTGCTCGGCGCTCCATTTCAGAAGCATGCTCACAGAGGACCTCATATTCATCCTTGTTCACCGAGGGTTCATGTTGAAGGTACTTATAGAGTATCCGGTGAACCATTAAATCGGGATAACGCCGTATGGGGGATGTAAAATGCGTGTAATTTTGAAAAGCCAGCCCATAGTGACCGATGTTGTTTGTTGAATAATACGCCTTCGCCATAGTACGTATAGCAATGGTTTCGATCATCGTCTCCGTTCCGGTACCTTTGATATCATTAAAAAGACGGTTGAATGAAGCAGCCAGCGTCTTTTTTGAACTAACCTTGATCTTATAGCCTAATCTTCCTAAAAATTGGGTGAAGTTTTCAAGTTTTTCAGGATTGGGTGTATCATGGACCCTGTATACAAATGTCTTACAATTCCGGTCATCCTTTTTGTTTCCGACCCATTCGGCCACCTTTCTGTTGGCTAAAAGCATAAAATCTTCAATCAGTTTATTGGAGTCCTTCATTTCACGCAGGAAAATCTCCAGGGGCCTGCCTGTTTTATCAAGCCGGAAACGGACTTCCTGTGTCTCAAAATTAAATGACCCTTTCCGAAATCTCTCTGCCCTCAATTTACCGGCTATTTTGTTCAAAATCATGATCTCTTCCCGGTATTCATGCCCCTCACCCTCAATAATCCGCTGAACTTCTTCATAGCTGAACCGGCGGTTTGAGTTAATAACCGTTTTCCCAATCCACTCCTGATATATTCGCCCCTCCTCATCCATTTCAAAAACGGCCGAAAAACACAACCGGTTTTCCCCCTCCTTCAGGGAACATAACCCATTGGATAACCGTTCCGGAAGCATTGGAATGGTCCGCCCGACCATATAAACGGAGGTTCCCCGCTCTCTTGCCTCCTGATCAATCACTGAACCGGGCTTTACATACCACGAAACATCAGCAATATGTACCCCGACCTCCCAGTGCCCGGTTTCCATTGCCCTTAAAGAAATTGCATCATCGAAATCCTTTGCATCCTCAGGATCAATGGTAATTGTAAAAACCTTTCTGAAATCCCTTCGGCGCTGAACCTCCTCAGAACTGATATCAGATTGAAAGGCTGCGGCTTCCTGCTCGGCTTTTTTAGAAAAAGCAAGTGGAAAATCAATCTCTGCAAGGATAGATTGCATCTCTACCTGATCCTCTCCGGGTTTCCCAAGAATTGCTTTTACCTCACCAAATGGATTTGCAGATTGTTCAGGCCAATCCGTTATGATGGCAACAACCTTCTGACGATTTTTAGCTCCATTGATTTTGGATAAAGGAATAAACAGATCAATAGGCATACTGGTACTGTCGGGCCGGAGAAAAGCAAAATTTTTTGAAATTTCAAGGGTACCAACGAATTGTCGCTTGCTCCTCCTGATAATTTCAATTATCTGACCTTCAAGCTTATGGCCTTTTCTTTTAGGAAAAAGAAAGACTACTACCTTATCACCATGCAAGGCATGGGACGTGTTGGTCGCAGAAATAAAAATATCTTCAGAATGATCCTCGGGAATAACATACGCTTTACCGGTTTGTTTCATATCAACCGTTCCAACAACCTTCGTTTTAAGTTCCCTTGTAAATTCCGGTGATTGAATGTTTATCTGGTATTTTCCCCGTTTCCCCATGATCAGTTCTTCACTCATGAACAGTTGTCCTATTATGTTTCTTAAAAGATCTTTCCCGGACCGGTCAACAATTCCAAGCCTCCCTGCAACCTGTTTATAATTGAAACTGCTTTTCGGATTCTGCCGAAAAAGATCCTTAACTGATTTCACAAGGTTACTTTGCTCGTTTTCGATTATTCTTTTTTTCTTTCCCATGACACCGAAATTAATTTAATACTGAATAAGTGGTTGAGGGGTGCGACTCCGGAACTATCTAAAAACACGGCCTTACAACATTGGCAGGGATCTTCCCTGGAATTGCATTAAGTAAATCCCGTGTATAGGCCGATTTCGGATTCCCAAACACGACATCGGCCTCCCCCATTTCCACGATCGATCCGTTCTGCATGACAATTATGCGATCTGACATATATTTAACAACGGCAAGATCATGTGATATAAAAATATAGGTCAACCCAAAATCTCTCTTCAGATCATTCAGGAGGTTTAATACCTGAGCTTGTACTGAAACATCCAATGCAGAGACAGACTCATCGCAAATAATCAGACGGGGTTCCACAGCAAGGGCCCTGGCAATGCATATCCGCTGACGCTGACCCCCTGAGAATTCGTGTGGATAGCGGTTATAAATATCCCGTGTTAGGCCGACCATTTCCAATAATTCCACAACTTTATCTCTCCTTGCAGAATGATTCCCATGAAGACCATGCACCTTCATCGGTTCCAGTATGGCTTCACCTACCGTTAATCTTGGATTTAACGAAGCATATGGATCCTGAAAGATGATTTGGAATTCTTTCCGGAATTTTTTCCTGATTTTCAGTGTAATCTTTGTGATATCGGTATTATCAAAGAATACCCGTCCCGCACTGGAAGGAATCAGATCAAGTACAACACGTGCAAGCGTTGTTTTTCCGCTGCCCGATTCCCCAACAATACCCAGTGTTTCTCCCGGGTATACTTCAAGACATGCGTCATGAAGCACCTGGTGTTTCCCGAATTTTTTCCCGAGATGCTCTATCTTCAGTACTGGTTTCTTGGAATATATTTGCTGATGGTTTTTTTCACGTTGATCCGGCATGATGACCGATTGCCCGGCGACAGACTTTCCGTTGATAAAATCATTTACAGTAGGAAGCCTTGTCAATCGACTATTCAAAGGAGGTCTACAAGCTAACAATCCTTGTGTGTAGGTGTCTTCGGGATGCCGGAAAATATCCGTCACCGTTCCCATTTCAACGATCCGGCCTTTATGTACCACGATGATACGGTCGGCAAAACCGGAAACCAATCCGAGATCATGAGTTATAAACAGGATGCTCATACCCCTTCGCTCCTGCAATTGCCTTAAAAGTTCTAAAATGGTCTTCTGAACTGTCACATCCAGGGCAGTTGTCGGCTCATCAGCAATAAGAAGGGTCGGATTACAGGATATTGCCATGGCGATCATCACCCGTTGTTTCTGGCCCCCGGAAAGTTCGTGGGGATATGCATTAAAAATTTCAGCCGGTCTTGGTAACCTTACTTCGTCAAACAAGTCTAAAACTTTGTAATAGGCATCTTTCGCAGTAAAGTTCAAGTGAATTCTCAGGCTCTCTGCAACCTGATCGCCACACGTAAAAACGGGATTCAGGGATGACATTGGTTCCTGAAAAATCATGGAAATCGATTTCCCTCTGATGTTTTGTAACTTTTCAGGACCAAGTTCCAACAAGTCAATGAATGTCTTATCTGCTTGTCTGAATAGAATTTTTCCCGTGTTGATCGACGCCGGTGGTTGGGAAATTAATTTCAGGATAGCAAGTGCCGAAACGGTTTTGCCGGATCCTGACTCTCCCACCATGGCAACAGTCTCCCGGGGCCTGATGGTGAATGAAAAGTGATCAACGACATTAGAGGCTGGTTTATTCCCATGACAAAAAGAAATACAGAGATCCTGAACACGTAAAACCGGCAAAGCGAACACTACAAAAAATTTCATCAAACCTACAGGTTTTTTCCGAATTGAAATTAACTTTTAATCAAATCTCTGATTAACCCGTAAACGTCGCTTGTGGATTTATGATTTTATCGGACTGGTTTTCCCTCGGATCTGTGCGGGATGTGGCAATAATCTATGGCGCCACGAGAAGGTCCTCTGTGGTCTCTGCCTGTATCATTTACCAAAATCCGGTTTTCACCTGGATAATGATAATCCTGTTTCCCGCTTGTTCTGGGGCAGGGAAAGAATTGATCAGGCTACAGCCTTCCTGATTTTCAATAAAGGAAGCAAAGTCCAGCATTTAATCCATCAGCTGAAATACAAGGGTAAAAAAGAAATTGGTACTTATCTGGGAAAACTCTACGGTGAAATTCTTAAGGATGACATCCATTATAAATATGCTGATTATATCATCCCGGTTCCGCTACATAAGAAAAAATATATGCAAAGGGGATACAATCAAAGTGAGGTGTTCGGCATGGGATTATCAGATTCAATGCGGATTCCAGTCAACCATTCTTTGTTATTGAGGTCTTCCAATACGGGAACCCAAACCCGAAAATCAAGATTTAACCGGTACTTGAATGTAAATGAAATCTTTATATTAAAAAATTCCCGCCCGTTTGAGAATAAATATCTACTTCTGGTCGACGATGTTGTGACAACCGGTGCCACACTCGAATCATGTATTCATACCTTAAACCAAATCCCGGGCGTCCGGATCGGTGTCGTTTGTATTGCAGCCGCCATTATTTAAATTCCCGCAAGGATAACAGCTTTTTTTATGGATTTCGGGGTTCCATCTTCGGCGGTGAATTCCAGGTGCACCAGATAAATACCAATCGCTGCCTTTTGACGATCGTCCGTTGTCCCATCCCATATGAAAACAGCGGACTCAGCAGGCAGAATATTATTGGCCAAATGTTTTATCTGTCTGCCCCGTTGATCAAAAATGGTGATCGTGACGGGTTGGTCAGGTCGGATATTCCTTAGGGTGAGGGATAAAAGATCATTAAATCCATCATTATCCGGAGAGAATACCGTTGGAAGAACCTCTATTTCAATGGCCGAATTTTCCGTTTGATATCGATGAGAATTTAGGTATCCCGGTGTTGCATAACCATTTGTTTCAGCTGAGGAGTGCCAGTTTGAGAGGTCCCCCGATGGCCGGTCAGGATGATACCGTTCAAGTGAAACTCCCTCGTGTGAGATTAACAACGGAAAATGCATACCCGAATTATACTTCACCCGGTCAATTACCAGTTGATCCCACTTCCTTGCCAGAACAAGAGTTCCTGAATCATCTCTAAAAATGGGGAATGATGTCATTTGAGTGAAATTTTCAGGATTTGGACACCAGTAATTCTGTTGAATATTTCTACTGCTAGAGGTCAGCACCCGATATTCGCCCGGGAATAACAGACTTCCCTGTTGCTCGACAGGATGCCCTCCGTTTAGGATATTCCCGATGGTATCTTCATCAGATATGATAAGTGATTCCAGGTTGATAACTTTTTCCGATCTGTTGTACAACTCAACAAACCGGTCACCTCCGGAAAAAGGATCCGGAAGAAATTCATTGATAACAAGGTCGTTTTTTTCAACCCGATTCGGCAGGGCACATCGGATTGTTTTTGATTCATCGATACTGTTTCCTGCGCAATCCATTAAACCAGGATCCGCTTTGATTTGATATACAATGCCGGTATCAAAATTTTTTTGAAATCTTAAGATGACTGATTGATAGGAAGGGGACACTAAATGGAGATCTTCTGGAATAAATTCTTTTGGTCCGGCAATGAGTATTTTATTTTTGAGTAATGAAATACTGTCCATTGATTCCGAAAATCTCACTTCCATAAGGTTTGTGTCTCTTATAAAAGCTTCGGTCAAATAGGGTATGATTTCATCTGGTTGGTTTTGGAAAACGGAATTTTGACTCCCGGGGGTACCGCCAAGGGGATGTTTTGAGACGGACCAGTTATCAGAACACCCACAGGGATTACCCGGATCCTTCATTTCTAGCGACCACCCGCCCTCCGACTTCAACGACTCCTGATACCAGTCCGGATCGAATTTAATTGTATGAATAATCCTTTGTTCCGGGTCTCTCAGTACCAGCTGTGAACCTTCATTTGAAACGGAAGAAGAAGATGTGAACAGCCAGGAACATCTTCCATAACTAAGGTAGGCTGAATCTTTTGCAATAATTAGATAACCCAGGGGTTCTATTTGAACTGAAGAAAAAATCTTTTTGTTGTTCCCAAAAGAAAGAGACCAGTCCTTCATGAATACCGGAAACAAAGTCGTATTGTACAATTCAATAAATTCACCCTCGGGAAGTCCAACAACTGGATCGGGATCTGCCAGTATTTCGTTTATTAAAATTTCATGAACCAATGGATGAAAACAACAAAATCTTATAATAGTATCATGGATTTCATTGCCTGAAATATCTTTCAGATCGGTAACACTCAAAGAATCACAGGTACGCTCAGGTAATATTCTGTTAAAGGTGAGCAATACGGTGGAAGGCCTATCCTGAATTTGGATGACTTTCACGGGGTTTTCACCGCATGATGCGATTGTATAGTGCTTGGGGTTTTCAGCCGCATTTTTTTCGGGTATCTCAGAATAATTGATTTCCAGCTCTTTATTGTTGAGCATTTCGGTCGATATGATTTTGGGGCAAATGGTATCGCGCTGGACCGGACCTGCATATACATCATCAAAATAGAACTTTGCTGCATTGCTGGAAGTGTACCTGCAAAAGAAACCAAACCAATGTGTGTCACGAAAAGTACTATCTGTAAAAGTTCCAGCGGTAAAAAAACTGGATCCGCCGGTGGTATCAATATACACATTCCAGATTCCCTGATCGGGAGATATAATTTTTATTCTCAAATAATTAACACTGTTATCTGTTTTGTATACGGGGACGGAAAGAATTTTTTTACAGGAATTGTTGATCTGGCTATAAACCGAAACAGAATCATCACCCCCCCCTACCTGAAGATAAAGAGCCCGTCTGATATTATTAACTTCATGGGTATCAGCAACAAAATAGATTCTCGCATAATTATTAGCAGAAGTATTAAACGATAGTTTCATCCACCAATTCAATTCCGTTTCTTTTATCCGGTTATTCCTTGTAAATAATACAGAGGTATCACTTCCTGAAGACTTAAGTTGTAATTGTAACTGTTGATTAATTTCGAAATCGTCGGTATTCCCTGTCCAGGAAGGATTTTCCGAAAAATTTCCATCGGTAAATCCATCGTTGATTTGAGCACTCACCAAAATTGGTAAAAAACAAAATATCAGGAATATTGTTTTCATGGTTTTAAGGGTTTATCGTTATAAGAACTAAAAAGTAATGCTCATGGCTCTTTTTTTTATATCCGGTACAATATTCTCCTTCGTCTCCGTTTTATTCTATCTTTGGTCTATTATCCCCCAAATTATGAGTTCTTATCCTGGTGTTATGAAACTTGCGGTTATTGGCGCTACCGGGCTTGTCGGAAGAGAAATCCTGAAAGTTCTGGAGGAACATCATTTCATCCCCGACCAGTTGATCCCTGTTGCCTCTCCCAAGTCGGTTGGGCATAACATCGCATTCAACCAATCAATTCTAAGGGTGGGAACCCATGAAGAGGCAATTGCTGCAAGGCCAGAAATCGCAATTTTTTCAGCCGGATCAGCCGTTTCACTTGAATGGGCCCCACGATATGCACGTGCCGGGATTACCGTTATCGATAATTCATCTGCCTGGCGTATGGAAAATCATATTCCACTTATCGTTCCGGAAATCAATGCACACGTGCTGACCTCAAAGGATAAAATCATTGCCAATCCCAATTGCTCCACCATCCAGTTGGTCTTAGTCCTGGCACCATTGCATAAAAAATACAGGATCAGACGGATTGTTGTTTCTACTTACCAGTCCGTGTCGGGAACAGGTGCAAAGGCTGTCCGGCAACTTGAAAACGAACGCAGCGGTATCAAGGGCGAGATGGCCTATCCTTATCCGATTGATTTGAATCTAATCCCACATGGCGGGTCTTTTAAAGAAAATGGTTATACAACCGAGGAAATCAAATTGGTCAATGAAACCCGTAAAATTCTGAATGATCAATCCATCAGAATTACTGCTACCATTGTTCGGGTGCCTGTAATCGGAGGCCATTCTGAGGCGGTTAATATTGAATTTGATAACGATTTTCATCTTTCTGAAATAATTAAGGACCTTGAAAATACTCCGGGTATTTCTGTAATGGATGATGTACAAAAGAATATATATCCAATGCCCTTATTTGCCCAGGGGAAAGACGACGTTTTTGTTGGCCGCATCAGGAGGGATGAATCGATTCACAAGGCATTGAACCTCTTCATCGTTGCCGATAACCTTCGAAAAGGAGCAGCCACCAATGCAGTCCAGATTGCTGAATATCTGATATTGAATGGGTTGGCAGATTGATTTTCCCCGCTCCCTGAGGTTCCATTTAATAGAATAACCACCTTCCTCTATTCATTTAAAAATTGATTTATGTTCCCTGTTTCGTTGATTTTTATCAATTTTATTCTATATTTGTGAAACCAGTAATTGGGAACTATTAGAAAGGAATGGTAAATAAAAACACATTTGCTTCAAACTGTGTTGATTGTAATTGCAAATCATCCATATTTAAACATCTTAGCCATCCCGAACTTGACATTATCAGTAATAGTAAGTTTCAGGTTGTATATAAGGCAGGTGAAATCATTTTTAAACAAGGTACCCCCTCTCCGTATTTTGTCTGTATAACATCAGGATTAGTAAAGATTTACATCGAAGGTTATGGTAAAAATCTAATTCTGGGATTAGTGAAACCCGTTGATTATATATTTGGACCCGGAATATATGTTGACAACCGGCATCATTATTCTGCGGCAGCCGTTGAGGATTGCACGGCCTGTTTGATCGATGTAAATGTATTTAAAAGACTGATCCGGGAAAACCCTGACTTTGCTGATGAGTTTATCAAAAGAGTGTCATTGCAGGCGATTTTCAATTTTGAACAAGTGATCAGTCTGACTCAAAAGCAAATGCCCGGTCGCATTGCTGATGTGCTTTTTTATCTGTCCGAAAAAATCTATTGCCAAAATCCTTTTGAATTGTCAATTACCAGGCAAGATCTCGCTGACCTCTCCGGAATGTCAAAAGAAAGCGCTATACGGATTTTAAAAGAATTTAAGGAAGAGGGTGTGTTAACACTTCATGGAAATCATCTTGAAATACTGAATATCAAACAACTACGCCATATTAGTGAAAAAGGGTGATCTCTTCTCTATATTTTTGTGATCCCAGCTATCCGAATTTTTAATTAATTAGTTCAGTATCCGTCCATTTTACCAATATCAAATGATTGATATATATCAATGTGTTCCTTGATATATATCATGTTGTTCTTTGGTAAATCTCACGCTGTAACAAATAGTATTACCTGCATTCTTAGATACATTTGCTTCTATGTTATTTGCACAATACATGAATAGCGAATAATTGTTTATTAACTAAAACTGTAACATTATGAAAAGAATTAAACAATTGATTTTTACTGCAGGATTGGTGTGCTCTGTTGTAATGATCATTTTCACGGCCTGCACTAAGGAAGGTCCTCAGGGGCCAGCCGGTCCGGCCGGAAAAGATGGTACGAATGGCACCAATGGTAAAGATGCCAATGCTACTTGCACCCAATGCCATAACTGGAGTGACAGCCTGGTTACGAAAATCTTCCAGTATGACGCTTCCCGCCACTCATTGGGCGAAACGACATTTGAAGGCACCCGTACCTCATGCGCTCCATGTCATACAAGTCAGGGATTTGTGGAGTGCGCCTCAACTGGTTCCGATACCACTGCCGCCCCAGTTTATGATGCAGCCCAAATCAATTGCCGCACTTGTCATAAAATCCATAAGACGTACACAAACAATGACTGGGAACTTATCGTCACTTCAGGATTCAATCCGCGTTATGATAAAACGGTTACGATCGACCTTGCTGCTGATGGTGGAGGATCCAATCTCTGTGCACGGTGTCACCAGCCGCGAACCACTTCCCCCTGGCTGACAAACCCTTCCAGCACCACCGATTCATTGAAACCTACCAGCAGTCGGTGGGGCCCGCATTATGGAGCGGCAGGTGTCGTTTTTGCCGCTAAGGGTGCATTTGAGATTGGAACATCCGCATTCAGGTCGACAAATCATAAGGATGCATTGTCCTGTGCCACTTGTCATCAGGCACAAGCCCAGGGAGCCCTGGTCGGCGGCCATTCCCTTTGGATGTCGAATGAAGAAGAAGGAATTAAAAACAATGTCAGTTGCAAATCAGCGGGATGCCACTCCTCCCTCGGAAACAATACATTTGACGTCAATGGCAAGGAAACGGAAATTGCCGGTATGATCCAAACCTTGAAGGTCAAATTGGCCGTAGCAGGAATGCTTGATACCAATACAAATAATCTGAAAACTGGTAAATGGTACAAACAAAAACAATTAGCTGTATTCTGGAATTATAAGCTTGCTTTCTACGATAAAAGCAATGGAATTCACAACTACCTGTATACTTACGACATGCTTCAGTCTGGCATTGATTATATGGCGAGCCTTGGATATTAGGGTATTATAATAGATAAAAAGGCTTCAGGGGTCCTTCTCTTGAAGCCTTTTATCTTAATGTCAATTTGAACTTCAAATGCTTATGCACATTATTTTTATTTCAATCAATACAAATCTTCTCCGTATGCAAAAGAAAACATTATTTAATCTTGCGTTTGTGCTCATTGGTTTGTTTATCCTTATCTCTTGTGAATACGCCATTATAACCCCCGATGTGCCACCTCCTCCCCCACCAGGCGATTCCACCTCCTTCTCACTAAAAATCCAACCAATATTTGACAATCTTACTTGCGCCCGCGCTGGATGCCATAATGGCAATGTCGCCCCGGACCTCAGATCGGGTAAATCCTATCAAAGCTTAATGGAGAGCAAAATGGTCGTTCCATTCCGACCGGAAGAAAGTATTTTGTATACATGCCTGCTTTCAGGTGGCGTAATGGCTTCATATGGCAATCCTACTGACAATTCAACCATAAAGTATTGGATTGAAGAAGGAGCCAAGAATAATTAATCCACTGAAGAATCATTAATATTTAATATTAATAAATATGCACAAAATTTATCATCCTATCAAACTGATTCTGCTAATACTGGTTTTCACATTAACCACCGTTGGGGTCAATCAGGCACAAGATTCTATTCCGGTAGAACCTGTATTAACAAAGAAACCACTCGCAAAAGCACCATTCGAAAGCGGTATATGTATGGACATTCAGACTGTTGTGGTTCAGCCTGCCAAGACACTGGAATTCGTTCTTCAACACAGGTTTGGTACCATTCAAGGTAATTGGAGTGATCTCTTCGGTATTTGGGGGGCTTCAAACATTCGACTCGGATTGAACTTCAGTATTACAAATAACCTTCTTGTTGGTCTTGGAACTACAAAAAATAACCGTTTACAGGATTTGCAGATCAAATATACTTTTCTGCGCCAACGACAAGGAGGATTCCCACTCACCATTTCTGTTTATGGTGATTATGCCTTGAACGCCTTGGGAAAGGATTTTTATGGTGCCGGTTATAAATTCGTCGACCGGTTTTCATTCTATCATGAATTCCTTTTTGCCAGACGATTTTGTAACTATTTCTCAGCCCAGCTCGGACTAAGCTATACCCATTTTAATAAAGTTGACCGTACCGTTGACTCCACGGCAATGAACGACGCGCTTGCTTTTGCCCTGCTTGCACGTTTTAAGCTGAGCCCGCAGTCTTCCATTGTGTTATCCTATCAACAGCCCGTCATTGTTAATTATGATCCGGCATTCGTTGTTAAGTACCCAAATCATTGGCTGGAAATTCCGAAAAACAAAGCCCCCTACCCAAATATCTCTTTGGGATGGGAGGTTTCAACCAGCACACATGCATTTCATTTGTACTTATCTGCTGCCCAAGGGATCATTCCTTCAGAAATGGTGATGAACAATGAAAATAATTTCTTTAATGGTTTTATCCTGGTTGGATTTAACCTTACACGATTGTGGAATTTTTAATTTTATCATTCTCTAAAAACAATTGCATATGAAAACAACAAAAAAAATCACAACCGTATTAATTCCGGTTATTATCTCGGTGTTTTTACTGGCCGGTAATTTGGCAACAGCACAACAATTAAAACCAAAACCATGGCCAGTTCCTGACAAGGATAAAAACATTAAGACTCCCGGGAAAGCTGATCTGGCAGTCGGTAAAGAACTCTGGGCCAAACACTGCAAATCATGCCATGGCAGCAAAGGATTGAGCGATGGACCAAAAGCTGCTTCTTTGAAGACCTTTGCAGGTGATTTTTCCACCGCTTCATTCCAGTCAGCTACTGATGGTGAACTGTTTTATCGTACCAATAAGGGTCGGGACGAAATGCCGGCATATGAAAAGAAAATCCCGGATGCCAATGATCGTTGGGCGTTGGTTGCTTACATGCGTACTATGAAAAAATGATGTCATGCCATATGACTGATTTTCAATAAAGGGTGTTGTGGGTCAAATAGCCTCGACACCCTTTGTCATTCCTGATTTAATTTTTCAAACTATTCACTTTATGACTTACGAAGCAAATGTCAGACCTGCCTGGATCGTGTTGGTTCTCTTATTACTCTTTATTTTGGCATATACTGTACTTAATGACTCCCCATTGATTCAGTCCATTTCGAACCCACCCAAACAAAATATATCGAAGAAGGGACTTTCAAACTTTAAAAATTCGGAAGAAAATGAGATGTGCCTGAAATGTCATGGCCAGTCCAAGTATTCATATACCAATAAAGAAAATGGAAAAATCATAGTCAAACGAATGTATGCTGAGGCGATTGTGAATAGAGATGATTTTTATGCCTCCAACCATCGTGAATTCAAATGTACGGATTGTCATTCCGAAGATTACATTACATTTCCCCATTCTGGTGATTTACGAATGGAAGCAATTGCCACTTGTGTCGATTGTCATGGTGGCGATGAAAAATATGCCAAATTCCAATTTGAAACTATCGACACTGCTTTTATGGCCAGTGTCCATTCACAAAAACACAGCGAAGAATTTACTTGCTGGATGTGCCACGATCCGCATACCTATAAAATTAATGCACGGACTACTGAAAATTTAAAAGAAACTATTACCTATGACAATCTGATTTGCCTGAATTGTCATGGAGATAATAACAATTACCAGTTATTATCCAATAAACCCAATCCGAACCTTCTTCAAAAACATGATTGGCTTCCAAATCAATCTTCCCACTTTACCAATGTCCGCTGCATTGAATGTCATACCCGAAACGAAGACACTTTGATCGTTGCACACTTTATTACTCCAAAAAATCAAGCTGTTAAGAAGTGTGAATCCTGTCACTCTAAAAATTCAATTCTGTATGCGTCCCTTTACAAACATCAAATCAAACAGAATATCGAGAAGGTAGGTATTATTAAAGGACTGTTTTTCAGTGAAACAGCCTCAATTGGGCCGGATCGTAATAACAGTTTGAATTTATTAAGTTTTCTTATCATGGGATTGACTGTCATTGCCATTTGTATCCATGTATTTTTACGAATTAAAAACAAATAATTAGACAATGAATAACCATTCATCTGAACGACTTTATTTATATCCTTTATGGATCAGGATATGGCATATGATTAATGCTGTTCTGTGCCTGATACTTATTATTACCGGACTTAGCATTCAGTTCTCAAATCCAAGTGTGGTGGTGAAATTCAAAACGGCTATCTCTGTACATAATATTGCAGGGGTTCTTTTAGCGATAAACTATATTGCTTTTTTTATCGGTAATCTGTTCACAACAAATGGACATCATTATATCATGCCTGTAAGGGGGTTTTTTAAAAGATTGATCATTCAGATTCGCTATTATACAATTGGTATTTTTAAAAAGGAGAATCCTCCATTCCCAATAACCCCGGATCAGAAGTTTAATCCATTACAGCAATTCACATACGTTGCCACGATGTACTTACTTGTTCCGTTGATTGTCCTTTCCGGGTTTGGTTTGTTGTATCCCGAAATGACATTGAAAAGTCTTTTAGGGGCTAGTGGGCTGGAATTGACTGATTTTCTGCATGTGACTGTGGGTTTTTTCATCACCTTGTTTATGTGCATACATATCTATTTCTGCACCATTGGCAAAACCCCGGCCAGTAATTTTAAAAGTATGATCAATGGGTTTCATGAATCACATTAAATAACCAAATCGTGAAGGAACAATCAAAAAATAAATCGACTCGTCGGGCATTTCTGAAACAGGGATTGGTCGCCGGTGCCGGAATTGCCGCTGGAACCGGTTTGATTTCATCGCTTCTCGATGCCCGAACATCGGAATCGGTAGAAAAAGTGAAAGTAATGACCACGGACGGCCAAATTAGGGAGGTTGATAAAGCACAGTTAAAACTTCCGCGAGTTTCCAGAGAGGAATCCCATTACGGAATTCCCGGAAGAAAATTTGTAATGGTGATTGACCTGGCTAAATGTAAAAATGCCAGAAAATGTGTTGAGGCTTGCCAGAAAGGGCATCACTTGCCGAAAGGACAGGAATTTATGAAAATTTATTTACTACAGGATTCTGATAAAACATCCCCCTACTGGTTCCCCAAACCATGTTTTCATTGCGATAACCCGCTTTGCGTCAGTGTTTGTCCCGTTGGCGCCACCTATAAAAGAAGCGACGGTATCGTCCTGGTTGACAATGAACGCTGCATAGGATGTAAATTTTGTATGACCGGTTGCCCGTATTCCTCACGTGTTTTTGCATGGAAACATTACCCTGAATTTGACGAAGATAAAGAACCCTACTCTCCTGAGGCCGGCAGTCCTGGAAAAGAAGGAACGGTCTCAAAATGTGATTTCTGCCCCGATCTTATCCGGGTAGGAAAAGTCCCTTACTGCGTTTCAGCCTGCCCAATGGGAGTCATCTATTTCGGCGACATCGATGAAGACACCGTGACCAATGGAACCGATACCTTTCAGTTCAGTCAACTGATAAAGGACAGGGCCGGTTATCGTTACCTTGAAAATTTGGGTACCCGGCCTTGTGTATATTACCTGCCCCCCGTCGACCGTCAATATGATGTAAGCCTTGGATTTGGTGATTTGAATGAGGAGATTAAAAACAGATATAATGAGACCCCCTATGTCAAAAAACACAAACCCTGATTATGGAAAGTGATAAAAATATATTATTGAAAGAATTTGCCCCCCAGCTTAACCGTACTGGCCCCTGGGGCTATGCCTGGATTTCGTTTCTTATTGCCGTGATCTGTCTGGGCATTGTTGCATTTTTCTTTCAGGTCCTACGGGGCCATGAGGTCACAGGAATGCGAGATAATGTCGTTTGGGGCATCTATATTGTAAATTTTATTTTCTTTATGGGTATAAGTTACGCCGGAGCATTAATTTCGGGCACCTTACATTTATTTCGGTCCTCCTGGCGAAAACCCATTATCAGGATGGCAGAATTTATTACTATCATTTCTTTGTTGATTGGCCCTTGCTTTATTCTGTTATGTATTGGCCGACTTGACAAACTTCATTATCTTGCAATTTTCGGAAGGATCCAATCACCGATTACCTGGGATGTAATTGCGATCTCTACAGATATATTTGGCTGCTTGATTTTTCTGTACCTGGCTTTATTAAGGGATCTGGCGACCCTTCGGGACGATGATATTATCAAACTTTCAAAATGGAGAAAAAAACTCTATAAGATTCTCGCACTGGGCTATACGGGAACCCCCGAACAACAGCTCCGTTTGAACCGTGCCACAGATGTTATGGCTGCTATGATCATTGCAATTGCCATTATTGTATATTCGGTTCTGGCCTGGATTTTTAGTGTCACCCTACAACCAGGTTGGCATAGTACTATTTTCGGCCCCTATTTCGTAATTGCCGCCGTATACTCGGGAAGTGCCGTATTAATTTTATCCATGTGGCTTTTTCGCAAAATTTACCATCTTGAGAATTATATTACAAAAAAGCATTTTGTTTCCGTTGGAGTGATTATGTTGGTTTTAGCCGCATTTTACGGGTACTTTACTTTTTCCGACTATCTTACAAAATGGTACGGTTCAGAAAAAAATGATGAGTTACTTATTCGCTTATTGTTTAATGAGTACTATTGGTATTTCATTATTTCAAACTATATTGGAGTACTGTTGCCTCTCATCGTGGTTGGGATACCAAAATTGCGGACTATAACCAATATTACGATCACCTCGGTTGTTGTTATCATTGCACTCTGGTTAAACAGGTATCTGATTGTTGTACCAACTTTGGAGTCGCCTTATTTACCGATACAGGATTCCAGGCCGGAGTGGTTGAATTACGGTGCCACCTGGATTGAATGGAGTCTTACAGCTGCCGGAGTTGCCGTGTTTAGCCTACTCTTTACCCTTGCTTCAAAGTTTATCCCGATTGTTCCCATATCGGGACTTCATCATGATTTAGAGGATAAAAAAGAGGGAATTTTAGCATAAATAAAATATTTGATATTTGATCCTTATGAAAAAACATATTTCACCTTACAGGATTTCTCTGATACTTTTATTTTCTCTGGTTTTTGTGCCCGATTCATTTTCGGAAAAAACAACTGATTCAGTGACTGTTCCGGAAACAAGACTCTCCCTAAACTACGTTTGTAACGCTAATGATTCTGTAACATTGTCGGCGACACTCAGTGTTAAACGCGATATGACTATCAAATATCTGGGAAATGCATCACTCTTCTTTTATACTTCCGACGGTTTAAATAAACGTCTTGCTGGTCAGGCCAAAACTGATTCTGAAGGGAATTCCAAAATAACCATTTCATTATCAAACCTTACAGGAGACCAACAGGATATCATTCACTATACGGTTGAATTTTGTGCTACGGGGATCTATTCGGCAGCAACCGCTGAATTTAACGCAAAACTTGCCAGCCTCCAGCAATCGTTCATCATGGAGGATTCACTTCGTGTTTTAAGGATATCGGCAACAGAAAAGAGTACCACAGGAAAAGAAATTCCTATTCCCCAGGTTACTGTTAACATTTATATTCCAAGGCTTTTCAGTTTGCTTAAAATTGGAGAAATAACACTTGATGATTTGGGAGGGGGTACAATGGAGTTCCCAAAAGAACTTATTGGTGATTCATTAGGAAATCTCATCGTTATTTCTAAAATAGAGGAGCATGATCAGTTTGGAACAGTACAGGTAATGAATTCAATAAATTGGGGGATCCCTAAACATTATATTTATGCTGAAGGACCTTCGCGTGAATTGTGGACTCCAATTGCTCCTCTCTGGATGATTATTACACTGGTCATTTTACTTGTCGGGGTTTGGGCACATTACATTTATGCCATTTATGAACTGGTCATGATCAAACGCCACAATAAAAAGCGAGAGGCGATCAGTCCGGCGGTTTAATTTCTCCGTAGTTTTGTACCAGCATGAGAAAGAAAACCGTTAAACCTTCACTTTTAAAATTACTCACTTCCGGCAATGTAAGAAAAGCAAAACTGTTGTTGGGATCGCTCTATACCATTTCGGGTAAAGTTATCCATGGAAACCATTTGGGAAGAAAAATTGGATTTCCTACGGCCAATCTTGAAATTGATAATAACTGTTATGTACTCCCGGCTCCAGGGGTCTATGCCGTACTGACTCAGATAGAAGAGCATGAATATCCCGCAATGGCAAATATTGGTTACCGACCTACTTTCAATGGTAATGTTCTTACAATTGAAGTTCATGTTTTCGACTTCCAACAAGACATTTACGAAAAAATCATAAAAGTATCATTCGTCGATCGGATCAGAGATGAAATCAAATTCCCCAAAGTAAATCTCCTGATAGATCAATTAAATCAAGACCGAAAAATCGCTAAAGAATTAATCGTACGATGGAGTAACCCTGATACCGACACCACAAACGCCTTCGGTCTGTAAACGTGGTGTAAGGTTCTCTATTTCCAAATGAAGGTTCCCCACTTTATTGATTCTAAGTTGTTGCTTAAGAATTACTTGAGTAAAACATGAATCATTGGTACAGGCTTTAATTAAATCGCCGTTTTCCGTTCGAAAGGGCAATTGGTACTCGTTGATTCTTTCTTCTCCCGACGGGGTCTTCATTACCATGTTAAATGCAAGGTCCTTAAATTCAAATGCATTTGATAAATATGCAAACAATATAATATCATAATTTTTTTCTGACTGGCTAATTGGAATTTCAAATCGTAATATTTCAAACCGCTCCCAGGTTCTGTTTGAAAACGGATGATACCAGTCTGTTCGTTCGGGGTTCCCACATCCTGAAATGATAATCAGGAAAATAAAACAGCAGTTAAGCGCTCGGACTATGATCCGTCTCATTTTCATATAATTGATTTTGATTTGCAGGTATTTTGATCAGAAAACTGGCCCCTTCTGTTGCCGGCCTTTTAAAAGTAATTTCACCGCGAAAATTCTCAATTATCATTTTCACAATAACCAATCCAAGCCCCATCCCCCTTTGCTTGGTGGTAAATCCCGGCTTGAAGATATCCCTTTCCTGGTCGGGCGAAATCCCGCTTCCGTTATCCGTCACGGAAATATAAACCCAGGCTGATTCATTCCAGACTTTAATATCAATATTACCATTCTGTTTCTCTTCAATTGCCTGTATTGAATTATTGATCAGGTTTGTAAATACCCTGTTCAATTGTGATCGATCAGCAATGACATAGTGATCCCCTCCTTCCGAATATATTTGAAATTGAATTGGCGAAGAATCACGATAAAGTGAAACGACAAAATTTACCACATCATCAACACGAACCAGCTCAAATTTCATCCGCGGTAACTGTGCAAAATTTGAAAAATCTGAAGAAATCTCTGATAAAATGTCTATTTGGGTTATCAGGGTATTAATAAATCGGGACAATTTCACATCTAAGTCGGGAGCATTCTCTTTCCATGCTTTCTCAAAATATTGAGCACTTAATTTCATCGGTGTAAGAGGATTTTTTATTTCATGTGCCACTTGACGCGCCATTTCCCTCCATGCACTTTCTCGTTCAGATTGAGCAAGAAGTTGGGCACTTTGCTCCAATTCATCAACCATTCTGTTATATTCGATCACCAGTTGACCAATTTCATCTTTTGTTTTCCATATAATTTTCTCGTTGGATTTCCCGACCCTGATTCCTGATAGTTTGACTGCTAAAAAATCCAGCGGGGCAGTTATATGTTTGGAAATCAATATGGTAAAAAACACACCAAAGATCAATAAAACTATATAAATATTGATAAAGGTTACAAGAAAAGAGGCAATTTCCCGTTTTGATTCATCCCCCTTGGAAAAGTACGGTAAGTTAATGTACCCCAACAGATTATTCTGGATGCCATAAAGTGGTATGTATGCCGAGAGAAAATCCATTTCACCTATTTGCTCTTTATGAACAAAGGTCATTTGTTGTTTCTTTAACAATTGAACCATCGCTTCAGGATTCATTCTGTTCGATATGATACCCGAAGTGAATAATTGTGGCCTGCTTGTTGAAAGTAATAAACCATCCGATCCGTAAAAGTTAATTTCAGTAAAGAATACATTTGATAACTTTATGAGGAAATCATCCATTTTAACGACATTAATATCACCGGGATGCATGGTATTCCCGAATTTGTGCTGAATTTCAATCCGGATAGAAGAAGCTCGTTCTTTTAAATTTTCATTCTCTTTTTTTAAGTTAAATGACAGTATATTGAAAACCTGAATACACCCAGTAATAATCATGGTCAGAATAAGAATCCCTATCAACACAATGTACATTTTGTTTTGAAGGGAACTTTGAAGGATGCTTTGGCGGTTTGATACTTTTGTTACCAGTGTATAACATATAATAAAAATTGAAAACAAAAAGAATAAATAGGGAAACGGGGTCATCCAATTCCATAAAGATGGTTTCAGCTTACTGATTAACAATATGGTATTTATGTCAAGGGGAAATATTTCATGACTATAATCGATTTCTGTGATCCCGCGAATAGAATCAGTACAGCCATATTCCGTCTGTATTTGAGTAGGGTAGGGGTATTGGCCAAATGAATGCAGGAGTTTATTCTCTTTATATATTGCATAAGAAAATGTTCCTTGCGATCGGATATTATTTATGGATTTATCGATGAGAAGTCCTGGAAATCCCGGATCTACGCTGACCGAGTTAAGATTTATTTCAATAAAGGCCCAGAGGTTCCGGAATTCCGGGGTTTTTATGTTCCTTAAAGAAAGAACTCCTAAATAATTTTCTTTCCCATACCAATAATCCAGAAAAAAAAGGTTTTGTAAACCAGTTGGTCTTCCAAAATCCTTAGTAACCCCATTAAAGAAATCCAGACAATTGAAAAGATCACCTTGCGGCTGAATAGTTAGTTTTTTAATACTATCGCAAACCGTAATCTGAATATTGTATTTATCCCAATAACCGGTAAAGTACCTCTCTTTTAACAAGTCCTCTATTGATCCTGATTGAATTTCTGTGTCAGTATTTTGAGTGAAATATTTCTGCCAGAAAGTTGAATCTGATAAAATGTTTGTTTGCGCTTTCT
Source organism: Alphaproteobacteria bacterium (assembly GCA_009928665.1). Taxonomy (GTDB): domain Bacteria; phylum Bacteroidota; class Bacteroidia; order Bacteroidales; family FEN-979; genus CAIVAT01. The sequence continues at coordinate 181,298 of SACF01000001.1, forward strand.
CAAACATAATCTCTGTAACAGGATTTCTTCTGTTTGACAACTTTGTTACGAACAATTCGTTTGTGGCTTTTAATCTATAATCATTCGCATTATTCATCATCCAGGTCGCAGTAATGGAAAAAAAGGTCAGGAATAAAATGATGCCCGGAAAGGAAAAAATTTGTTTCCCGGCAATTTTTAAACCCCAAAAAATAGATATAAAAACGATGAATAAAATTGTCAAAATTATCCGTTCATATATAGGTAGAAGCCTAAAAAACAGGAGTCCAGGTAAACACAGGATAATAATCCCAATAAGAATTATCAGTATTTTATGAGACTCTTTAGAATTCCAAAAAACCCGGGTTGATTTATCTATTACTCGGGTAGTTTGATATTTATCGTCACAAAATGTGGGTTCCCCAATCGGAGAACATATAAAGTTTATAGCGTTTTCAACTATCCGGGAAGAGATAAGCCAATAGGAACAGAATAAAAGAAGAATGATAAGGATACCCAACCCACTTATGGAAACCATTCCGGATACGTCCTGGAGCTGTAATGAAAATGAGGAATTCAGGATTACATCCTTAATCATTAAATGCAATCCGTAAACGAGAAAATTACAAAAAAGAACACTGGTGACTATTTCAACAATTCTGTATTTTCCATATCGATTGTTACGATACAGGCCTGTCGGATAATTTATGTTAAACACAATACTGAAAATGAACAGGATGATTACATTGATTAAAAAATCACCCAGCGATGGTAAAATGACCGATGATGAATACCAGGCGGGAGAAAACAATTTTGCCTGATATAATAACCGGGGGAAGCCAAAAAATTGCTGAAAAAATCGAACGGTTATAAGACCAATCCCAAAAATCAAAATAAATAAAATCCTTCTTTGTTTTATCCAGGGTATTTCATGATAGAAATTGTACAAGAACAGTGAAAGCATGATAAAAGTAATGGCTACAAGCACAAATAAAATCCAGGTCTGGGCCATACTTAACTCAAGAGATCCGGGAAAAATCAGGTTAAACAAAAAAGTTCCCGAAGCTGAATATATGGAATATTTACCGGGTTGTAGGTCAATCTGAAGGCCTGGGCTTCTAATAAACTCAGGAGCAAAATTATTTTGCAGATAATTATTTTCAATACTGTACTCCCATTTTATCGGTATTACGCCGACATGGTGGTAAGAGCCTACTTTTTTGTGAATTAAAAGGTACCATCCATTTGCTAGTTTTTCAATATATGGTGTGTTGTATGGTTTCTTTGTAAATCGATCCGGAAGAGATATTAGATTTTCATTCCAATAAAGTAAACTATCATTTTTAAAAATGTAGTGGCCAATATCGTTACTTGGAAATCCTGAGATAGGCTTATTAAATAAACAACGGTTAGATAGTAGTGCAAGGGTGTCGGTCTGTTGTGATAGTATTTCAAAGTCTTTTATTAACGCTTTTTCTTTTTTATGAATGGTTTTTTGAATGGAAGCTGTAATCTTATCTTGATTTAATCGTGAAGAAATGGACCACTGATACGATAGAATCATACCTCCCATTAGAATTGACCCAAGAAGGAACCATTTTGAATAAGAATTTTTCCTTTGATATTCCATTCTCGGTAAGTGTTTGATTTACAATGCAATGCACGGCCTTATTGGGGGCCATTTAAGGCATGATCTCAATATTATAATAGTAAACCTATAACTTAAATAGAAAGCCTGTCTATTGGGCTAAAATTAGCCTTTTTTCTTATTCAGTACAAAAATCAGGCTGGAATATCTATTTTCATTGTAATGAGACCTTAAATTAAACCAGAAGCCATAGATCGGAAATAGCCAGGAGCGCATTTTATTATACTTATATTTGATGCTTAACATCGAGACATAATAGGCATCAAATTTCTGAGGAATCACCTTAATAATATCGTACCCGAATTTCATGGCAAGTTGTGAGAAGGTCTCTTTGGAAAAATTGTAAAGATGTCGCGGGACATCATAAGCCGCCCAGTATTCTTTAAAATATCGGGCGTCAAGAGAATTGCAATTGGGCACGGCAATAACAAGAATTCCATCATCAGACAATAAATCATGGATTTCCCCCATGGTTTCATTAAGATCGTGAATATGTTCAAGGACGTGCCACATGGTAATACAGTCGGCCGTTCCCTGGAAAATATTCAGGTTATGCAAAGAATCAGCAACATTTAAATTATTTTGTAAGGCAAAATTTCTACCGCGTTCATTGGGTTCCACACCCCAAGCTTTGAATCCATGCTCTATGCAATAGGTTAAAAATTCACCAGTTCCACAACCAATATCGAGGATATTGGATCCAGATATAAATGACCTGACCAAATTGAATTTAATTCTGATTGACTGTTTTCTTATTAGCCCATAGATACTGTCAATGAATCTTTTTTTTCGCAACCCATGGGATAAATATTCATCAGAGGCGTAATAAATTCCTATTTTTTCAACCAGGGGTCGTGGGTTTACAAATATTAATCCACATTTAACGCATTTTACCAATGAAAACTTTTCTCCCGAGAAAAACCAATCTGTTATTTCCATATAGGGATTAAAATTCCGTGAGGAACAAATTGGACACTGTTCAAGAATTTCTGACATCGATTACCGTTTCACGTGGAACATTAATAATTAAGATAAACAATGAGTACTGAAATGTCACTTGGAGAAACGCCACTTATTCTTCCCGCCTGACCTACCGTTGCCGGCTTTAGTTTTGATAACTTTTCCCTGGCTTCTGAAGAAATAGAATTCAGACGATGATAATCAAAGTTCTCTGGGATTTTCTGATTTTCTAATGCTATCATTTTCAAGGCCAGCTCTTGTTCTTTAAGAATATACGATTGATATTTAATTTTTAATTCCGCTTCTTCAATAATTTCTCTATCAATTTCTTTATTGATTTTAATATAATTCGAGAGTAATTCTAGGTTTGCAGAGAGTCCTGTTAAGGTAATATTTGGTCTGAGCAGAATAGAGGAGATCCTTTGTTTCTGTGAAATTTCCTTCGATCCCAAGGATATCAGATATTGATTGACTATTTCAGGTGAGACACTTGATTTCTGTAAAAAATCGATCAGCTTATTTACTTTAGTGTACTTGTTCTGTGTCCTTAAAAATCTATCATTTGAAATCAGGCCAAGGGTAAAACCTAACGGAGTAAGTCGTTCGTCTGCATTATCTTGTCTTAAAAGAATTCGAAATTCCGCTCTTGATGTAAACATTCTATAGGGCTCTTCAGTTCCCTTCGTTATCAGGTCATCAATCAGAACGCCAATATAAGCCTCTGATCTTTGAAGGCTAAATGGTTCTTTTTCATTAATACTTTGATGGGCATTAATTCCCGCAACAAGGCCTTGTGCAGCGGCCTCTTCGTATCCTGTTGTACCGTTAATTTGTCCTGCAAAAAACAAATTTTTAATTAGCTTGGTTTCTAAAGTTGAGGACAATTGATCCGGAGGGAAATAATCATATTCTATGGCATAACCAGGCCTGAAAAATTTAGCATTCTTAAACCCGGGAATCAGTCTCAATGCTTTAAATTGTACGTCTTCGGGCAGCGAGGAGGAAAATCCATTTACATAATATTCAACAGTTTCCCATCCTTCCGGTTCTATAAATAACTGATGACTATCTTTGGAAGCAAATCTTTCAATTTTATCTTCAATTGATGGGCAATAACGTGGTCCCTTCCCTTTTATTCTTCCAGAAAATAATGGAGATTTTTTAAATCCTGATCTTAGAACTTCGTGTACTTTATTATTCGTGTAAGTAAGAAAACAGTCTTTTTGAGTTTTCAATGCACTGGTGTCCGTAAAAGAAAATTTTCCGGGATTTTCATCTCCCGGTTGCTTTTCCATTTTTGAAAAATCCAATGTGCGACCATCTACTCGTACCGGGGTTCCGGTTTTCATTCTTTTTGATTCAAAGCCTATCTTGACCAATTGCTCTGTTAAAAATCTCGCAGCCCGCTCGCCTAATCTTCCCCCACTGAAGCTTTTTTCACCTATATGTATAATACCATTTAAAAAGGTTCCCGTTGAAAGAATAACCGATTTACATTGGAATGACATTCCCAAACCGGTCTTTACACCAATTATCCTACCTTGAGCTATCAGGATTTCCTCAACAAAGTCCTGCCAAAAAAATATTCTTTTGTTATTCTCCAGAAATTTCCGCCATTCACTTGAAAACAGGTATCGGTCATTCTGTGATCGTGGACTCCACATAGCCGGTCCTTTCGATTTGTTCAACATCCTGAACTGAATCATTGACTGGTCACTAACAATTCCTGAATATCCCCCCAAGGCATCGATCTCTCTTATAATCTGACCTTTTGCAACTCCACCAATAGACGGATTACATGACATTTGAGCCATGTTCGACATATTCATCGTTATCAGTAATACCGTCGAGCCTAAGTTTGCTGCAGCCATAGCTGCTTCACATCCTGCATGACCCGCGCCTATTACTATAATCTCATAACGATCCATTTTGCCGTTTCACGTGAAACAAGTTTCTAATAAAAGTTCAGAATTTATTTAAATAATAGTTCTCTTTCTCGCGAATTATTTTTTTCTCACTTTTGGTTTTATCCTTATATCCCAATAAATGCAAAATTCCATGAGCCATAACTCTTTTAAGCTCAGCTGAAGGTGAGGTTTTAAAGATTGCAGCGTTTTCCTTTATTCTGGGTATGCTAATATAGATATCGCCTGCTATCGGCTCCGACTTTAGATTATATTGAAAAGCAATTACGTCGGTGTAATCATTCTTATTCAGGTATTTCTTGTTTATTTTCAGTAAATAAGAGTCACTACAAAATATAAAATTTAGGTTCTCTGCTGTTCTTCCTTCCTCTGATAACATTTTTAAATACCAACCCCTTAACCTTGTCTTTTCTCTTAGTAAAAACTCAATATCCTCAAAGAAAAAATTGAAAGCACTCATAATTTTTTTTGCTTTACATCAACTTCTGTATTCCAGTATTCTTTAAGCTTATTAATTCTGAACAGAGACTTTTCGTAATTCATACTTGATACATAGAATACCAATATGATGCTCTTTGCATTAACAGAAATAGTAATTTCATCGGTCAGTGACTTAATAATAAATATGTCTTTTGCAAGCTTGTGTTTTCGCACTTCCCGGTCTAAAATATCTTCCTCTCTTTCCGATTCTTCTCCATCAATTTTTAACCTTATCTTGAAAACCAATCCTTTTGCATTTCGGTCAAATTGAATTGAAATTTTTTTGTTCTTTTCATCATTATTAATTGAGAACAAGATTTCTACAGCTTCAGTTGTCGCTAAAAGAATATTGCCAAAATATTCATTGTTAATATTATAGAAATCACAGATCTCTTCAATAAATCGCTCCAGTTTCACGGATTCTCCTTTTCCATTAATAAGGAGTTCTCTGTAATCTTTATTCATAATTCTGTTCAAGTTTAACAACGTAACTATCCACTTTATTTTTATAAAAATATTTAAGTGCCGGTAACTCCATTTTTAACATTTCGTTCCCGTTCCTTGTTTTGTTCTTATACTTAATTTTCAGATTAGGGTTACTTATTTCATTACTTTTTGCCGTCTCCGCTTCTCTTTTTTCCTCTTTGTCTCTTTTAATCTCTGCTTTTTCGGATTCAAGTAATCGTGATAAAATCTGTTTTTGCCGTTCCATAAGCAATCTACTCAGATTTTTGTTTACCATGTCTTTTTCTAATTTTTCCATTTCTTTTGCGGCTTCTGTCATCGCATCCTTTTCTTCTTTTGATAATTCTCCGGTATTATCCTTTAATTTCTGTAACTCCGTTCTAATAGCTTCTTGACGGGCCGCTAGTTTGGCTATCTCTTTATTGAAACTTTCACTCTTTCCCATTTTATCTGCCATATTCGACTTTTCTATTTCAGATCTAAGTTTTTCTAATTGCTTTCCTAAATTGTTTTGCATTTCCTTTATATCATTTGTATTTCGTTTTCCACTTTTCATCCCTGGATTTTTACATGTTTTTGATCCGCTACTTGAATTCATGCATTGCGATATTTTCTCTTCCATTTTTTCAAGTGACTCCTTCATTAAAATAGCAATGTTATTCAGGGAAGTCATAATATATTGTTGCTTTGCAACTCCTAAATTTATATTTCTTTCCTCCAGGGCTTCTGCTGCCATTTCAATGTTTTCTTTTAGTGAAGCTAATTCATGATTAAGTATGGGTCTCACTAAAATTTGTCGTTTCCCGATTGCACGTACCGAGTCTTCGATAACTTGTACTCTTATTGCAAATTCTTTTTGTTTATTTAGATTTTCCAGGTACCTGGGATCTATTTTTGAAACTATTCTTGTTTTATAGATCAACTCTTCCTCTTCAAAAGAAAGTCTTATCAAGTTCTGCAATAAAATTCTAATCGACTTTGCATCTTCACTATCCTGTTCCATCTCTGAATCATACATTTCAGATTCTAATTGGTCTGCCAACTCTTTTAGGTCCTTTCCTGTTGACCTTTGAATTTGAGAAGATTTTTGCTTTTCGCCTTTATCAAGCATTTTCTTCGATTCATCCAGATTTTTTGAAATTGTATCCCTTTTGTTTTTTGTATCTTTAATATTTACCGGGTTTTCAATAAGTTTATTGTCAATCTCAATTTGTGCTAATTTATTAAGCAATCTTTTTGTACTATCAGTCATTTCATTTAGGCTCTCCTTAATTTTTGAATTTTCGTCTTTAGGTTGTTTCGTTTTATCTGCCAATTTATTTAATTCTTCAGCCCTTTCCTTCAGTTCTTTAATTGTCTCCTCGAGTCTCTTTTCAATTTCCAGTTGTTTTAATAAGGATAAATTCCTATCCAACTCCTTTTCAAGATCTTTATTTGACATCTTAAGCTTTTCCATCAAATCATTGATCCTTTCCTTGTTCACGTTTTCCAACAATTTTTTGATTTCTTCTACCTGCTTTTTCATCTCCTCTGTTAATATCTGTTGAAAGAGCTCATATATTTGTTTTTGTTTTTCCAGAATTCGTTCACTACTATTTGTATTCTTTCTTTCTGATTCAAGAATATTTTTAGATTTTGTGTTTATTTCAGTTAGTTTGTTTGTAATAGTTTCATTTTTCTCTAAGATGTTTCTTAACTGTTGTTTATCCTGCCAGTTTATTGTTTTCTGGTCAATCATTCTTTTTTGCACTTCATCTATTTCCTTTCTTATATTTTTTGTTTCAGAAATACTCGTTTTAATAATTTGATCACGCTTCTTCTCCTCCTTGTTAATTTCATCTTTGAGCTGATATATTGATCTTTTTCTAAATGTCCGTATTTCAGATTTTGTGCTTTTTGGGCCATGTATCCCATCATTATCAAAGATTTCGAAATAATAAATCAATTCCGTGTTTTCGGGAATATCTATTGAGTCAAAATCAATGTAATGGTTGAAAATCTGGTCATTTTTTGATTTATCAATATATACTTCCCGGTGATAGATAAAAGGCGAATAACGAGAAGAATCGGCAGAAAAATAATAATTAAACAAAAGCCTAGAAAAACCATAGTCATCCTTAACAGTTCCTTCGAAAAATAAAGAATTGCTTCTGTTTAAATTTTTATTATTATTAATAAAAATTGAGGGAAAACCATCTGGAATCACCACAATTCTATATTGAAGAGAATCGGTTTTACTCGAATAATTATTATAGGGAGTTAAAGTATATGAAAATGAATTATTTGCAATAATTCTGTGTTCAAATGCATTACTTTTATCATTTTTTAAAATCACGGTTGAACTATCTGTTCTCAGTACAATCTGCGATACATCTTTTGTAATGATTTTCCAGTTCAAAATACTTCCTTCGGGGACGTTGCAATCACCCTGGTTTTCAAGTATTTCTTCCAATCTATTTATATAAGACGGGAAAATTATTTTCATATCAAATGAAAGAATCACCGGTTTGGGGAATACTTTGATCATGTAAGTATCAGAAAGAAAACCGTCTGCTTTGATCTTAAAATCCGTACTTTTTTGAATAGAATTAAAAGTATATGAGAATACAAAATTCTTTTCCCCTTTCATTTTAAAATCCATTCCCTCGTAATTTATAGAAATTTCCAAGGGAATTTCTGTCCCGGAAACCTGAATGTTCAATTCAAAATCCTCTTGTTGCGATGCTATAAGATTATTATTCAGGATTTTTATCTGAAAAGGTGGTGGTTTGAAAAAGGGCTTATTAAAATGGATCATGCGATTTGTGGGCTCTGAAATGGTGGTGGGCGCAAAAATCAATAAACTAATTATAACTAGTAAGGGGAGTATTGAATATTTGAGTAATTTGATGGTGTTGCGAATACTAATTACCTTGTTAAATTCGAAAATTTTAAGTTCATTGGTCCTTTGTAAAATGCTTGCTTGGAGAAGTGCAGTTTCCCGGGGATTTTCATGATTCAATTCAATCAGTTGCAAAGTATTAATCAGCTTATCTTCTATATCCTTAAAGTGTTCGCCAATAATTACAGCAGCTTGTTTTGTCGATAAATGTTTACCGATATTTAAAAACTTTAAACCCGGAATCAGGATGGTCCATGCTAATAAATAAGCTGTAATAACAAAAAAACTGTAGAAAAGAATAGTTTTTACAAGAGGACTCAAATAAAAATAGTATTCTATCATTATCAGGGCTAAGTATATCCCAGCCAGGGAGCCTATCGACATCAATAACCCTTTTATTATCCGGTTTTTATAGTATTTTCGGATGAAGTCATTTATTTTTTTTATCAATATGTTATCATTTGATAAAATCATACTTTGCTTAAAAGAGGTTGATCTGTGTTTTTCTTGTTTTGAAGGACAAAATTACTAATATCGGACTACCCGAGGTGAAGGTTTGGCAGAATAGTATATTTTTGTATTTTAAGAAACAGAAGAAACATGGGAAATTCAGTCCGGGTCAGGTTTGCACCAAGTCCAACGGGACCTTTACATATTGGTGGTGTTCGCACAGCTTTATATAATTTTCTTTTTGCACGCCAGAAAGGAGGTTCCTTTATTCTACGTATTGAAGATACAGACCGGAACCGATATGTAGAAGGAGCGGAGCAATATATTACAGAATCATTGAAGTGGTGTGGTTTGGAATTTGATGAAAGTCCTGACAGAGGAGGACCTTTTGCTCCGTACCGACAATCGGAACGCTCTGATATTTATTCAAAATATATACACAAACTGATCGAATCAGGACATGCATATTTTGCGTTCGATACAGAAGAAGAATTAGATCAACGCCGTGAATCCTGTAAGCTGTCAAAAGATATTTTCACCTATGATCATCATTCAAGAACCTATCTGATTAATTCTCTTACATTGAGTCGGCAGGAGACAGAACACAAGCTTCGATCAGGGGTTCCATATGTAATCAGAGTAAAAATTCCTGAGAATGAGAAAGTCATTGTCAATGATTTGATCCGGGGGGAAGTAGTTGTTGAAACGAACAATCTTGATGATAAGGTACTATTTAAATCAGACGGATTGCCCACATATCATTTGGCAAATGTTGTTGATGACTATTTAATGAAGATCACACATGTAATCAGAGGGGAGGAGTGGTTACCTTCGGCACCGCTACATGTTTTGTTGTATCGTTTTTTCGGGTGGGAGGATAGCATGCCCGAATTTGCGCATCTACCATTAATTCTGAAGCCCGATGGGAACGGAAAATTAAGTAAAAGAGATGGCGATCGGTTGGGGTTTCCGGTATTCCCTATGGCATGGAAAGATCCGATTTCAGGAGAAATATTCTCAGGGTATCGAGAATCGGGATATTTACCGGAAGCATTCCTCAACATCATGGTTCACTTAGGATGGAACCCGGGTACTGACCGTGAATTATTTACCCTAACTGAGCTTACGGAAGAATTTTCGCTTCACCGCGTAGGGAAGCACGGTTCAAAATTCGATGTCGAAAAGGCACGGTGGTTTAATCATCAGTATTTGCAATTATCATCAGATGAAGATTTATACGGTTATATCCAGCCCTATTTAAGGGAACATTCGATTAACCCTTCAAAAAGCCTGGCTGTTCATGTATTGCATTTAATAAAAGACCGCGCATTTCTGATACCTGATCTCTGGAATCAGTCCTGGTTTTTCTTTATTCGTCCCCGGAAATTTGATAATGCGGTTTATCTAAAAATATGGAAGCCCGATACAGCTCAAACGATATCGGATTTTTGTCGGGAGCTAAAAGAAGCAAGCGTCTTTAATAAAGAGGCATTACAACCATTTATTCAGGATTTTGCCGCCCGAAAATCACTCAAAATGGGTCAATTGATGAATCCCTTGCGGCTCATGGCAGTAGGATCAAATCAAGGTCCGGGAATGATTGATATTATGCTCGCTCTTGGAGAAGAGGAGTTCATTTCCAGAATTGAGGAGGGAATGATACGATTAACTTCTTCAACATGATGGAAAAGCAATGTCAATATTCCGAAAAACAAAACCCCAACTAATAACAGATCAATTAGTTGGGGCCAGTTACGTTGTCCGACCAGGGCTCGAACCTGGACTTTACTGATCCAGAGTCAGTCGTGTTGCCAGTTACACCATCGGACAATACGGGTGCAAAATTACGCAATCTTTTTATATCATGTCAAGTTTTCCCGTACTTTTTCTGATTTGTTCCATGAATCCTTTAGTGCAACAGCCCTGTTAAAAACAAGATTTCCCGGTTTGGAGTCGGGATCGACAGAAAAGTAGCCAATCCGTTCAAATTGAAATTTATCGTCTATCGAGGCTTTAAGTACTTCAGGTTCAATAAAGGCTTTGATTATCTTTAAAGAATCTGGATTCAGGAAATCAAGATAGGTTTTACCTTCGGGAGTTTCATCAGGATTTTCTTTAAGGAATAAACGGTCATACAATCTCACTTCTGCTGTAATGGCAAATTGTTCTGAGACCCAGTGAAGGGTACCCTTAACTTTACGGTTACTGTCGGGCATTCCGCTTTTTGTAGCCGGATCGTAGGAGCAATGGATCAATGTAATCTTACCAGTGGCGGGATCTTTATCAACGGAATTGCATTTGATAATATAGGCTGATCTCAGGCGGACTTCGCGACCCGGAGCCAGTCTGAAGAATTTCGAAGGTGGATTATCCATAAAGTCATCCCGTTCAATAAAAAATGTTTTTGTAAAGGGTACCATTCTTTTGCCCATTGAAGGGTCCTCGGGGTTGTTTATGGCCTCCATTTCTTCGACTTGACCGTCGGGATAATTGTCAATTATGACCTTAACCGGATCAAGAACCGCCATCATTCTTTTAGCTTTTTTGTTTAAATCTTCACGGAGGCAGAATTCGAGCAAACTAACATCGATAAAATTATCTCTTTTTGCCACGCCAATAGTCTCTGCGAAATTCCGTATAGATTCGGGGGTATATCCTCGTCGTCGCAAACCGCAAATAGTTGGCATCCGAGGATCGTCCCAACCATTAACGTATTTATTATTAACCAATTCCAATAATTTTCTTTTACTCATGACCGTGAAAGTTATGTTTAACCTGGCAAACTCAATTTGCCGTGGGGCGTAAATCCCGATTTCACGGATGAACCAATCATATAATGGCCTATGAACTTCAAATTCGAGTGTACAAATAGAGTGCGTAATTCTTTCGATAGAGTCGGATTGACCATGAGCAAAGTCGTACATAGGGTAAATACACCATTTATCGCCGGTACGGTGATGGGATGCGTGTAATATCCTATAAAGTACAGGATCGCGCATGTGCATATTTGGGGAGGCCATATCTATTTTTGCCCTTAAAACTTTAGTTCCGTCCTCAAATTCACCCTGACGCATTTTTTCGAAGAGGGACAAATTCTCTTCAACACTTCGAGTTCGGGAAGGGCTTTCTTTCCCTGGTCTTGTCGGGGTTCCACGGGTTTCACTAATTTCTTCAGCGGTCATATCACATACATACGCTTTCCCTTTTTTTATTAAAATGCAAGCGTACTCGTACAGTTGGTCAAAATAGTCGGAAGCATAAAAGAGCCGGTCCTCCCAGTCAAATCCAAGCCATTTGACATCTTCCATGATTGAATCTACATATTCCACATCTTCTTTGACCGGATTTGTATCGTCAAACCGGAGATTGGTTTTACCATTGTATTTTCTTCCAAGCCCAAAATTTAGGCAAATGGATTTCGCGTGTCCAATGTGAAGGTAACCATTTGGCTCCGGAGGAAATCTGGTGTGTACCCTTCCGTCATTGATCCCTGATCGCAAATCTTCTTCTATAATTTCCTCAATAAAATTCAGTGATTTGGATCCTTTGTCTTCACCCGGTTTGTTAATTTCTGTCATAATCTCTGGTAATGTTCAATAGTGATGATAAATTCGATACAAACTTACTTATTTTTACACATTTGACAGGTCGCATTTTATGAATTTGATAACTTCGGCTTCTAAACTATACTATTATGGGCACGATTATATTGGAAGGAATGGAATTTTTCGCATTTCATGGCTGTTTTAAAGAGGAACAGATTATCGGATCAAGGTTTACGGTTGATCTTCAAATTGAAACAGATACAAAGGGCGCCGAGCAGTCGGACCATTTAGCTGATACTGTGGATTATGTAAAGCTGTATCGGGGTGTAAAATCAGAGATGGAACAAAAATCTCACCTTTTGGAGCATGTAGCCAATCGTATTGTTTCTTACATCCGGAATGATTTTCCGGAAATCGACCGCATAGAAATCAAGATAGCGAAAATGAATCCGCCCATTGGAGGAAAAATCAGGCAGGTTTGTTTTAAATTGATCTGGGTTAAATGACCTTGCGGGAATCTGTTTTTTTTTATATTTTTGCATTCGCCAAATGGTTTCGTGGCCGAGTGGCTAGGCAGCGGTCTGCAAAACCGCGTACAGCGGTTCGACTCCGCTCGAAACCTCAAAAACCTGATCAATACGGATCAGGTTTTTTTATTTCTGTCGGAAGATAAAAACGTATTCACTGATTAGAATAAGGGTTATGGTAAAAGCACTGCTCAAACCAATTCTCAGTAATGTTTTGAAAAATTCAATAAAACGGAAAATTTCAAGGAAAAAGAGGAACGTATGATGTATCAAAACAAGGATTATGGTATAATACAGAAACCATTTAATTCCCTGGTTTTTCAGAGAAGGGGTATCACCGATAAGGGTTTCGGGTCCGGATGAGATGGAATTTATCACGAAAGGACGAGCAAAGGCCATTATTACGCACGACGCTGCATTTAAGCCAATGGTATTGGTAAATATATCCACACCCAAACCGAGGAGGAAGGATGAAATCAGCATAATTCCTCTTGAAACACTGAATGGAAGCAAAAGAATAAAATATACATAGAAAAGGGGATTGACATAACCGCCCAGGTTAACATGATTAAGAATCAGTACCTGAAGTAAAATCAAAAAGAAGAACCTAACTATATTAAAAAAAACGGTTCGGGATGTCATGAATAAGTACCGGTTTAAGGGTCTTTACTTTACTCTGATTTAAATGATTTTTTTAATTCTTCCTTTTCTTTTCTCATTAGATCTACAACCACTTCAACATATCCAAGACTATTAAAATCGGTAGAAAAGAGAATTCTGCCGGTGTTAAAATTTTCGTCGGGTGCAATAGAAAAATCGTCGATCGTTCCGATGAGTAATCCTTCTGGAAAAATATTCGAATTTCCACTGGTTATGATTGTATCACCTCTAACCATTACGATATGTTTAGGAATTTCCCTTACCTGACCTTTCCGGTAATTGCCCCCGGGCCATTCAACGTTGACCAATTGATCATTCTTCTTAAATTTTCCTGAAACATGGCTGTCTTTATTCAGCATTGACATGATCCAGCTAAAATGAGGTGAAACACCTACCACCTGACCTACCAGTTTGTTTCCGATTATCACACCCATATGGTTTTCTATTCCATGGAGGGCTCCTTTATTGATCATCAAGAAATTGTTTCGTTTATTGGTAGAATTGCTGATGACCTTGGCACTGATATATTTATACTCCAGTCGTACGACTGTATCTTTTTTATAAAATACATTCTGATCGGACTGATAAAATGCTTCGGGTATTCTTGAGTGAAGTTTTGCCATTTCTTCTATTAAAACCCGATTGGTCTTCTTCAGTGTAAAATATTCGGAAATGCCGTTGAAAACATTATTAACCGATCCGGAAAAGGCATTGGCTACGTTAAAAAGTGAACTTCCCTGGAAGTCGTTGTAATTAAAAAAAAGGATCAGGGAAGCCAGCTCCAGGATTAAAAAAAGGAAGTAAAAATATTGTTCACGTAGGAATATAAAAAGATTCCGCATTTGAGCCCTTACTTGATGAGGAAGGTAAATTTATCAAAATTCTTTAATGCGATTCCTGTTCCGCGGGCCACGGCACGGAGTGGATCTTCTGCCACATGAACTTTCAGTTTTGTTTTTAGATGGATTCGTTTATCAAGACCTCTCAGAAGAGCGCCGCCGCCAGTAAGATAAATTCCCGTCTCAAAAATATCAGAGGCCAGTTCCGGGGGGGTCATTTCAAGTGCATTCAGAACAGCTGCTTCAATTTTTGCGACGGATTTATCAAGAGAATGGGCAATTTCGGCATGATTAACAATAACTTCTTTGGGAATGCCCGTCAGCAGGTCACGACCATGTACCGGATAGTCCGGAGGCGGATTATCGATATCTGACAAGGCAGCGCCCACTTCGATTTTTATTCTTTCAGCTGTACGTTCACCCACATTAATATTGTGTTGTTTGCGCATGTATTCTTCGATGTCGGCATTAAACTCATCGCCTGCAATCCGGATCGATTTATTGTTGACAATACCTCCGAGTGCAATCACTGCAATTTCGCTGGTTCCACCACCGATATCGATGACCATGTTGCCAACCGGTTCAAGAACATCGATACCAATTCCGATGGCAGCTGCCATTGGTTCATGAATCAGACGAACTTCTTTTGCTCCGGCTTGTTCGGCAGAGTCTTTTACCGCGCGTTCTTCCACTTCGGTTATTCCGGAAGGAATGCAGATTACCATTTTAAGTGCCGGCGGGAACCAAGATTTCCGCAGTTCGATCATTTTTATCAATTCTCTGATCATGTGTTCGGCTGCCTGGAAATCAGCAATAACACCGCCACGAAGAGGACGGATGGTTTTAATATTTTCGTGTGTTTTTCCATGCATCATTTGGGCCTTTTTCCCAACAGCAATGATCTTTCCAGAACTACGTTCAATTGCAACAATAGAAGGTTCGTCAACGACAACCTTGTCATTATATATGATGATGGTATTGGCAGTACCTAAATCTATTGCTATTTCTTTGGTAAACAATCCCATAAGTTAAATTTTTAATGTTTGAAATGGCGAACACCGGTGAAAACCATGGCCATCCCATGTGCGTTGCAAAAATTAATTGAATCAGCATCTCTTATCGAACCACCTGGTTGGATCACGGCTGTTACACCAGCATTATGTGCAAATTCCACGGAGTCGGCAAAAGGGAAGAAAGCATCAGAAGCCATGATGGATCCTTCGGTGTCAAATCCAAAAGTACGGGCTTTTAAGATGGCCTGTTTCAAGGCGTCAACCCGGGAGGTTTGGCCCATGCCACATCCGATGAGCTGATGGTTTTTTACAAGAACTATTGTATTGGATTTCAAATGTTTAACAACTTTATTTGCAAAAATAAGTTCATTTGTTTCATTCTTATCCGGTTTTCGTTCCGTTACATACTGAAAATCACTCAAATTCTCGGTTTTCAAATCTTTTTCCTGAAACAGCACTCCATTCAAGGATGATTTAAATTGCGTATTGGAGAAATCGAATGAATTTTTTTGCAAAATTATTCTATTTTTCTTTGTTTTCAGATGTTCCAATGAACCCGAATCGAAATCGTCAGCAATGAGGATTTCGAAGAATAATTTATCGATTTCATCAGCTGTGTCCGGATTAATCTTTTGGTTGGTAATAATAATACCGCCATAAGCAGAAGCCGGGTCACAAGCAAGTGCATCCAGATAGGCCTGTTTTAGCGTTGATCGCGAAGCAATTCCACAGGGATTTGTATGTTTGATGATCGCGACTGTCGGGTCAGAGAATTCTTTGATCAGGTTAATTGCCGCATCAACATCCACCAGGTTATTGTATGATAATTCTTTCCCGTGCAGTTGTTTGAACACCAGATTTAAATCACCGAAAAAAGAGGCATTTTGATGCGGATTTTCGCCATAGCGTAACGACCTGGCAACGGGTACACTTTGTTTAAAAACATTAAGTTTTGCAAATTGGTTAAAGTATTTAAATATCTGGGTATCGTAGTGTGAAGAAATGTCAAACGCTTTAGCAGCAAAGTATCTGCGTTCCTGTAAGGTAGTAAATCCGCTATTATTCACAAGAATTTCCATCAGGGGCTGATACTCACTGGCTGAAGGGATAACAACCACATGGCTGAAGTTCTTTGCGGCGGCTCTGATCAGGGATATTCCTCCGATATCAATTTTTTCAATAATCTCATTCTGATCTGTGGTTGTTGACGCCGTTTTTTCGAATGGGTAGAGATCAACAACAACCAGGTCGACGGAAGGTATTTCATATTTATCCATGTCGTTGACATCAGACAAAAGTTCGCGTCGCCATAAAATTCCGCCAAAAATTTTCGGGTGAAGCGTTTTTACCCGACCACCTAATATGGAAGGGTAGGATGTGATTGATTCGACAGACAGGGCGTGGATATTATTCTGTGTTAAAAAATCGTACGTTCCTCCTGTTGAAATAATCTCTATTCCAAATGATTCCAATAGTCTGGAGAGTTCCAGAATTCCATCCTTATTATAGACAGAAATCAATGCAGATTTTATTTTAATCCGGTCGGTCATGGTTTTTGTTTTGTAACGATAATTTCCTTTCTGCGTCTAAAGATTCATCTATTTCATGCGTTGCAATGATACCAAAAAATACCGGATCAAACAACCAAAGGGGTCATATTCAGGATTAAATATTACTTTTACGCTTTCAATACCATGGAACAAAGGTCGAAAATGATTTTAATCCTCAGGTTGATCCGGGAGAGTATTGTTTTAGCTTTTCAAGAGATTGTTGTCAATAAAGTAAGAACGATTCTTTCACTCCTGGGGATCACAATCGGGATTTTTTGTGTAATTTCTGTTTTTACCGTATTTGATTCCATGGAGAATGCCATCAGGAAAAGCATTGCATCGCTGGGCAGTAATGTATTATACATTCAAAAATGGCCCTGGTCGATGGGTAGTGATTACCCCTGGTGGAAATATTGGCAGCGACCGGAGCCCACCCTGAGCGACATGCATGAAGTTGAGAAAAGATCGAACCTTGCCGATGCTGTTTCATTTATGGTACAAGTTAATAAGACCGTAAAGTACCAGAATAATTATGTTGAAAATGTCGGGGTGCTAGGCATATCGCATGATTTTGACAAGGTTTGGAAGTTTGAATTATCAGAAGGTCGTTACTTTTCTTCAACGGAATCAGTCAGTGGGAGGAGTATTGCCATTATAGGGGCTGATATATCAACAAATTTATTCCCGGGTGGTGATCCTATCGGGAAGAAAATCAAAATTTTCGGTCGGAATATTGAAGTGATCGGAATTATAACAAAGGAAGGGGAAGACTTTTTTGGAAATTCTAATGACAATGTCGTTTATTTACCAATTAACTATTTCAAGACCCTTATTGATTTACGTGATCTTGGTTCAACCATAATCGTGAAGGCTAAACCATCTGTTACAAATGAAGAATTGCGTGATGAGCTAACCGGAATTATGCGGTCAATCCGTAAACTTAAACCTTCGGCCGAAGACAATTTTGCCATCAATGAAACTGACATTATATCGAAAGGGTTTGAAAGTCTTTTCGGAGTTATTGCTGTTGTCGGTTGGATTATTGGTGGTTTTTCGTTGCTTGTGGGTGGTTTTGGTATCGCAAATATCATGTTCGTGTCGGTAAAGGAACGAACCAACATTATCGGAATCCAAAAGGCCCTCGGTGCAAAGAATTACTTTGTTTTACTTCAGTTTTTATTTGAAGCTGTCTTTCTCTCTTTAATCGGAGGGGTTCTTGGCCTTTTAATCATCCTGGCCATGACCCTGATTATTTCAAATACAACTGATTTCACCCTTGTTTTAACAGAGGGAAATATTTTATTGGGAATCGGAGTATCCGCTTTAATTGGATTGGTATCGGGTATCGTTCCGGCCTTTACCGCGGCAAAGCTTGATCCTGTAGAGGCAATGCGAACGGGGATGTAGGGTTAAAAGGGCCAGAACTGGTTATCGTTCCAAATTCGTTCTTTTAATTCATTATCCATTTCGCTAAGAATTCGGAGATGCCCTTTTTCCCAGTCAGAAAGCCACAAATAAAGGGCTTTTTCATTGGGATCAGTGGATATTTCAGCTCTTTTCCCGTACACCTCGATTGCTCTCTTTTCAAAATCGATTGCAGCAGAGATTGCGGCGGCTTCGAATCCTGCCGCTGAAATTTTATTTTTCATCTCTTCTGTCAGGATTAAAGAGGCGAATCTTTCATTTTCCAAGTTTGGCAGATCCACTTTTTTGAATTCCTGTTCCTTTTCAAACGATAGATACTGTTCAGATAAAAATTTCACATGTTTCGTCTCTTCTTCTGCCATGGTAAGAAAAATATGCCGGATTTCAGGATCAGAGGATTGTTCGGCAACATTATTGTAAAATGAATAGCCTCTTTTTTCCATCAGAATGGCCATTTTTAGAATTTCTAAAGGATTTTGTGCTTCCATAGTATCTGTTTTTAGAGACCAAACTTAAAAAAATTCAGGAGTTATTTTGTTACGGGCTGATCAGTTTTTTTATTTTCCAACGTAATATAGGCTTTTATTCGCGATGACAGGATATCAATAGCGACTTTATTCTGTCCACCCTGCGGCACGATAATGTCGGCATATCGTTTGGTTGGTTCAATAAACTGCAGGTGCATGGGTTTAACAAAGTTTTCATAATGCTCAAGAACCTGTTGGAAAGAACGTCCACGTTCTTCGAGATCACGCCATATAATTCTCATCAATCGATCATCTCCATCGGCATCAACAAATACCTTTATATCCATTTTTTTACGAAGTCTCGGATTGGTGAGTATCAAAATGCCTTCGATGATTATTACCTGTGATGGTTCAACGGTTATGGTTTCTTTCGATCTGGCACATGTCACATAGGAATATATCGGCATTTCAATTGGTTTACCTGTTTTCAGAAATTCCAATTGATTGATTAAAAGATTCCATTCAATAGAGGTGGGGTGATCGAAGTTTATCTTTGCGCGTTCGGAGGCAGTTTTATGGCCGTTATCCTTGTAATAGGCATCCTGGGGAATGATTGTAACGGCATCTTTTGGTAAGAGCCTGGTTACCTGTTTAACGACTGTTGATTTTCCGGAGCCGGAGCCACCGGCAATTCCTATGATCAGCATATATCTACATCATGTAGGCTAATAAAATACCCGCTGCTACGGCAGATCCGATAACTCCAGCCACGTTGGGAGCCATAGCATGCATCAGGAGGTGATTGGAAGGGTCAAACCTCAAGCCTTCCATTTGAGATACCCTTGCCGAATCAGGAACGGCCGAAACGCCGGCGGATCCAATTAATGGATTGATTTTGTCATCAGGTTTCAGGAACAGGTTCATAAATTTTGCGAACAAAATGCCTCCTGTGGTTGCTATCATAAATGAAAAGGCCCCAAGAACAAAAATCAGAATGGATTGTGGAGAGAGAAAGATATCAGCCTGTGTACTTGCACCAACCGTCAATCCAATCAAAATAGTTACAATATCTATTAATGGGTTGCTTGCGGTATTAGCCAGACGTTTGGTGACGCCCGATTCTTTAAGGATGTTCCCGAAGAAGAGCATACCTAATAACGGTAGGGCGCTTGGTGCGATAAATGTCGTAAATATCAATCCAATTATCGGAAAAATTACTTTCTCTCTTTTTGAAACCTGGCGTGGGGGTTTCATCCGGATCAGTTTTTCTTTTTTAGTAGTCAGCAATCGCATAATAGGCGGCTGGATCACGGGAACAAGGGCCATGTATGAATAGGCTGCGATTGCGATAGGACCGATCAGGTTTTTTACTACTTCGCCATTGGGAAGAATGTTAATCCCGTTGGCAAGTTTGGACGAAAGGAAGATGGCGGTCGGCCCATCGGCCCCTCCGATAATCCCGATTGCGGCGGCTTCGGGAGGATAAAAGCCGAGAACCAGAGCTCCCAGAAAGGTCACGAAGATACCCAGTTGCGCGGCAGCGCCAAGAAGGATCAATTTTGGGTTCGAAATAAGAGAGGAGAAATCGGTCATTGCCCCGATACCTAAAAAGATCAGGGGTGGATAAATTCCTTTGATAACGCCAAAATAAAGATAGTTCAGCACACTTCCCTGTTCATAAATACCGATCTGTAAGTTGGCATCATGAAGAAATGGTATATTCCCAATAATGATTCCGGTTCCAATGGGAACAAGGAGCAAGGGTTCATATTCATAGCGGATTGCCAGAAAAATAAAAACAATACCCACCAGTATCATTATCAGGTTCCCCCATATAGCATTGGAAAATCCGGTATATTCCCAGAATTTTTCAAGTCCGCCACTCGCACCATCCGGAACGGCTGATGCTGGGCTGGTTGTTGCGACGGAGAGGCTTGTGGTGGAAGCATTTACGCCGGAAGCGGGAAAGAGCATGGGTTTAATCACAAAGAGCAGGAGAATAATCCCAAAAACAATCAACAATTTATTGATACCCGGTTTATCTTGCAGGGTAAATTTTCGGCTTTTCATGATCAGCGGGAATTAATCAATTTCGACAAGGATATCATTCTGAAGCACTGTATCTCCTGGTTTGACCAATACAGATTTAACGATTCCGGCTTTTTCGGCCAGTACATTATTTTCCATTTTCATGGCTTCCATGGTCAGTAATTTCTGTCCCATTGAGACTTTATCCCCTTCTTTAACCAGAACACTTATGATGGTTCCCGGAAGCGGCGACTTGACTGCCATATTTGTGGTTTTTGAAGAAACTTTCGGGATCCGGGTTTCTTTTCCTTTGGGGGGCGGGGCTTCGGCCCGTACTAATGTCGGGGTTTTTGTCATTTTGAGATCACGGTGTATTTCGACATCATAGGGCGTTCCATTGACTTCAACTTTGGCAATATTTTCCTCGAAGCCCTGAATTTCGACTTCATAAACATTACCATTAATAGTAAATTTAAATTTTTTCATTTCTATTTCTTTAACAAGTTAGATCGATCATCCACGTTTTGAAAAATTCATAACCCCATAAATTTTTGAGCTCCAGGGCGAATAATTTCTGGACACTTTTTTAACGGTCATCACATATTTCTCTTCATCGTGCATTTCCGTAAAAAACAAGTACAATGCGGTACAAATGGCTGCATTTTCATCAGCGCTCAGGGAAATGACCGGGGTTTTCCCGACAGGTCCTGATTCCTGTTTTGTTTTTTGTATTTTAAGGCGAATGAAGAAATTCTGGAGTATGGCAATTCTGTTAATAACCAGTACCAGCGCAGCCAAGGCAATAAAAACAACAACACAACCTACCATGGTTATCAGGAGCGCATGCTCATCAATATTTGAAAAATTAAAAGTGATCTGATTTACAATCATTTTAATGATTTTTTAGTATTTATAAGGGAATATTGCTGTGTTTTTTGGGAGGCAGAGAATCTTTCTTTGTTTGCAAAGTTTGCAATGCTCTGATGATACGGAATCTGGTGTTTCGTGGTTCAATTACATCATCGATGAAGCCGTAACGCGCGGCATCATATGGATTGGCAAATTTTGTTTTATACTCTATTTCCTTTTCCGTGACATATTTTACTTTTTCGCGGGCATCCTGGATTTCAGCGATTTTTCTTCCTTCCAGAATTTCAATTGCACCCTTTGGGCCCATGACGGCAATTTCAGCCGAAGGCCAGGCATAATTCATATCTGCTCTGAGTTGTTTACAACCCATGACATCGTGAGCGCCCCCGTAAGATTTTCGGATTGTAATGGTAATCTTGGGTACTGTTGCTTCACCATAGGCAAAGAGGAGTTTAGCGCCATGTATAATAATTCCGCCATATTCCTGCGAACTTCCGGGGAGAAATCCGGGAACATCAACCAGGGTTATAATCGGGACGTTAAATGCATCGCAGAATCTGACGAATCGCGCACCCTTTCTCGAGGCTTCAATATCGAGTACGCCGGCCAGAAAATTTGGCTGATTTGCAACTATTCCGCAGGGGATGCCGTTAAACTTTGCAAATCCCACAACGATATTTTTAGCATAATGTTGGTGTATTTCGAGAAATTGCTGATTATCAACAATTCGATAGATAATATCTTTTACATCATAGGGTTGATTGGGATTGGAAGGAACAATTTCATTGAGGGAATCTTCAATCCGGTCGATCGGATCTGTACATTCAGTGGCAATCGGGTCCTCAAGGTTGTTCTGTGGAAGATACTCGAGCAGTTTCCGGATCAGAAGCAGCCCTTCATCTTCGCTTTCTGTGCGAAAATGGGCAACTCCGGATTTTGTGGAATGGATGGATGCGCCGCCCAGATCTTCGGTAGTAATATCTTCGCCTGTTACTGTTTTGGTAACTTTAGGACCTGTGACGAACATATAGCTTGAATCTTCGCTCATGATTACGAAGTCGGTCAATGCCGGAGAGTAAACCGCACCACCGGCACAGGGGCCAAAAATGGCTGAAATCTGTGGAACGACTCCCGAGGCGGCTATGTTACGCATAAATATTTCAGCATAGCCGGCCAGTGAATTCACCCCTTCCTGAATTCTGGCTCCGCCACTATCATTAATTCCAATTACAGGCGCCCCGACTTTCATGGCCTGATCCATTACCTTACATATTTTTCGTGCAAAGGTTTCAGAAAGAGAGCCACCAAACACGGTAAAATCCTGTGAAAAAACAAAGACAACCCTTCCGTCGATAGTACCCCGTCCCGTGACAACACCATCGCCGAGATAATGTTCTTTTTCCAGTCCAAAATCTGTACATCGGTGTGTAACAAACATGTCGTATTCTTCAAAACTACCTTCATCAAGCAGTTTTTCAATACGTTCACGGGCAGTCAGTTTTCCTTTTTTATGTTGGGATTTTATGCGATCCTCACCTCCGCCTAATTTGGCTTTTTCGCGTTTTTCAAGTAATTCCGTTATTTTATTTTCGAGTGCCATTTGATTGGGTTTTATTTACTACAAAATTCAATAAGTACACCGTGGGTTGATTTCGGGTGCAGAAATCCTATGTTCATCCCTTCTGCGCCTTTCCGGGATGCTTTATCAATTAAATCGATTCCTTTTGCGGCAGCATTTTGTAAGGCGTCGGTGGCGTTATCGACAGCAAAGGCAATATGATGAATTCCTTCCCCTTTTTTCTGAAGGAATTTTCCGATAGGACCTTCCGGATCTGTAGATTCCAGCAATTCGATTTTTGTTTGTCCGACCTGGAAAAAAGCAGTTTTAACACGCTGGTCTTTAACCTCTTCGATCGCATAACAGGATATTCCTAATAATTTTTCATAATAGGGAATACTGTCTTCAAGCGAATTCACAGCTATTCCAAGGTGTTCAATGTGAGTAGGTTTCATGATTATGTTGTTAATTATTTAACAGGACAAAGTTACATAGTTTTTATGAGATGGCAAGGGATAAAAGGTTGAATATCCCTCATTTTTGTAACTTTAAAAGATTTTTCCGATGAATGAAAAATATTGAGATTGAAAAGAAGTTCCTTGTAGATCACAAGAAGTGGCAGCTGGTTCCCAAAGGTACCGGGATTCTGTTTGATCAGGGGTATTTGAGTATTGACAAAGACAAAGTTGTACGGGTAAGGGCTGCCGGAGATAAAGGATATATTACAGTCAAAGGAGCCTCCGAGTCGATGGTCCGACCGGAGTACGAATATGTAATTCCATATTCTGATGCCATAGAACTGATATGTAATTTTTCAATCGGAAGGGTTAAAAAGCTAAGATATGATGTGGAATTCGGAGGCCGGAGATGGGAAGTGGATGAATTTCAGGGTGATAATTTCGGGTTGATATTAGCGGAGATAGAGTTGGAGAATTCCGATTGCGTTATCGATTATCCTGATTGGATTCTACATGAAGTGACAGGTGATCAGCGATATTATAACTCCTATCTTTCGCATTATCCGTTTAATGCCTGGAGTTGACCGATCCCATAAAAGGAAAAGCCCTGAACTCATTATAAATTCAGGGCCTTCCATTAAATAGGTTGTGGAGTATAGGGTTCTCAAACCCTTTTTCTGTTTTCCCGCTTATATCAAAGCTCACATAAACATTCATGATTTTAAATGTGAAGGTTCTAAGAAGTTTTTATTTAGAACGTTTCTCAATTATTTCCTTTTGTTTCTGAATCTGATTATCCCTCATTTGAATTTCTATATCATATTTTCTACTCAGTTCTTCTAATTTATGTGATAGGTAATCAATAACAGCCATTTGGTCATTAATTTTCTTTTTCATTTCCTCAATCCCGGAAGTTGTAACACCATCATAAGCCTCCGGATCAAAGAAGTTTCTTAGTGGTACATTTATAGCCTCTGCGATTTTTTCTAAGGTCTCAATCTTCATTGATTCTGTTTCTCCAGACATCGACTTATATAATGTTGTCTTTGAAACATTAATCATTTTCGCCAAAGAAGGCATACTAACATTTTTCTTTTTTGCCTCCTGTATAATTCTATTATAGTCCATGTTTATAAACAGTTGATAACTTTATTATACAAAGTATCATTTATGCTACTTTTGGTTGTATATTTGACACCATATTTATTCGTAATAACAAATATACCTTAATTTAATGAAATATGGAAACGGAAACCTTTGTTCTCATGCCAAAACGTGTACTGGATGACATAAACCAAATTAAGATAAATGTCGAACAGATAAAGCATGCAGTTGAATCAACTAAAAAAGTTGGAGAGACATTATATTACACCTCTCAAGTCGCAAGGCTATTACGCAAAGCACCAAAGACAATAAAAAAAATGATCGAAGCCGGCGTTCTCCGTTCCACGGCAAACGGACTAATTCCGGAATCGGCCATTGAAAGTTATTTGAAAGGTGATTAAAATTTCAATGTTGCCAAATCGGGCAAAACAGCTTTAACAATGAACAGTAGGCAGTATAATACTGCTTATAATTTTTGTCAAACATAAACCTTAAATCTATGAAAATGAATGATTATGAAACATGCCTAAACAGCAAAAATTTTTCCGATCAGCTTATATTCATTATTGATAACGTTAATGATCGGCAGGAAAAATTAGCTGAAGTATTAATAGCCTTAACGAAAGGGGAGGTTGATTCCGAGTTATCTAATGCTGTTGACTCCCTTTGGAGTTACTTACTCCTTCTAAAATATGCACGTGCTGCACTAAACAAAGATTAAAAAAACAGAAAAGGCTGCCAGTTCCCGCTGGCAGCCTTAAATTTTTTAATACATGAACGACGAGACAAATATACGAAATGATGGCAGTTTGTCAACACAAAAGCCAAAAAAATCACTATCTGAAAAAATTTCAGAATCGAGGCTGTTGATTACAGAACCGATTGAAAAACCTCAAACTGTATTGTCTATTAACGAATCTGATTTTCAGTCTGTTTTGTGTACACTTGGAAATATTTCTCTGATACAGGGGCAGGCAAAATCCCGTAAATCTTTTTTAATGTCCTTCGTTGTGACTGCTTTAATAACAGGCAAGTATTTAAAATTTACAGGATCAATGCCGGAAGAAAAGAGAAAAATTTTGTTTTTCGACACCGAGCAGGGGCTATTTCATTCAAAAAAGGTACAAGAGCGAATTTATCGTTTATCAGGATTATCGGTCGATGCAGAATTTCAATTCTTAGAATTTTACAACCTAAGACCTTACAATTATAAAGAGCGAATTGAAATAATTAATCATCTAATTCTCTCAAAAAACGATGTTGGTTTTGTAATCATAGATGGGATACGGGATTTAGTAAAAGACATTAACGATGCTGGGGAGGCAACAAATATTACAGGCCTGTTAATGAAATGGAGTGATCAGAAGGAAATTCACATAATGAACGTTCTACACGAAAATAAAGGCGATCGAAATTCACGGGGTCATGTTGGTAGTGAACTTCAAAACAAAAGTGAAAGTGTTATTCGTGTAAGCAGGGAACCAGACCGTAAAGATTTTTCACGTGTCGAACCAGTTTTTTTAAGAGATCGTGACTTTGAAGAGTTTCTCTTCTCAATATCAAATGAAGGAGACCCGGAACTGGTTGAAAAATTTTCTAAACGGACTTATTGCAAACCCGCTGAAATGGATACTGAATTACACCAGGCATGGGTGAGAGAGGTTTTTACAAGAGACCCAGGCCCACTAAGTCAAAACCAGTATATCACTTTACTTAAAGCCATTTCAAGTGAATATGAAATAAAACTTGGAGACAATGCACTCCGTGACTGGGTAACATACCATTTTGACAACGGTTTAATTGCAAATCAAGGAACTACCAAAAATTTCAAAATTATATCATGTCTCACTTAAATGAACCATGTTAAGTTACCATAATATATATAACACGGTTTTTAACATAACACGCTTTGTGTGTTACGTTAAAATCTGCTATATATATATACCCTTTAACGTAACACAGTTATATAACTGTATTTCAATTATATAGGCATGTTAAACCATGTTAGAGAATCTGAACCTTAATTTAACCCTTAATACAAATCAAAAATGATACTGGAACGATTAAAGTTTTACGCTGACACTCCAAAGGCAAAAAATCAATATTTCTGCTGGAAATTAACTTCACTTATGAGTTTACAGGATGCCTTGTGGCGATTCTTCGATAAGGGCTGGTCTATTCGGTCGGCCTGGTATGAAAAGGTCAATACTGAGACCGCTGAAATGGAAAATGTAAGGCTAAACATTCAGGAGCAATTTGATGAATACATAAAGCAAAAATTTGCGCCTAATGGAAAATGGATTTGCATTAAGGGTCACAGTAAAGGTCATATTTAAACTGTCCTTTAAATTTTCGCTTGCCAACTATAAATTCACAAAATCAAAATTAAAAATTATGTTATCCCTAAAAATTAATGGTTTGCCGGTTGATGTTTCGCCTGATTTTTCTGTAACGATGAATCTGAAATCTCCGATATTCTGTGAACCCGGAAGTTATTCCTATCCTTTTAAAATCCCAGGTTCACAAAGAAATAAAGTTTATTTTAATTTTTCTCATAAAGTACCTTCAACATCTTCACCTTATAAGGAATACGAGGGTGAGTTAACCTGGAACCAGATCACATTTTTTTCTGGTACTGTCAAGTTGAAAATTCTAAATGAAAATTTTTATGAAGGATATTTATTAAATGGAAACGGAGATTTTAATTATCGGAGAAAAAACTCATACCTGCAGGATATCGATTTTGGCACTCTGACATTTGAATCTGAATTACAACGAATAGATTACATCAATGGTTGTTTGGGAAAATTTTATCCTGAAAGAAACATAGTGTTTCCACAGATTTTAAATAAAAGTTATTTTGAAGAGGAACCAACAGATCCCTGGCACTTATATTTTAATTATTACAAAACATCTATTATTGCTTACGCAACCGAGAGTTATGGAAGAACTGTTATAGTGCCGATGCTTTATTTAAAGTATGTACTGAAAACACTATTTGAAGGATTACATTATCAATTGATTGATGACTTTTTTTCAAAAGATTCAGATTTTAATTCCCTTGTTTTATTCAATTCTGTTGATTGTAATACTGATATTGATGGATTTTTCAAATATGATCCTACCAAGCTGTTTTTAAATTACCATGTTCCAAGAATGTCAATAAATGATTTTCTATCTGGGCTTGAATCATTTTTTAACCTTAGAATATTTGTCAATAATAATACAAGATCCATTCAATTAAAATCAGTTGATAAAATTATTAAATCCTCTGAAACAACGAATTTTTCAGATAGGATAATTTCCGTATCTACAGAGCTTGAAGATCCCGTCACTGGTTTTCGTATCAAAATGGACGTGAAAACTGATGATGAAGTGTATCAGGTTAGGGTCGAAGAACAAAACACATTAATAGAACATATCAAACCATCTGTTAAATCACTTACAGATTTGAATCCGTGGCCTTCGTCCAATATTTTCGATACCCGCTGGGTTGAAGAGAAGGAAAACTATTACATTTTAAGCAGTGGCAAAACTTGGATTCCGATTTCTGGTATGTATTGGGGGTGGAACCTTTTTAGCGAGTGGATTTATAAAAACAGTAATGTCGATTTACAAACGAGATTTTCAACTTTAATGAGTGAAAATGTGCATCCATATAATGCGATTATTGGTAACAAACGTGAAGATTGGGAGGATGTTTCGCCGAAACTATTTTTTGCCCGATTACAGGATGATGGATCTCTTGGTAAAAGAATGTCTGGGCGCTGTTTCGTGGCGGACCAATACGCAAATGTCAGTAACAACCTCTTCTATGGAGGTGAAAACGGTTTACTCAATAAGCATTACAAAACATATTTCGACTTTTCGATTTCAACCAAATTAATAAAAGTGACAAAACGAATGTCATTTGTAGAACTAAAAGATTTTGATTTTTCTAAAAAATACTTTATAAACGGGGTCACCTATCTGGTAAAATCCATACAGGTCACGTTAAGAAGAGATAGGATAGAACCGGCTATATTGGAATGTTATAAAATAAGTTAACCATAATAGATCAGCCATATGCAACCATTTTCAATACAAATAAAAAAAGCGCAATGTGAGGCGGTACGCTTTGCGATAAACTACAAACGCATGAACATTGCCGTTATTCGTGAAACTGCTTTACCTGGCCCGATACCTGAAGGTGATCCTGATACACAAATGGATTTAGCCTTACTCAGTGAGGATTTGGCTGAAGTGTTTTATCTGGCTGATTTTGCAGCAAAGCAAAAATCGAGTATAACGTTATCATAAACCATTAAACTTTAAAACCATGTCAAAAAAATTAAACATCGGCCTGTTGACCACGTCACCGGCTGCAAACAAAAAACTCATTGAAACTATTGAAGCCAGGGGGCACACCTGCAAAATCCTAAATCCTGAAAAGCTGTATCTGTACATCTCAGAACATCAACAGGGATACGACCGGTTTTATATTGAAACCGAGGGAGCTGAGCCGGAACGAATTCATGCAAAGAACATCGACGCTGTGATCCCACGTCTGGGCGCATCGGTTACATGGGGATCGGCGGTACTTAGGTTCCTGACTGAAAACCTGGGAATTTACTGTTATAACAGTGCCTGGGGGCACATTATGGCTGGTGACAAAGGTTTCACCTTGCAAAGGCTGAGCAGCGCAGGGATCAGAGTACCAAGAACTATTATTTGTGAATCACCGGCACATGTTGCCTGGGCGGTTGAAAAACTGGGAATGCCTATTATTATTAAAACGACACACGGCAGCAAAGGAAAAACTGTCGGTATTGTAGATTCAGCCAGGTCAGCAAACTCCATGTTTGAATTTTGTTTCAATGCCGGGCTGAAATGTTTGCTTGAAGAGTACATAGACTCCGGATCGACTGATTACCGGGTTTGGGTTGTTGGTGATCGCGTAGCTGTGACCATGAAACGAACAGCAGCCAACAAAAACGAATTCAAAGCAAATGTAAGTTTAGGCGGTCGTGGAGAAAAGGCGCAATTATCTGAAGAGGATGAACAGCTTTGTATAAAAGCAGCTCAATGCTTAGGGTTGGGGGTTGCAGGCGTCGATTTGATGAAACACAAAGATACCGGGCAATCCTACGTTATTGAGGCAAACAGTAACCCCGGCACGAAAGTTATTGAGTACACCGGTCACAATGTGTTTGAAGACGTGGTAAAGCTGGTTGAAGACAATTGCAAAAAGGCGGGAAGCAATGAAACCAGTGCCAGCATATCAGCCAGGCATGATCTTTTAATGTCCGTAAACCTCATGTCAAATATCGACCAATTGTTACGGAATAACGAACAAATGAAAACCGCCCTGATTGAGAATTTAAAAGTATTAGGCAAGTCTTTGTAATACAATCATTTATATCATATATCCCGCCCGGATATAAGCTTGCACGTGCACCCTTTCATCCGGGCGGGTCGTCCAGTAGGGTGTGAAGGAAGGTTATTTTTTAACCCCTATAAGCAAAAAAAAAATATTACATGTTTGATTATGTGGCACTTAAAAAATCTTTGGTTTTTATAGTGTTAACTATTGATTAAAAACATTCACATTTTAAAATGAAAGATCATGCAAAAAGAATCACAAACGCAGCTTTTAAAAGAAGCATTAACAATAATTCCAAAGCGCAAAATTATTATTCTGGCAGCCGAAAATGGTAATCGTAAAGCGATCCGGGTCATGAATCGGTTAACGGATCATGATAGAGAATTTGCTGATCTTGACAGCCTGTATAGAACCGGTGATATTACCAGGGAGTACTACCTCAAAGAATCTGACCTTATCTTTAAGCAAATACGCAGAATCATTCATGGTTTTGACACGACAGAAATCATGGCGAAGGAATACGTTAAAAAACAGGTAACGGGATCCTCTGCTATTACTATTAATTACGATCCTAAAGAAGATCCGGACCTTATCCTGATTAAAAGGGTTTGCGGTATTAAGTAGCCTGGTTTTCTATAACAGTAACAGACGGAGGTATATAAGTATCCCAGCGGGATTGATATTTTATTTTCTCTTGTTCCATAATCTTTGCATAAATCATGGTTGTACTAAGGTTGGTGTGTCCTAACAGTTTACTAATAACTTCAATTGGAATACCTAACGATATACCACAGGTAGCAAAGGTATGGCGAGCGACATGAAAGGTAAGATTTTTATTTATACCTGCCTGTTCTGCAATAGTTTTTAAGTGTCGGTTCATTACCTGACCACAGGGAACATGCATCACCGTTTGATTTTTAAACCTTTCTCCGATCATTTCATATGCTTTAACCGGCAGCGGTATAGAAACCCAATCACCAGTTTTATTCTGTTTGATACGGATAAATACTTCGTCTTTCCCGTTATGCTTTTCGGTAATCAAATCCGTCATTTTCAGTTTCTTTGCATCCATGTAACGCAAACCTGAATAACAAAAGAAAAGAAAGACCCTTAAAGCATTTTGCACCCCTTTTTTTAAAGTACTACCCTTGTATAGGTTTTCTAAAATGGTCAATTCTTCCAGGGTTAGAAAATCTCTTTTACCAGGTACCTTTATAATCTTTATACCTGTAAATGGATCATTCTTTATTATGCCTTCTAACCGGGCACGTTTTGTCTGTGTCTTTAACCAGGATAACGCTTTATTGTAGGTGTTAACATCGTTCCCCTTATTAATCATATACTCCCGGTATTGTAAAATAAAATCATTTGTGAGTTCACCGAACAATAACTTTGGGCGAAACTTTTTCATCTTACTGATATAGCTTGTATAAGATCGTTTCGTATCCGGTGAAGAATTGTTCATTTTCTCAATTTGATTCTTCGCAAATGTGTAAAAGCAATCCTGGTTTGTGACAGGATTCTTAAAACGCCGGTCAAACTCTTCAATTGTGAAGGGAATGTTATTTCTTCGCATGTCGAGAAAAGCAGCTGCAGCCCGGTTTTCGGCATCTTCGATGGTGCTGTTAATATAGTTCATATTCACCCACGAACAACGTCTTACTTGGCGGTTCTTTGCATCCCAATATTTATCGGGTTCAAATACGGACACCCCTGTTGAATAGTCTTTTTTCTTGTTATTCATCAGTATCCGAAGGTAAACCGGTATTGATCCGTCTTTTTTGGGATAATCGGAGCGAAGGAAAATTTTAAAAGTAGGTTTCATTTGGCAATTTTTTGTGAAGGATAATAGAAAATTAATTGCCAATTCGGGAGCAAAACAGCTTAAATTTAATGAACGATGGTAGGGAGATACTTTTCTGTATCAGTGATTTGGTACAGGATATGGAATATATACATATCTTTGTTGCACATCCCTGGTGGAGTATAGGGGAGTCGAACCCCTGACCTTTAGACTGCCAGTCTAACGCTCTAGCCAACTGAGCTAATACCCCAACGAGAATGCAAAATTAAGAACTTTTTCAATATTATAATCATCCTTTTTTGTAAAGTAAATGAAACGCCTATTCGCCGCACTGCGTATATGTCCCGATGTTGAATTCCTGAGGATGTACCGGAATCTTAAAGCCCAGCTATCGGATGAATCCATAAAGTGGGTTGAGGAGCATAATATACACATCACCACAAGGTTTTTTGGAGAAACTCCCGAACATAAGATTGGGAAGATATGTGAAATTCTGAAAACCAGTTCGGAACAGACTAACGAAATTCAAATACAATTGTCGAAAATCGGACTCTTCGGAAGCAGATATTCACCCAAGGTGATCTGGCTTGGAATTGAACCTTATACTGAACTTGTGAGTTTTATGAAGCGTTTGCAAGTGGATTTGCAGGTTCTTGGGTACGAACCCGACCGCCAGAATACAGTTCCACATCTTACCCTGGGAAGAATCAAAATGGTTAAGGATAAGATAAGATTCCAAAGGGTCATTGACAACTATTCGGGATGGAAATCAAGGTTTCAAAGTGTTAGCGGTATGACGCTGTATGAAAGTATTTTACATCGCGAAGGGCCCGAATATCTGACTATTGAGAATTTCTTATTTAAAAAAAGCCCCTGAAATTTAGTACTTTCAGGGGCAACAGTGAAGCAAGACAAATGTGACTTTTGTTATTCTTTAATATTTGTTTCTATTTTTCGGGTAATCACATGATAAATAATAAGCCCGATACCACCAAAGAGGCAGACCATTGAAAAAAAGGCAGGTTCTTCTGCAAGGGTTGTATAAACTGCTAAAATTTTACCAATCAGAATACCTGTACCGATACCAACCAGTAAAAGACCCCATTTCAATGAGGAGGGCTGGTTTTTAGAAGATTCAAAAACGCTTGCATCTGCACCTTTTGCTAAGAGAGCCAAGCGTTCTTTTCTTCGCACAAGAAGATATACGATGCCGTAAATCATAGCAAAGAAAGCGACCGGGATTAAAAATTCGTTACTCATTTCCGTAAATTTTTGGTTTGTTTTTTCCGTTTTCGCAAAGTTTGACGCCGGATAAGTTTCCCGGTTACAAAGTAAAGGGGCCGAATCGAATAATCAATCCGGCCCCTTCCTTAAAACACCATATTCTTTACCTTACTATGAGTTTTTCAAGATAAGATCCTGATCCATTTGAAAGGCGAAGCAGATAGGTTCCGTTTGATAAGCCAGACATATTCAGTTTTTTTACAAAACTTTTTCCGATATTCTCAAGGATCTCGGAATAGATCTGTTTGCCGGCCGCATCTGTCAGGGTTAAAACAAGACGAGATTCATTACCATTTATTTTAATGGTCAGCATTCCATTAACGGGATTTGGAAAGATTGATACTGCCGATTTCAGGGTGTTTGAAAATATTCCGGTACAATTATTTACCTGAACAAACAATAAAGATTCGACCCCATCGCCACATTCATTTGAACCTTTAACGGATAGATTGCCCGACAGGGCCGTAGAACTAAATGAAAGTACAACTTCGTTGGTTCCCGCACCAGAGGTGATGGTAGCTCCTTCGGGAAGGGTCCACACATAGCTTGTAGCGCCCGCAATTTGAGGTACGATATAGTTGTAATCCCCATGTCCCTGGCATACGGTATCTTTTCCCATAATGGTTCCTGCCGGTTCGGGAGCTGTATTTACTCCAACAGATTTTGACACCACCGGGCTATCACCACAGTCATTATATACAAATACTTCAACATTTCCGGCTGTTGACCCCCATAAAACTTCAATGGAATTGGTTCCCTGGCCTGAGTTAATCGCGGCGTCGGAAGGAACGGTCCATTGGAAGATTTCTCCATAATCAGTAATGGAAGTAGAGAAGGTGGCGGTGGTATTGACACACATGATATCGGGTCCGGAAACAGGATTAAGCGGATTAGGCGGAAGCAGAACTGTGACAGGTAAAACACTCTGAAGGCTTGTACCACATTCATTACCCGCCAGAACAGAAACATCACCCGTTGTGGTTCCCCATTTCACTGAGATGCTGATTGTATTTTGTCCAGAAAGAATGACGGCGTCGGCCGGGACGGTCCAGGAATAGGTATCGGCATCGGGAACTGCATTAATAGAATAGTCGGCGGTATCGCCGCTGCAAATTGTCTGAATGCCAACAATAGGTCCCGGTGTTGCAGGGGCAGAATTAACTGTCAATAAAACACTGTCGGTGGTATTGTTTCCGCCATTATCAGTTACTGTAATATGATACATGGTGGTTGTAAGGGGAGAGGCAAAAGGATTAGGGCTCGCAGGATTGTTTAAGTGTTCGGGGGGTGTCCAGGAATAGCTATAGGGCGGGGTACCACCCAATACATTTGCATTAAGTTGTGACATCAATGTTTGACAAATGGTGGAAGGTGTTGCAGTTGCGGTTACTGAGAAAGTACTTCCCTCTAAAACCCGGATGGATACCACTCTTTTGTGAGCTGGTGTGCCATTGGGGCCTTTTGCGTAAATGGTCATTGTATAAATTCCGAGTGGAACACTACCGGATAAAATTGCTCTGACCGGTTT
Source organism: Alphaproteobacteria bacterium (assembly GCA_009928665.1). Lineage (GTDB taxonomy): Bacteria > Bacteroidota > Bacteroidia > Bacteroidales > FEN-979 > CAIVAT01. Next base: position 216,108 of record SACF01000001.1, read on the forward strand.
ACTATCGGGAAAACTTGTAATGGTGTTTCCATTGGGGTAATCAAAGGTAATGGAACCTGTGGTGGGCGCAGGGACAATTGTAGCTGAGAGTATGACCGTGTCGGTGTACAATTTGACCTCCGGAATCGACACATTGATGATGGTATTGGAGGTTGGAACATAAAGCGTATCGGAAGTGCGATCAACGGCCATGGCATAATCCGGGAAATAGGCTGTCATACTTTGGAAAGTTCCCGACCGAAAATCGGTCCAACCGAGCATCGATACTTTTTTATTGGAAACTATGCCGTTGTAATCGCCCTGATAACGTGGATTGCCACCGCCTCCACAGGTCGGACAACTGATTTTCATTTTTTTGTTTGAAATCTGCTGGTTGGTGACAAAAGTCGCGCCTCCGTCAACCGAGTAGGAGGCATAGATGAGGGCGCTGTCGCCCGTGGGGCAATCGCGGGTATCCATCCACATCACATACAGTTTACCCGTTTCCTTATCACACCAAATAGCGGGGTGCCATTGGTAATGGGTGTTGGTGCCGGGATCGTCATTGACCCTGATAGCGCTTGACCATGTTGCGCCCTGGTCGGTTGAATATCTGCAAAAAATATCGGGATAGCCAGATGCACTTGGCGGATCATTTGTTGCATAAACACAGTAAAACCTTCCCCTGTTCGGACCATAACTGTTGTCGGCAACAATCATTGGGTAAGGACGGGTGCGCATACCCAGAACGGAGTGACGACCACTTAGTTGGGCGCCAACTGTACCCGCAAAGGCCTGGGTTGATTTAACCGTAAAGGTAGCACCACCGTCATGAGAAACATGAAAAGTATATTGAGAATTAAATGCGCTGGATCCTGAATTTGAGACTGCATAAACGGTTCCCCCCTGTATATTGCCATTTGGGCCGACACATACCATCATTCCGGGCAGACTGTGGGGGGTGGCGGTATATGTTTTATTAAATGTCAGTCCATTGTCAGTACTGCGATAAAAGTTTCCTGAACTACTGTTTGTCATTACGGTATAGGCATAATTGGAGTAAGGACCCGCAGTCTGGTCACAAGCAATCCAGTTCTTGTCATTTCCGGCTATTGCTGTGACGGGAGATCCCCATGATGCCCCGTTATTGGAAGAAACCAACACTTTACAGCCGGTGATATTTCCGTACATGTTTTCATAATAAAGATGGCCTGAGCTATCATAGGCTACAACCGGATCGCCCTGAACAGAGGTCCCGAAGCTGGGACTTGAGTCTACCCAATCCATGCCGTTTTCGGTATGGTGGGCATCGTTGGTATTGTATGCTGTGAAATACCAAGTCGGATTCATCGGGTTTTCTGCCATATTATTTTCTGCAAAGTCAACACCCAGGCTGTAATTATCCCAGTTGTTAATTGTCACAACCGAGGAAATCGGGGCGTCGGGAGTTTGTTTGATCTTATTTCTCAGGTAAAAGGGTATTTGATCCAGGTTCGGATTGTCAGGATTAACCTGTGCTGACAGGTTTGTTATTACAAGCACGAATAACAAACTAAAAATGGTAAAGATTCTCATGATTTTTTATTTTTAAGTGTTTATAAATCCCATATACAAACATACGAAAATATTTGAATAAGATCAATCCTATCAAACAGATGGTATAAAAAAACATAATATCTTTGTATTGTTGCATGTAACCCAAAGTATAATCCATCGTCAAAGGCGAAGATGAAGTACCAGGAAGACAACCATTACATTGACAGGGTTCTGAGTGGTGACATCTCTGCATATGGACAACTGGTTGCCAAACATAAAAACCTGGTTTTCTCGATTGCTTTGAAAATACTGAACAACCGTGAGGATGCTGAAGAGATTGCCCAGGATACTTTCCTGAAGGCCTTTCATGCCCTGAAAACATTTGAGAGAAAGTCAAAATTCTCGACCTGGTTATACCGTATTGTTTACAATGCCGCCATATCAAAAACACGGAAGAAAAGACTTGAACTAATCCCGATGGACAATTATATTGTTCAAAATTACACCGACGATGAATATATTTCTTCAGCAGATACGATTGGACCTGAAGAACAACGTATTATGATAACGGAGGCAATGAAATCACTTTCGGATGATGAAAATCTGTTGATAACATTGTTTTACAAGGGGGATAATTCCATTGAAGATATAAGCCAGATTACGGGATTGACAACCTCAAATGTTAAAGTAAGGCTGCACCGGATTCGTAAGAAATTACATGATGAACTTGAAATGATGATGAACCGGGCGGTTAATTGATTATAAATGTTAATTTTGTATTATGATAACACCTCACGATTTACCCAAAGAAGATTATCTGAAAGACCTGATGCAACATGTTCAGCTTGATAGTCCTTCGGATAATTTTGTCGATCACGTAATGCAGGGAATCCAGGTTGTTCCGCAAGAGTGTACGTCAAGCAAACCCATTTTTACTTTTCTGAAGTCCTTTTTTCCCTACGCAGCATTGATCATCATCATTTTGGTGGTCATTGGCACTTCCGATTTGCCGTTTCTTAACTGGATCCCGGGAAAAGCATACTATTTTGAAAATTTGGCGCCCTATATTAATATCTTTTTAACGGCCATTAAAAATATTTTCAGTTCTTCCTATGTATCTTTTGGATTGCTGATTGGTTTTTCAGGAGGCTTTTTGTTTCTGGCAGACAAGTTTCTTGTTTCCAGGTTTTCAAGAAGAAAAAGTCATACTATCGCTTAGGGATGTGTTTCTTTCCAGCGTTCCTTAAAGCTTTTAGGGGCAATTTTTGGCAAGGTCCTTCTGGTGCCCCACATTTTTCGACCAAATCGGGAGATCATTCTATTTTTCAACTTTGATTTTGGTTTATCAATCATCCAACGGTGAAGCATTAGGGTTTTCCAACCCTGGACGATAATACGCCATTTATAGGATATATATTTCTTGGAAACGGCTTCGTGACGGTTGTAAAGTAACAATTCATGAAGTGGTATTTTCACCGGGCACACTTCTGTGCATTTTCCACATAAAGTGGAAGCAAAACTCAGGTGGTTATAATCACGCATTCCCAGATAATGTGGTGAAATCACGGAGCCAATTGGTCCTGAATAGGTTGCGCGGTAGGAATATCCGCCAATGCTTTTATATATCGGACAACCATTCAGACAAGCACCACATCTGATGCATGAAAGGGCTCGTCGCTGTTCTTTAAAACCGAGGAGTTCGGTTCGGCGGTTGTCGAGCAAAACCACGAACATTTCATCGGGACCATCGGGTTCAAATTCTGTTTTTGGTCCAAATACCATATTGTTATAGGCTGTCAGATGTTGCCCCGTACCATGTTGTGCTAAAAGCGGAAAGAACAGATCGAGGTCTTCCAAAGATGGTATCAACTTTTCGATTCCAACGATTACGATGTGAATTTTGGGGAAGGCCATGGTTAGTAATCCATTACCTTCATTTTCCGTCAAAGCAACGGCACCCACATCTGCAACAAGAAAATTACCACCAGTAATTCCAACGTCAGCACGGATGAATTCACTGCGTAGTTTATCTCTGACAAACCTCGTAATTTGTTCCGGAGAACAATCCGGAGGTAAATTGAACTTTTCATGAAAGAGTTTTGCAACATCTTCTTTTGACTTATGCATGGCAGGAGTCAAAATATGATAGGGTTTTTCCCCGGCGATCTGAACAATAAATTCACCCAGATCGGTCTCAAAGACCTCTCTTTTGTTTTTTTCAAATAGTTCATTGAGTTCTAATTCTTCAGAGACCATGGTCTTTTGTTTGACAATGACCTGAGCCTTTGATTTTTTAATAATATGAAGAATTTCTCTTTGTGCCTCCTTTTCACTGGGAGCCCATATTACTTTTCCGCCCCTTTTACTGAAATTATTTTCAAATTCTGCCAGGTATTTATCCAGATTGTTTAATGTTTTATGCTTTATATTTGCTGCTCTTCGCTTGGCCAATTCAAGATTCTGATACTGATCTTTTCCTTTTGATACCTGAATATCATACCTTCCGATATTATAATTCAATCGTTTGCGATGTTCTGAATCAAAAGCTCTTTGTTCTGAATCCTCAAGAAATTTCTGAAAGACTGTATTCATCATAGATATTTCAAATTAGATTTTGTATTTTGGCTACCCTGAGTTCATGTCTTCCACCCTCAAATCCGGTCGTCAAAAAGATTTTAACAAGTTCGAATGCCAACGATTCCGTTATAAATCTGGCGGGAAGCGCCAATATATTTGCGTTATTATGAAGCCTTGCAAGTTTTGTAATTTCTTCATTCCAACATACGGCGGCTCTTACTCCTTTATATTTATTTGCGACCATTGCCACGCCATTGCCACTTCCACATAATATAATTCCCATTTTTACTATTCCTGAATTTACTGCTGAGGCTAGGGGATGTATCAGGTCGGGATAATCAACACGGTCGGATGAAAAAGTCCCAAAATCTTTAACATTATATCCTAATTTACTGATATTCAATTTTATATATTCTTTAAATTCAAATCCTGCATGATCACTTGCAATTGCAATCTGATCGATTTTATCTTCCATTGTTAATACTTTTTTTACAAATGTAAAGATAAACCTGTCATTTTGAATAAAAAGGAGTTTTTTCATTTGAATACCTATCTCATAATCAATTTTTTATTTTTTTCACATGGATGTGTTCACAACTGCGTATTTTTGTGTCAAAATTGTAATAACTTTTTAACTTTTTGAAGGCAACTGTTAAGAACTCCATATTTCCAATTTTTATTGATAAGTTATAAAATCAGAATTAACAATGAATACATACGTTCGGTTGTGTATTTTATCAACAATAATTTTAGCTGACAATATGTTAGTTTAGTTTTTAAAAATTTGATTTAAAATACTTTAATAAAAATCATCTTGTTTATAGTTTGTTCATAAAACGGTGCTTTATAAAATTCAAAATTTTCTCTTAAGAAATAATCAACCAAATCAACAATCTTTAATAAAAACATAAAAAGTATAAAATTTAAATGTATTTACAAAGATGAGTAATAGTCAAATAATAGAGCTTCAACGAAAAATAACACAGCTAAAAAATGAAAGAAACGCAGTACTTTTAGCACATTATTATCAGACTCCCGAAATACAGGATATTGCTGATTACATTGGAGACAGCCTTGGGTTATCACAACAGGCTTTAAAAACACAGGCAAAGATTATTTTGTTTGCCGGGGTACATTTTATGGCAGAAACAGCTAAGATTTTGAATCCTGAAAAAATAGTATTAATTCCCGATTTACAAGCGGGTTGTTCTTTAGCTGATTCCTGTCCGCCAAATGAATTCAGGAAATTTTTAGAAGATCATCCTGGTCATCTTGTGATTTCTTATATCAATTGTTCAGCCGAGATAAAAGCTATGTCGGATATCATTTGCACTTCAGGAAATTCTTTAAAAATTGTAAATTCCCTTCCAAAACAAGAGAAGATAATATTTGCGCCTGATAAAAATCTTGGAAATTATATCAATACTATTACAGGCCGGGAAATGGTTCTTTGGGAGGGTAGTTGTGAAGTTCATGAAAACATCAAATTAGAAACGATTATCAGGTTTAAGGAAAAACACAAGGATGCTGTTTTAATTGCACATCCGGAATGCAAACCAATCGTTTTGGAAATGGCTGATTTTATAGGTTCTACCACTGCTCTTATTCAATTCGTTAAAAATAGTTCTTCAAAAAAGTTTATTGTTGCAACGGAAACAGGGATCTTGCATCAGATGAAAAAGGATGCTCCAGATAAAGAATTCATTATTGTTCCGGTTGATGAGACCTGTTCATGCAATGATTGTCCATATATGAAAATGAATACTTTAGAAAAAATACATGAGTCATTACTTAATTTACAACCGGAGATTATTTTGCCGGAAGAACTTATTATCAGTGCAAAAAAACCCATAGTAAGAATGCTGGAATTGTCAAATACCTAATGATGTTGTAAAAATGGCATTCAAAATCAAATATATAAGAATTTTATTTTTTCTATTTTTTCTGAATTCATCTTCTGATGTATTGTCACAAGACACGATATCAAAAGATGGATTTCAGCGGTATTATTTTGCTGATGGAAAGATTTCCAGTGAAGGATTTATTCGTGATGGAAAACCAGATGGATACTGGAAATCGTACTATCAAAACGGTAAACTGAAGTCGGAAGGATCACGAAAGAATTTTGAATTAGACAGTACCTGGAAATTCTATAATGATGTTGGTAAACTGGTTTTGGAAATCAATTACAAGTCTGGAAAAAAATTCGGTAACAGAACATCTTATCTGGATCGGGAAATCATCAGTGAATCATACAGAAATGACATCAAAGAAGGTGTCACAAAATATTTTTATCCGGATGGGAAGATAAAGCTGGAAATACCCTTCCACGGGGGGCTCGAACAAGGTTATGGAAAGGAATATGCTGTGGATGGTACCATCATTACCCTGACCGAATATAAAAAAGGATTCATTGTTGATCGGATGCGTATTAACAGAAAAGATGCAAGCGGTAAGCGTCAGGGAAAATGGTTTTCATTTTATGAAAACGGAAATATTCAGATGGAAGGATCATTCAAAGATGATCATAAAGATGGATATTTCAAGGAATATTCCGAAAACGGAGATCTTATCCGGATCTCAAAATATTCAGATGGACAGTTACAACCCGAAGCCAGTGAAATACAAAAGCTTGAAGTTCAGAAGGAGTATTATTCGAACGGAAATGTAAAAATCAGTGCTATGTTCCGGAATGGTATTCCGGAGGGTATCAGGAAGGAGTATGATTCAGCGGGCAGGATCGAAAAAGCACAATTGTTCAAAAACGGACAAATTGTCGGCGAGGGGCTGGTCAAAGAAGATGGAAATCGAGAAGGCCCCTGGCGAGAGTATTACGAGGAGGGACAATTGAAAGCTGAAGGTGTTTACGAGAATGATAAACCCGTTGGCAAATGGAAATATTATTATCAGGATGGGAAAACAGAGCAAACTGGTAGTTATACGAAGCAGGGCAAGCGGGATGGTACCTGGAAATGGTATTATGAGAACGGCGCTTTATTACGGGAAGAATCATACCGGAACGGGATGAAGGACGGGTTGTCATCGGAATATGAGGAATCTGGAAAAGTTATCTTTGAGGGGGAATTCATTGATGATCTGGAAGATGGGCCATGGTTTGAAATTACCGGCGACAGCTATATCCGGGGCTCATACCGGGACGGACTCAGAAACGGGATGTGGTACTATCTGCTCATCGACACAACTGGTCGAAGAACAGACAGTATTTTGATATATAAGGGAAATTTTATTGACGACCATCCGGATGGAAGGCACACCTGGTTTTGGGATAATGACAAGATTAAGGAAGAGGGTAATTATGTTATGGGCAGAAAGGAAGGCGATTGGTCCAGGTACCTTTATGACGGGTCGCTCTTCATGGTAATTACATACAGGGCGGGTGTTGAAACAAAGTTTGACGGTGTAAAGATCAAACCGCCATTTGAAAAGGAGGACGATTAAATGAAAAATGAAAAATCAGGCAAACCGGAGAAACAATATAATCCGGAAAAAAAACGAGAGAATCCGGATGGAAAGTTTTCTCGTCCCTTTGTAAGGTCATCGGGAAAAAAATTTCAAAAGAGTGTCAGGTCCGGGCAGGGGAGGGGAGAACCGGATAAGATCCGCCTGAACAAGTTTATTTCGAATTCAGGTGTTTGTTCCCGCAGGGAAGCCGATACACTCATTCAGGCCGGGGCAGTAAGTGTAAATGGAAAGATTGTAACGGAACTTGGAACAAAAGTTAATCCATCAGACCGGGTAATGTTCGGTGATCAGGCCATCAGCCGTGAAAAACCGCGGTACATTCTTTTAAACAAACCAAAAGGTTTTATTACCACAGTTGATGATCCCGAGAAGCGCAAGACCGTTATGGCTCTGATTGCCGGGGCTTGTCGGGAAAGGGTATACCCCGTGGGTCGACTTGACAGGAACACAACCGGATTATTGCTTTTTACAAACGACGGTAATATTGCAAAAAAGCTGACACATCCACGGTACGGAATTAAAAAAATCTATCATGTTGAATTGGATAAGCCGTTGATCAAAGAGGACTTGATAAAGATTTCCGATGGTCTTGTCCTGGAAGGAGATGCGGTGAAGGTCGACAACATTGAATACATTGGTGATGGTAAAGACCGTAAGCAGATTGGTGTCGCGTTGCATTCAGGACAAAACAGAATTGTAAGAAGGATTTTCGAACATTTTGAGTATAAAGTCGTAAAGCTTGACCGGGTCTATTATGCGGGTTTAACAAAAAAAAATCTTCCCAGGGGACACTGGCGATTCCTTGAGGAATCCGAAATAAACATGTTAATGATGATTAGTACCCGATAAAAGTCAGTCATTAGGTTGGATTGCCTAAACGCCGGTGATCACCGGTGTGGGTTATAAAACTAGTTGTACATGAAGCCAATAAGTATATATATTGTTGAGGATGAATTATTGATCTCCGCCAGTTTAAAATCGCAATTAAACAATTTTGGATATGAGGTTTGTGGATCTGCCAGCAGGGGTGAGACCTGTTTATCGGAAATCCTTGAATTGTCGGAACGGGGAAGGGAACCGGAAATTGTACTTATGGATATTCATCTTCGGGGAGATCTTGATGGGATCGAAACCGCAAAAAGAATAAATGAACAATTTAATTGTGCCATCATATTTCTGACGGGGCAAAGTTCGAAAGAGGTTTATGACCGGTCATTCAAGATCAAGCCCTTTGGATATCTTTTAAAACCCATTGACATGGAGCAGACCAAGATGACCATTGAAATTGCCTCCTATCAGCGAAATCTTGAAATTGAAAATAAACAGTATCAGAAGACGCTTGAGACATTGCTGGAAAAACGTTCAGAGGAGAACAGAGAAATGATGGCACTGAATCATACTATTTCTGATAATGTCCTAATAGGCATTACCATCTGGCAAAATGACCAGCTTGTTTTTTTCAATAACCGGGCGCCTGAGATTTTCGGTTATTCCGCGGAGGGGTTTTCTGCTCTTTCTTTAATGGATCTGATGAATGCTGTACATCCATCCGACCGCGGGGAATTATCGTCACGGATTCATGCCTGCCTGGACAGGATAAATCTTGACCCACAACGCATTCAAATCAGGACCCTGGCAACAACGGAAAAAATCAAATATCTTGATATTTCCTTCCGGATGATCGATTATAAGGGTTTTCCGGCTCTGACTGCAGGTTTTATTGATATATCGGATTACAGGAACCAAAACGATTAGCGCATGAGAAATATTCTGTTCATTTTGATTTTGTTTTCGCAGATTTCCCTATTTGCTCAGGCAGATTTCAGAAAGCTTATTGATAAAGCAGGGGATGTTTCCACCCTTCCCGGTCATGATCAGGTCGTGGTATTTGACAGCACCCTGGTTGATGTTCAGGAATCGGGACTCTCTTATGTTGTAAACCACACCCTTACAAAGGTTATAACCAGACGCGGGTGCCGCGATCTTTCGACGGTCAAATTCGGTTACGATCCTTTATCGGCCGATGTGAATATATTGAAGGCGGTAATTCACAAAAAAGATGGATGTTTCGTACCGATTGATCTGACTAAAGTTCTTGATTATCCGGCACCGGCAAGAGCCATATACTGGGGTGCGCGTGAAAAGATGATTGAAGTCGGGAGGCTTGATCCTGGTGATGCCGTGGAAGTGGTGATGTTCAGAAAAGGATTTACCTATGCTTTATTAGGGGGCGACGAAGATGAAAAGTACATTCCTCCAATGAGGGGGCAATTTTATGATATTGTAGAATTTTTCGGACCTGTTCCGGTGAAAAGCAAAATTTATCAGATAACACTCCCACGCAACAAGCCGCTTCAATATGAATTTTATAACGGGGAGGCACAGGTATCTTCGAAATTCTCAGGCGAAAAGATGGTCTATACATTTACTAAAAAAGACATAATGCCTGTGAAAAGTGAACCAAGGATGGTAGCCCAATCGGATATTGCACCCAAATTGCTGCTTTCAACCACAGCGGACTGGTTTGCAAAATCGACCTGGTTTTTCGGTGTGAACGAGGAGTTTGGCAGCTTTGAGTCCACCCGGGAGATTAAGGACAAGGTAGATTCCATATTAAAGGGATCTGTCAACGAGTTGGATTCTGTTTCGAGGCTTACGCACTGGTGTGCAGATGAAATAAGATATTCCGGAATTTCAATGGGTCCCGGTGAAGGTTTTACCCTGCACAAAGGCGCGATGACATTCACTGACCGGTGCGGCGTTTGCAAAGATAAAGCCGGAATGCTCATCACCATGCTCCGGGCGGCTGGTTTTAAATCCTATCCCGCCATGACCATGGCTGGTTCCCGTATTGACAAAATTCCGGCAGATCAGTTTAACCATTGTGTTACGGTGGTTAAATTACGAGATAGCACATATCATTTACTTGATCCCACCTGGGTACCCTTTATACGGGAGCTCTGGTCCAGCGCAGAGCAGCAGCAACAGTATCTCATGGGTTTACCCGAAGGAGCCGATCTGGCAACCACACCTGTCTCTGATCCGGAGAATCACCTGATAAAAATTGACGGGGTTTCGCAATTGCATGAAGATGGTTCATTATCGGGAAGAATTACCATCTGGGGTGAAGGTCAGTCGGATGCCGCAATCCGCGGGATGTTCCGAGGATCAAGCCAGAGTGTATGGTCGCAGAATGTTTCACGTGAATTATTAAAAATTTGCCCCCAGGCCAAAATTACCCAGGTAAAGTTTTCAGATCCTGCCGATTACCTGAATTACAACATGTGGATTGCTATTGATTACACAATCCCTGAATTTGCTTTGGTATCCGGTAAAACGTTGCTGTTTACACCACTGACTGCCGCCGGGATCTTCAGAACTTTTCAGGGACATTTATCGTTTGACACCGGATTAAAAGAAAGGAAGTTTGCCTTTCGGGATCGTTGTTCCCGAAAGGTAGAGATACATGAATCGATTACCCTTCCTCCGGTCAGGCAGCTTGTAAGAATTCCGGAAACTGTTGAAACAAAAGGGAATGTCGCTTCCTTCGAGGGCGGCTATAAATATATCAACGGTTCACTTATCTTTTCCGGGCAGGCATTTTACAAAAAAAGGCTTTATGAGGGTTCTGATTGGCCCGAATTCAGATCGGCTGTTGAGGCACAGAATAAATTTGCGCAAAAACCTGTAATTATCGAATTATGAAAAAATATCGGTTGATTCTATTTCTACTCATTTTTATCGTTCCGCCGTGTCTATTATTTGCGCAAGACATACATTATGATGGCATATATCAATCCATCACAAAGGAGTACAGTCTGAATGAGGACGGAAGTACAGATTTCCGTTTTATCAAAGACCAAAAGCTTCTCTCTTACCGCGCATTTCATAACCTATACGGAGAGACTTTTATCATTTATAATCCCACCCGGCAGCATTTGAAAATCAATGAAGTATACACCGTAATGGCATCCGGAAAAAAAATTATTACTCCCTCCAATGCGTTCAATGAAGTATTGCCCTCTATAGCCGCTGATGCTCCAGCATACAATGATCTTCGGGAAATGGTAATCACGCATACGGGTCTTGAGCGAAATGCGTTCATTCACCTGGATTATCAGATTCATTCGCTTCCGGGCACTTTTAATTTTCTGATGGGAAATGAAATTCTGGCCGAAGCCGAGCCGGTAAAGAATCTCACAATGAAAATAAGAATTCCGGCTGGTAAAAAAATATTTTATCGCGCATTCAACACGGATACTGAACCGGTTAAAAGTACCGAAGGTTCCTTTGATGTTTATACCTGGAAATTCAAAGATATTCCAGCATTTTCGCATGAAGATTTTCAGCAGGTCGGATTTGAAAACTACCCGAAATTGTTATTCAGCACTTTTGAACACCGAAAAGAGGTGATACCATACCTGACCCAACAAGATGCCTTTCGATTCAAAGCCAATGACTCCATGAAAAAGCTTGTTGCCGAACTTGCTGTGGAAAAGCCCGACCGGTTTCCTCTGGCATTAAGGATTCAAGAACGCGTGGTTGATGAAATGCGTCATTATCCGATACCCATTAAGACGGCTTTGTATCAGTGCCGTACCGCAGAGCAAACCTGGAACAGCAATGGCGGAACTGCTCTTGAAAAGGCGATTCTTATGGTGACCCTGATGAAAGCAGCCGGAATGGATGCCAGCGTATGTGCTGTTGTCCGGAGTTCGAATCTTATGGCAGGGATCGGTACATTGAGCGATTTTGAAGATTTTGCAGTAATGGCGGATTTCAAAAGAGAGGGACGATGGTTTTTTTCGACGACCAGGCTGAATGCCGTTAATCTGGATATGACGCTTGCCGGACGTTCATTCATTACACTGGATCCTGAAAACAGTTTAACCGTGGTAAAGAATGAAGATCCGACACAATTAGTCCGGGTAAACGGGACTTTTATTTTGTCGTCTGATCCTGTTATGACTGGTGAAATTTCGGTTTATCTTAACGGTTCAGCTTATCCCAGAGCAGGATTGGAACGAGACCCTAATAGATTGAAAAAATCAGTCGCAAGTAGTTTCAGCCATGCAGAAATTCAGGATCCCAAGATCAGCACCCTCAACAATGACAATGGATTCCAGACTTTTATTTTAAAGAGCGAAAAACCCTTACGGTCTGATACCGGTTTTTATTATTTCACGATTCCTGCCCTTGCAATTGGTATCGACAACTGGTCGGTGAAGACCTTACCGGCCCATCGGGAGACCGTGCTTGAATTACCTTCCAGGGCAGAAGAAGAATATACATATGTCATCACGCTTCCTTCAACAATAAGGTTGTTCAGCCCTCCCAAGAAAATCAATATCAGAAACAAAGCCGGTGAATTTTCCTGGGAGGTACGGGTCGAAGACGGGAAACTTTTTCTAAGCAGGAATATCAGATTCTTCAGCAGGGTGGTTCAACCAGAGACCTATGAAGCATTTAAAATTCTGATGGATTATTGGAATAATCCACAGTACAGAGAACTGGTATTTCATTAAATGGCAGTGGGAACAATAGATGATATTATTTGATAATAATACGGCCCAAGCCTTCCCTGTTGATCCGGATACTTTGTTTTTTCAGTTCCCCGAGTTGTTTCATCAATATAGTCTGTTCTTCTGCAGTTTCAGCGTTTGCCAGTTTCCGTCGAATTTCGGTCATCATTTTCTCGAGTTTACGCGCCCTGAATGCATGAATTGAATGTTCGACATGGAGTAACAGCCTTGACTCTTCGGTTGTAATAAGGATATTATTTTTGTACCAGTTTTTGCTCAGCTCATAAGGGGAAAAGACCAGGTTCACGGCGGTTTGCGACAGTTCCAGGTCCGGGTGGGTTAAAAAGAAATTCCTGTCGGGAATTGCATCCTTCCGAACGCCATCCAGATAGAATTCGTATATTTTTCCGAATACCGGGTTTTCAAATACCATTTCGTCGCGTAAGAGGACATGAACCACATAATCGGCAACCATTACAGGAACCCCGGTGTCGGCAGCATTGTCCATTTTAAGGTGGATGATATCCTGTCCGTACAATAACAGCAACCTGATAATCTCTTGTTCCTGGGATCCAGGTGAATCGGTGTCAAAATCCTTTTGGGGTTCAGCAATGACTTCCGGTTCGGGTATGATCTCATTCTCTTCCGAACCCTCTTCTTTTAGAGATTTCTTCAGTCTGGCCCGAAGGATTTTATTCATTTCCACCATCAGGACCTGTTCAGAAACGGTCATAAGGGCGGAACATTCATGGATATACAACGACCGTGATATTCCATCGGGTATCAGGGCGATCGTGTTAACAATTTCCTTAATCAGACCGGCTTTTTTAATGGGATCATTACGGGTTTCATCAAGCAGAAGCCGGGTTTTGAAGAGGATAAAATTTACGGCATTTTCTTTTATGAAGCGATCTACTTCATCCGGATGGTTTTTACGTGCAAATGAATCGGGGTCCTCTCCATTGGGGAAGAGCACAATCATCACGTTCATGGCTTGTTCAACGATCATATCAATGCCCCTGAATGAGGCTTTTATCCCGGCCGGATCTCCATCATAAAGGATGGTAATGTTCGTTGTATAACGCCTGATCATCCGGATTTGATCAAGAGTAAGGGAGGTTCCAGAAGAGGCCACGGTATTTTCAATTCCTGCCTGGAACAGTGATATCACATCGGTATATCCTTCAACCAGATAACAATTGTCTTTGGAAATAATGGCATTTTTAGCGAAAAATATACCATAAAGGGTCTTACTTTTATTATAAATTTCCGATTCGGGGGAATTGACATATTTGGCATGTGTTTTTTCGGCACTCAATATTCTTCCGCCAAATCCAATTACACGACCCGATGCGCTGTGAATGGGGAAAATGATCCGCGAATGAAACCTGTCGTACAAACGGTTCTCCTTTTCAAGGGAGAGTCCTGTTTTTATGAGATATTCTTTTTTATAGCCGTTTTTCGCAGCATGTTGGGAGAAGGCATCCCAGGCAGAGGGGCTAAAGCCAAGTTGAAATTTTTGAATGATATCATCGCGGATTCCCCGTTCACGCAAATAGGACCACCCAACGGCTTTTCCCTCGTTGGTTTCCAGAAGGGTCCGGCTGAAAAATTGCTGCGCAAATTGGTTCAGGTTATAAAGGCTCTCTTTTTCGTTCAGTTCCTGAAGTTGTTCCGGGGTTTGTTCCTCCTCTTCTACTTCAATATTATATTTCCGGGCAAGGTATTTCAGCGCTTCCGGATAAGAAAAATGTTCATGCTCCATGATGAAATTCACGGCATTTCCTGCTTTGCCGCATCCGAAACACTTGTAGATGCCTTTTGCTGGCGAAACGGTGAAGGAAGGTGTCTTCTCGTTATGAAAAGGACAAAGTCCGAGCATGTTCACACCGCGGCGCCGGAGTACAACAAAATCACCAATTACCTCTTCAATCCGAACGGTACTGATGATCGTGTCGATGGTGTCGCGAGGTATCATGAACTTTTTTATGAATTATGAGCAAATTTAAGCAACAACGATCATGCAGCCGGGGTAGGAAGAATGATTGTCAGATGGGCGAAGGTACGAATTTATCCACCAATATATTCTAAAAAGACCCCGATCAGGCCGGAATTTGATATCTTTATAAATTGACTTTAATGGTTTGGAGGAGGAAGAACTTTGCCGACCCTCTCAATGACAAATTGCATCCGAAACCGATGTTCAAAAAATATCTAAGATCACTGCGAACAGTAATTGCTACAATGTTTTTCCTGATGACCGTCGGGATATTTACAGATGTTTATCATATGCTGAGCCGGGAAGCAGTTGATTCGGTTTTATATGCGCAATTTGTACCTTCAATGATACGCTTTACAACGGCTTGCACCCTGGCTTCAGCCGGATTCATATTGGTGTCGGTGCTCACTCTTTTGTTTGGCAGGGTTTATTGCTCCACGGTTTGTCCGCTGGGAATCCTGATGGACCTGGTCATTGGAATTAAAAACAGGTTTCGAAAATTCAGAAAAATACCGTTGAAGAAATCTCCACTGGTACAGTATTACGCTGATCATAAATCGATTTCCATTGGATTCTCACCAAAACATAATATAAAGATTTTCAGCCTTATAAAATATTTCATACTTTTCTTATTTATTCTGGCGATTATTTTTAAATCTAATTTGTTGATTGGTCTTCTGGACCCTTTCAGCCTTACAGGAAAAATACTAGTGAATTTGTTCAGGCCGATCTTTCTGATGGGATCCAACGAATTGCTGGTGACCGGAGATCCCCCGGGCGCTCCTTTAGTCATGAAACCGGCCGCTATATCAATGGAAAGCTTGTCTCTGGTCGTTTTTTTATTGGTCGTTTTATTAATTATGATTTTTTTGTCATGGTTTAAGGATCGATGGTACTGCAATATAATCTGTCCGGTGGGAACGCTGCTGGGAGTCATATCGAAGTTCTCTATATTCAGGCTTCGGGTAAGTTTTTCCGGTTGTACCCATTGCGGTGCCTGTGTCCAGGTATGCAAGGCCGGGTGCATCCATCCGGATACTTATCATATTGAAATGGATCGATGCGTAGTTTGTTATGATTGTATCGATGTTTGTACGGAGGGCGGAGCGGAGGTGAAGATGATGGACCCCGGATTAGTCATTTCCGGATTAAAGATTAACGTCAGGCAGGACAGAAACAGCAAGGGGTTCCAAATGTCGTCTGGATCGGGCAGCATTATCAACAAGGAGTGTGAATGGGTTCCCGGTTCACGGTTAAGTCACAAGGAATCCGGATCAGGTGGACTTTCCCGACGGCGGTTTATTAGCACATTTTTAATGGGCTTTTCGGGAATGTTGTACACCCACCATTCTTTGTCGGGGAATCCGGGAACCACAAACAACCTTACGGGTGAGGAGGCAAAGGAGACACTTTGGGATGTACCTGTCACTCCGCCCGGTTCGCAGGGGATCAAGCGATTTACAGAACGCTGTACTTCCTGTCATTTATGTGTCAGTGCATGCCCGTCGGGGGTTCTCAAACCTGCGTTTCTCGAGTATGGCTTGCAAGGTATCTTTCAACCCCGTATGGATTTTCACTCCGGATATTGTCTCAGTGATTGTATCCGGTGTTCTGAAATTTGTCCTACGGATGCCATTCATTTGATAGATCTGAATATTAAGAAGCGTTTGAAAATCGGATCCTCTGTATTTATCCGTAATCTCTGTCTGGTGCAAACTGAACGCCGGCTCTGCGGATTGTGTGCTAACGTATGCGGCGAAAAGGCAATCAGGCTGGTTCCCTGGTTGGGAAATCTTGTCATTCCCGAAATAGATGACCTGAAATGCAACGGGTGCGGAGCTTGTGAATTGGTTTGTCCGGTTCGCCCCCACCGGGCTATTGTGGTGGATGCACTTACCGAGCATCAACTATTAAAATAAAAGTTCCTTTGGGTACAAATGTATTTGTCCCGTTCGCTTTTTAAATGGTTTCCCGTTTGGAATTAGTTTATGAGCGAAGTCGTTACCCAACCGGCAGGTGTCAGTGTCATAATTTCGCGAAAGCCGACATCGAGCAACAAACGTGAAGTCTCGGCAAACAGCATTGAGATTTCCGGGGGTTTATGGGCATCAGAACTGATCACAATGGGGATGTTCATCTCCCTGATTTTATGAAGAATTTCCAAGCCAGGAAAGAGGGAATCACATCTTTTTTTATAGATTCCGCGGGTATTTACCTCCACGATAATTCCCTTTTGCCGGATCAGTCCAAGTGTTTCCCAAACCAGTGCCTTATACCAGGGCTCCTCATCCCGGAACAGCTTTCCCCTGTTGTGCATTTTGATCTTGTCAAGGTGACCGATTATATCCATCCGGTTTGATTCGAGCATTTCGTTGATCTGCGTGTAGTAAGCTGTAACCCCTTTCCGGATGTCGTTTCCAAAAAGTGTTTCAAGTCCGTTGAAATAGGTCGATGGATCGGGTCCATCGATGAACCAAAGGTCGTCAGGTGAACCGTTCCTTACCAGATGTACGGAACCGATCAGGTAATCAACGGGAAAATTTTCCCGGAAATATGCAAAGGAATATCCCAATCCCGGGATGTAATCAACTTCAAGTCCAAGGAAAACCTCGACTCCAGAAGAGGCATCCCCGATGTGTGGAGTTGATAAGCAGACAGATCCGGACTTCAATGAAATAATTGAATCGCAGTACTCCTTTACTTTTTCTTCACGAAGGGCAAAAGTATTCTCAAATGGCAACGGGGAGTGGTCGGAAAATCCAAGCGTTGAAACACCCAACCGGATTGCCTCCTGAACATAAACCGAAGGATTATCGGATCCATCGCTGAAATTGGTATGTGTATGAAAGTTACTTAAAATCAAAATTCATGATGTTGAACCGGGATTTATCAATGATCAATTTCGTTTTCCATTTTCAATTGATCCCGGGTTGTTAATATTTTGTATACTTTGTCCGCCCTTCTCAGAAAAACGCCAACCGGAATGCTGCAACGCTCTCCTTTTGCAGTAAGCCCGACGCTCTTCTGATCGACTCTGATTTCGGGGATGGTCATTTCAACGACACCAGTCGTAGGTCCCTGGATGTATATCCGGTCACCGGAACAAAGATTACCTGATTCCATTTTAATTTCTGCCACCTTGAGCCGGGTAAAATAATTGGTAACTTTTCCGATGTACTCTTTTGTTTCAGTTGCAGCGGAACCGTGTTTATCGGTCCATTCGCCCATTTTCCTGCCCAGGTAGTATCCATCCCAAAATCCGCGATTGTAGACCGTGGCGAGCCTTTTCATCCACCCATCAACTTTTTCGCGGGTATAGGTTCCATTGCCGACAGAAGTCACGGCTTCCCGGTAACACGCCACCGTAGTTTTAACATATTCCGGGCTTCTCCCGCGACCTTCGATTTTAAGCACTGAAACTCCGGCATGGGCAATCTTGTCGATAAAACCGATGGTACACAGATCTTTTGGCGACATGATATATTCGTTATCGACCTCCAATTCAATTTCTGTTTCAGAATCGGTTACACGATAAGGTCGCCGGCACAACTGGTAACAGGAACCCCGGTTGGCAGATGCATTATAATGATCCAGACTCAGATAGCATTTTCCGGAAACAGCCATACACAAAGCCCCGTGTGCAAAAATCTCTATCTGAACCGGGCGGCCGGATGGCCCGGTAATTCTGTTCCGTTTTATTGCACGTATGATGGAGGCTACCTGATCAAGTGTCAGTTCTCTTGCTGTAACCATGACCTCTACGTACTGTGACCAGTATTTCACAGCCCCGATGTTGGTGATGTTGGCCTGGGTACTCATGTGCACCGGCATTCCGATCTTTCTCGCGTATTGTATGACAGCCTGATCGGAAGCAATGATCGCGGTGATCCCGTTTTTTAAAGCAGAATCGATTGTTTTTTTTACCAATCTGAGTTCGTGATCGTATATAACGGTATTCAGGGTGAGGTAGGTTTTAACTTGATGTTTCCGGCAGATACGGGCGATCCTGACGAGGTCGCGAAGGGTGAAGTTGACAGAGGACCGGGCCCGCATGTTCAGAACCCCAACCCCGAAATACACTGAATCGGCGCCAGCCCCGATTGCCGCCATCAATGATTCCCAGGTACCGACAGGCGCAGTGATCTCAATTCTTTGCAAGGGATTTTTTTGCAAAGGTAAGAGTTTTTGAGTTCAGCGGGAGTCAAGCCATAGCCCTCCTGGCGGTTTATCTCACATAGGCTGCATTGTTGGTATCGTTAATGTTTTTGAGTTTCATCTCATTGCAAGCCAGTTTTCCAAATATCTTTTACCATCGGTAGTGATGATGGATTCGGGGTGGAACTGAACGCCGCAAATCGGTAATGTTTTATGTGATACGGCCATGATGGTATTTTCCTCAGAAACAGCCAGGACTTCAAGGCAATGGGGAAGGGATCCGGGATCCGCGGCCCAGGAGTGGTAAAGGCCTACTGTCGTGCCTTCTTTGATTTCATTGAAAAGGCCATGTTCCGGATGCAGAATCCTGAGATGACGGGGTTGGCCGTGATTGACGACAGGAAGGTTGTACAGGTTTCCCCCGAAATAACGAACCAGGGCTTGCATTCCCAGACACACCCCGAATACCGGAATCATAGTTTTATGGAAGTTGTGTAAGCGGATAAGATGGTCCAGTATATCATACATGGTTGTTTGTTCATCCGGCAACCCCGGACCCGGGGAAAAGATGATCCCGTCGCAGACCGGCAGCTCCTTCATTTTAAACGCTTCCGGTTTCATGATAATCACCTTATCTTTGTCAATCCGGCGTAAAAGCTCAACCAGATTCCAGGTAAAAGAGTCATGATTATCGAGGAGCAGGAGCATTGATAGTTGTGCGTTAACGGGTACTACGCAGGAATTAAAGTTAATACGGGTTTGTTGGCAGGGTAATTTATATGATGTAAAGATACAGTCAAATTGATCATCAGGAAAGCTGAAATCATTGAAAAAATCAACAGTTATACCAGCCGGGAGATCCCCTTCCTGTTTGCTATCGATTTTGACGCAGACAAGGGATTTGTTCTAATGCAAGAAGAGGCCCTCCGGCTTGGGGTTTTATATAATATTGATGGAAACACCAATACCGGACCTGTCGAAAATATACAGGTTCCTGAAATTCAGGTCCACCCTGTGGAATTTGCGGTGTACAGGAATGCATTCGATAAAGTCATGTCACATTTGAAACGCGGGGACACCTATCTGATTAACCTTACTTTTCCGACAAGAATAATGATCCATATCGATCCGAAGGAACTTTTCAGGGCCTCCGGCGCTCCCTATAAACTTTATGTGCCGGGCCAATTTTTGGTCTTTTCTCCCGAACCTTTTGTAAGGGTTACGGGTAACAGGATCTATTCGAATCCGATGAAAGGAACCATTCAGACTTCTATTCCCGGAGCCAGAGAAATTCTTCTGGCCGATCAGAAAGAGTTGTTTGAGCACAACACCATTGTCGATTTGATCCGCAATGATTTATCGATGGTTTCGACCAATGTAAGGGTAACGCGTTTCCGTTATCTGGAGTTGATCAAAACGAACAGAGAAGATTTATGGCAGATGAGTTCAGAAATTTGCGGCACACTCTCCGAAGATTACAGAAGGCACCTGGGCGATATTATTTTCAGATTATTACCGGCCGGTTCGGTAACCGGAGCGCCCAAGGAAAAGACCGTTCAGGTCATCAGGGAGTCGGAAATATTTCAAAGAGGTTTTTATACGGGGATTTTTGGATTTTTCAATGGGATGGAACTGTGTTCCGCCGTGACTATCCGGTACCTTGAATTAAACCGTATAAAAATTGACAAAATGCAGAAGGCCATATGGCCGGGGGAGAACAAGTCCCCTGATAATGATCTCCGTTTCCCGGTTCTGATTTATAAGAGCGGAGGAGGTATAACGGCACTGAGTAAAGTTGAAAATGAATATGACGAGATGTTAAAGAAAGTATATGTGCCTCTTATTTGAAACCATCAGGATTGAAAATGATAAACCCAGGTATCTCGAAGAACACCTGGCACGGATGGACCGGTCTGTACATGAAATCTGGGGTACGGGTCTGAAACCCTTTACAGAGGCTGATATCCGGGTGCCAGACAGAATACCGGCCGGGGTGATCCGTTGTAATATAACCTATGGTCCGGATATCAGGAAGATTACGTTCACAATTTATAAGAAAAGGGTTATCCGGTCTCTGAAGCTGATTTCCTGTAATTCGGTTGATTATCACCTCAAATTTTCTGACCGGAAAATCCTGGAATCATTATTTGCTCTTCGTGGTACTGCCGATGAAGTACTTATTGTAAAAGACGGATTGATCACAGACACTTCCATGTCGAATATTATCTTTTTTGATGGAACACGATGGTTTACCCCTTCCGCACCCCTTCTGAAAGGCACTTGTCGTGAACGACTGGTGAAAACCGGTTTCATCTCCGAATATGACATCAAATCTGCCGACCTGAAATCCTATCAGGGTTGCAAACTGATCAATGCCTTGCGTTATCCGGAGGAGGAAGAAATGATACCCATGACATCGGTTGGTTGGTAGAGAACCCGGATATCGGAAAGGGTTGTAAAACTCTTAATTCCAATAGTGTCCAAACACGATGTAATAGGAGAACTGGCCCGGTCCTGCGGCAATATCGATCCCCATCCTTAACTTGAAAATCCGGGCAATAAGATAACGAAATCCAGTTCCTCCGGCCCAATGCCAGCTTTCATCGCTCAGATTTTTTGAATCGCTCCAGGTACGACCAGCTCCCACAAATCCAACAAGGCTCCATCGTCGCGTTATGTCAAATCTTTGTTCGGTTTCAATCTGAAAGAGTTGCTGTCCCTGGTAATGCATCATTGGAATTCCCCTCATGTCGAGATAAGGGTAATAATAAAACGGGACATTATTGAAAAGCCCAACCCCATAAAGTCTGAATCCGCAGACCCACGGTTTTACCGGCTGCAGAAAAACAGTCAGTTCCCCTTCCAGCTGATCGGTATTAATCTGACTTCCGGTCCAGTTTCGTCCAAAAGTGTAAGCAGGTTTGAACCGGATTCCCCGGTCGGGGGTGAAAATGGTATTCCGAGTATCGACTTCACAATAGATTCCGAAAGTCCCGATATGTTTATCATATGTTGATTGGTCAAATGCCACCGTGGAAAGAGAGTCGAGGAAATGATTCGTAAATTTATATTGAGACTTCATGTATATGAAAGTATATTTCAAGCCGGCAAAGATTTTATTCCTGTAAAGATTTTCACTGATATCAAGAACCGCAAAAAGTGGCTTGAGCTTAAAACTAAACTCTTTTTCTCCAAGGTTCTTGAAGGTGCGATAGTAATCCATATTCGCATCCGCGTAACCCAGTCCAATTGTGTACCTCATGCCGATTGCGGGAAAGGTTCCCTGCCGGAGCGCTCCCACGCCCCAGGTATTATTCAATGTCCACATACCGGCAACCCCAGTAATATCGGGAAAATGAAATTGTTCGCCCTGCTTGGCAGATTTTTTTGGACTTATGAAAACGGCTGCCAGAGCAACTCCGAAACTCCCGAGAGCTGGTTCGCTGATGACCGTCGGATAGGGTACAAATCCGTGAAGATTAATAACCCAGTTACTCATATCGAACTTACCATCGAGCGTATCTTTCAGGACGGCCTTGTTTTTTTGTGCCATGGTATTGGGCAGGAGTAATGTTCCAAGAATCAGAAAAAGCAATATATTTTTTACCATAAAAACAGTATAAATAGCATTCCCGGGAATAGCCCCGGCTATACTGACACTATATAAAAAGTATTACAAACAGTAAAGATAAAATAAATTCAGGTTAACAATATTACCCTGATTACTGGCAAGTTTTTCAGTCGCACTCCTTTTCTGCCGGGATGATCCCACCTTGTTTTCCCGGAGAATCTGGCGTCAGGACTCAGCCCGGGGGTTCTTATCGTTTGATATATGTGAAAGAATAGAAGATGGGCCGAAGCGGGGACAAGCATAAAAACTATTAATTTTGCGGGGAAAGCGTTTCGGAACAGTAATGATTAAATAGAAATGTCATGAAAAACAGAAATATCATCTTCTTCGTTGTTATTTTGTTTGTTTTTGCTTTAGCCGGTTGCAACAGCGGTGACAGGGAACTAAGACAAGATGCCAAGGGTATTGCAGATCTGATGTGCCGCAATATTGAATCGATGAATAAGTTAAGGAATGCCGATCCGGCAGATTCCATGATGAGCCAGAAACTTCAGATGGAAGCGCACGACATCCAGGTTGAAATGACGATCGTGTATCAGGAGTTTAAAAAGAAACACGCGGAAAAGCTCAATGATGCCGGTTTTAATAAAAAATTCGGTCAATATCTCCGCGAAGCCATGCTCGAATGCAAAAGCCTGTCGAAAGAGGACCGGGCGAAATTTGAGCAGGAACTGGACAAGTAATCCGCGAATACGACTATCGCTTCGAAAGATTTATCCCCAATTCTTTTAGTTGTTCCTCTTTGATGGCAGATGGCGCGTCGATCATCATATCTCTTCCAGAATTGTTTTTAGGGAATGCGATGAAATCGCGGATAGAATCTCCACCCCCAAAAATTGTTGCCCACCGGTCGAACCCAAATGCAATACCCCCATGAGGAGGAGCGCCGTACTCGAATGCATTCATTAAAAATCCGAATTGACCAGATGCATCTTCTTCGGTAAATCCCAGTATGGAGAACATCTTTTTCTGCAGTTCTTTGTTATGAATCCTTATTGAGCCTCCGCCGATCTCGGTACCGTTTATGACCAAATCGTAAGCATTGGCACGGACAGATCCCGGGTCGGTGTCGAGAAGTGATATGTCTTCCGGTTTCGGGGAAGTAAACGGATGATGTTTAGCATAGAAGCGCTGTGTTTCATCATCCCATTCCAACAACGGAAAATCAATTACCCAAAGAGGTTTAAAATCGGCAGTGGGAATCAGTTTCATTCTTTTCCCTACTTCCAGACGAAGTGTTCCAAGGGCTGTACGGCTCTTCTCTTCCCTGCCTGCAAGTATCAACATCAGATCACCCGGCACAGCCTTGAACCGGTCGGCAATGGTTTTAAGGCCTTCCGTATTGAAAAATTTGTCAATCGAAGATTTTAAAGTTCCATCTGCTGCATACCGGATCCAGATCAATCCTCCGGCTCCGATCTGGGGACGTTTTACGAATTCAGTAAGCTCATCCAGTTGTTTTCGGGAATATTCGCTGCATCCGGAGGCGGTGAAACCAACCACGAGTTCGGCCTCATCAAAGACCTTGAAATTATTCCCTTTAACCAAGTCAGTGATTTCAGTGAAAGTCATTCCGAAACGGATATCGGGTTTATCGGATCCGTATAACTTCATGGCTTGCTCATAGGTTAATCGGGGGAATTCCTGTACCTCGAGATTCAGGACCGAACGGAAAAGATGACGGGCAAGGCCTTCGAAGGTACTCAGGATATCCTCCTGGGTAACGAACGACATTTCACAGTCGATCTGGGTGAATTCAGGTTGCCGGTCAGCCCTGAGATCCTCATCGCGGAAACAGCGGACAATCTGGAAATAGCGATCATAACCGGCGACCATCAGCAATTGTTTGAACTGTTGCGGAGATTGGGGAAGTGCATAAAACTGACCCTGATTCATCCTGGAGGGAACCACAAAGTCCCTGGCTCCTTCCGGCGTGGACTTGATCATGTAAGGCGTTTCAATCTCAAGGAACTGTAAACCATTCAGGTAATTCCTGATTTCAATAGCCATTTCATGGCGTAATTCCAGGTTGGTCCTGTTTGGGCTCCGGCGGAGGTCAAGATAACGGTATTTCATCCGTAATTCTTCGCCGCCATCGGTATTATCCTCAATGGTGAACGGTGGGACGAGAGAGGTATTTAAAATAGTAAATTGTTCAACCAGGATTTCGATATTTCCGGTAGCTATTTTTAAATTCTTATTGCTTCTTTCTGCAACTTTCCCGGTCACAGAAATTACAAATTCACGGCCCAGTTTCCGGGCTTCCAAACAAAGATCCCGGTTGACCTCAAGATTGAAAACAAGCTGGGTAATTCCATATCGATCACGGAGATCGATAAAGGTTAGCCCGCCCATATCGCGCGATCGCTGCAGCCATCCGCAGAGGGTCACATTCAGGCCAACATGGGCCATGTTTAATTCACCACATGTATGTGTACGGAGCATTGCTTCTCATTTTGAGGGGCAAAGGTAGGAAGAAATGGCAAATGACCATGGACGCATAGCAATAGGAACAAGGATCCTTCAAATGGTGTCCGACAAACCCGCATTCAGGTTCATTAATGTTCCTCCCAACAGGATCCGAAAAGGCAGAATTGAATTTATGATATAAGCCTTCAATAAATTAAATATTTCTGGTTTTTTGCAAAAACAGAATTTCTGACCAGTTCAGTTGCACTTTTCATGAATTTATTACCAATTCTGAACGCCCAAACGTAGTTTTTGCAACAGACGGCATATAACTTCTTATTTATCAGTTTTATCTTTTTTGCATACCGATCTATTTTTGAATGGAAATATAAAACGATGAATATGGAAACAAAAATCATCAAGGGAGATTTTGTCAAGGATAAAATCTTCGAAGAGGTAAAGTCAGAGATCACCTTTTTGCGGGAAACATATAAAACAGCGCCGGGGATTGCCTTCATCGGATTTTCCTGTGTACCGCTTGCAAAGTACAACATACCGCTGCATGTTCAGCTTGCCCGGTCAATGGGAATGAATGTCACAACGAAAATAATGGATAATGAGGTCACAGAGGAAGAGCTATTTGCACAGATTGATGATCTGAATAAGGATGACGACATTAACGCCATTGTGCTTCTTCAGCCCCTGCCCGACCATCTTTGCCCGATTAGGATTGTGAACAGGATTGACCCCTTGAAAGAGGTGGAAGGTTTTCATCCGGTTAACATGATGGGAACCATGATCCCGGAAATAGGGGCCAGCAGGTATCCAATGTGTCTGCCGACGGCATTGTTTGAAATGTGCCATGAAGCGGATGTTCATTTTCAGAAAAATCAGGAATGGGTATTTGTGGTCGATGATGGGTTTTTCTCAAATACCCTAACGAAGATGATCGTAAGAGCTGCCGCCTCCCGTGCAGTGCCGGATGATTGTCCGGTAACATTTGTGAACAAAGATTCCGCCAAACTTGTTGAACATTGTAAAAGGGCCGACATCCTGGTTGTTGTAACTAAAACACCTGAATACATCCAGCCGGATTGGCTGAAACCCGGAGTGTGTATTATCGACATCTATTCAAATCTAGTGAAGGAAGTTCCATCCAAAAATGATCCCTCTAAATTGGTTCCCATTATTCGCGGTGGCGTCAGAGCCGACTCGGTGAATCACATTGCCGGTGCCATCTTACCGATTCCCGGTGGCCTTATGACAGTAGTGATGGCCATCCTGTTTCGCAATACGGTGTCGGCCTTTAAAAATAAGGTGGAAAATGTGATTTGACGCACAGTCCGGAACCCTTAATCCATTCTTTCAATCCGGGTACGCAGGGCGTTCACTTTTTCATGAAGGATATTAAAGAACCGGTATCGTTCTTTGGCAGAGGTTCCGCTGATCATGGTTGATTTTTGCATCAGGTTCTTCAGAGAATTTTCGATCTGGTCGCAAAAAACAGGATTAGAAGTGATGAGCTGATTAATCACGTTATACGTGTTGTAAGAAGTTTTCCTGCCATCAGCCTTTACCAGGATTGTATTGTCGCTGACCAGGACCTCATTGTGGTAAAGTTTATAACTACCATCGATCCCCTCAGCAGCCCCCCCAATCATATACTGAAATCCTTGTTCTGCCTGACTTTGTGCATGATCGAGCCATGAACTCAGGACATCGCAAAGAATGAAAACATCGTCGCGCCTGGAAAAAAATCCGGAGATAAAACAATATTCAATTTGCCGAAGCACGCTGGAAATAGTTTCTTCGCTCCAGATTTCAATGGTTGGGATTTTAACGTAGTTTGCAAGTAAGAGACGCCCGGTTTCATAAAGGCGGGCCGGAGTATCGAGGGATAGCTTTTTATCCTGATAATTCCCTGAAGGAATCAGAGCTTTGTTCCAGAAATAGGTCTTGAAAGCAGCAATCTCGGGAAATTCGAAATAGTAAAAAACGGGAATATCCTTTGCTGCATAAATGATCTCTCTTTCTTTTGCAGCGTGGATAATCTTTATTGCCGCCAATAACGATTGCAGCCATTTTTCGATATCGAGGCCATCTTCTCCGATTGCCAGAGAATCAAACACTACATGATTGCTCCTCAGATTAAAAAGGGAATCAGCGGAGATTTTATAATGAAGACAAACCAAATGCAACTCTTCGATCGAAATCTCCTTCTCTCCCCTGATTCTTCGGTAGGCGCTGTCGTAGCTGATCTGCAGCAACTCTGAGAGATCGTGAACAAAAGAGATATTTGGAGGCAGGCTGTTTTTAATTATCTGAAACAACCGTTCCTGAATGGTCGAAGCTTGTTCCATGTTCTAATGTTTTCGACACATTGTAAAGATAATGAAAAAGTTCCGGTTGTCAACAGCGATAAATTCCCTCCCGGGTCATTTCACCCAAATCCTGATTCCTTCCGAATGGGCACTGTATTCGGGTGCATACAGACATTGGGCCGTGGTGATCCCGTTTGAATATACTCCGGCAGCATTCACCCTTAGTTCATACTCAAAAACATAATTACCCCTGGGCAGATATTCAAAGAAGAAATTTGTTGCAAGATCGGTAGTCGATTGATAATATCCCAGACCATCCTGGTAGCGGTATCCCGACAGAGAACCGGAATTCTTGTGTATAAAAGTTTTTCCGGAACCCGGCATTCCAGGATAAGTGGTTTTCATCACCGTAACCGGTTCACATGCAGAAGCACGCAAATCCTTCATGTGTACAAATTCCAGGTCACGGTCGGATGTCAGTACGATACGGACTACCAGTTTATCCCCAATATTTATTGCGTGGTTTACTGAATCCGAATTTTTTGACATTTGAATTTCCAGGAGAACAGGCCCCGATGGCGTAAGCTTTTCCACAAATAACTTTTTCTCCAATTTCAACGGGGTTTTGGCGGGCGTGATTTTATCTAGATCTTCAAAGTACTGCCAGTACAAGGCTCCCCATGCAATACCGTCGGACGATTTGACAATTTTTACCTGGCCCATTTCGGGGCGGATCTCGGAGCCCTGCCAGGAGATCTTAAAATAGCCGGTTCCGGCTTCTTTTTTTATATCCTTTAACTTTTCCGGATCAATTTTTTGTTTTCCAACGGTAATTGTGATCCCATCCTGATTTTCTTTTCCAAGCGAGGAGGAACCAAGCCAATCGGTTCCACGGAGAAGCAAAGCATAACAGGCTTCAACAGTGGCCCGGTCGGTACGCCACAATTGCGTTTGTTTCTGTTTGAGAAGCCAGATTTTAAGCTCTTCTACGATTTTTTCGTCCCGGGAAATCTCATCAAAAACTTCGATCATCATGGCCTGCGTTTCAACGGGAGCTTCGTACCACAGGTACCAGTCATGCTCCCGGTTCCCGGCCCAGTACATCCCCATCTCGGTTGAATGAAGCGATTTCTCGTTCAGTGATTTCACGATCAAACCGGGGATTTCCTTTTGATCCATCCGGTGCAATGCCAGGGCGATCATTCCCTGAATATACCGATCGTTCTTCGTCCAATATTTTTCGGCTTGTTCTTTAAAATAGTAAAATGCTTCCCTGATTTCCGAAGTCTGACTCCGTATCTCCAGCCCACTGCCATTCAAAAAGTAGCTCCGGGCATAGAGATACTGTATTTGGGTTACCGACAAATGATCATCATCCAGGTTGATTTTATCGATATTTTTCAGATTCTGAAAATCTTCCGCTATTTCACGGTCGAGAAATCCAATTCCTTTCGTAACCATATTCCAGATTGCCGGATCCCTTCGAATTTCTGTAATTCCAAGGTGATCAAGATGTCCCAGTCCGGTAATAATGTTTTGCGTTATCCAACGGCTTTCAGGCATTCCTTCAAACCATGTCCACCCACCTGATGATTGTTGCAATTTTTCAAGAAGTTGCAGGTTTTTCTGCAGATTTGCATTCAGGTTATTCTCATCAAAATAAAGACCCAACGCTCTTTTTTGGGCTGATTCGGAAAGGGCCTCCACAACCCAGGGGGTTTCCTGAAGCAATGCAGATTTCAATTCTTCATTTTTCTCAAGATTTGATTGAAGCGCATCGGGTGTGGCATTTTTCCAGCTTTCGAACACATTTTTAATGGATGGGTTGGAATTTGCTATGAATGCCGCGATGCTGTTGGAATAAAATGCGTTGAAAATCGCATCGGCGTTCTGATATTGCCTTTCATTCAATGGTGGAAGGGCCTGTATGGCATACCAGATCGGATTGGTAGCGAATTCGAGGGTGAGCCTGTAATTCTTCAATGAATTATCAGTGGTTTTACCTGATCCTGTTAGTTTGTCCAACACAAATACGGCAGAAGTTTTCCCGCGAACCGGTAACGGTAACGATTCAGTGACCAGCATACGGTTAGTAAGTACCGGAATCGCCCGTTCTTCACCATCGCTGAAACTACCGGTTCTGGCCGATATCCTGTATTGAAGCAGCGACAGATCTGCTCCTACCGGAATTGCGAGGGTCCAGGAGACCTGAATGCTTTGATTTTTTGAAAGGGTAATGTGCCGGTTCCCGGCGCCTGATTCGCGGTTATTTTGAATGAGGGTATCCGTAAGTGATTGAATGATGAAATCCATCTTTTTCCCGGTAAGGGCGTTGGTCAGCTCAAGAACTGCTTCACCTGCAAGATCCTGATCCGACAGGTTTACAATTTTGGTTGAAAAGACAACGGTATCACCCTGCCTGAGAAATCGAGGTACATTCGGAAAAACCATCAGATCTTTTTGGGTGATGACCTCTTTATTGATAAGTCCGTATTCGAGAGTTTTTGTGTGAGCCAGCCCGGAAAGTTTCCATCGGGTGAGTGATTCGGGTACCGTAAAACTCAGCAAGAGGCTTCCCATCGAATCGGTTACCAGGGCAGGGTAAAAGAACGCGGTTTCATTGAAGTTTTTACGGATCCGAAAGTTCTCAACCGGTTTGGGAGACGATTTCCCGGCCAGCGCCGAATCACTTCCCTCTTTTTCAGGATCGGGCGCCGGCAGCGATGCTATTTTCTCTGCCAGGGCTTCAGGTGGCGGCAGGGCTTCGTTTTTACGTCCGGAAGAGGCGGTCATATCCATTATCATGGGCGCATCAAGCGATCCTTTACCACCTCTAAAAAACCGAATCCCACCGGCATTTCCGAAATACGACAAGCCAAACCAGTTCAACTGCCACTCAGGAATAGAGCTGAAGGAGCCTCCCTCACGGGGAGATCCGAGGCTACGGCCCGATCTAATTCCAAAGCCGTCATGAATCTCCCAGGGGTACAATCCGTTGTAACGTTGATAAATATGGAATGACCATGGGGCCGACCTGAATTGATCGAGCGAAGCGTCGTACATGGCGGCAAGGAATTCAGCTTTAACTGGAAGGTGGCGTGAATCGGATATTTTAATCTTCCATGTTTCGTGGGAGCCGGGATCCAACCGGTTCCTGAACGTCTCAAACCAGATGTCAAGATTTTTATCGGAATAGGGAACCACAACAAGTTGCGAATTCTGAAAAACCCTGTTGTGTTTGACAAACGTAAAGTTAACAGAAAAGTTACCACGATATTGTTCCCGGATGGGGACCTCCACCACCGTAGCGCGGTCGTTTATTTTAAACCAATCGCGTATTACCACGGAATCCCGGAAACGGACCTCATACATCACATTGACAAGGTCCTCTTTTGAACCAATCATGAACCTGGCATTTTCTCCAGGAATCCCCATCGTTTTCAAGGGGACAAACCAATTTAAAGTCTGTTCGGGAACCTCTCGTGAATCGGGATTAAATGCGGTAAAGTAATTTTTTATCTCAATTTTTCCCCCAAAAGGATCGGTAGCAATCATGACAATGGCATAGGTTCCCTGGTCGAGCATCCGGGATTCAACGCCGTTGAATTTGAATACCGAATCCCTGGGAGTAGTCATGGTTTTCTCAAAAACTGGTTTATCCACCGGCCAGGTCGAAGGGTCGTTTTCATTCGCGTAAATATCATACGGGAACCGGGACTGAAATTCCTCACGGGTCATGATATTCAAATCGCATTGTTCCCATTTCCGGGGCTTAAATGCCCGATCGGGTTGGCGAAGTTTTGAAATTTTCACAGTCACCTTTGACGATGTCGGCCGGCCATTCAGGTTGGTAGTTGTTATTTTCAATAAACTATCACGGTGCAGGTTAACAATGTCTTTCAGGTTGTGATTCAGCAGCAGTGAGACATATCCGACAGATACCACCTGTTGAACCGATTGTGTTTCACCATTGAGATCGGTTACATCGGTTGTTATGGTAAAATCGAATACAGGTCGGGTTGTTTTATCTGTCGCGGGGTCTGGTACGGCTGTAAATTCAATTGAAAAACCACCGTCACTACCGGTCTTCAGGATACCATGAGCAATTTCCGTTTCGGGACTGTTTGTTACCGGGCAGAACCAGCCCCAATCGCGATATGGGAATCGAATTGACCGAACCACCCTGAACTGGACCATACCATCGTCGATGGCATTACCGGCAAACCCCAGGGCTTTTCCGGTAACCGTCAGTTTTTCGTTGAGTTTATAGTTCCCTTCCGGTTGATTGAGGATCACTTCAAATGTCGGACGTTTATATTTTTCAACCGAAACCGAAATGGATCCCGACTCATTGTAAATAGTCATCAATCCCGTTAATCGGCCAACCGGTATAGAAAAAGATCCGTTGAACGAACCGAATTCGTTGGCAATAAAATGCTGTTCCGCGATTTTTTGGCCATTGGCATCATTGAACTGGACTTTTGTTGACTGGCCGGGTTTGATTTTAGTCTGATCTCCGGTTCGTTCAAGAATGATCCCCTTGAAGTAACAGTTCTGTCCCGGTCGATAGATAGCCCTGTCGGCATAAAAATGGGTTTGCAGGTGGCTTCTTTCCTCCGCGGGCTTATTCCTGTATAGAAAAAAGTTATCGGTAATCATCAGGTCATCTTTAAAGGAAAACCTGAAAAAATTACCTGAACTCCTGTTGTTCAATGCGGGCGCTGCGAACCGGAACATGCCGTGATCATCGGTGAAAAACTCAGCGAGTTTAACCTTAACAGGTTCCTGTTTTGAATAGTTGTACCTTCTTTCCCATGCCTCAGCTTTCACATGCTTCATCGGCAGGCCGGTTTCACGGTCGAGTACAATGCAATCCATGCTTCCGTCATCATTTTTATTACTGATGAAACTTATCCGGGTGGACCAGAAAGGGGTGTAAGTCAGCGTGCCCTTTTCAATTGAAAAAGATTCTTCGGAAGCGCAAAGAAGTACGTAAAAACCGGGCAGGACCGGAGGAACTGCAAGCGTAACCGAATGTTTCTGGAAATCCCCGTCGAATGGAATTGTTTGTTTCCAGGCTTGTTTTACAGGGTACTGGTTCAGGTATTTTAAAAATTCCTTGCGGCCGATTCGGTCGGCTTTTTCGGCATACACTTCGGGATCAGCCTGTACCAGACGAAAATACAGTTCCCGGATGTTTTTTATTTCCACCTTCACCAGGGAGGTTTTTTCGGGAGGAACTGCTTGCTCGGAAATTAAATGCAGGAAGGGTTCCCGGATGTTGTCGGATAGTTGCCGGCAATTTCCCGCGCCATCGGAATCGGGAAACCTGGTTATGGCAGATTCACATAGTTCACGTGCAGCTTTAATATCCCATTTGTGATCGGTCGACCGTAACGGCTGATAACGTTGACCCCATTCATGGAGTAAACTGGCTGCGGCAAAAGAAACGGCGGTCGACCAGGGCGATTGGATGTGGGATTGTTCAAGCTTTTTCAATCCTTCCAAATAAATTGAATCGGAGG
Source organism: Alphaproteobacteria bacterium (assembly GCA_009928665.1). Classification (GTDB taxonomy): domain Bacteria; phylum Bacteroidota; class Bacteroidia; order Bacteroidales; family FEN-979; genus CAIVAT01. The sequence goes on from SACF01000001.1 coordinate 249,245, forward strand.
GAAATACAGCATTATCATGTACATATGCAAGTCGTTTCAGTTCAATGGTGACAAGAGCCGCGGGGTTTTTATCATTCCGGTGAAAATCGATCAGGAGTTGAAATATTCTGAAGGAAATTTCGGTCGTTGAGATTGAGTCATAACTTAGTGGTCGGATTGGGAACGCTACCGGGCCATTCAGGAGGTTGCTGAATGCGGCCGACGGACCGAAAAATTCCGGCCGGTCGATGCTGAACCATTGGGGTGGCTGGTTTTGCGGGCCCTGGCTGTTCGAAAAGAAATCGAGCGCCCGGTTGCACAGGAAATCGTATAAAGTAGGACAGACCTCTGCAGTACGGGAACTTTTCTTTATCCGTTTGCCGGGATTTGGTTGGCTCTCATCTGCTGAACTTTCCAGAATGGCCTTGACAGATTCAATGGGGACAGACTTAAGCAGGGTACTGTTTTGGATGGAACGTAAATATTCGTTGGTGATCGCCTCGGTGATGGTATTCAGATCCCAGGTGGTAATACTGTCAGAATTAATAACAGAAAGCCGGCTGCGGTCACGAAAACGATATTGGTTATTCCGGTAGTATTTATAATAAACATCAGCCAAGATGGAATGGAGTACCGAGGTGGCCGGTTCCCGGCTTCCGGACAACTCATCCCGGAGCTCATGCACTGTCTGGATTATGAAATCTTCCTGGAATTCGGAATTTATTCTGATGCGGTAGAGAACCGCTTTGAGGTATTGCTGGGTATCATTTTGCCTCCTGGCCTCCGTGTAAATTTTATTCACGATATCGAGCGCTGAACGGGGTTGGCCGAGTTTGATGAGGGAATCGACCGATTTCCAGGAGTCTGGGGGCAGAGAGCGTATTTGTTGACAGGATGCAAGGTCGGAAGTCCGGGCCCCGGGAGAAAAAGGATGATCAGATTTTGAATTGTTATCCCGGCCGGAATTGTTTGATGGCAGGACGAAGGAGACCCCCCCGATCCAGAACAGTGTACTGACTGTCAATAGAAGAATCCTTGTTTTCATTCGCTGATAATTTGTTTGAAATGGATAACAGGAATGCCCATTTTTTCATTCACAATATGAATGAACCGATTCTTTAGGACATTCACGCACATGAAATTTGAAAATCGAAGGTACAAAATTAAAAGTGAGGCAGAAAAGCAAATATCGTGCCGGTATCCGGTTGACTGAAATCAAATCACCACATTGATGATCTTGTTCTGTACCACGATGATCTTTCTGGGAGGTTTACCCTGAAGCCATTTTTCGGATTCTTTTGCAGCAACCACGGCAGTTTCAATATCGGCTATTGCCATATCGGCAGGCAGTTCAAGTTTGAATCGCATTTTACCGTTAAAAGATACCGGATATTCAAATGTGTTCTCGACCAGGTATTGGGCTTTAAATTCAGGGAACCGGGCAAAGAATACACTTTCGGTATGCCCCATTTGGTTCCACAATTCTTCGGCAAGATGCGGAGCGTAGGGAGAGACTAAAACGACGAGATCGGAAAGGACAGCGCTTTTATCACATTTAAGGTCGGTCAATTCGTTGACGCAGATCATGAATGTGCTCACGACGGTATTAAACGAGAGTCGTTCGATGTCATCCCGGACTTTTTTAATCGTTCGGTGGAGAATCCTGAGCTCTTGTGCATTCGGGGCCTCTTCTGAGACCCTGAAGTCGTTATTCTCATTATGATATAATCTCCAGAATTTGCGAATAAATCTGAATACTCCCTCTATTCCGTTGGTATCCCAGGGTTTTGACTGCTCTAAAGGCCCCAGAAACATTTCATAAAGCCGGAAGGTATCAGCACCATATTTGGCTACCAGATCGTCGGGATTAACAACATTGTATTTCGACTTTGACATCTTTTCAACCTCTGGTTTCAGCGTCACGCTACCCGTTGTGAAAAGATTTCCGTATTGTTGCTTTACAAATTCCCGTTCATTTGCCGGGACCAGGGGGCCGTTCAGAATATCCTCCAGATTTGCGATCTTATAATTTGCCAGTGTGGTGAGAACTTTTCCGCACTGGTCCAACATTTCCTGTTTCAGTACATTCTGGTGAACATACTCAACCGGAATGTTAATCCAGGCTATCAGGTTTTCGTTATTCTTATCAAAGTAGTCAAAACCTGCCGGGAGAATCCAGCCTCCTGCATTTTCGGAAGACGACGTTCCCCCCGGGAATGAACGGAACAAAACCCTGGCCTTTTGGCTGATTCCCTGGATCATCCCCTGGTTCACCAATTTTTTAAATGGCTCTTCTTTTACCGACAATCCGATATCAAAGAGAAACTTATTCCAGAAGCGGGAATATATCAGGTGGCCCGTGGCATGTTCTGAACCGCCGATGTACAGGTCAACATCCTGCCAATATTCCACTGCTTCTTTGGAAAAGTACTCCTTTTTGTTGCCGGGATCCATGTAACGCAGGTAATATCCGCTTGATCCTGCAAATCCAGGCATGGTGCTGGTTTCAAGAGGGAAGCCTTCGCGGGTTTTCCAATTTATCGCCCTTGCCAGCGGGGGTTCTCCGGTTTCGGTGGGCAGGTATTTGTCGACTTCGGGAAGCAATAAGGGAAGTTCTTTTTCATCAAGTGTTTGGGGAATCCCGTCTATGAAATAAACCGGGAATGGCTCGCCCCAATAACGTTGTCGGCTGAAAATGGCATCGCGTAAACGGTAATTCACGGTACCCCGACCAAGACCAAGTTCCTGTATCTTGCGGATCACTGCTCCGATAGCAGTTTTTACATCCATTCCGTTGATGAATCCACTATTCACCAATATGCCCTCTTTGGCATCGTAGGAATGTTCTGATATGTCGCCCCCCGAAACCACTTCTATGATGGGTAAGTTAAAATGCCGTGCGAAATCATAATCACGGCTGTCGTGTGCGGGCACGGCCATGATCGCGCCGGTACCATAACCGGCCAGCACATAATCGGCTACCCAGATGGGAAGCGGTTCGCCGTTCAACGGGTTGATGCAGTATGCGCCGGTAAACACCCCGGTAACGTTTTTGACTTCGGCCATGCGTTCCCGTTCCGAGCGGTTCATGGCTTCATGGATATAACGATCAACCGCCTGTTTTCGATCGGGCGTGGTTATCCGGGAAAGTACTTCATGTTCCGGGGCCAGAACCATAAAGGTTGCCCCGAAAATGGTGTCGGGGCGGGTGGTGAATACCGGCAGGCGCAAATCGGAATCTTTAACCTGGAATAAAATTTCAGCTCCCTCTGAACGACCAATCCAGTTGCGCTGCATCTCTTTTAAAGATTCTGAAAAATCAATGGTATCAAGTCCGTCGAGGAGCCGCTGGGCATAGGCAGTGATCCGCAGAAACCACTGTCGCATCAGTTTTCGTTCGACCGGATGTCCGCCCCGGACAGAAAAGCCGTTTGCAACCTCGTCGTTGGCCAGTACGGTTCCCAGTTCAGGGCACCAGTTCACCATGGCATCGGAAAGGTAGGCAAGCCGGTAATTCATCAGGATTTCCGATTTCTGTTTTTCTGAGAAATGATTCCACATTTCAGCTGAAAAAATTCCATCCCAGTTATGGCCGAATCCCGGGTCTTTTTTGATAAGATCCTTGACCCAGCCGGTATTCATGGCCGCATTGATTCCTGCGTTTCCATATATTTCAAAATGTTTGATTAATCCGGATACCGGCTCAGCTTTCCTGTTTTCGTTGTTATACCAATGGTGAAACAGACGAATGAAGGTCCACTGCGTCCATTTGTAGTAATCCGGATCGCAGGTCTTCACCTCGCGGCTCCAGTCGAAACATAAGCCAAGCTGATCCATCTGCTCACGGTATCGGGCAATATTTCTTGCAGTCGTGACGGCAGGATGTGTTCCGGTTTGAATGGCATATTGTTCTGCTGGTAATCCATAAGCATCGTATCCCATCGGATGCAGGACGTTGAAACCCTGAAGCTTCTTATATCTTGAAAAAATATCGGAAGCTATATATCCGAGCGGATGTCCGACATGCAATCCGGCGCCCGATGGGTACGGGAACATATCGAGCACATAGTATTTGGGTTTTGAATGGTCAATTTCGGACCCGTAAGTATCGTGGTCGATCCAGTATTGCTGCCATTTTTTCTCTATTTCCGAAAAATTGTAATCCATAATGCTTTTGGTTGATACTTGTTTCAGGAGGCCTACAGCAAGCTAACTTCCCGCAGTAAAGCCTGCAAAGTTAGAAAAAATCGGCCGGATAGCGGAATTCCTTATCTTTGGATACTGATACTCACTGATACATGGACCAGCAAGGGCCTGTCGAAAACAACATTCCCGGGAAAAGAAAAAAACATTGGTTTAGAAAAATCCTGATTGCTCTTCTCTTTATTATAACTACCGTATATTTTTCTTTATTCTTCGGTTTGAATTATTTTGGAGAGAAATTTTTAAGGAATTATATGCAGGAGAAAATCCTGCAGAGCAGTCAGGGTGTTTATCGGGTCGATTTCAGGAATCTGGATATCAATATTCTGACCGGTCGGGTCAGGATCGATAGTTTTGAGCTGATACCGGATTCAAACCGCTATAATCAGCTAAAAATAAAGGGCGGGGTTCAGAAGGCCTTATACGAGGTGATGTTCCGGACACTGGTTCTTGACCGGTTTTATTTCTGGCAGATCTATGCCACCCACAGAATCAACCTGCGAAAACTTATCCTGAAGGATCCTGTAATAAGAATTGCCGGTTTCCCGGATACGATCCGTTCGCAGAGGAACCGGTGGCGTGTGGTGTATGAGGATATCTATCCCGCGATATCCAGTGTTTTCAATGATTTTCACATTGATTCGGTGAGGGTATTGAATGGTCATTTTCTTTCCTCATTCCGGCCCAGTACCCTGAAAGCGACATCGGGGGAATATGAGTTCAGCGCCACCCTTCGCGATGTTTCGGTCAATCCGTTCAGCTATTATAATCATGATCGGGTGTTTTATTCACGCGACGTGGAACTGGTGATCCATCATGTTGAATTTGCCCTCGCCGACAGTCTCTATTTTTTAAAGGCAGAAGAACTCGGATTCTCGCTGACCCGTTCCCATCTTTTTGGTAAAAAGGTCAGCCTGGTACCCAATGTTCGCGCAAAAAGGTTGAAATCAGTGCGAAAGGGTGATTTTTACCAGCTCGACGTTCCTTCATTTTATATTCAGGGTGTCGACCTCTACCAGGCGCTAATGGACAAAAAGGTCGAAGTGGACCGGGTAAATCTTTCAGCGGTGAAATTCAAGATATTCAGAAATCCCTTGAACGAAAAGTATTCGGGGATAAACCGCCCGGGGAATAAGATCAAACTAAACGACCTTTATTCCGTGATTTCGAAAAATCTCCATTTTATCGCGATCGATACCCTGAAAGTGGAGTGTGCTTCCCTTGAATTTTTCACAGGGTTGCATCAACCCAGCCCGGAACTGCGCATCAGCAGGGTTGACATTACACTGGATCATTTCAGGCTTGACTCTCTTGCAAAACAAAATCGCAACCGCATATTTTACTCCCGCGAAATCGAATTGTACATCGATGATCTGAATCTGAAACTCCGGGATGGAATCCACAATATCAATGCAAGCGCCCTTTATCTTTCAACAGAAAAATCACTTCTCAGGATCGGCCCCACAATTATTTTTCCCGATAAGGTCCGGAATCTTACGGAGATCATCGACCGTCGCAATACCCTGTACCTTCTGGTGTCGGGTCTGACATTTAACGGCATCGATCTGAAAAACGCCTTTAACCGGAGGGTTCTTACTTTTGATATGCTCACCATTGATGAACCCGATCTCAGGTACACCCGGTACCGGGCGCCAAAAAATTCGGATCCCCGGTTTAAAAAACCTGTTGATTTCTTCGAGGAGGAAAATGAGGACTTCTTTTATGATTTATTGAAAAAATATTTGTGGTCGGTTAACGCGAAACAAATCCTCGTTTCACAAGGAAATATGAAGTATTCAATTGGGCAGCAGAACCTCGAGATCCCGATTGCATCATCCGGATTTAACTTGTCCATGTACGATTTTGTGATTGATTCGGTCCACGGGATGAACAAACAGGGTTATTTTTATAGTCGTGACTTTGACCTTAACCTCCGTTCGGTTTCCCTGGCCTCACCCGACAGCCTGAGCCTTTTCAGGGCGGATAGTGTACACATTGTCACCCGCGACTCGGTGATTACGGCCTATCAGGTTCAATTCTTCAAATCACCACGGCCCATTTTCTTCAACGCAAGTTCCCTGAAACAGCAGGTATTTTCCATAGGCTTTTCGCTCCGGAAGCTTTCTTTGTCAGGATTGAACCACCGGAAATTGTTTCTGGAGAAAATTCTCCGGGCCAACGAGATCATTGTTGATGACCCGGCGGTTGTTTTGAAGTCTCAGGGCGTGGTACATCCCATTGGGCCCGTTGACGAATCCTCCATAATGGGAGGAGGGGATTTTATCAGAACGTATGAGATCGGGAACTGTGTAATCAGACAAGGCGATTTTTCCTATGATGGTCAGGAGGACCGGAAATCGACGACATTCTCCCTTAAGGATGTTGACTTTACCATAAAGAATGCCCTGGTGCATATACCACGAAAAGGAATGAGCGATGGAAAGATCCGGTTTGATTCACTGCGTCTTTCCGTTTTGCCCATTAAGGCAGTAATTTCCGATAGCGCCTATATGCTTGAAGTTAAGAGTCTGCGATTTCACTCGTATCCCGCGCGAATTCTTGCCGAGGGGATTACCGTCAGCCCCTTGAAAGATGGCATTAAGGACGGGTTCGTGGAGGAGAAGACCGATTTGTTTATACCCCGCATTGACCTTGCGGGCTTTTACTTTGACAAGGCAATATTTGAGAAAAAATGGCTGATTGACGAGGTTTCTGTTGAAAGACCCGTCCTTTCGGTCATCTGGTCCGGAAAAAAGAGACAAACAGGAGAACGAAAACAGGATCAATCATTCGGGACATTCCGTTTACCGGCAATAATTGATTCGGCAGCCATTAAAAGATTGCTTATAAACGGAGCTGATGTGTCGGTTTCGATCCGGATGCCGGATACGGCGAAAGATTACAGGATAAAAGATCTGGATATAACAGTCGACCGATTTCATGTAGATAAGGTAACCGTTGCAAATCCAGAAAAAGGGCCCTTTTTGTTTTCCGATAAAATTACGATTTCAGCACCCGGAATATCTTTCCGAACCTCTGACAGTTTATACACCCTCGCTTTTTCAAAGATCCGGCTGTCGACGAATCCCTCCCAGATCCTTATCGATTCCGTTGCCATGATTCCCCGTTATGATAAAGCCGAATTCGCCAGAAAGCGAGGATATCAGACAGACCGTATGGAAATACGCCTGACCCGGATCGGATTGGAGCGGGTTGATTTCAGGAATTTAATAGAGGATAATGTATTGCATGCCAACCTGGTGACTCTTGACGGATTTACCTTAAACTCATACCGGGATAAACGAATCCCTTTTCCCGCCTGGCAACGGAGGTCTTTGCCGCAGCAGATGATCAGAAAAATAAAGGCTCCTGTTATTTTCGATACCATTCAACTGAATGGGGGAACTGCTGTTTATGAGGAACAAAACGGCGACCACCCCGGTCTCCTCTTTTTTGATGAGATGAAAGGCCTCGTGACCGGATTTTCGACCTTACAGGCACCGGGTCCTGACCTGATGATAACAGGATCGGGTCGTTTCATGGGAACAGGAAAGGTAGAAGCACGTATCCGGTTTTACAGGGATCATCCCCGGGATTCGTTTTTATTCAGTGCAAATCTTGGTAGTTTCGATCTTCCCGGAATCAATCCAATGCTTACCCGATTGGAGCCGGTGATGATAAGCAGGGGTCATGCCCCGGAGACCCGGATATGGTATATCCGCGCCAATGATTCAATAGCGACGGGGCTTATTACTTTTAATTACAGGGATCTGGGTGTCAAATTAATTCAGGTAAAGCCCGGAGTATGGAATATGATGGAACAGTCGCTGTTAACGGAACTCCTCAACCTTTTTTTACCGGGTAGCAATCCCCGGGAGGGGGAACCAATCAGACAGGGAGTCATTTGGTACGAGCGGGACCGGACCAAGGGGATTTTCAATTTCATCTGGAAAAGCGTCCTGAGCGGATTGAAATCAGGCGCCGGAATAAACAATAAAGAGCAAAAAGCCATCTTAAAATCTCAAAGGAAAAAGAAGACCTAAAAAGTCGTAATTTTAGGTCGGGATTATTCACATGGTACCACAGGAAGAAAGATATTATCAGCGCAGGATCGCGACGTCGCAGGTCACCTCGGGAATCAGCATTGCCCTGGTCCTTTTTTTGATCGGGTTGCTGGGGCTGATCCTACTTCATGCAAGTAAGCTTTCGGACTATGTAAAAGAGAACATCGGCTTTTCCATCATGATCCGTGAAGGGATTAAAGAGGCTGAGATCCTGGAGCTGAAAAAACAACTCGATCGTCAATACTATGTAAAATCGAGTGAATACATACCCCGCGAACGTGCCGCAGAGAAGCTGCAGGATGAACTGGGAGAGGATTTCATTGGTTTTTTGGGTTATAATCCATTGCTTCCCGGGATTGATTTGCGGATCAAGGCTCCTTATGCCAATGTTGACACCCTGAACAGAATTGAAAGGCGTTTGTTGGCGATACCCGAAGTTAAAGAGGTATACTATCAAAAGTCGCTTGTCGATGCCATCAACCATAATGTTGAAAAGATCAGCCTCTTCCTTCTGGCCTTCAGCCTGCTCATGTTGTTCATTGCCATCGTCCTGATCAACAACACCATACGGTTATCGGTCTATTCCAAACGGTTCATAATACGGAGTATGCAACTGGTGGGCGCCACGGAAGGGTTCATTACAAAACCTTTCCTGGTCAAGAGCATCATTCAGGGAATTGTGAGCTCTTTGTTTGCACAATTAATCCTGATGGTTCTGATTTTTTTCGCAGTCGACCAATTGCCTGAACTGATTGAACTTCAGGATCCGGTCATGCTGGCAGGGTTGGTCCTGTTTCTCTTTTTTCTGGGGGCTTTTTTATCCTGGATCTCCACCTGGCTGGCAGTCAGAAAATACCTCCGGATCCGGACCGATATGTTATACACCTGAATTTCTTAAATTTTCCGTATTTTTGGCCCATAAATGTGAAAAAATGAATAAACAGAAAAAACCTTCTGAATCAAAACCAGCCGCGGCGCGTACAATCAGGCAGGAGGACCCCCACCCGAAAAGCTTCAAAACCGGGGAGTTTGCATTCGGGAAAGAAAATTACCGTTTGATGCTAATCGGTTTGGCATTTATCGTGGTTGGCTTTTTATTTATGATCGGCGGAGGTTCTGACGATCCGGCCAAATTCAACCCTGATATTTTCAGTTTCCGGCGTATTACGTTGGCGCCAATTCTGATCCTTGCCGGCTTTGTGACCGAGATTTTTGCCATTATGAAAAAACCCATGGACTAATGACTTTTCTGCAGGCGGTCATTATTGCCATTGTGGAAGGGATTACCGAGTTTCTGCCCATCTCCTCCACCGGACACATGGCCCTGACCTCAGCCATCCTGGGAATAGAGAAAGAGGTATTCACTAAACTTTTCATTGAAAATATACAGTTTGGTACTATTATTTCGGTGATCATTCTCTACTGGAGAAAATTTCTTGATTTTCGTCATTACAGCTTTTACCTGAAATTATTTATTGCATTTCTCCCCGCGGCCTTTATGGGCATTCTGCTTAAGAAATATATTGATCAGGTGCTTGAGACCCCTATTTTTATAAGTGTCGTAATGTTTCTGGGCGGATTTATTTTACTTTTTGTCGACCGGTGGTTTAATAAACCCCGGATTGATCAGGAAGCAGGGATGACCTATAAGAATGCCCTTATAGTCGGACTTTTTCAGTTGCTTTCAATTGTTTTCCCTGGCTTTAGCCGCAGCGCTGCCACCATCATCGGCGGAATGCAGCAGAAACTGACCCGGAAAGTTGCTGCTGAATTCTCATTTTTTCTTGCAGTACCCACACTTGCCGGTGCTTTTGCAAAAAGTCTGTATGATACCATAACCGACCATCCCGATGTAATGATCCCTCACAACATCTGGCTTTTGATCGTGGGGAACCTAGTGGGCCTTGTGGTTGCTCTTATTGCTATCAAAGCCTTCATTACATATCTCACCAAACATGGATTCAAACTATTTGGATATTACAGGATCATCGTCGGCCTGATCCTCATCATCTACCTGATGACTGGTCACAGTTTAACCATTCAGTGATGTCATTTCAGTTTGAACAGGGGGAAGTCCTGTTGATCAACAAGCCATACCAATGGACCTCTTTCGACGTGGTGGGCAAATTGCGGACGATAATCCGAAAACGAACCGGAATACGGAAAATAAAAATCGGGCATGCCGGAACCCTTGATCCGCTGGCAACAGGGCTTTTAATCATATGCACCGGAAAATTCACACGTCGAATTACTTCGTTTCAGGAACTTGAAAAGGAATATACCGGTACGATGTACCTGGGGGCAACCACACCCTCATTTGATTTGGAAACCAGTCCCGACGGACATTTCCCGACTGATGACCTTACCGAAGAGACCATTCGGGATGCCGTGAAGCACTTTACCGGCACCCTGGAGCAGATACCACCGAAATATTCGGCAAAAAAGATTGATGGAAAGCGGGCTTACGATTATGCCCGTGAAGAAAAGGAGGTTGAGATCAAGGCAAATATCGTGACCATTACCGTTTTTGAGATAACCCGCGTTGCCATTCCGTTGATCGATTTCAGGGTTGTGTGCAGCAAGGGAACCTATATCCGGTCGCTTGCACGCGATCTGGGCATGCATCTTGGTTGCGGCGCCCATCTAACGGCTTTATGCCGGACCCGTATCGGAATGTATCATTTACGGGATGCCTGGGAACTGAATTCATTGGAACAACAGATAGGGTAACGGAATTTCTATGAAAACTAATCTTCATAAAAACAGCAGGATAAAAATTCTTGTCTTCCTTTTCTTTTTTACAGCAGTTGCCGGAGCCGCACTGATATGGATCCGGAACCATGACCAATCAGCGGTCCGGAAGGAATTTGAACAGAAGCTGGTAAGTTTAAACAGGCTGGCGCCGGAAAAAAAGAACAAAGGCGATCGGAAGAAACCGAAGACAGATGAACCCGGGATGGCCGCATTTCACGAGTTCCTGATGACATTTGATCCCGCCACCGGTACCGTACCCCGTGAAAGGTTACGAGCGGCACTCGGGCAAACACGGAATTCATTGGCGCTGAAGCAGGCAAACAACATTTTATGGCAGGGCTATCCTTCCGACATGGGAGGTCGCACCAGGGCTATCATGTACGATCCAAATGATCCGACCCACAAAAAAGTATGGGCCGGAGGCATCACGGGAGGTTTATGGTACAACAACGACATTACCGACGCCACAAGCGCCTGGATTCCCGTGGGCGATTTCTGGGCCTGCCTGTCTATTCGTTGCCTGGCTTATGATCCCGGTAACACCCAACGGTTATTTGCGGGCACTGGCGAGGCAGAGACCGCCATTCAGACTTACCGTGAAAGTTCAGGACTGGGCCTTGGCATTTTCTGGTCTCAAAACGGAGGCCTGACATGGGAGCCGATGCCTTCGACGGAACAATTTGCTTACGTCACCGATTTGGTCATAAGGATTGAGAACAATGTCAGTGTAATATATGCCGGTGTGGCTTCGGGGCTCTATGGCGGGAACCAGCACAGCAGCGGCCCCTCGGATGGATTATTCCGGTCGGCCGATATGGGACAAACCTGGCAACAGGTCCTTCCGAACATTACCGGATTGACAATCCCATATTGTGTATCGGATATTGCACTTGGGGCGGATAACAGGTTGTACGTTGGAACGCGGGCTAACCTTGACGGAAATGGCGCAGCCGTTATTCTGACTTCGGATAATGGTCTTAACTGGACTGTAAATTCACAATATCAGACTGAAATTCTGGCAAGTCCGGTGAATAATATTCCCGGTCGTGTGGTTCTGGCGACTGCTCCTTCCGATGCCAATGTGGTATATGCACTCATAGCAAGCGGAACAATCAATTATAGCGACGGGTTTAAATATTTATACTGTTATCACATCCTGCGGTCGGCTGATAAAGGAGTGACCTGGACAAAAAAGAATCTTCCGACCGATCTTACCTCGGGTGATAATTTTGCAACTATTGCCTGGCATGCGCTTGATGTTGCCGTCGACCCCAACGATCCGATGACCGTATACATCGGGGGTCTCGACATTCACCGTACCATAAATGGCGGATTGACCTGGTCAAGGTTGAGCGACTGGTCGCACATGTACGGCGGAGGCGGGCCGCAATATATCCACGCCGATCAGCATGTGATCCTTTACAAACCGGGATCCTCCGAAGAAATTCTTTTCGGGACCGACGGGGGTGTTTTTTACACGCCCGATGGCTCCTATTATGCACCTTCTTTTGCCCAGCGGAATAAAAATTTTTCCACTCTTCAGTTTTACACCTGTGCCATTCATCCCTACCCGGGAATTCAGCAGTATTACGGGGGATTACAGGATAACGGCAGCCTTTTTTACATGGGAACGGGAAATCCCCTCACCCTGAATGATATGGTGAGCGGCGGCGATGGAGCCTATTGCTTTTTCGATGAAAGCAACCCTTCTATTTCCATCACGTCGGTGTATTATAATCAGTATTATATTTTCGATGATGCTAATTTTCTTAATTATGCGGGCAACTGGTCCAGCGGAACCTTTGTCAGTCCGGCCGACCTGGATTATAAAATGGGGATGCTTTATTGCAATGCCGTTGATTATTTAGGTAACTGGCAGGATCAGATTTTACGGATCGAAGATCTTTCCGGGACATACCCGACCGGTACTTTTATCAACCTGAACACCGGAAGTACGGTTTATTTCTCCGCAATAAGATATTCACCCTTCTCACCTGCTGGAAAATCAACACTTTTTGTGGGTACCCAGTCGGGAAGGTTGTTTAAGGTACAGGAGGCTCAGACCAATATGCCTCAGGTTACCGAGATCGGAAGCACTGCATTCCCGGCCGCAAACCTTTCATGCATCGCAGTGGGGAAATCGGAAGACACATTGTTGGTGACCTTTTCAAATTATGGAGTAGCATCAGTCTGGCAAACTTATAACGGAGGTGATTCCTGGCAAAACATTGAAGGTAACCTTCCCGACATGCCGGTCCGCTGGGCCATCTTTCACCCACAGAATAACCGACAGGTAATGCTGGCCACCGAAACCGGTGTCTGGCAGGGTACCGGCCTGAATATGTCCCCGGCCGTGTGGTACCCGGTTTCTGACGGGATGGCTTACGTAAGGGTTGATATGCTTCAGGTCCGCAAGGCTGATAATACCGTGCTTGCCGCGACCCATGGCCGTGGACTTTTTACGACGGTCTGGGATATTTCGACAGGCCTGGATAATCCCGGGAATTATGAGGCAACAGTTTGCCCCAATCCGGTTTCGGAGAATTGCTATATCGTGATGGACGCAACCCGCCCGGGCGTCCTGGATCTGACCCTCACTGCTTTGAACGGAACAAAGATCAGGAACAGCCGGCATGCGGTTACAGCGGGCGAAAACCGCTTCACATTCGACTTTCAAAATGTTTCGCCGGGAATGTATCTCCTTAATATGACCATGGATGGAAATTTCCGCCAGGTGAGAAAAATCATCCACTTATGACCCAAGTCAGAAGCTATCCTTTATTCTCTCCTGAGTTTTTTATGAATGAAGCACTCAAAGAAGCCAGGAAAGCCTTTGAGAAGGATGAAGTTCCGGTGGGAGCTGTCGTGGTTTGCAATAGAACCATCATAGCGCGCGCCCATAATCTTACAGAAACCCTGAAGGATGTAACAGCACATGCCGAGATGCAGGCATTCACGGCGGCGGCAAATTTCCTGGGCGGAAAGTACCTCAACGAGTGCGAACTATATGTCACACTTGAACCCTGTCTGATGTGCGCGGCTGCTTCTCATTGGGCCCGGTTGGGAACATTGTACTACGGAGCCTCCGATGATAAACGGGGCTTCATGCTTACAGGAACCCGGGTGCTTCATCCAAAAACCGTTGTTAATAAAGGAATTCTCGAAGATGATTGCGGATCAATAATCCGCTTGTTCTTTAAGAACAAAAGAGGAGCAACGTGATTTCATGGTTTTTTGTGAAATGATAGGTCAATTATAAGTTTCCTTTTGTATATTTGCCCCCGACAACGCTGATCCTGTCGTAATTGTTTTATTATCGGCGGCACCCTGCCCCATCTGAATTAACTAAAAAAATCTTTCTGGGGTTTACCTGGTTCGATTCCCCGCACCGATAACCGTTTTTGACAGAAGCCTCATGAAACCCTGCAAAACCGTACTGATAGTTGAAGATGATATGGCTACTTCTCAGATCCTGAATATCTGGCTGCGTGGTCATTTCGTTATTTTACTGGCATGTGACGGGGAAGATGCCCTGATGATCATTGAGGAAGAAATGAAGACGGGAAGGCAAATCGATCTGTTCTTCTTCGACATCAGCCTCCCCTATCCATGGTCGGGGATCTTACTTAAAAAGGCGATCACCGAGAAATGGCCTGATTTTGATTCAAGGCCTTTTCTGGCTGAAACAGCATTTGCCATGCCCCAGGACCGGGAGGAAATTATGAAAGCCGGATTTTCAGAATGTCTGACAAAACCGCTTGACCGGGAGCGGGTAGTCGAAACTATCACAAAATATCTTTAACAACCCGGTTAGAGTTTGTTGGATTGTCCGTTTATTTATAGCAATATCGTTTCATAACCCGGTACGCATCGGCAATCCCCAATTCTCCGGCTTTACTGAGATCTCCGCAGCCCTTGTGGTTTTCCTGTGTCAGAATGTTCATCAGTCCACGGTTGTAGCAAGCTTCCGCAAACAGCGGATCATGTTCTAATGCCGCTGAAAAGTCGCCGATTGCCTCCCGGTAATTTCCCATCATACTGTTGACACATCCCCGGTTGTACCAGGCGGCAGCAAATTCGGGATCGAGATAAATCACCCGGTTCAGATCATTTAAAACGATCTCATAGGTGTGTTCCAGGGCCTCCGGTCGATCGGATCGGGGTAATTTTGGAGCCGGTTTGCCAATCGTTATCTCCTCCTGAAAATTTTCCTGAATATTAAGGCTGTTCAAAAGGGCTAACCGGGCATATGCTCTGAAAAACCAGGCCGCAACAAAGGTCGTATCGCACAGTAACACCGAATCAAAATCACGTATCGCCCTTTCATGATTACCCAACAAGGCAAGGGCAACCCCCCGGCGGAACAATGCGCCGGCATTGGGCCTTGCTGAATCGATCTTTTGTGTTTGAATGGCAATTTCATGACGCAACACCGAATCGCTGATCAATCCGATCTGATTTGAAACCGTCAGTACCGTTGAAAAATAATTCGGTTTCCCATACACATCATACAATCTGACTTTGTCGAAATCGGTTTTCCAGATCAGAATATAAAACAGGGGCAACATCCTGATATCGACCGCCTGGTTCTGGAATTTGCTGTTCAGGGTGTTCATTTCTTCAAAGTCTCCACTCAACTTAACCAGGCTTTGCAGATAATCTTTCCGGGTTATCATCAGACTGTCGCGGTCATAATGGTTCCGTTCCATTAGTTCAACCGCTTTCCTGTAATCCTGTTGTGCCCCTTTCTGATCCCCCAGCTTCAACTTCACCTCATAGCGATCATACCAGGCATCGGTATAATCGGGAAGCAACTCCAATGTTTTATTTAAATCTTCCAATGCGCCACGATAATCGCGAAGGTCACTCTTGAGTTTACTTCTGTAATAATAACTGATGATATTTTTCGGATCGAGTTTGCTGACAATCTCAAAATCATGAATTGCCCCCCTTTTTTCGTCCAACCCGATCAACACGATAGCCCGGTTGTAATAGGCATATGAATTATAGGGAGATAACCGTATGACCGTATTCAGGTCTTTCAGCCCCAAAACACGGTCATTTTTTTTCAGATAAGCCAATGCCCGGTTAAAGCAGGCATAGGTATTTACCGAATCGAGTTCCAATGTACGGGAAAAATCCGCGATGGCTGAGTCAACCTGTTCCAGGTCAATCCATACGAGGCCTCTTTGCGTAAAAATGTATCCATTCAGCGGATTGATATTCCGGGCAGTTCCCAGGTCATCAAGGGCTTCGGTATACCGTTTTATGGCCTGTTCGGAATTGGCTCTCAGAATATATACCGTCGCCTCCTTGTAACCCAAATGAATCGCCGTATTACAATCGACGATGCAGGAATAGTACTTTTTCAGGTAAAGATTGGCGCGGGCCCTGTGAAAATATATCTCACCGTTTTTTTCATCCATGGAGATGGCTTTATTAAAATCCTCCATGGCTCCCGTGAAATTGAGCAGCTGACTTCTGACGATTGCCCGGTTTGTATATACATCGGGGAGGTATGGTGATAGTTCGACTGAGCGTGTGTAATCAAGTTCTGCACCGAGAAAATCATCCAGGCCATATTTGGCATATCCCCGGAGAAAGTACAATTCTGCGTATACGGGTTCACGCTGTATAGCCCGGTTCAGGTTCTCAAGCGCCTCCATATATGCTCCTTTCCTGATATGATCAATGGCAACCTGCTTGTCATTGATCCCAGGCTGACCAAACAAGCTGCTGAAACACAGGAACACCGTCAGGAACAGGCAGAAACGCAGAAATATAGACATTTTGAACCACACTTTCTGAAAACGAATTTCGTGAATAAAAAGTATTTTTACCGAAAATTGATTCAAACCACGTCACCCGATTTAAAAATCCTTCTTTAATCATGGGGTTCAAATTGATAGAGGTCAAACTTCCTACCAGCTATTCTGATGCTGAGTTGAAGGATAAAATCAGCAGGGTGATAAAAACCAACGATTTTTCTTTTCAGATCGAATCAAAAAGTCTTGATGCCCGGAATAAAAGGCAGATTCACTGGTTGCTACGGATTGGCGTTTACGCCCGGGGATTGGCCGGTTCAGAACCTGACCACCTGCCCGCCCTGGAAATTCCCTTCAAATCACGTAGCAAGCGAATTGTTATTGTGGGTAGTGGCCCGGCAGGGTTTTTTGCAGCTTTTGTCTTACAGAAAGCAGGTTTTGAAACGATAATTCTCGAACAGGGAAGCGAGGTCGGTAAACGGGTTCCCGGAATCAATGCCTTTGAAAAAACCGGTTTCTTTGATCCCCTTGCCACGTATGCATTCGGAGAAGGGGGAGCCGGAACCTTTTCTGACGGAAAACTTACTTCGCGTTCAAAGCATATCAGCCGCGAGCGAGACTTTTTTCTGTCGACTTACATTGCCGCTGGCGCACCCGACGAAATCCGTTATCTTGCTTACCCGCACGTGGGCAGTGATAATCTCCGGAAAGTGGTGGTGAATCTCCGGGAGCAATACCGGCAGATGGGCGGAAGTATCAGGTTTGAAATGCCCTTACAGGACCTGGTCGTCAATAAAGGGAAAGTTCTTGAGGCCATTACTCCGGCAGGTCCGATAGCGGCATCCCTGTTTGTTGTTGCGCCCGGACATTCCTCCTATAAAACATACAGGATGCTGATGGATCGCGGTGTCAACTTCCGGACGAAGAATTTTGCGATCGGCTTCAGGGCAGAACATTTGCAACGGGATATCAATCAGGCTCAATGGGGCGTTGCTGATTTGCCGGGGGTAAAAGCCGCTGAATACCGTCTTACTTCGCAGGCCGATTCCCGACACCCGGTTTACTCATTTTGTATGTGCCCGGGTGGCATGGTAGTTCCCGCGGCCACAGGCCCCGATATTAACATCGTTAACGGAATGAGTAATTACCGGCGCGACGGAAGATTTGCCAATGCCGGATTCGTGGCCGGAGTACATCCCGATCAACTGTCCGGAACCCGGGTGACTCCTTCTGGGGCGCTCGACTGGCTGGAAGACCTGGAACGTTCGTTTTATAACTATTCACAGGGCTTTCAGGCTCCCTTTTGCAGGATCTCTGATTTTATAAATAAGACAGAATCAGAAGGAATTCCGGAAACCAGTTATCCTTTGGGATTAAAACCAGCCGTTTTGCGTGAAATGGTTCCGGTTTTTGTCGCCGACGCGCTGACGGAAGGACTCAAAGATTTCATTCGCCGCATCAAGGGATATGACAGGGGAATCCTGTTGGGTTTGGAGAGTAAAACTTCCTCACCGATACAGGTTTTAAGGGAACCCGACGGGAAGTGCACCGGATTTGAAAATCTGTATCTTGCAGGTGAGGGGGGTGGTTATGCAGGGGGGATCGTCTCGAGCGCTGCCGACGGGATCCGGATAGCTATGAACATCCGGAATGCAGGTTAAATATCGGATCAGAGTATCAGCAATCCTGTTTCACGTAATTTTTCAAATATCCCGCTCTGTAAAAATTCTTCGAAACTATTACCGAACGCTGATTCATATCGCTTTCTGACAGCTGAAACGGTAAGCGGCATCTTATCGGGTAAAAGATCGGTGATCAGGGCCATGAGCCAATTACCCAAAGATTCTTCCATTTGAATTTCCACCACTGCTGTCAGCATAAGTATCTGGAGGATGGCAATCCGCCGGTGTTCTCCTTTCCGGTTCTTTGCGCGACATTTTAAACGGGGTTCCGCCTCAATCCAAATCATTCTTGAATCAGGGGAAAATTCGTGCACGGGTGCATTCCGGATCACATTGCGGATAAAATTATGGTTGACCGTTGTCGGCGGAACAGGAAACCCGAACCATTCCCGGAGCGGGAAGTCAAAGCATAAGCCGTGCATGTAATTGTAAAGGGATCGCTTCAATCCCTCTCCGAATATTTCGTGGCGACAGCCTTTCCGATCAACGGGAATCAGATCGTTGTTGGCAAAAGTTCCGGGGGGTGTATCGACTTTTGCGATTCCAAATGCCTCCGGATGAATCCCTACCCGGCTGTGTACGGTCAGGGCAAACTGGTGCCAGTAAGCTGATTGAACAAGCCTGTTCCGGAACAATTGACGCACGATCTCAAGCGAATCGATGGTTTCCTGCTCGGTTTGTGTTGGGAATCCATACATCAGGTAGGCATGTACCATAATCCCGGCACGGGAAAAATGGTATGTCACGGTGGCGACCTGCTCAACCGTAACTCCTTTACCAATCATCTTCAGGATCCGTGGCGAAGCTACCTCCAGGCCACCCGACACTGCAATACATCCTGATTTTTTCAGCAACCTGCAAAGGTCGTCGGTAAACCGTTTCTCTAAACGGATATTGGTCCACCAAACCACTGTCAAATGCCGGCGAATGATTTCCAGAGCAATATCTTTTAGCAGCGCGGGGGGAGCCGCTTCATCCACAAAATGAAATCCGCGGCAGCCGGTCTGCCTGATCAGCGCTTCCATGCGATCGACAATTTCGACCGGCCTGCAGGGCTCGTATCTTTTGATATAGTCGAGAACCGTATCACAGAAAGCGCATTTGCCCCAGTAACAGCCATGAGCCAGCATCAGCTTGTTCCAGAATCCGTCGCTCCACAGGCGATGCATCGGATTTGCAACTTCAAGTACCGAAAGATATTGTTTCAAAGGAAGTCCGGAGTAATCGGGAACACCCTTATCGCGCATGTTAATATCTGCTTCCTGCGAACCATTTTCAAAAATCACGGTATTGCCCGAACGGATAAAGGTTCGTTGAAGATCGTGGAGTTCCCGCGAACCATTCAGAAATCCGAGAAGGTGGAGCAGCGGAGACTCGCCATCATCAAGGGTTATGAAGTCAACATAATTAAAAACGCGGGGATCGGAAAGAGACCTTAATTCTGTATTTACAAATCCTCCGCCCATCGCGATTTTGACAGAAGGATGGTTTTCTTTGATCCATTTTCCGCAACGGAGCGCACTATACAGGTTCCCCGGGAAGGGGATTGAAATGGCCGTTAAACGGGGTTTATAAGTCTCCAGTTTTTTTTCAAGCAACCCGGTCATGATCCGGTCGATGAAGCCTGGCGGCCGGACCAGGCGATCTTCCAGGGCATCGAATGAGGATGCCGATCTGCCTAAACTTTCAGCGTACCGGCTGAATCCGAAAAAAGGGTCAACATGGTCTTTTATAAGATCTGAAATGTCTTCCAGGTAGCAGGTGGCAAGGTGTTTTGCTTTATCCTGCAATCCCAGGCGTCCAAATGATTTTTCGAGATGATCGAGCTGTGAAAAACGCGGACCTTCCGGGAGAAATTTTCGCGAAGCAATGGCATGGGCCATTTCCGGTGATGAATTCTGAAGAAAATTCATGACGGGATCAATGGTACGGAAGTAACATTCGCGAAGCTGTAACATTCTTGTTGCTTCGGATGACAGCTTAATCCCCGGGCGTTCTGCTTCCTTGAAGAGATCCGTTAAACCCTTTGCTGAGAATAGTTCCAGGATCACCTCGAGGCCCAGGTCGCACTGGTACGAGACGATATTTCGGGTGTTGAGAAATCCTTTAAGGAAGGGAGTGGCCGGGTACGGTGTATTGAGCTGTGTAAATGGGGTAGTAAGCAGCAGGACCGGCCCTGACAACTCAGTGTTTGGGATGGGAAGAGATTCTGATTCCATCGCTGTACCGGGCTATAAATGCATCGTGAACACCATTCCGCCGGATCTTGTTCAGATGGGCCTTGGCCTCTTTGAGGGTTTTGAAAGAACCGACTGTATACCGATACCATTCATCGGTGAATTCTTTGTATACCGGTTCCTGGAGGTTGAATTTCCGGCGGACCGATTCGGCTGTGTATTCGTTGGTCTGAAAGGCAAAAACCTGCACCCGGTAGGAGAGTCCCCTCATCATGGGACCTGATTCTTCGTCGAGAAGAAGCGATGAATCGATCGATTCGGCTGACATTCCGAGCGAATCGAATTCATTTTCGGGAGCTGCCTGTTTGATCGTGTCGCGTGTGGGGAATCGAAGCGGGGTAATGAGCTCGGGAAGCTTTTTGTATTCGGTTTCCGGTTGTGTTTTTTCAGCCGGCTTTATAGGTGGTTCCGGTTTTGGTGGCATCGGTCCCATCTGGGGACCCGAATTGGGACTTTTCAGAACCGCGGGATTCTTACGGTTAAAGTTATACGTCAGGGTGATTTGTGCCAGGGAGTACATATCGTAACGGAATCCACCGACCGTCGCATCCATAAAATCGGAGTTAACGCCTCTGATGGTCCATTCAATACCCAGGTTTACTTTGTCACCCATGTTTACATAAGCGCCCAGCCCGGCCATCGCCATGGCGGCTATGCTCCATTTTCCGGTAGTAGTGTTTTCGCAGATCAGTTCATGGGTGGTCAGATCTTTTTTCTTGGTTCCCCAGGTGGTGACGCCTCCTCCGAGGGTTACATAAACAAAAAATTTGCGGGTGGGTTTATGGCCGAGTACGAAATTGCTGAAGTTGATGGTGGTATTGAGGTTATATTCAAGGATATTCCCTTCAAAATACTGGTTTCCCGGGTTGTTATCGCGCCGGTAGACCCGGTTGGTTCCCGATATTTCGCCGTACATAACTTGTCCGCGGAGGGTAAAAACGTAGCCCAGTTGTTTGGTCAGGGTAAAGGTTCCGGCATACCGCCATTCGTTCATATTGCTGCTTACGGGCATAAAATCGTTGACCTTAAGATCGCCGAAAAATATATTGGGACCGCCGCCGACGCCGATCGACCAGTTCCTGAAAAAGCCACGACCGAGCACGCCCTGTGTTTGCGGGAACGACGGTACGGTTAACAGGGTCAGGAGCAGGATCCCCGAATATTTCAACATTTTGGTCATACCAAGGGTACTTATCTGATAAAATGAATTCCTTTTTCCTTATACACCATTCAGATAAAAAAGGTTACAACCGACGGTTGCAAAGATACGGCGGATCAATTATGAAATAAAGTGCTGATAAAAAGTTTATTAAGAAATCTTTGATTTTTATATAAAATGATTAATTTTGCACACCCAAATTCCTCCTTAGCTCAGTTGGTTAGAGCATCTGACTGTTAATCAGAGGGTCGCTGGTTCAAGTCCAGCAGGGGGAGCAGGAAAATCAACCACTTACAAATCCAAAAGTAAGTGGTTTTTTTTATTGGATACACGATCGGAAACACATGTTGGTTTCATGATGTCCTCTTTTCCCCTGAATTGACGAGGTGTTTTCGTTGGATAAGATCAGATATTAGGTTCAAAATAGTAGTTATTAAACCACTACCCATTATCGAATCAGTCAACCCAGAACCACCATTAAAGAAAGAAATTTCAAGGAAGAAATCTTCTCGAAAATCATCATACAAGAGAAAAGGAGTAGTGTTAAAGAACCTAAGTAAAGCACTTCCGAAGAAAGATTTTCAAGATAGTTTCCCAAATGTAGAATCTCAAAACACTGGTAAATAATAAGATTAACAAAGTAGGATGTATGAGAAAGGGAGACACGGTTCCCCCTTTTGATTTTTTGAAATGGTAGCCAATAAGTGATGGTTTACTTTGTCAACGCATTGATAAACTTCACTGTGAAATTTTAATACACGGTCACTTCCGTATGATGGGAGATTGGAGGCAATTTCACTGTGAGATTGTTTTGAGGAAGAATTGTAATGGGGGTCCCCGCAGGGGAGTGAAGTGCTCCCGAAAGATCATCCGGCCGGTTTTGCAGTGAGGGCACAAATCGGGATCGAACTTCAGATAATCGCGGCAAATATCTTTCCATGGTTTACGGTTTTTCTTGGGGAGGCAAGAAAGACTGGTGGAAATTTTCCACCACTGAAGACTTCTTCCACATTTCCGGTTGTTCACCGGTAGACTTTAATCAATTTTGGTTGAAGTCGGAGAGATTCAATTCATGTAAGGAATGGAACCTCCATCTGAAATTCAATACTTTACAGATTTTCCGATCAAACATCAGTCAAAAAGCTGATCAATAGATACTCCTCCAAAATCCGTTATAGTTGATATTCAACACAAAAGAAAATAACATTCCATTTGTGGTTTTTTCATAACATTTAAGATTATAAGTATTAAGTGCTAACTTTGTTAAGAAAGTTATTATATGATTGTTCTCAGTAAAAAGTGCCGGAATATTTTGAGATCATGTAGATATGATTTATGTTTGTGATGTAATCCTTCTGTAATGGTCTTTCCTTTATCAATAATTTCTGGAATCAGGCTCCGGTCAATGGTTCAGGTACTCAGGTGTGATTATTTCTTGTTTTCTTTTAATAAGACAACCTCCTCATACCAGGGCTTTATTCCTTCATTTTCCGGGATTGCAACCTATTTTTCTTCAATAACACCACCAAAAGGGGTCAAAACACCCCGAGCTAAGGTTAAAATAACAACAATTGGGATTATAAACTGTTACCTGCAAAACTATAAAAGACGATAGTGCAACTAAAATGAGAATTGACAAATAAAAACAGTGAATCATAAACAAATCATTGGAGTTATTGGGTTCTACTCTTTTGGCTTGACAATCAATTAATAAGAACCCATGAACGCTTAAATCGAAATATTATGAATACAAGCTAATTCAGAACAAAAAGCAAGTATTAAAGGAATTAAAGGGGCAAGCTGAAAACCTTACTATTAAACAGAGTAGGCAAATAAAAATCAAATATTATGGTAGTATTTATAATTATTATTGTCTTAATCGGAGTCGGAGTTTATTTTTACAAAAGCAGCTCAATGTCTGACCCTTCAGAAGTACAAAATCGTTACAAGAATCGTAATGACGAGCAGAAAAAAGTCATTCGTTATTTTGCGGTTGATGGTTGTTTATCAAAAACAATATCTGATGATCAATATAACGAAATAGTAAAGTCAACCATTTCCAAACAAGATTTTAAAAAGAAAGCACTAGAAAAAATTGGATTAGACGAATCTGAATTAAAAGAAATCGAACCCGTTCATTTTGAAGGTTGGGCTTATGGTAATAACATAAGCTATGCTAAGAGAGGTAAAGATGGGAAGTGGAGAAGTTCTGCCTATCAAGTGTCATGGTTATTTTTCTCTTCTACTCAAGTGTATTTGTATCAGAATACAATTCATTTTGATAAAGATGACAAAAAAGTCTCAACGGAGGAGTACTTCTATAAAGATATAACTAACTTCTCTACAAGTACCGACACAGTAGAAACACCATATTGGGATGCTAAACAAAAGAAATCATTATTGGAAAATATTGATTCAAATCGTTTTGCGTTAACTGTTCCTGGTGATAAATTCTATTGTTCTCTTGAACTGAACGACTATACAGAACGTGCAATTCAGGCAATGAAAGCAAAATTGCGTGAAAAAAAATCGTAATGATATAATGGAAAAACCTCAAAACAGATACGAGCAGGAAGCATTAATAAATTATTGCATTAACAGAGAAGTAAAAAGGCCAAAAACAAATATTATTACTGCAATGAAATACCTGATTGTTTTGGAGTTGGCAACGCTGTTAATTGCTTATCTTTTTGCCAGATTGCTCGTATTTGTTGGTTTTAGTTCCCCTTTCATTTTATTACATTTTTTCGTTAGCGTTTTATTGCTGATGTTTTTTTTAAAAAGATTCTCCATTCTCTTTATAGAACTTTATCAGCATTATGCCTCAGAAGAAAAAAGAAGAAGATGTACATTAGAACCAAGTTGTTCTGAATATTCTATTATAGTATTAAAGAAGTATGGCATGTTTAAAGCCATTAAAAAAATTTATATTCGCTTATTTATCACATGTAATGGTATTTACTGCATTGATAATCCATAAAGTTAATAAATCAAATAATCATGGGACTTTTCAACAATAAGAATCCAAACGAAACCGAATTTACAGGCGGTAAAAAACATTGGGCAGATGTAATAAAAAACACAGGAGACGGTGAACTTTTAATATGGCGACAGCCAGAGGAAGATTTTAATACAAACTCTACTCTTATTGTTATGCCGGGCGAGGAAGCCATTTTTATAAAAGGTGGTACTGTTGAACAAACATTTGAGAATGGCACTTATAAACTCTCAACAGAAAATTATCCTTTTATCAGCCGTTTGCGAAATGTTTTTACTGGTGGAATCAGTACCTTTAATTGTGTTGTGTACTTTGTTCGTAAAGCCCACTCCGAAGAAATTTTGTGGGGTACTGATTCACCCATCCAGGTGCGTGACAAATTGTTAGGAATTGCAACTAAACTAAAAGCAAGGGGAGCATACAAAGTACAGATTGAAAACCCTGTTAAATTCCTTGAAAAACTGATAGGTAATAATGTACCTTTTCAATTTCAGGAAGAACTTAGCAAGTATTTCATCAACGAATTTCAGAGCAAAATCAAATCAAATATTACAAGAGCTGCAAACGAATCAACGCAGGAACTTTTGGGAATTGAAGCCCGTTTAGACGAATTTGCTGATGCAATAAGTCCTTTCATGCAGGAAACGCTTAGTGACTATGGATTAAAATTGGTTAAGTTCTCCATTGCAGCAATCGATATTGATGACGATGAAATCAGAAGGCGTTATGATGAAATTGGCATGGATGCCATTGCAAAAATGAGAAACGCGCAAGCAGACAAATCTGTTATGGGAATTTTAGGAGATGATTGGGCAAAGCAACAACAGGTTGACATACTTAAAAGTCTTGCAGATAACGAGGGTGGTGGCGTTGCCACAGCAGGAGCAGGTTTAGGCATGGGTTTGGCTGCCGGAGGTGTATTTGGCAGTATGGCTCAACAAACTTTTAATCCTTCGCAAAATCAACAACCTGCCAATGTCAGCCCAGTGGAAAAAATCAAACAGCTTAAAGAAATGCTTGATATAGGGGCAATAACACAAGATGAATTTGATGCCAAGAAAAAAGAAATTTTAAGTAAAATG
Source organism: Alphaproteobacteria bacterium (assembly GCA_009928665.1). Lineage (GTDB taxonomy): Bacteria > Bacteroidota > Bacteroidia > Bacteroidales > FEN-979 > CAIVAT01. The sequence continues at coordinate 275,168 of SACF01000001.1, forward strand.
TAAGAAAAGGAGACTGCCATGAACAAAACTAAAATTTTCTGGTACTTATTAGATTCAATCTTTGTGGTTGTATTTAATATTTATTTCTTTCTGCTTAAAGGGTCTGACCAACCAACCTCTGTATGGATATCTTATGCATCAATACACCTTGCCTATTTAATGCTTCTGCTAACGCCATTGTTTGTCAGGAAAGGCAGTAGTTCTGCCGACTATGGTCGCCCTTTGTTTGTAATAACAACCGGTTACTTTTTTTTAGCTCTTGTAGCAGGGGTCGTTTTTATAATACTCTCACCCGAATCTTATACCGTTGCATTATTAGTTCAAATTACCATTGCTGCAATTTTTGCAATTTTATTACTGACTAATTTGATCGCCAATGAACATACGGCCGACAATATCGAAAGACATGAAGAAGAATTAAAATACGTGAAAGAATCTTCTTCAAAACTCAATGCTTTATTGAATAACATTTCAGATAATACAACTAGGAAAAAAGTTGAAAAGGCTTATGATTTAATTCATAGCAGTCAGGTTAAATCTTCTTATAATGTAAAATCAATCGAACAAGATGTAATGAGTGAAATTGATAATCTTGAAAAAACATTGCAAAAAAACAACTTTGACAACATTCAAATGATAATTGATAAAATTTGCAATCTGGCTAATGAAAGGAACAGGCAATTAAAACTTATGAACTAAAAACTGAACGGTAAATATGGCTCAACAAATAGTAGAATTAACTTGTCCCGGCTGTGGAGACCGGGTTACAACAGGACAAACTGAATGTAAATTTTGTCATAAACCGATAGTAATATCGACTTTTAATAGCGTGTATTCAATGCCAATGCCAGAGGTGAATAAATACGCGAACGAATATCGCAAAGCACTTTCTGAAAATCCCGACAATAAAGACTTGAACACTTCAATAGCAATGTGTTACCTGAAGTTAAAATTATATGACAAAGCTATTTTGGCTTTTGAAAAAGCAATTGAAGATAACTTTGACAATTCTGAGACTTTTTTTTACGCAGCAATTTGTTTATTAAAAGGCAACAAGGCATTTTTGACACAACGCCCGGCCATTGACAGAATTGAAGAATATATCAATGCCGCTTTGATGATTGAACCTAAAGGAATATACTATTATTTCTGGTCTTATATCAAATATGACTATTTCAATCGGAAATTTTTCAATACAAAACCGACATATCAGGAAGCCTTACAAATGGCAATTGACAACGGAGTTTCAGAGTTTGACAAAGAACAACTTTTTTCAATTTTAGGTGTGCTGAAACCTGACTGCATTTAAAAATCAACTTAAAAATAATGAAAATGAAAGAAGCCAGCAGGTAATAAATAAGGCTTCGTGTGGTCGAGGAACGAGACCCAGCATGAAGCCGGTGTTGCATGAAATCAATGATAAAAGCTTTGATGAATGATTATGGGGAATGAATTCAACCGGTAAGAGTTCCGGTAAGAATAACCATCCACCACCTCTGGTATCCATGTGATCCTTTTTAATATAAAGTTAGTGTCGAATTCAACCCTTTCACCACGAAAACTATAATCAAACCCCTCGCCGAAAATCCAGATTTTTGTAGAATCCTTGTTGTAAACCCCGGAGTGCACTTTGGGATTATAGGGTAAATATACCAATGCTGAATAAGTTTGCAAACAAATGAACAACGACCTGTGCAAAAGAAAATTTGTATCACCCCCTATTGCCACAGGTTTGGATATTTCTTTG
>SACF01000182.1 GCA_009928665.1 Alphaproteobacteria bacterium
CCATTTTTTTCGATTCTTCATAAAACCCTCCCAAGTGCGATAGAATTACTATACAAGAGAAATTTGTAGGTTTTGTGAAGAAAAGAACAAAAGTTATCCCGTGGCCTTCAATTTTTCTTCCATATAACGGTAGCCTTTGTCATAAGCTTCCAGGTTTACACCGGCGATGGAGGCGGCGAAGTTCTCCATGATTTCCGCTTCTACTTTGGGATAATGCAACTTGGGAAGCAGCTTGGTCAAGGCTCCCAGCATGATCATATTCACCACAAAAGGTTTTTCCATTTCCTCGGCCATGTCAGTAGCCGGAATCTTATAGGCATCCGGCCGGTCCGGTTCTACCAGGGTACTATTCACCAATACCATGGCGTTTTTCTTCACCGTGGCTTTGTATTTGTCGTATCCCATCTGGTTAAAGGCAATAAAAACATCGGCTTGGTCCACCTTCATGTAGTCAATATTTTCATCGGAAATCACCACTTCCGCCTTACAAGCTCCCCCTCGAGCTTCCGGGCCGTAACTTTGGGTTTGAGATATATTGTAATCCTCCCCAATACCATAGGCTTTGGCCAATAGCACCGAACCCAGAATTACACCCTGGCCTCCGGCTCCTGCAAACCTTACGTTAATCCTCATTTTCCGATGATTCCTCCTTTTGCACATCAATGGCCCCGTCGGGGCACATCCTTTCACACATACCGCAATAGATACAGGTTTCGGGATTTGTGATATCCGGCATGTTGGTTCCGTAGTGATTTCTGTTTTTCGATCGGACGAAGATTTTTTTAGGGCATACCGCATAACAAATATCGCAACCCTTGCAGCAGCTCTTGTCGATGGTGATGTTTGCCATGATTACACCTCCCATCCCTGGGCGGCCAATCGTTGGTTCACCCGTTCCAAGTACTCTGTCCGAGGGCTATCCTTTGTAAACACGCCCAGCTGGACTTGGCCTTCCTTGGCCATTTCCCGATACTTTTTCAAAATGGCAGCGGGCTCTTTTTCTCCATACAGATTCTTCCCCCCCTGGACAGGACATTGGCTCAGCACTTCTATATAGCTAAAGCCCTTGTGCTCTACCCCTTCCCGAATGGATTTTTCCAGCTGAACCGGGTGGGCCGTAGACCACCGGGCCACATAGGTGGCCCCCATGGTAAGGGCCAACTGGCAACCATCAATGGGATAGTCCATGGCACCATACGGAGATGTCTTGGTAACCGCATCCATGGGGGTGGCCGGGGATTTCTGTCCTCCGGTCATTCCGTAAATGTAGTTGTTTACCATGATTACGGTCAAATCAATATTTCTGGCGCAAGCATGGAGAAAGTGATTTCCTCCGATGGCCAAGCAGTCTCCGTCTCCGGTAAAAACCATGACTTTTTTGTCCGGCTGGGCCATCTTCAGGCCCGTAGCAAATGCCAGGGCACGACCATGAATGGTGTGCATTACATCTAGATTGAGATAACATGGAATCCAGGAAGAACAGCCAATGCCGGAAACACAAGCCAGGTTTTCTCGAATGCCCAATCCATCGATGGCCCGAATGGCCGCCATCTGGATAATACCGTTCCCGCATCCGGGGCAAAACAAAGAGGGCAATGCGTCGGTGCGAATGTATGATTTATATAAACGATTCATCTTCCGTCACCTCCGGTTTTACGCCCACCTCCGAAATGATACGATCTAGGATTTCTCTGGGGGTGGGAAGCTCTCC
>SACF01000183.1 GCA_009928665.1 Alphaproteobacteria bacterium
ATGGCAAGGTTCCGGGCAGTTTGATCACCATCCTTCAGAAAGCGCAAGACATTTACGGATATCTTTCCAAAGAAACCATCGAGTATATCGCCCAGGCTACCGGCATCAAGCCGGCAAAAATATACGGAGTGGCCACTTTTTATGCTCAATTCCGGCAAGAGCCCATTGGAAAATATCTCATTATGATGTGCAAGGGAACCGCATGTCATGTGAATGGCGCAGATCTGATTGAAGAGGCCGTCACAGAGCACCTGGGGATAAAGGATGGAGAGACTACAGAAGACGGCATTTTTACCCTCAATAATGTGGCCTGCTTGGGATGCTGTTCATTGGCGCCTGTCATGATGGTGAAAAGCATGGAAGGAGACGAAACCTATGGGAATTTGACCAAGGATACTGTAAAGGCAATCCTGGATGAAATCAGATGTAGGAATCAGGAGGTGCAAGCCGTATGAAAATCATAATCGGACAAGGAAGTTGTGGAATTGCCACGGGCGCGAAAAAAACGGCAGCGGAATTTGAAAAACAAATTCATGATCGAAGTCTTGATATACCAGTGGGGCTTACCGGCTGTGTGGGTACCTGCTATTTAGAACCCATCGTGGATATTTATGATGACGATAACCATCTGACGCGGTACGTGAAGGTACAACCTCAGGATGTGACAAATATTATGGATAGCCATTTTTCCTGTCAGCTGGGGAAAGATTCTTCCCATTGCATTACCAGACTGGATGAGGAGGTTATTGAAAAACAAAAGAGGGTTGTGTTAAGAAACTGTGGTCTCATCAACCCGGAGGATATTACGGAATATATCGCATTGGGGGGATACCAAGCGATGAATAAGGTGTTATCCGAGATGACACCGGCGGACGTGATTGAAGAAATGAAAATCTCCGGTTTGCGTGGCAGAGGTGGGGCAGGATTCCCCACTTGGTTTAAGTGGAATGCGGCGCTTACCAGTCCGGGCAATGAGAAATATATGGTGTGCAATGCCGACGAAGGGGATCCAGGGGCGTTTATGGACCGTTCCGTATTGGAAGGAGACCCGCACTCTCTCATTGAAGGGATGATTATCGGAGGATATGCCATTGGTGCCAATCAGGGTGTCATATATTGTCGTGCGGAATATCCATTGGCCATCCATCGACTGGAAGTGGCCATGGAGCAGGCCAGGGAAAAAGGATATTTGGGAAAGAATATTGTAGACTCAGGGTTTGACTTTGAACTTCGCATCAAGGCGGGAGCCGGGGCATTTGTGTGTGGTGAAGAAACGGCGCTGATTGCATCCCTGGAGGGGGAACGAGGTATGCCAAGGCTGAAGCCTCCTTTCCCGGCATCCAAAGGCTACTGGCAGAAACCAACCAATATTAACAATGTGGAGACCTTTGCTAATGTTCCCTGGATTATCATGAATGGCGGTGCTGCTTTCGGTGCCATGGGTACGGAAAAATCAAAAGGGACCAAGGTGTTCGCCTTAGCTGGGAAAATAAAAAAGGGCGGCTTGGTGGAGGTGCCCATGGGCATGACTTTGCGCGAAATCATATATGATATTGGCGGGGGGATCAAAAATGACCGGGAATTTAAAGCGGTTCAAATGGGTGGACCATCCGGAGGGTGCATTCCGGCATCCTTGATCGACACGCCGGTGGACTACGAAAACATAGGGAAAATTGGAGCTATCGTTGGCTCCGGCGGTATGATT
>SACF01000184.1 GCA_009928665.1 Alphaproteobacteria bacterium
AATCATACCGCCGGAGCCAACGATAGCTCCAATTTTCCCTATGTTTTCGTAGTCCACCGGCGTGTCGATCAAGGATGCCGGAATGCACCCTCCGGATGGCCCACCCATTTGAACCGCTTTAAATTCCCGGTCATTTTTGATTCCCCCGCCAATATCATATATGATTTCCCGCAAGGTCATGCCCATGGGCACCTCCACCAATCCGCCTTTTTTTATTTTCCCAGCCAAGGCGAATACCTTGGTACCCTTTGATTTTTCCGTACCCATGGCACCGAAAGCAGCACCGCCATTGATAATAATCCAGGGAACATTGGCGAAGGTCTCCACATTGTTAATATTGGTTGGTTTCTGCCAATAGCCTTTGGAAGCCGGGAAAGGAGGCTTCAGCCTTGGCATACCTCGTTCTCCCTCCAGGGATGCAATCAGAGCCGTTTCTTCACCGCACACAAAAGCCCCAGCTCCCGCCTTGATGCGAAGTTCAAAGTCAAACCCCGAGTCTAAAATATTCTTTCCCAAATATCCTTTTTCCCTGGCCTGCTCCATGGCCACTTCCAGTCGATGAATGGCCAATGGATATTCCGCACGACAATATATGACACCCTGGTTGGCGCCAATGGCATATCCTCCGATAATCATCCCTTCAATCAAAGAGTGAGGGTCTCCTTCCAATACGGAACGGTCCATAAACGCACCCGGGTCCCCTTCGTCGGCATTGCACACCATATATTTCTCCTTGCCTGGGCTAGAAAGCGCCGCATTCCACTTAAACCAAGTGGGGAATCCTGCCCCGCCTCTACCGCGCAAACCGGAGATTTTCATTTCTTCGATAACGTCCGCCGGTGTCATCTCTGATAATACCTTATCGACTGCTTGGTATCCCCCCAATGCGATATATTCCGTAATATCCTCCGGGTTGATGAGACCGCAGTTCCTTAACACAACTCTCTTTTGTTTTTCAATGACTTCCTCATCCAGTCTGGTAATGCAATGGGAAGAATCCTTCCCCAGCTGACAGGAAAAATGGCTGTCCATAATATTTGTCACATCCTGAGGTTGTACCTTCACGTACCGCGTTAGATGGTTGTCGTCATCATAAATATCCACGATAGGTTCTAAATAGCAGGTACCCACACAGCCGGTAAGCCCCACTGGTATATCAAGACTTCGATCATGAATTTGTTTTTCAAATTCCGCTGCCGTCTTTTTCGCACCCGTAGCAATTCCACAGCTTCCTTGTCCGATTATGATTTTCATACGGCCTGCACCTCCTGATTCCTACATCTGATTTCATCCAGGATGGCTTTTACAGTATCCTTGGTCAGATTCCCATAGGTCTCGTCTCCTTCCATGCTTTTCACCATCATGACAGGCGCCAATGAACAGCATCCCAAACAGGCCACATTATTGAGGGTAAAAATGCCGTCTTCTGTGGTCTCTCCGTCCTTTATCCCCAGGTGTTCTGTGACAGCCTCTTCAATCAGGTCTGCGCCATTCACATGACATGCGGTTCCCTTGCACATCATAATGAGATATTTCCCAATGGGCGCTTGTCGAAATTGCGCATAAAAAGTGGCCACCCCATATATTTTTGCCGGCTTGATGCCGATAGCCTGGGCGATATACTCGATGGTTTCTTTGGAAAGATATCCGTAAATGTCTTGCGCTTTCTGAAGGATGGTGATCAAACTGCCCGGAACCTTGCCAT
>SACF01000185.1 GCA_009928665.1 Alphaproteobacteria bacterium
TCAAAGTACACCTTGGCATTGAGAAGATTGTACCCCATGGAATGGGCCGGTACGGAAAGCACTTCCGCGGCCACCACGGACTTCCAGCTTAATCCCGCAATGAGATTCAATGAAGCCTTCACCTCCGGTTCGATGGAAGGAAGATAGATATATCGATACTGATCCCTGGAGGATACCTGAAATACCTGAGCCATCTCTAAGTATTCCTTCCCCACATTGTCTAACCCGGAAAGTAGATTGATATGTACCACAGGAAAACACATCATAAAGCAAACAAAAATAGGGACCTGGCTGGATGTTAATAATAACAGGGCATAAATAATCACCGCCATTACCGGCGTGGATTTCAAAAAATTCACCGGCAAAGACAATAGTTCCCGGAAGAAAAGATATCGATAAGAAAGAAAGGCGGTGAGCACCCCCGCTAAAAAAGAATAGGCGATACCCACCACACAACGATACAAGGTATATGTTACATCCCAATAAAAGGCGCCGGTTCCCAACAGTCGTACCAACTGCACAATAGATTCCAAAGGCGTGGGCAAAATAAGGGGCATATTTACCATCATGGCCCCTATCTGCCACAGCGCCAACCAAAAGGCCAGGATTCCCGCCCGTTTCCATTGGGTATGAATATTATTTTCTCCCCGTATTTTTTCCCTCATGATACCTTCCTAGTAGTACAATCCCTCATCCGGCATGACTCCACCGATAGATGCCGGATTCATTTCAAAGAGCACGCCGAAAAAGCTCTCTAGCATTTCCTTGCTGACGGAAGTGTCTTCCTCATACAAAACGATATTGCTACCGGGGATGGCTTTGGTTGCCACCAAAGGATCTGCAATAAATCCCCACTCAGATATGGCCGCACCGGCTTCTTCCGGATTGTTGTTAACAAAATCTACGGAAGCCCGATAGTCCTTTAAGAAGATGGCCAAATCATCGCCTCTCTCTTCCACAAAACTTTTGGTGGCTACCAATACGCCCATGGGAAGGTCCAGGCCGGTGGCCTCTACCCATCCCTCATTTAAATCTACCGCCACCCGAAGAGCCGGGTTCTTGGAGGTAACCACGGTAACAAAAGGCTCCGGCAGTAGGGCAATGGATCCCTGATTGGCTATTAAGGTGGAGGCCACATCACTGTGGTTGGCCATCCATTCGATGGTTACATCGGTGACGCCGGCTTCATTCAGCAGCTTTTGCAGAATATATTCCGGGGAACCGCCCTTTCCGCTGCCATACACGGTTTTCCCCGCCAAGTCGGCCATGGATTGGATGGTTTCTCCTCCATTTTCTATCAAATATAGCACTCCCAGTGTTTCCACGCTGATGGCCACAATTTGTCCCTGGGTCTTGTTATATAGTACTGCCGCCAGGTTGGAAGGAACACAAGCCAAATCCACTTCCCCGGTAATGATTTTCCCCGAAACTTCGTCGGGAGCCTGGTAGGTGGTAATGGCATACTTATCGGTTTGGTCCATCAACTGTACCATCCCCATGCCGGTAGGCCCGTTCAACGCCGCGATAACAATGGGTTCAGAAACCACATCCAGTGGTTCTTCCGGCACCTCAGCAGGCTGGCAGCCGGTGAGAGCCAGTGCAAAGATTAAGGTAACCACAAGCATTCCAGTAACGATTCTCTTCATGATAATTCCCTTCTTTCTGATGATTGTATTCAGCCATAAGCCATCTATTATGTG
>SACF01000186.1 GCA_009928665.1 Alphaproteobacteria bacterium
TGTTATCGATATTGAGACTGTGCCTGGAACGTTAGAACAGATCCAGACCTATAAGGATGTTAAATGTAGTAGATGTGATCATAACCCGGAAGATCATCCGAAGCAGAAGAAGGATTATTGTGCGGAATGTGATGAACAGGCCGCGTTGAGGTGGCATACTTCGCAGACGATATGCATCACGGTTAAGCCGGTGGATATGGAGGTAAAGTGTTTCTGTGATCGAGATGAGGTTAGGGTTTTGGAGGAGACTTATGAGTATTTGAATGAGATTAGACCGTCAAAGTGGGTGGGCTTCAATATCAAGGATTTCGATTTGATTCATTTGAAGATGAGGGGCATGGTTAATGATATTCCGTTTATTAATATATTGCCAGTTGGAAAATATGATAGGAGATTAGTGGATCTTTATGATATTCTGATAGAGGGAAAATGGAATAAACAGCAATCGGCTACTTTGGAGATGTTTGCAGCAATGCTCGGGTTTAAGGACTTATTATATGGGAGTGGCCGGGATGTTCCCAGGTGGTTCGAGAAAGGTGAGTTGGATGAGATCAGGAAGCACAATATTGGGGATGTCTTGGCAACGGAGCAACTGTATTTGAGGGTTTGTGATGCGGAAGTGAGATATCAGAATAAACGCAAAAAAGTGGATGATGAGGAAGTGTTTGTCCTCTAATTACATTTTTATTGGGATGCCTCTGAAGATAAAACCGGTTGCTTCGGATACACCTGGATTTTCTGTTGTTGCTGATGGACCAGATCCAACTACTGTTATTGGTTTTGCTTCGGTAACTGGAGCATATTTGTTTGGATTTGCAGTGTTCGGAGTGCTGTAATCGGCAACCCTGGTTCTGGATGATCCGATTGAAATTGGGGTACGGGTTACAGGTTGCTCTTCGTGGACGGCAACTGTCCTCTTTATGGAGGTGGTAACGCCTGAAGCAGGGGATATGGATATTCCACCGAGGACGGCTGTTTCTGGTTTTTGGATAGCAATGGTTGGGGTTGAGACGGCTTTTTGAAATGTTGTAGGGGTAGAAGATATTGATGATGCAGATATGCCGCCGATCGGGGATATGTCATGTTTTCCGGATGAGACTTCGGACATAATGAGTTTTTTCTCGGGTGCAACAATGCCTCCTGTTGGGGATATTTTGAGGTAAGAAGTTGGAATAGATGAACGAGAGGATGCTGGGGTTTTTGAGGCGGTGGCTAGAGTTCTCGAAGTATTGGCTTCGTTCGAGACGGATTTGCCCTCGGAAGCTATTTTGGTAAGAAAAGCATGAAAAGGAGTGCGTCGGGCCATGCCCGATCACTCCGGTGGATTAAGGACTTTGATGTCGAGTTCGGATTGCTCGAAGTTCTTGGCGGTGGCGTTGCCGATTATGCCGGACATTGCGCAGGTCTGATCTTCAACAAAGTCTTCTCCTACGAGGGTGGCTATGTCGGCGGTTAGGTCCTGCTTTATGCCATCGAGGTCTTGAATTGTGTCACGGAGTATGGGTTTTACCAGACGATAGGCATATTTTTTGGCTTCGTTGGCCTGGAATCCACTGCCGACACGATTGGACATGCCTTCCCGGATCTCGGTGTCAAGATCTTCAATCTCTTCGAAAATCCTGGATACTTCACGGTCCATGCTTTCCTTAAATGCAAGTTTGATGTCAACTAATCGGCGACGTACTTTGTTA
>SACF01000187.1 GCA_009928665.1 Alphaproteobacteria bacterium
TCCCAACACCATCGGTGCCGCACAGATGGCTGCCAAGTACTTTTTCTCCTTGTGGTACTGGAGAATTCTCTCTTTTAACTCTTCGTGGTTCAACAAATTGGTAGCCCCCGGCTGTCCCCCGGGTAAAACAATCATTTCTCCTGTGGAATAGTCCGTATCACCAATCCATTGGTCCGCCATCACCGTAATCTCACTTCTACCGGTAACTTCTTTTTCTCGGGTCAGTGACACAGTTTTCACATCCAAGGAGGCTCTTCTCAACACATCCACCACCGTCAATGCTTCCACTTCCTCAAATCCGGTTGCCAAATGTACATAAATCATTTCCTTGCACCTCCATCTAATCTATAATACTATACTACTAAAGAACCATCTTTGTTATCCCGGCATGGAAGAACATTCGCCATCTTTATTATACACAGAAATATGCCCATGAACCACCCGGAAAGGAGAAGGAAATGTATCAAGTTGGGATATTAACCGCCAGCGACAAGGGATTTCGTGGAGAACGGGAAGACTTGTCCGGAAAGGTGATCCGGGAAATTTTAAGAAACTCTGACGATTTTTGGGACAAGGAATATCTGTTGCTTCCTGACAATCAAAGCATGATTGAGTCCGCACTCATACAATGGTCCGATGAACTGCATTTGGATTTCATCATCACCACCGGAGGAACCGGGTTTTCCCATCGGGATGTAACCCCGGATGCCACTCTCCATGTCATTCATCGAAAAACCCCCGGCATTCCCGAAGCCATGCGGAAAATGTCCATGGAGATTACTCCAAGAGCCATGCTATCCCGGGCCGAAGCCGGCATCCGCGGAAACACGCTCATCGTGAACCTTCCAGGAAGCCCCAAGGCCGTAAAAGAAACCTTAGAGTACATTCTGCCTACCATCAAACATGGATTGGATATCCTTTTGGACAAGGATGGCGAATGTGCACGATAAACTTTCGCAAGGGTGATCCAATGATTTACCTTCATCTAGTAATAGGAAAAGCCGCAGGTGCCTGCGGCTTTTTGGTCAACATAAAATAACTAAAAAAATAAATGCTGTTTCCCACCCTATCTTTCCTTCTCTTCCACTTCCGCGTCCTCTGCTTCCTCGATTACCGTTCCCGACACTTGGAAGGTGCTGGTATTTTCCGGAGATTCAAAGTTAAAATCGCTGTCCTTCAAATTGGCTTCTCGAGTAGTGATGGTGCCATTGATTTTCGCCCCCGGATTGGTAGACAATATTTTCGTATCCACGTTCCCCGCTAAAATGGCATTGGCGGTCAATTCCGTAGATTCTTGAATGGCCAGGTTGCCTCGCATCTTTCCATCCAGAATCACATTGTTGGCCTTTACATCCCCCAGAATCACGGATTTTCGCATCACCACGTCGTGGAGAGCCTCCACATTCCCCTTCACGGAAGCGGATTGCATTACCACATTTTTCCCTTGCACATTTCCTTCCACAATTCCAGAAACCACTAAGTCGCTGGAGGTCTCAATATCACCCTTCACTCTTCCTTGAATGTCAAGTTTCCCGGTAGAAGAAACGTTACCTATCACCACGGTAGTGACCCCAATCACTGTGGGTGCCGCCTCCGGTTTCTGAGGAGGTGCGACATACTCATCGCCAAATAGTTTGTCCTTTTTTGTCATTGGACGGTTACCTCTCTTTCATCTTGAAACACGATT
>SACF01000188.1 GCA_009928665.1 Alphaproteobacteria bacterium
AGAAGATTGTACCCCATGGAATGCGCCGGTACGGAAAGAACTTCCGCTGCCACCACGGATTTCCAGCTCAATCCCGCAATGAGATTCAACGAAGCCTTCACCTCCGGCTCAATGGAAGGGAGATAGATGTATCGATACTGGTCTCTGGAAGACACCTGAAATACCTGAGCCATTTCCAAATATTCTTCCCCCACATTGTCCAACCCGGAAAGTAGATTGATATGTACCACAGGAAAACACATCATAAAGCAAACAAAAATGGGGACCTGGCTGGAGGTCAATAATAACAGGGCATAAATAATCACCGCCATTACCGGCGTGGATTTCAAAAAATTCACCGGCAAGGACAATAGTTCCCGGAAGAACATATATCGATAGGAAAGAAAAGCGGTGAGCACCCCCGCTAAAAAGGAATAGGCAATGCCCACCACACAACGATACAAGGTATACGTTACATCCCAATAAAAGGCGCCGGTTCCCAACAGCCGTACCAACTGCACCATAGACTCCAAAGGCGTGGGCAAAATAAGGGGCATGTTTACCATCATAGCCCCTACCTGCCACAGTGCCAACCAGAAGGCCAGGATTCCAACCCGCTTCCATTGGGTATGAATATTGTTTTCTCCCCGTATTTTTTCCTTCATGATACCTTCCTAATAGTACAGTCCCTCATCCGGCATGGCTCCACCGATGGAGGCCGGATTCATTTCAAAGAGTACTCCGAAAAAGCTCTCTAACATTTCCTTGCTCACAGAGGTATCTTCTTCATACAAAACGATATTGCTGCCGGGAATGGCTTTGGTTGCCACCGTAGGATCTGCAATAAATCCCCACTGAGATATGGCCGCACCGGCTTCTTCCGGATTATTATTGACAAAGTCTACGGAAGCCCGATAGTCCTTCAAGAAGATAGCCAAATCATCCCCTCTCTCTTCCACAAAACTTTTAGTGGCTACCAATACACCCATGGGAAGGTCCAGGCCGGTGGCCTCTACCCATCCCTCATTTAAGTCTACCGCCACCCGAAGCGCCGGGTTCTTGGAGGTAACCACGGTAACAAAAGGCTCCGGCAGTAGAGCAATAGATCCCTGATTGGCCATTAAGGTGGAGGCCACATCACTGTGGTTGGCCATCCATTCGATGGTTACATCGGTAAGGCCGGCTTCATTCAACAACTTTTGCAGGATATATTCCGGAGAACCGCCCTTTCCGCTGCCATACACGGTTTTCCCCGCCAAGTCAGCAATGGATTGGATGGTTTCTCCTCCATTCTCTACCAAATACAGAACTCCCAGTGTTTCCACACTGATGGCCACGATTTGACCCTGGGTCTTGTTATATAGTACTGCCGCCAGGTTGGAAGGAACACAAGCCAAATCCACTTCTCCGGTAATAATCTTCCCCGAAACCTCGTCGGGAGCTTGGTATGTAGTAATGGCATACTTATCGGTTTGGTCCATCAACTGCACCATCCCCATGCCGGTAGGCCCGTTCAACGCCGCGATAACAATGGGTTCAGAAACCACATCCGGCGTATCTTCCGGCACCTCAGCAGGCTGACAGCCGGTGAGAGCCAGTACAAATATTAAGGTAACCACAAGCATTCCAGTAACGATTCTCTTCATGATAATTCCCTTCTTTCTGATGATTGTATTCAGCCATAAGCCATCTATTATGTG
>SACF01000189.1 GCA_009928665.1 Alphaproteobacteria bacterium
CCGTGAATGCAGCAATATCACTGGTTCCCGATGCTGCCAGTCCAATGGAAGTGTTGTCGTTGCTCCAGGAATATGTAGTGGTTCCCCCGGTGTTCAGGGTGGTGAAGGACACAGCGGTAGTTGACGTGTTATTGCATACGGTCTGATCAGTTGGCTGAACTACCTGTCCCAATGGATTAAGGGTTACAAAAGCAGTAGCAGTTGTGGTGAAACAAGTGGTTGCATCAATGGTCTCAGTAAGGACAAGGGTACCGGGAGATCCGGCGACGGGTCCCCAATTCACAGTCACTTCATACGTATTATCATTGACAACCGAAGCCGCACCGGTAATGGTCCATTGATAGGAGTGACCAGTTATGTAAGGTGTGGAATAGATAACCCCGGTTTGATTTTCACAAACCACTGCAGGTCCGGAGATTACAGGGGTTGGATTTGGGTTGACAAAAATGGTGGAGTAAGAAACGCCTCCCGGACAAGTGAAGGTGCCGGATCCGGTATACACCGGGGTGACTTTATATTTTACATGACCTTGTGTCGGTCCGGTCAGTGTTAAGGTCTGCGCCGGAATAAAATCGGTAGTTCCGTTAAGGGTGGCCCCGGTAACATCGACAACTTCAACAGCCTCCCATTGATAGGTTGTTTCACCCGGAGGGGTATTTGGGGTGAAAGCGATGATCTGGCTGGTTCCGCCCGAACAGATTGCTTGTCCGGTGGGATCGGAGGGATTGAGCGCAACAGTAGGACTTGGATTGACCAGAGTCTGATACTCCAGTGCATCACCGCTACAGGAAATCCCGGCATTGGTAAAGGTCGGGGTGACAGCGTATTTGATAACCCCCTGGGTGAGCAGTGAACTAACGATATTTTCACCAGGTATGGTATTCCCCGAATTAGGGGTAGTAAAACCGGTGATGGACGGGGTCGGGTTGACCGGGTCAAAGGCAGCAGCGGTCCATGCATATGTAACAACGGGCAGCGTAACGGATGAGGATAAAGGTACCGGAGTAGATACAGCGCCCGAACAGACCTGCTGGGGATTAGAGGGCGAAGCGGGGAATATTACGGTGGGCTTTGGATTGATTACTACGGAAAAAGTCGAAGGAGTGGCAGGCGAACAGGTAGCGGCCACGGGCATAACATTAAAAACAACGGTTTGAAGGAGGTTGGTGGAGTTATTGATGATCTCCGACACGTTGCCGATGCCGGAGGTGTTGGTCATGGTAACGCCGGCAGGGAGTGATGGAACAGTCCAGTTAAAAACAGTTCCGGTCACTGTTGGATCGAAGATGATGGATGCTTGTGTACCGGTGCAAATAGTGGGAGTTGAAGCAGGATTGAAGACCACGTCGGGAGTCGGGTTCACGGTGATGGTGAACGACTTGGAAGGTCCCTGGCAACTGGTTCCTCCCTGGGCGAAAGTAGGGGTAACGGTGATGGTGGCCACGACTGGTGTGGTTCCTGTGTTGATTGCCGTAAACGCAGCAATGTCGCCGGTTCCCGAAGCTGCAAGACCGATGGAGGTGTTGTCGTTGCTCCAGTCGTAGGTGGTGGTTCCCCCGGTGTTCAGCGAGGAAAAGGCCACGGCGGTTGTGGAAGCGTTGTTGCAGACGGTCTGGTCTTCGGGTTGAACGACCTGCCCCAGCGGGTTTACGGTGATGGTGAAGGTCTTGGTG
>SACF01000190.1 GCA_009928665.1 Alphaproteobacteria bacterium
TGGAGCTTTGCGGAGGATTTGGAACTGTGGGACATGCTATGGTTACCCAGGCGGTGAAAGGGAAGTGTCAGGTGGGCGTGGTACGTTTTGACAATCATCCCGGATTTGACGGAGATACCGGAGATTCCAGGTTTCTGTAGAAATGACCTTGGCTTAGAACTTCTGAGATCGGATAAGAAAAAGCGGAAGACATTGGATTCTTCCGCTTTTATGTTGGCTAAACGTCTCATGTTTTGAGCCAATTAAGTCTATTGCAGGCCTAGTTTTTTAGACTTTGCAGAGGTGCAGGTATTCTTCCGCCTCTATGAATCATGATTTTTGGAGAAACGGTGTTCACTTTCATGACGGGACCGGTGCCCAAAAGTCCTCCGAAATTCAGCTCTTGTCCTTCCGGGATACCGATAGCCGGAATGACTCGAACGGCAGTGGTCTTACTATTCACCATTCCGATGGCTGCTTCGTCGGCAATGATGGCTGAAATGACTTCTGCCGTGGTATCTCCTGGGATGACAATCATATCTAATCCCACAGAGCAAACGGCGGTCATGGCTTCCAGTTTCTCAATGGTAAGGATGCCCCGGCGAGCCACATCAATCATTCCCGCATCTTCAGTTACTGGAATAAAGGCGCCCGATAAGCCTCCTACATTGGATGAGGCCATAACACCTCCTTTTTTTACAGCATCATTTAACATGGCCAATGCCGCGGTGGTTCCCCAACCCCCACAGGCTTCCAAGCCGATTTCTTCCAGTATGTGGGCCACGGAATCTCCCATGGCCGGTGTAGGCGCCAAAGAAAGATCTATGATTCCAAAGGGAACTCCCAGCATTTGAGAAGCCTCCACACCCACCAGTTGTCCCATGCGGGTAATCTTAAAAGCCGTCTTCTTAATGGTGTCTGCAACTTGGTCTAGGGGTGCGTCCTTGGGCATTTTAGCCAATGCTGCACGTACCACCCCAGGTCCGGAAACTCCCACGTTTAATACGCAATCCGGTTCCCCGGGTCCGTGGAAAGCACCTGCCATAAAGGGGTTATCCTCAGGAGCATTGCAGAAAACCACTAATTTTGCCGCACCGATACATTGGTGGTCCTTTGTCTTTTCCGCAGTTTGGCGGATAATATTCCCCATCATTTTTACGGCATCCATATTAATCCCGGCTTTAGTGGTACCCACATTGATGGAGGAGCAGACGTAGTCCGTTTGAGATAAGGCATCCGGGATGGATTCAATGAGCTCCAAATCCCCGGGAGAGAACCCTTTGTGAACCAGAGCAGAATAGCCTCCGATAAAATTCACACCCACTTCCTTGGCCGCACGATCCAGGGTTTTGGCATACAGCACTGGGTCCCCGCCGGAGGCACCCGCTAACATGGCTATGGGGGTGACAGAAATTCTCTTATTCACGATGGGAATGCCATACTTCTTTTCAATGTCTTCCCCGGTTTTCACCAGGTCTTTGGCATACCGTGTGATCTTTTCGTACACTTTATCGCAAGAGCGATGAATGTCGCTATCGGAACAATCCAAAAGGGATATCCCCATGGTAATGGTTCGGATATCCAAGTTTTCCTCTTGAATCATGGTAATGGTTTCCATGATATCATGCATGTTTAGCATAAATGGGTATCCTCCTAAATTCGATGCATGGAATTGAAAATATTCTCATGCA
>SACF01000191.1 GCA_009928665.1 Alphaproteobacteria bacterium
GTGAACGTAAGTCAGGTGACGGCGGGACGAAAGAATCAGCAGATTATTGAAATAAGTGGAAGCAAATGTTCCATGAAGTGGGACAGTGAAGACTCCAATGAGCTTTGGATTGGAAGAAGAGAAGCTTACAACCAAAAAGTAGCCAAGGATCCTTCTTTGGTAGAGCCCAAGGCCAAGGAAGTGATTGGATATCCCGGCGGTCATGTGGAAGGGTTCCCGGACACTTTTAAAATGCAATTTCATAAGTTTTATCAGGCCATACAGAAAAAGGACGGCGGCCCGGTGGATTATGCCACCTTCCGGGATGGGGTACGGGAAATGTATTTAAATGATAAAGTGTACGAATCCGCCCAAAAGCGAAGTTGGGTGAAAGTATAGGGAGGAATGGGAAGATGATGAAATTAGGACTACTGACTGCCATTTTGCCGGACATGACCTTTGAGGAAGTGGTGGACTATGCATCGGAAGTAGGATATGGGGCTTTGGAAGTTTGTTGTTGGCCCAAGGGAAAAGCGGTGCGAAGATATGCGGGGGTTACCCATATCGATGTGGACACCCTCACCCGGGAGAAGGCGGCGTATTATGTAGATTACGCAAAAAAGAAAAATATAGAAATCGCGGCACTGGCCTATTTCCCCAATCCTTTATCGGACGATGCAGAAACCGCCAAGGTGGCCAGAAACCACATCAAAAAAGTTATCAAAGCGGCGGCGCTGATGCAGGTGCCGGTGGTGACCACCTTCATTGGAAAGAATAAAACCTTGACGGTAGAAGAGAACTTGAAACAAATGAAAAAAGTGTGGCCGGCCATTCTGAAAGTGGCGGAAGATTCCGGAGTTCGGGTGGCCATTGAAAATTGCCCCATGTCCTTTACCAAGGATGAGTGGCCCGGGGGAAACAACCTGGCTTCCACACCTTATGTGTGGAGACAAATGTTTGACATGAGCCCCAATATGGGTTTGTGTTATGACCCCAGCCATCTGGTACTTCAGGGAATGTCGGTGAACAAGCCTTTGATGGATTTTCCGGAAAGAATTTTCCACGTTCATTTTAAGGATATGCAAATCGATCCGGAAAAGGTGGAGGAATACGGTAGATTCTCCTATCCCAGCTTGTGGCACACGCCGAAAATACCTGGGTTGGGAGATGTGAATTTTCCAAAGTTCATCGCCAAGCTACATGATATCGGCTATCAAGGAGCCGGTTGCCTGGAGATGGAGGACCGATCCTTCGAAGGCTCCATGCGGGACACGAAAAAAGGAATCCAGCAGAGCTATCGATATTTAAAAACTCTGATGGACTAGGGATTGATTCGGGTCGGAAAGAAGAAACACGCAAATAGCATAATAGTAATAGAAAGAGGAGAATGGCATGGTTCGAATCGGATTGGTTGGTTTGGGCGGTATGGGTACCGTTCATTACAGCAATTATCAACATATAACGGAAGCAAGGGTGGTGGCGGCTACCGGCACCACCGATAAAGACCGGGAAAATGCCAAGAGCTGGGGAATCCCCATTTATGAAACGGTTTCCCAGATGTTGGAGCAGGAAGAAGTGGATGTTGTAGATGTGTGTACTCCCACCTTCCTTCATAAGGAACATGTAATGGCGGCATTGAACCAAGGCAAGCCGGTAATATGCGAAAAGCCGTTGGCTTTGAATGCGGG
>SACF01000192.1 GCA_009928665.1 Alphaproteobacteria bacterium
ATCCCACACTGGCCTCTTCCCGGAAAATATTCTGGAATCTAGCCAAAAGGGAGGGCTTTGCTTTCGATTTCAACGAGGCCGTATCATAATGACTATAGCTGATGGTAATGGACTGCTTTTGTTCCTTTAACCAATCTACCGTGTTCATATATTCATTCAGGGATTCCTCCGTCTTTTCGAAAGAGGTTTTCAAAGAAGCGGTAGGACATTTCTTACGCAACGCCAGAATATCTCCATCTAGAAGAACCGGATTCTCTGCAGGCGAAGTCACTGCCTCTTCCAGACCCACCAGAAAAACCTGTGGGCGGTAGATGAAAGGAAGCTGCTGGATGGTGGTCAGATGCGCCTTGCCACCCTGGGTGGTTTCTCCCGGCGATCTTCTGGATTTGAGGGAATCGAAAAGGGCTCTATCTAAATCCGGAAGCTGATCTGCGGTAAACCCGGCCATTCGAGCTTGCTCTCTCCGCAGCGCCATTCCTTCCGGAACTCCACCCATAATCGGCACCCCCTCACTTAAGGTGAAAGGAAGAATGGGTTGTTCCTGATGATACTGGGCAAATCGGGCATAATTTCCCGCCACCACCACGAATTGGTCATAGGACGTACCCGCCTTAATCATACGATCCGTCACTTCTCGCCATTCATTGATGGAACCGTATCCTTCAAATGAAACATAGCTTGCTTCCTTTTGAATTTCACAGCAAGGTAAAAGCTGCCATAGGGATGCCAGTTGAAGTGCTTCCTGGGGAAACATCTTCCCCAGTACCGCCAGCTCCAGCGGGCTTATGGGATCCTCCACTAAATGGTATATTTCATATTTCTCCCCACCATGGGAAGGCGGGTCCTGTTTTAAGAGTTCCCTATAAAATCTCACATCATCCCAAATCCCCAGCGAATTCATTTCTTCCAGATAGGGAATCAGTAGTTCCTCCAAAATTCTCCTGTTTTTCTCTTCCAAAGCTCCCGGAAGAAACAACTTCCGAAGTCCGTCAATTTCCTGTTCCTGGGTACCCGCATACTGTAAACGAAGCTGCTGCAAGGCCTCCCAATACACCTGGGCATCCCGGTAAGATGCATTTTTAAAATAACCCCCCGAATTATTTCGTAGAATTCGCATCATAACAAAAATGCTCACCTGAGACCCGATGGGTTGGGTGGGCATAGGGATTCCACGGAGCACTGCGACTTCTTGGGCCAACCGCAAGGGACTGACCACTTGCTGATGCACCGGCGGAAATCCTCGTTGGGCTTGGCTTTTCAACCATTCATATCCGTTATATTTTTTGGTGACGATGATTTTCTTCGGGATTGTCATAATTCTTCCCCTTGCTCTACTTATGCCTCCTAACGAACGGGAGCTTCCCATACCGGAATCACATGGCGATAGTAATCCTCTTCCAGAATCAAACGGGAAACATAGAACCGATTGGCCACCAGTCCGTTGACATAGTCCATATAACCTTGGCTAAGCGCCTCCACCGGTTCCTTCCTGTTTCCATCCTGATCAAAGGCCTCGGAAACTCCGGTTCTGGCATTGTATCTCCCTTCCTCCGTTATCCAACTTCGGTTGGCAAACATGACCAACGGAGAGGCATCTGAAAAAATATCTCTTCCCGCTAACAATCTGGAATCGTATTCCAACCCAAACAGATTGCTGAGAGTCGGA
>SACF01000041.1 GCA_009928665.1 Alphaproteobacteria bacterium
CTGAAAGTGGTGTCGGATGAAAAAATCTGGTTGATGGGGATGATCTGGGCCAGGCCGGTGGTTGACAATCCAAAACAAAAGAATATCACCAACAGGATATAGAACTTGCTCATTGAGGGGCGTTTTAAAAAGTAATGATAATTCCTATGGAAAAGGTAAAGATACGTAATAAAATTAAATAAGATCTATAATTACTACATCCATCAAAATAATTCGTCAATCGTAAATCCTGTCAACCGGATCGAAGCGGAGTTCGGCGGAGCCAATCGTAAATTGAAATTTATTTGTCGGTTTACACCAGGTTTGCCAGCAATGCGGTGACGGTGGCGCCCAGGGCATAACCCCAGTAGATTTCGGAGGGTTTGTGGTCGGTGGCGGCCAGTCGTGCAAAACCGGCCACTCCCGCGGCGAATACCGAAGCCAGGATCTCCGGGTTCAGGTTGATGCCGTATTTCACCGAGAAGCCTGCAAAAAGCCCGGTAATACTTCCTATTGCGATCAGATAGATACTGATCTTCCGGTAAAAAGATATGATCAGGGTTAGAATGGCCAGGATAGTCAGGTCGAGCATGTAAAAGCTGAAAATGGCAGAGAAATGGATTCCCTTCAGCAGGTAAAAGGTGATGTAATAAAAAACGGCCACGGCAAGGAGCGGGAATACCCGTTCCTCTCTTCCCAGGCGTGAAACGGAGGATATCAGTCGGAGGCGCTGAAAGATCCAGGTAAAAAGGAGGGGCATCAAAAGGGTGGTGAAACCGACCAGCGCCAGCAGGGTCCATTTGAAGCCCGCGGGTAAGGAGAGGATCAGGTAAAAACGGAAAAAGAGCAGGTAGGTCAGCAGGTAACCGGGGATCAGCAAAGGATGCAGCAATACGGAGAATCCTCTGGCAATTTTATATTCCATGGAGGGTTGTTGGTTATAGTTCTTTGCGGAGGCGGGCAACGGGGATCTTGAGTTGTTTGCGGTACTTGGCCACGGTACGCCGGGCAATGTTATAACCCTTTTCCTTCAATAAATCCACGATTTCGTCATCGGTGAGCGGCCGGTTTTTGTCTTCGGCTGTGACGGTGTCGGCCAGAATTTTTTTGATCTCCCGGGTGGAGATCTCCTCGCCGTCGGTATTGAACATGGTCTCGCTGAAGAAGGTCTTAAGCAATAACGTTCCGAAGGAGGTCTGAACATATTTGCTGTTGGCCACCCTTGAAATGGTAGAAACATCAAGTCCGACCACCGAGGCGATATCTTTCAGGATCATGGGGCGCAGCCGGGTCTCGTCGCCGGTAAGGAAATATTCACGCTGGTATTCCATGATGGCTTTCATGGTAATGTAGAGGGTTTCCTGCCGTTGTTTGATGGCTTCGATGAAACTGCGGGCCGAGTCCAACTTTTGCCTGATGAAGGCAAGGGCATCTTTTTCCGGAAATTTTCTTTTTGCGGATCCGTATTCATGAAGCATGCTGATATAATCGCGGTTCAGCGAAAGTTCCGGTGTGTTGCGGGTATTCAGGGTGAGTTCAAGTTCCCCGTTGAGGTTGGTAATAAAGAAGTCGGGAATAATGTAATGACTGTCGCGCGACACTTCAGCAATGGTTCCGCCGGGTTTTGGATTCAGTTTCTGAATCTCCTCCATGGCTTCGCGAAGTTCTTCGGCAGAAGTATTGGCCTTTTGCTGGATCTTTTCGTAATGTTTTTTGCTGAACTCATCAAAATAATATTTGATGATGATGGTAGCCAGGTCGGTGGAATAGGAGCGTTCGGTTTTGTTTTCCAGCTGAATGAGCAGACATTCCTGAAGGTTCCGGGCAGCGATGCCAGGCGGATCGAAGGTCTGAACAACTTTCAGAACTTCGAGGATCTCCGGTTCACCCGCCTCAATATTCTGGTTGAAGGCCAGGTCGTCGGATAATGCCGGGATCTCCCTCCGCAGGTATCCCGATTCGTCGAGATTTCCGATAATGGTGGTCGCGATGATATATTGTTTATCGGTAAAGGAGTGCATCCCGATCTGGGTAATCAGGTAATCCTGAAAACTGATGCCGGAAACAACAGGGTATTCACGGGTTGGTTCATCCGGACTTCGGTTATCCGCCACCAGCCTGTACTCCGGGATTTCATCCTCATCCACGTAATCTTCAAAGGTGAATTCATCTTCGGCCGATACGGTCTGATCGTTTTCCTGGAATTCGTCCTCTTCCGAATCGATCGATTCAAGCGCCTGGTCTTCGGCGATATCCTCCGTCTCCTCCTCTTCCCGGGCCGCCTCCTCGAGCGCGGGGTTCTCCTCAAGTTCCTGCTTGATCCGTTGTTCAAGCGACATAACAGGCTCCTGCAACAAACGCATTACGAGCACCTGCTGGGGTGAGAGTTTCTGGATTAACCGCTGCTGAAGTTTCTGATTCAACATAGGCGACAAATATAACAAAGAATTTGAACTTCCGGAATCGGATCATCGGTGAAAAAATCCAGATGATCGTTAAATAATATAAAAATATCTATAAAGTTGGATGCAATACCTGAAAAATAAATAATTTCGCCGAAATCGGAAACATGAAAAAGGCAGATCACCGGGATTTCAGGTCATACAGTGTATGGATTCATATATTCCTCTGGCTGGCCTATTTCGCGTTTCCTTTATTATTTTTTTTTCAGAATGAAGTAATGCGACGGAACTACCTGATCATGGGTACTTTCCTTACGGTACTCGTCGCAATTTTTTTCTATTACAATTACCTTTTCCTGATCCCGAGGTATTTTCTGAAAAAGAGAATATGGGCTTATTTCCTGCTCCTGCTGGCCGGATTGATCGTGATTTGCCTGGTAAATGTGGTTGGAGTTTATATCAGTCACCACATTAATATGGTTGTGTGGTATTTCCCTTTTAAATTCCGGTCCTCCTTTATCTATCCGATGTCCTCCTGTTTTCTGGCTTTCGCGTTGAGCAGCGCTATCAGGATCACACGTGAATGGTTGCGTAACGAACGACAGCGAAAAGAGATGCAGGCCGAAAAACTGGCTTCGGAGCTTGCCTTTTTGAAATCGCAGGTAAACCCGCATTTCTTATTCAACACCCTGAACAACATCTGTTCACTGGCCCGCAAGAAATCAGACCACACCGAAGATGCCATTATCAAACTTGCCGACATCATGCGGTACATGTTAGAGGATTCAGAGCACGAACGGGTCAGTTTGGAAAAAGAGCTGGAGTATCTTCAGGGTTATATTGAGCTGCAGCGACTGCGGCTGCCCGACCAGGTGAGGATCAGCTTTACCATTGAAGGGAAACCCGACCTGCACACCATTGAGCCGTTGCTGCTTATCCCTTTTGTTGAAAATGCCTTCAAACACGGTATAAGTTATCAGGAGCCCGTCGACATTATAATCTCCCTTGTTGTTCGGGATCATGAACTGATCTTCCGGATCGAAAATACAATCGTGAAATCCCATGAACTTCCTTCAAAAAAAGGTTCCGGAACCAGCCTCAAAAAAGTAATGCGACGCCTCGAACTGTTGTATCCCGACACACACAGCCTTAAAATCCAGGAGTCGGGCAATCGCTATCTCGTTGAATTAAAACTGCAACAGTGAACATGATCCGTTGTTTAGCCATCGATGATGAGATGCCCGCGCTCGACCTTCTGGAGGATAATATCCTGAAGGTGCCTTTTCTGGAGCTTGTCGGCCGCTGTAAAAGTGCGATCGAAGCCATTGAAATGCTGCGTCAGCATCAGGTCGATTTGTTGTTCCTCGACATTCAGATGCCCGATATTACAGGGATCCAACTGTTGAAAAGCCTCCGGCAAAAACCGCTGGTGATTTTTACGACTGCTTACACCACATACGCGAAGGAGGGATTCGATCTCGACGTGATCGATTATCTGATGAAGCCTTATTCGTTCGAACGGTTCCTGAAAGCCGTGAATAAAGTTCGTGAATATCTTGAATTGAGGGCGTATACAACCGGGCAGCATCCGTCGAAACCAGCGGATAATTCCCAGGAATTCCTGTTTGTAAAAGCTGATTACAAACTCGTTAAGATCAACTTTTCAGATATTCAGTACATCGAAGGACTGAAGGATTACATCAAAATTTATGTCAAAGACCGCCCGGTGATCACCCAGATGAGCATGAAAGCCATCGAAGAGAAGCTGCCACCGAATCAGTTCATCCGGGTTCATCGTTCCTATATTGTTTCATTTCCCAAAATCGATTATATACAAAAACAGATGCTGACCATCGGCAGAAAAGAGATACCGGTCAGTGAAAATTACAGGGACAACCTTTTCAGAATCATCAATCTTGAAAAGTCTCCCGAATCTTCGTAACTGACCCTGTAACAGCTACCATCGGGAAGGATCCTCAGGGAGTTACAGGGTATTTATAAATGATCAACTATGAGAATAAGAACGTGTTTTTTGTTTTTTTGGATCATCATGCCATTTTTTGCGGGCGCACAGAACCGGGTCTGGACCTTTCAACAGTGTCTTGACACTGCCCTGGCTCACAATATCACCGTGAACCAGACCCGGATGACCAACGAGCTCAACAAGGTGACCCTGGAGCAGTCGAAAGCGGCACGGATACCAGGTTTCAGCGCCAACGCGTCGGAGGCCCTCAATTTTGGTAAAAACATCGATCCTACTACCAACACCTTTGTCACAGAGGCATACCACTCGACCAATCTAGGCGTAAGCGGCACCTTCAATCTTTTCAACGGACTTCAGACAGCGAACACCATCCGGCAAAACCGGCTAAATGTCGAAGCGGGACAATATGATATTGAAAAGGCGCGGAATGACGTCACGCTGAACATTACCACCGGTTATCTGCAGGTCCTGTTTTACAGGGAGATCCTGGCGACAGCAATAAGTCAGGAGGAGGCGACGAAGGCCCAGGTGGATCGTACCACGAAGCTGGTCTCGGCCGGAAAATCACCCGAGAGCGACCTGCTTCAGATACGTTCGCAGCTTGCTACCGACAATCTTTCGGTGGTAACGGCACACAACCAGCTTGACCTGGCAAGGGTAACCCTCATGCAACTGATGGAGATCCCGGTTACGGATCAGTTTGATGTTGCCGTCCCCCCCGTGAATGAGCAAATTCCGATGCTGAGTCAGACGATTGAAGATATCTATCAGAAATCATTGGCTGTTCAGCCGCAGATATCAAGCTTCTCCCTGAAGTTATCCGCTTCGCAAATGGCGCTCAAGGTTTCGGAGGGAGCTCACTGGCCCCGGTTATCCATGGGAGCCAACCTGAATACAAATTATGCCTCAAGCCGTACCAAGGGGAACGTAAATCCCGAAGGATATCCCTTTTTTGAACAGATCTGGGACAACATCGGCCAGTCATTCAGTTTGGGACTTTCGATCCCTATTTACAGTAACCGGCAGATCAGGAGTAACATCGAAAGGGCGAAGATCAATGTGATCAATGCGCAACTCAACGAGCAGAATACCAAAAATGTGCTACGGAAAAGTGTCGAACAAACCTATGCCGACCTGAAAGCGGCCGCGAAGAAATATGAAGCCACCCTCCTGCAATTGGAGGCAGTGGATGCGGTATATAAAAACGCCGAAACAAAATTCACAGTCGGGGTCATGAATGCTACTGATTTTCTGATCCAGAAAAACAGTTTTACCCAGTCGCAATCATCCATGATCCAGGCCAAGTACGATCTCATCTTCAAGGGAAAGATCCTTGATTTTTATCAGGGTAAGCAGATCAGATTTGAATGACGAATACAGAGATAGAATTATAAAACAAGTTCGGAATATGAAAAAGAGTTATTGGATTGCAGGAATTGTGGTTGTAGTTATCGCGGCAATTGCACTGTGGATGCTGTTAGGTAAAAAGAAAGCGGCAACGGTAGAATGGCGGACCGCTAAAGTTGAGAAAGGCGACGTCCGGGTCACAGTAAGGGCAAGCGGCACCCTGAATGCGGTGACCACTGTGCAGGTCGGTACCCAGGTTTCGGGAATCATCAAGAAAATTTATGTTGATTTCAATTCAGAGGTCAAAGAGGGACAGGTCATCGCCCTTCTCGACACCACATTACTGGCCCAGACAGTCGAGGATGCCCGCGCAGCATTGCGTCGTAACGAAATTCAGGCTAATCAGGCGAAACGCGACTGGGCGCGGACGAAGCTTCTGTTTGAGCAAAAAGTGGTCGCGCAGGCCGATTATGATCTTGCCCTGAGTACCTATGAGACGGCAGAAACCAATGCCACATCGGCGAAAGCCGCATTAAACCGCGCCATGATCAACCTGAGGTACGCGACGATCATCGCTCCGATTTCTGGGGTTGTGGTTTCGAGGGCCGTCGACGTGGGGCAGACCGTCGCAGCCAGTTTCAGCACCCCGACCATGTTTACCATTGCCAACGACCTTACCAAGATGCAGGTGCAGGCTAACATTGACGAAGGAGATATCGGTAAAATCGAAGTGGGTCAGGAGGTTTCATTCACCGTGGATGCTTACCCGGAACTGACATTCAGTGGCACCGTCAGGCAAGTCAGGCTCCAGCCCGTCACTACACAGAATGTGGTCAACTATACGGTAATCATTGATGTCCCGAATCCCGACCTGAAGTTGTTGCCGGGTATGACTGCCAACATCACCGTTCTGGTTCAGGAGGTTAAAGATGTGCTCAAGGTTCCAGCCACCGCTCTTCGATTCAATCCTCCGCAGGAATATGTGGATGCCGCCATGAAGGGTGTTCCCGATTCAATGCGCCAGCGCAGGGGAATGAGAACAGGTAACGGCGCAGTAAACGGCCGAGGGGAGGGTGCCGGTGAAGAAGCGGGACGTTTCAGGAGTGGATCTCAGACCGGCATAGAGTCGGGTCGTAATCTGTCGGGATCGACTCCACAGCCAACCGGGAATTCACAAGGTTCTTCAGGTTCATTTCAGCAGCGTCATGAAGGATTCGGGATGATCTGGATCAAAACAGGCGATTCGTTGAAACCCTGCCGGGTAAGGACTGGGATTTCCGACGGACTTAACACCGAGATCAAAGGCCGGGTCAATGAGGGCGACGAGGTGGTGGTGAGTATGACCAACAACCAAACCAGTCAAACGAGTACGCAGCAGCAGACCCAGAATCCTTTTGTTCCACAGCCGCCGCGCGGAGGCTCCAGGGGAGGCAGATAACATGAGCAATTCGATCATATCAGTAAAAAACCTGGTAAAGATTTACCGGATGGGTGATGTGGAAGTGAATGCCCTGCGCGGAGTGAACCTCGATATCATGCCCAATGATTTTGTTGCGATCATGGGGAAAAGCGGCTCTGGAAAATCGACCTTCATGAATATTTTAGGATGCCTCGATGTACCTACACGCGGATCCTATTTCCTGGATCAGGTGGACGTTGGCAGCATGTCGAAGGATCAATTAGCCAATCTCAGGAACCGGAAAATCGGTTTCGTATTTCAGTCGTTCAATCTGCTTTCGCGCACCTCTGCGTTGGAAAATGTGGAACTTCCGCTGATGTACAACAAAAAAATTTCATCGAAAGAGATGCGTGAACGGTCGCTGAAAGCGTTGGAAGCTGTGGGACTTGCCGGAAGGGCGCATCATTTTCCCAACCAACTTTCAGGCGGGGAACAGCAACGCGTGGCCATTGCCAGGTCGCTGGTCAATGATCCGGTTGTGATCCTGGCCGATGAACCCACCGGAAATCTCGACACCCGTACCAGTATTGAGGTCATGGCAATCTTTCAATCGCTGAACAGTCAGGGAATCACGATCGTCATCGTAACGCATGAGGCTGATATTGCGGCATTTACCAAAAGGAACATTACCTTCCGCGATGGCAAGATCATAAGGGAAATAGAAGTTGCGGGCCAACGCAATGCCCGTGAGGAATTGGCGCTGATACCGGCAATAGCAGAGGAGGAAGAAGTATGAAAATGAAAAATCTGTTGAAAGCGGCATTGCGTTCGCTGGCAAAAAACAAGATGCGTACCTTCCTCACGATGCTGGGGATTATCATCGGCGTGGGGTCAGTGATAGCCATGCTGGCCATCGGCCAGGGATCCCGGCAGAGCATTCAGTCCCAGATATCTTCGCTCGGAACCAATGTATTGATGATCTTCCCACAGGCAAGTAGTACCGGAGGGGTCCGGATGGAGGCAGGATCATCCCAGCGAATGACAATCGACGACCTGAACGCCATCAAGGATCGTTGCCCTTCGGTTGCTTACATAACCCCGCAGGTAAGAACCAGCGGACAGATTGTCAACGGAAATTCAAACTGGAGGACCTCGGTTTACGGGGTCTATCCCGACTATTTTAATATCAGGGATCTGAAACTTACCAGTGGTTCGGTATTCACCATGAACGACGACCGGAGCGCGGCCAAGGTTTGCATCGTCGGGCAGACCGTTGTCACCAATCTTTTTGGCGAGGGAGCCGACCCCATTGGCAGTTTCATCAGGATCAATAAAATCCCCTTTGAAATCTTCGGGATAACTGTTAAAAAAGGGCAGAATGCCTTCGGTCAGGATCAGGATGATATGGTCATTGCCCCGTTTTCCACGGTACAGAAACGAATGATGGCGGTAACTTACATTCAGAGTATGCTTGCTTCAGCCGTTTCGGAACCAAAAATCCCGATCGCATCTCAGGAGATAACTGAGGTATTAAAGGCAAAGCATAATCTGGGTCCCTCCGAGGATCCCGATTTTACGATCCGAACCCAGACGGATATTGCCAATATGGCGACGGCAACATCCAAAATCCTCACCATTCTCCTGGCCACTATCGCGAGTATTTCATTGGTGGTTGGTGGGATCGGGATCATGAACATCATGTTGGTTTCAGTTACCGAACGCACCCGTGAGATCGGTATCCGGATGAGCGTGGGGGCCCGCGGCCGCGACGTGTTGCTTCAGTTCCTGATCGAAGCTTTGCTGATCAGCCTGATTGGAGGATTTATCGGGATATCTCTGGGTGTGATCGCATCACAGCTTATTGCCAGTATCCTGAAATGGCCCGTGACCATTTCGGCTGAATCGATTCTGATGTCGTTTTTCTTCTCCTCGGCTATCGGTATCTTCTTCGGGTGGTACCCGGCACGCAAAGCGGCACGTCTGAATCCGATCGAGGCACTGCGATACGAATAGACCGGCAGTTACGACAGAGAGCCAGTCTGAACCAACAATACCCTGTTTAAAAGTTCCTTTACAGAGGGTCGTTTTTACGGAGAAATGACGTTACTTTGCACCCTCTAATGGAAACAATTGCCATACTTGCACCGGTAATTCTAAGCTTCTTCATCCTGGTGATGCCTCAAAGGATACGGTATCACTACACCCTGGCAGTCACATGCCTTGCTATCCTGGCCACCTCTTTTCCTGCGGTAAATGCGTTGTTACACCCGTCGGCGCTGCCCCTCACCTTTACTCCGGTAAACTTCCTGGGATCGATAACCTTTACAATCGACAGCCTGAGCGGCTTCTTCATCCTGGTTACCAACTTTACGGTCTTCACCGGGTTGCTTTACTCGAAAGGCTATATGAAGTCCTATATCGGTGAGAAAAAACCTGCCCGCTTTGCCCTCCACTATTTCAGCTATGTCTGGCTTCATTTTTCCATGCTCGGCGTACTCATGCTCCGCGACGGTCTTGCGTTCCTTATCGTGTGGGAATTGATGGCGGTATCCTCCTTCATGCTTATTTTATTTGAAGCCGAAAACCGTACCACACTGAAGACCGCTGTCAACTACCTCATCCAAATGCATATCGGACTGGTACTCCTAACGATCGCCTTCCTGATCGTGGAATCTAAAACCGGGCTCTTCGGATTTGATGGACTTTCAGGCTATTTTTCCGGTCATTCGAACCTGGTTCTGTTCCTTTTATTCTTCGGCGGATTCGGGATCAAAGCAGGATTTATTCCGCTTCATACCTGGCTTCCCGAAGCGCACCCTGCCGCTCCTTCCCACGTATCGGGCGTTATGTCGGGGGTGATGATCAAGATGGGAATCTACGGGATCATTCGGGTTCTGGTTGATGTCAGGAACGACTGGTACGAGATCGGGCTCTTCCTGCTGATTATTTCGGCCGTTTCAGGGATATACGGCGTGATCATGGCCATAACCCAGCACGATCTGAAAAAGTTGCTGGCCTACCACAGCATCGAGAATATCGGGATTATCGGTATGGGACTCGGAATAGGCGCCATGGGCATCGGGTTGGGCAATAACTGGATGATCGTGGCCGGATTCACAGGTGGAATCTTACATGTTTTGAACCATTCCCTGTTCAAATCGCTGCTTTTCTTTTCTTCGGGATCGGTCTATCAGGCATATCACACCCGGAATATCGAAAAACTGGGCGGTGTGATCCACCGTATGCCACACACGGCGGCCCTGTTTCTCACCGGAGCGCTGGCCATTTGCGGACTGCCTCCCCTCAATGGTTTTATATCGGAAATTCTCATCTATATCGGATTGCTGAAAGGGCTTCCCTCTGAGACAGTGTTACAGGCGATCATCATGATGTTGGCGCTTATTTTCCTTGTTCTGATCGGGGGGTTGGCCATTTTCTGTTTCACCAAGGCTTTCGGGATTACCTTCCTGGGCAGTCAACGTTCCTGTACCGACCATCCGGTTTCCGAATGCGGGAGCTCCATGTTGGCGCCACAATATCTGATCGTCGTCATGATCGTCCTGATCGGTTTTGTTCCGGTGGCTTTTGTGGCACCCCTGAGCCAGGTGGTTCAGGCTCAATTTAACACTTCTACCGAACTGATATCGGGCTCCGTTTTACCTGCGCTGTCGCAGATTACACGGCTTAGCTATATTTTCGTTTTGGCAGGGGTAGGATTATTGTTGTTACGATTCCGGTTACTGCGACGGCGCCAGGTAACCCGCCGTCCGACCTGGGGATGCGGTTATACAGCCCCGACAGCACGCCAGCAATATACAGCCACCTCTTTTGCCTCGAATTTCACGGAGTTAGCGCACCCAATCCTGCACGAAGAAACGACCTTCAGGAAGATCGATGAAGAAGAGGTGTTTCCTGCAAACAGGACTTTTGATGTACATGTGGAGGATTTCTTCAAAATCCTGATACTGAAAATTACGGGCTTCTTCACCCTGTTCCTGAAGAAGATCGCACGGCTACAAACGGGTAATATCCAGCATTATATCCTGTATGCCTTTATTTTTATCCTGATCATTTTCATGCTTTTATATTTGAAGATTTTGTGATGGGACTCTTCCTGGCTATCGTAACAGCACTCTTTTTTCCCGGGATCATCATCCGGGTGAAAAGCCGGTTGAGCGGGCGAAAAGGACCGGGCCTCATGCAGCCCTGGAAAAATATTGCCGTTCTGCTCCGTAAGGGTAGTGTCATCAGCACCGTCACCAGCTATATTTATGGCCTGGCTCCGGTCATTTACCTTTCAACGATCGTCTGTGCGATTCTGTTGATCCCCTGTCCGGGATTCCCTTCGCTGCCCGGATTTGAAGGCGATTTCGTTCTATTTGCTTATCTGCTGGCTTTAGGGAAGTTTTTTTTCATCATTGCAGCCATGGATACGGGAAGCAGTTTCGAGGGGATGGGAGCCAGCCGGGAAGCGCTCTATTCAATGCTGGTCGAGCCTGCCTTTTTCATCCTTTTCGGGACCCTGGCCCTCCTGACCGGACATACCTCCATGGAAGGCATCTTCGGAGCGTTCCAGTTTTCAGGACATAACTCATTTATCATCGGCTTTATCGGGATTTATCTCCTCGTACAGATCGCCATGATCGAGAACAGCCGGATGCCGGTCGATGATCCGAAAACGCACCTCGAATTGACCATGATCCACGAAGTAATGATATTGGATTACAGCGGATTCGACCTGGCGCTGATACATATCGGCACTTCGTTAAAATTCGCGATGTATGGCTTGCTGGTGGCCAATTTACTAATTCCTTCCGGTTGGAATCCCGCTGCCGGACTGGTACTGTCCTTCGCGATACAGGTTGTCTTTGCAGGCATGATCGGATTGATGGAGTCATTCAGGGCACGGAAAAAACTGGCACGAAATCCGCAGTTCATCGTAACGCTAAGCTCCATTGCACTGGTTGCATTTATCCTGGTATTGCTCATCAATTTCAAAATGATCTGACCGATGAATGTGTTGATCGTCATCGTTTTTGCCGTAACGCTCATCTATCTGAGCATGACTGAGCGGTTCCCGGTGTATGCCGGACTCATCGGGTTCCAGGGAATCCTCCTCTTCGCCCTTTCGTTTTTGGAACTGGATATCATCACCCCGGCGACTTTATTGTTCGTGGCCATCGAAACCCTCATATTTAAAGTGATCATTGTCCCTTTTTTGTTGTTCAGGATCATCAACAAGACGGGCGAAACCAAGGTACATGCAAAAGCCCTGCCCGGATTTTACTCGCTCCTATTCGTTTCGGCGGGATTGCTGCTCAGTATCGTCGTCTCCTTTTCCATGAAAACAACTCCGGAGAATATGATCTACTTTATTGTGGCTTTCTTTGCGGTTTACACCGGACTGTTCATGATCATCTCGCACCGTAAGATATTTTCACATCTGGTCGGGTTCCTGGTCATTGAAAATGCAGTACTGTTGTTGTCGTTAGCCATCGGAAGCGAGATGCCCATGCTGATCAATGTCGGGATCTTACTCGATATTTTCGTTAGCGTATTGATCCTGGGTATTTTCATGATGCGGCTGAAACAGCATACCGATGAACTGACTTTATTGAAAGATGAATGAACAGGCGGACGAAGAGTTGGACGAAGAGTTGGACGTGGAGTTGAACGAAAAAGGGAATTGAAAATGGAAAATGGGAAACGGAGGAATTTTGCCATTTTAACATCTGGTAGACAGGTTTGGTTTTTTGGATTGTTCAGGTGTCCGATAAAAAATTTTTCCCTGAAATGAACAAGGGAAGCAGAATGTAGGAATATATGTCGCAGTGTGAATTGGTCTTATTGGGTTTTTTTGTCATCTCGCTGATCACAGGGGTTACTGTTGGCCTCGTACATTCCAGAATGCTGACCCGGGCACTGACCCTGTTGTACGTGTTGGTTCATGTGGCATTTACCCTTTGTTGCTGGGCTCACCTGGGCGAAACGGTTTTTGGCTATTTTACCTTCGATCCCCTTGGGGTCTTGTTGTTGTCGGTGCTTTCGTTGTTGACCATTACAACGGTTTATCACGGATTCATCCACCTCAGCGACGCACTACCCAAGGCCTATTCCATCTATCATGCAGCCCTGATCGGATTGGTTGCCTCGATGTCGGGAGCTTACCTGGCCAACGGCATGACCACCGTCTGGATCTTCGTGGAGGCAACCACCCTGGCCGTAGCCGCCCTGATCTATCATGACCGCACCAGGCAGGCGCTCGAAGCAACCTGGAAGTATGTCTTCGTTTGCTCCCTGGGGATTGCCTTAGCCTATTTAGGCATCCTCTTCCTGGGATTTACGGTTCACGATGTCAGATTGTTGCATCTGTCGTTCGACTCGATCTCCGAAATTGCCCGAATGGCCAATCCCCTCTACCTGAAAATCGCATTTGTATTCGTAGTTGTAGGTTATAGTACCAAAATGGGACTCTTCCCAATGCATACCGTAACCGTCGATGCCCATACCGTGGCGCCACCACCTATCAGTGCTTTTATCTCCACTACACTGATGAATGTCGGATTCCTGGCCATATTCCGGATCTATGCCCTGTTCTCGGCCACCTCCATATTGCCGTTTATGAACCATGTACTGATCCTTTCGGGGACCCTGTCGTTGCTGGTTGCCGCCGGTTATATGCTCAAAGCCAAACACAATAAACGGATGCTGGCATACTCGAGCCTGGAAAACATGGGCATCGTAGCGATCGGACTGGGAATCGGAGGGATCGGGTATTATGCCGCTATCCTTCATGTGGTGCTTCACTCACTGACCAAGGCAGGACTCTTCTACCAGATCGGACAATCACACAAGGTCATGGGGACCTATGAACTTGACCAGTCGGGAAACTATATGAATCTTTATCCTGCCGGAGCAACCGCGCTCCTTCTCGGATTTCTTTGTATCACCGCCATTCCGCCTTCCGGGATGTTCATTTCAGAATTGTACCTGATGAAATCGATGGTGGTATCGGGAAACTGGTTCTTGCTGACTATCACTGCGTTGCTGCTTTGCTTTGTCATTTATGCCCTGCTTACCAGGGTTTTACATATTGTTTATTCTCCACCACGCGAAAAGCCGATTCATGAACCCCATCAGGTAAATCCCCTGCAAACCATTTCCCAGTATTTTCTGTTCGGGTTGGTGGTGTTTATCTGCTTTGCCCAGCCGGCGCCTTTCAGGGAATTGATTGAATCAATTGTCAACACCTTACCGAAATAATGGATCCACGGAACTATATCGAGCGCTATACCAATCCGGCTGTTGTTAAGCTGGATGAAATTCCGATACTGGATTATAACGATTTTCTTGCGTTTCTGGAAATCCTGATGGGGGAAGAGGGAACCCACTGCGTTTCCTACTTTGTCGTACCCGGCGAACAAACCTTCCGGTTTATCTGCATTATGGCCGCCGACGAGAACCACGCCCTGGTGTTGTTTTCACATGAGCAACCGCGCTTCCCCATTCCTTCTGTTCCCTCCATTACTGCAAAACATTTTCAGTTCCATATCTTTGAACGGGAAATCCACGAACAAACCGGGATCCGCTTTGAAGGCCATCCCTGGATGAAACCGGTGCGCTATCCCTTCGACCGCTTCGACCCGGCACAGGTGATGGACAACTATCCCTTTTTCGAAATTGAAGGAGCGTCACTGCACGAGGTGGGTGTTGGCCCGATCCATGCCGGCATCATCGAACCGGGCTATTTTCGGTTCATTTGTAAGGGTGAAGAGATACTCCACCTCGAAATACATTTAGGGTACCAGCATCGCGGATTAGAGTCGCTGTTCACAGCCGGGAAAGGAATGCTTCATCAGGCCATACTGGCCGAAAGTATTGCCGGCGACACCGCCATCGGCCATTCCCTGGCCTTTGCCGGGTTGACCGAGTCGCTGGCGGGAACGGTGATGCCGGAACAACTGCACCGGGAACGCACCATCGCCCTGGAACTCGAACGCATCGCCATGCATATCGGCGATACGGCCGCACTTTGTACGGATATCGCCTATCAGTTCGGACAGGTAGCCTGTGAGGCGCTCAGAACTATTGTTATCAATACTACTCAATTGTGGTGCGGAAACCGTTTCGGGAAGGGATTGATCCGTCCGGGAGGAACCCATTACCCACTGACCGGCGACCTGGTTCAGACTGTATTGAAAAATCTGAAGGAGGTTGAGAACCGGTATAACGGGATCACCGACCGGATCTTCACCCTGACCAGCGTACTGGGCCGGTTCGAGGGTACCGGCACCGTAACCCCTAAACAGGCCACACTGATCGGAGCGGTCGGAATGCCAGCCCGGAGTAGCGGAATGTACCGTGATGTCCGCTGGTCACACCCCTTTGCAGCCTATACCCAAATGTTATATGAACCTGAAGTGCTTCAGAAGGGCGACGCATGGTCGCGGGCTATGCTACGGAAACTCGAAGTGGTGAAATCGATCGGAGTGGTAAGGGCGCTGTTGCTGCAAATGACAGAGAGCGCATGGAAGGGATCGACCGGTAAAGCAACCACCAAACCCGATTACCGGATGCAGTTTACACCCGATACCTTATCGATCGCGCTGGTCGAAGGCTGGAGAGGAGAGATCTGTCATGTGGCGCTGACCAATGCCAGAGGGGAAATTTCACGGTATAAAGTGAAGGATCCGTCGCTCCATAATTGGATGGCTTTAGCGCTGGCGGTGCGCAATCAGGAGATTTCGGATTTCCCCTTATGCAACAAGAGTTTTAACCTGTCGTATTGCGGAAATGATCTGTAAATAAGGAATAGCGTGAGATGCCGGTTTCGGGTAACAGTCAAATCCCAAACAGAAGCAGATCACCAGATAACTAAAAAAAATTACTGTGCCGATAAAAGAGATAAACCTGTTTCACCAACATGGCCGGCAGTTTGTTCCTGATCTCAGAACTGCTTCACTCCCGGCGATTTTCAGAGGCCGGCCGCTCCTCGACGCATCCATATTACCGGAGGAGGCAGTGCGGGTGAAACAGCTTTGCCCGACGGGAGCATTCGGCACCGGCGATGCTCCCGGTACGGTGGGAGATACCGGTTGTTATATCGATTTAGGAGCCTGTGTTTTCTGCCGTGAGTGTGAGTTTGCGCTTCCCGACAAGATACGCTTCACCAACGACCATCGCCTTGCGACCAATATCCGGGCGGAACTGATCGTGCGGCAGGGTGAAGATCGCCGCATTACCCTTGACGAAAGCAGGATCAGAAAGGAGATCCGCATACTCTTCCGAAATGCCCTGAAACTCAGGCAGGTTTCGGCAGCCGGTGACAATGCAACGGAGATGGAGTTGAATGCTGCCGGAAATGTCAACTTCGACATGGGCCGTTATGGAATCGAATTCGTCGCATCGCCCCGTCACGCCGACGGGATCGTAATCACCGGACCTGTTTCCGCGAACATGGCAGCAGCTTTACAGATCTGTTATGATGCCACACCCGAACCCCGTATCATCATCCTGGCCGGTACCAACGCCATCAGCGGAGGGATTTTCGCCGGCAGCCCGGCATTACACAGGGAGTTTACGGAGATTTACCCGGCCGACCTCTATGTTCCGGGCAATCCGCCGCACCCCCTGACTTTTATCAACGGGATTCTGGATCTGCTGGGAAAACCTTGATGACTTTTATGAACATTCAGGTAAAATCAACGAATATGAAACAACGGGTAATTTTTCTGATCCTCATGGCATTTCCCATCTGGGCAGCTGGTCAGAAAATCGTTCTGAACGATTCGCTGAATTATTACAAGTTCGTGGCTGAAGCCTATTTTGATATGGTCGGCGATTATGCCTCTTCGGCGAATTATCTGACAAAGGCCATTCGTCTCGATCCGATGGATTTCGAATTATACCAACTCCGGGCATTGTCGCGTGGCAATACAGGAATGACTCGGGGCGAAGTAGCCGATTACACTCGGGTCATTCAGTTGGATCCGAGCAACATTGCTGCCTTTGTCAGAAGGGCTGCGGCACTGATGAAACTGAAACGGTACGAAGAAGCTATTCGTGACCTGGATTTTCTCATCCAGGTCGATCCCCAATATTATGGCTACTATTTCGATCGCGGAACAGCAAAACTGAACTTGAATGATGAAGCAGGAGCCTGCAGCGATTTCAGGATTGCCGTTAGTTTGGGCAGCCTCCCGGCTTACCTGCAAGTTTATGAGCTGTGCCTGGAATAAACACCCGGGGTATAAAAATCCCGGCGCTTGCAGAAGGTACAATACCCCGCTGCCTTAAAGCGAAATTGGGGTCCGGGAGCCATCCCCGGATTCATACCCGTGATTAACCCGCTTACCGGGCAATCACCAGTTTGAACACCTCCTGTCGCTCAGGATTACTGATTCTCACGAAATATAATCCGCCGGGAACACCCGACAGGTCGATTTCAACAGCCTGTTCCAGGTGTATCCTTTGCGAGTGAACGCGTTCACCCCGGACCCCAAAAATTTCCACCTGCACCGGGCCCGGTGTAATTGAACCTTTTGCCATCAGCGTGAACCGGCCGGCAGTCGGATTGGGGAAGATCGTAAACCGGGAATTATCCTGATCGGAAACGGTAGGGGATTCAACGCCGGTTACCACCGCTACCATCGCGGGAGGCAGCATTCCGCAATAGGTATTGGTTGTGGTAATGTACCCATGAAGGTATCCCCCGTGTACGACCCGCGTCCCGTAACGGTACAGGATGTTCATACCGGCAATCATGGTGGCGCTGCCTCCGTTTTGCACCACGAAGGTGGTGCCTCCGCCTGCAACAGTAATGGTGTTTAGGGCATCATAACAGGCTGTCTGACTGGGTGCAACCACCCCCGATACCGCGGTATTCAGTTCAATTACATGCATGGTGATCATATCTGAAATGGCAGGATTACCTGTAATACAAGGTGCATTGGATGTCAGAACACACCATATCTGGTCTCCGTCGTTCGGAACATAGGAATAGGTCTGTTGGTTGGTCCCTACATTGGCTGCATTGACCTTCCACTGATAAGCCGGACTGGTACCGCCATTCACCGGAGTTGCCGTGAAGGTGACGGTCGTTCCCGTTGGTACCGGGTTCCCGGATGCCACGATGGTTACACCGACCGGGAAGGAGGTGCCGACCGTAACGGTAACAGTACCTGTAGCAGTCATTCCTAGTCCGTCGGTAACAGTAACCGTGTAAATTGTTGTTACGGCAGGATTTGCAACGGGGTTGGCGATGGCCGGATTTGACAATCCCGTAGCCGGGCTCCAAAGGTAGGTGTAGGGAGTCGTTGCTCCCGAAGCGTTGGCATTCAATTGTGAAGTGACGCCCTGACAAATGGCAGGAGGCACGGCGGTAGGATTTATCTGCAGCGCTGTTATCCATAGGATCAGTGAAAAGGGATCATCGTCGTAAACCTCACCCGAAAAGTCGCCGGAAGCATCGACAAAATAAACTCTTCCCGTGTTGAGGTTTTTACGCACATTGCTGTTCCCACCCCAGGTGTTGGCCGGGAAAATGGCGTTGTGAACCGTGAGAATCTGGTCGTTTTCGAGGTTAAGGAGGGTACCTCCCGCGGCGCCCTCCGAAAAGCTACATCCCCTAAAGGCATGGTCGCTGTTTACAGTGGCGCCGGCTCTGACGAAAACGCCATTGGATGAGGTATGGCTGAAATTACAATAGTCGGCGGCAAGGGTGCCCCCGGGATTGATGTTGAAGTTAAACCGCGCCGTACTTGTGTTTGCCCAAATGGCCGCCATATCACCCGGGATTCCTGTGATTTCCAGTGTCCCCCCGCTGTTGACATTCAGGTTGTTCAGATTGGTCATGATCAGGGAAGATCCATTCGGAACTGCCAGTTTCCCCGTTGAATTTACATTGACATCACCGGTAATGAACAACTGTTGTCCGTTCAGATCATAGGTTCCTGTTTCGACGGTAAAATCACCGATGTAATCCAGATTGACATTTCCGACCTGCGATACCGACCCCGTAGCTGTCTTGTCGATGATTACATGGTGAAAACTGCCGTAATTGCTTTGATACCTTAATACAGAATTCAAATTCCCCTCAAATCTGAAGGTGTTTTGCGCCACGTCATTAACCAGATTACCCGAAGCATTTACGAGGAAGTGACGACCTACCCGGTGCGTGAAACCGGGATCGTCGTCATTCCATCCACCACTGTTGATGATGATGTCGCGTTTGGCGAAAACAGGATCGTCGGGTCTGAATTGACCTGCGGCTTTGTCAATCTTCAGGCTGCTGAATTCCATTTCAGAACCTGAGTATGCGGACTGATCCACAATCCCGTTAAAGACCACCGTGGAATAATATCCCGGATCAAATCCGGTACTGGTGGAATAGCCGGAGTTGACATTGGTCCAGTCTTTTGCCACATAAATTTCCGGACCGTACGCATCATTTGCATTCAATCCTGCCCCCGGGGCAATATAAATATTCCCCATAAGGTAAAGATTGGCAGGTTCGTTAAGCTCCACACAACCATCCTTAATCCAGAAATAGTCCAAACAGGTTACATTCTGGTTGATTTCCAGCGCGTCAAAAAAGTTGAAGGTTTTTTCAATCGTTAACCCGTAAAATGTTTCGGGGGTAAGAATATCGGCATCCTGATCCCCATCAAAGGTCACCACGCTGGTTCCTTCCTCGAAGCCAGCCGTCCCAACCTGGTTGTTCCAGTTGCCGGCCACATGGATTACACTGATGCCGGCCGACAGGGTACCCGACAGAATCGTTACATTTCCGTTAACATCGGCGGTAAGATCCACCCATACCGAACCGGATGAAGAGGCATCATGCCGATCATTAAAGCCGGTTCCGGCGGAGATGGCCGGGGCAGTTACTTCCTTATTGATCAGAATGCTGTAAACCGAGCCGTTCACCCCTGAAAAGTTATTTTTCGTGTAAAACTGAACATCGCCCGGACCATAAAACTCGATCGTTCCGCCATCGGGATTAAAAGTCG
Source organism: Alphaproteobacteria bacterium (assembly GCA_009928665.1). GTDB lineage: Bacteria > Bacteroidota > Bacteroidia > Bacteroidales > FEN-979 > CAIVAT01. The sequence continues at coordinate 20,122 of SACF01000041.1, forward strand.
TACTTAATACCTGAAATCCACCGGTGGTCCTGATAATTCCGCCGGTGATGTTTTCAGTAAACGTGTTACCTGAGGTAAGATCGGTTACGTAAATCCCGACCTCTTTAAAGTCGAGGATTCCGCCCGACATGGTGATCCCGCCATCGGAAAGATGTGGCCATGCGCTGAAATCAAATCCGGTTCCTCCGAAAACATTGAATATACCGCCCGAAATATTGAGAAATCCGTTCAGATCGACCGGGCCATCGTCATTATGCAGGTTAATCGTTGCACCCGGTGATAAGGTAAACGATCCGAAGATTCCGGAATCGGAAAGATCGTTGGCCGTGAAAGCGCCTGAAATCACCTCGATGCCCCCGGCAGTCCATTCATAACTGGCGCAGGTCACGTTGGGACCGTCAATTTTTAAGTTACCCCCTAACGGTTTATCAACTTCAAGGATGTTGAATTGTTCGGCGGAACAGTTTTGCGGATAGTTCCCGCCATTGAAAATGACGGTGCTGGTACCCTGGTTGAATCCCGGAATCCCTACCTGGTTGTCCCAGTCGCCTCCCACCGCGATGGTCTTATCCTGGGGATTAAAAGTTCCCGTGAGGATCGTCAGGTCACCTTTAATCGTCAGCACATCCGTATAGGTACTGTTGAAACTGACTCCGGTCGACGGCGTGAGCGTGAGGTTGTTGATAAAATCGCCCACGTTGGGTTTGATATATTGGGCAATGCCATCGAGAACCAGGGTCCCGTTGTGAAAATAGAAATGGTTCTCGTTGAAAAATCCACCCCTTAGGATCAGTGCATCGTCGGATAAGCACTCGAACGTTGCCCCGGGTTGGATCGAAAAGTAACCGTTGACGGGAACGTCAACGCTGGTACTGTTGTTCAGCGTGAGTTTACTTCCTGCCGTCTTGGAAATTTTCACGTTATTGAACGCACAAAAGTTTGAATTTGACTGGATCCAGGCATCCGTATTCCCCTCAAAATTCACGGTACCGTCTGTCATGAAGATGTTGGCCATGCCCATGAATTTCCAGTTGCCATAGACCTTGATCTCAGCCGCGGCAGTTATTGATGCGGTGGATCCCCCCTCCCATAAAAAATCACCCGTCACAATCAGGCTACCGGCATCATGACTCATGCCAAGCTGACCTGAAACATCGATGGTCCCGTTTACTGTAAGGGTTCCGGCCACGATTTGAAGGGTAGCGCCCGCACCGAGGGTCAGATTGTTGCAATTGCCTGTTCCGAGGGGCAGGATCGGGGTGTTGGCGTACCCGCTGTAAATGGTCACATCCACATCCGGGGTCGGAACGCAGGTCGCACTCCAGTTGTAAGGGTTGTTCCAGTTGTGGTCGGTATTCCCCTCCCAATTCCCGGCGGCTTCGGCCAGATTGAGGTAAAAAGTATGAGTTCCGGCCACGATATTGTTATCGTCTAACAGGATGTAATAGGTCGTTCCGGCTTCCATAAGAACGTACCCGTAAGTTCCGGTTGAATTGATATGACTGATGCAGTTCCAGCCAATGGCCGAACAGGCGGTGTTCCACATGTAATCGACCGCTCCGCCGGCCGCTGTTACAGTTACACTGTATCTTCCAGTCGTTGCTGGGACGAAACTGAAGAGTTTTTCCTTGCCGGGACAGGGGTATCCACAGGGGGTATTCGTAGTGGTGAACCAGACCCCGGCACCGCCACCATTGTATGTCTGTTGATACCCGGAACCGGTACCACCGATTGAGGTAACCGCGTCGCAGGGATTTAAAAAGATGAAAAAGGTATGTTCACTGGCGCTGGTGGTGATGTCGTCAAGCAGAATATAATAGGTTGTCCCGGCGGTCCAGGCCAACGATCCGTAAGTGCCGGGAGTGTTCACATTCGCGACGCAACTCCATCCTGTTGGGGAACAGGAGCCGGCCCGCCACATATAATTTACAAAACTCCCGGTGGCCGAAGTCACCGCTATGCTGTAATTTCCGGTAACCCCGGGGGTGAAGCTGTAAACCTGCTCAATTCCCGGGGAGTAATAATTGCAGGCGTTAAGTATCGTGTTGAACCATACCCCGGTACCTTCGCCCAGGTAGGTCTGTGAATTCTGCGACCCGCCGGTTCCCAGCGATATGATGTTGCTGCAGGGATCGACCGTGACCTGCTTAACGGGAGCGCTCGGGTCGCTTTGGCGCTGCAACCATCCGTCAGCATGCCGGTCGTTAAGGTTTCTGATTCCGTCGGGAATGATCATCGATAATAAGTTTCCTGAGTACACAATCATTGCGAGCAGTGCAATGAAAAAAATCCTGTTTTTCATAGTCCTAAATGTTGGTGAATGAATGAATTAAAACCGGTAAAAACAGTGGGGTGAGTTGGTTCGAGCGATCGCTGTCGGGGAAATATTACAGTCGGAAACGCTTTTCAGGTTGTGATACAAAACAAATATATAACATTTTACAGGGGAAATCAAATAAATCTCATGGAATTTAAATCATCAAATAATTTAAATACCTCAATATGATCCCCCAAAAAATACGGGAAAACAACGAAAAGTCCATTAATTCCGGGACGCCGGCAGCTTGCCTGAAGCGCCCCGGATGAAAAGGGAATGATCCTGAATTGCGGATCGCCAAATGTTCTATCGGGTGATGGCCAGTTTTAAAATCTCCTGATGTTCTTCGCTACGCACCCTTACGAGATAGATCCCGGCCGGAGCTCCCGGCAATTCCAGGTCATGTTTCAGGTTCAGGAAAAATTCTTCTGACCGGATGCGTTCACCCCGCATCCCGAAAATTTCGACCTGCACCGGGCCCGGTGTAATTGAACCTTTTGCCATCAGCGTGAACCGTCCGGTAGTCGGGTTGGGGAAGATCGTAAACCGGGAATTATTCTGATCGGAAACAGGATATAGTTCAACGCCGGTTACCACCCCAACCATCGCGGGCGGCAGCATTCCGCAATAGGTGTTGGTTGTCGTGATATAGCCGTGCAGATAGCCACCCGGCTCGACCTGGGTGCCTTCGAGAAAAAGAATTTTCTGGCCGGCAATCAGGGTCGCCGAAGCGCCGTTCTGAACGATGAAAGTTGTACCACTTCCCGCGACAGTGATGGTGTTCAACGCATCAAAGCAAACCGAAAGAGGCGCCGGCACGGTACCGTTTACCGTGGTGTTCGCTTGGATAACTGTCATTTCCATGATGTTGGAAGTGGCAGGATTCCCCGAAACACAAGGCTCCGAGGAGGTCAGGCTGCACCATACCTGGTCGTTGTTGGCGGGGGGATAGCTGTAAGTCGACAAGCCGGATCCCACGGGAATACCGTTAACCAGCCATTGGTAAGCAGGTATGGCACCGCCGTTGACGGGCGTTGCGGTAAAGGTTACGAAAGTTCCCGTTGGTACCGGGTTGGCCGAAGCTACAATGGATACGCTGACCGGCAGCAACGGATTGACCGTCACGGTGACCTGATCGGTGGCTGAACTCCCCAGGGCATCGGTGACGACTACCGAATAGGTTGTGGTTACCGAAGGACTTGCAACAGGCTGGCTGCTCGCAGGATCCGAAAGCGAACCCGAAGGAGACCAGAGGTAGGTAAAAGGCCCTAATCCGCCGGTCACGTTGGCATTCAACTGTGAGGTGCCTCCGGTGCAGATACTCCCTGGAGTGGCTGTGGCATCGACTGCCAGGGAGGGAACCCAGCTGATCCTTCCGTAAACATCGTTATCATAATTTTCTCCTGAAAAGACCCCCGTGTAATCGACAAAATAAACCTGTCCCTGGTTGACCGTCTTGGTAACGTTACTTGCCCCACCCCAGGTGTTGGGCGGGAAATTTGCATCGCGGATGGTCAGCGTCTGGTTATTTTCGATTCTGAGGAGGGTTCCGCCTGCATAACCGTCATAAAACATGCAGCCCCTGAAGGCATGCGCGGGATCGACGGTTGCTCCCGAGTTCACCAGCACTCCCGGCGAAGCAAAAAACCGGAATGTACAGTGATCGGCGGCAATGGTGCCTCCGGCAAAAACACTCAGATTGCCATAATTGCCGGAACCAACCCCGCGAACGGTTGCATTGTTCCCGGGTTCTCCCTGGATACTGAGCGTTCCGCTGTTGTTTACGTTCAGTGTATGCTGATTCCCGATAACCAGGTCGGAACCGCCCGGGACCTGCATGATCCCTCCGGCGTTGATGTTCATGTCGCCATCGACAAAAAGGTGATTGCCATTCACCTGGTAGGTTCCTTCGTCGATCGTTAAATTCCCCGCGAACTGGCAACTGGTATTTCCTACCTGGGTTACGGTATATCCCGTTGCTTTATCGATGGTCAGATGGTGAAAATATCCCGATCCGGATGAATAGGTCAGGGTCGAATTCATGTTACCTGCGAATATCACCGTGTTCGGATGGTAGGCATTGTGGAAACTCCCGGAGGAATTGACCGTGAAATGCCGGTATAACGTATGGGTCAGTCCTCCGATATAATCTTCCCAGATACCGTTGCTGAGGGTAATATCCCGGTTGGCAAAAATGTTGTCGTTGGGACGGAACTGACCTGCGGACTTGTCGACTACCAACGTGCTGAATTCTTCCTGCGGGCAGGAGGTCGAGACCTCCTGGTCGGTGGTACCGTTAAAGGTCACAGTCGAATAATTTCCGGGATCGAAACCAATGGTGGTTGAATAGGTGGTGTTGTTATTAACCCAGTTCTTTCCCACCTGAATGTTCGGGCCGTAAGAGTCGTTGGCATTTAATCCGGCATTCAGGGCGATGCTCACATTGCCTAAAATGGTGAGATCGGCAGGTGAATCCAGCTCCATTGTGCCGTCGGTTATGGTCAGATCATTGCCGACGGTTACATCGCTCAGCAGATTCAATCCATTGAAGGAGGAATAAGTTTTATTTAATTCAAGGTTGTAAAACATTTCGGTTGATACAATATTTGCCCCCGTCGACCCGTCAAATACCACCGTTCCGGTTCCCTGCAGGAATCCCGGCGTTCCTACCTGGTTGTCCCAGGTTCCGGAGATGTTGATTTGGTGACTGTTCGCGTTCAGGATGCCTGATGTCAGCGTGAAATTCCCATTAATATCGGCAACGTTCGACATGTTGACGGTCGCAGTCATAGGCGCATCAGTTACCGTAAGTCCGTCGCGGCTGCGGATTACCGGATGTTCACCCGCTGTTCCCAATTGATCAGTCGCCGATTTGTTGATCAGGATATTTGCAATATATCCACTGTTGGTTGTACAGAAGTTGCCGTCGACCGGCCCGTAAAATTCGATGGTCCCGCCCGATGGGGTAAAGTCGGAACGGTCGACCGTGAACCCGCGGGAAGTACGGATGGTTCCCCCCGTGATGTTTTCGGTGAAGTTACGCGTATTATAGACTTGTACGCCCACCTCTTTGATGTCAAGGATCCCTCCCGACATGGTGATGCCGCCATCGGCAGCCCAGGGCCAGTAACTGTCGAGTCCCAGACCTCCGTAAATGTTGAAGTTCCCTCCGTAAATGTACAAATACCCATCCAGGTCGACCCATCCGTTGTTGTTGGTCAAATTGATGGTACCCCCGGGATTGACATAAAAACTGCCGTAAATTCCGCCGTCGACCAGATCGTTGGCCGTGAACGAACCGGAGAGTACATCAACGGCGCCGGCTGTCCAGTTATAACCGGCGCAAACCACTGTGGAACCATTGATCCTGAATGCGCCACCCAGCGGTTTGTCAACCTCAAGAATGTTAAAAGTCTCACTGGAGCAGTATTGATGGTAGTTCCCACCGTTAAAGACTACAGTTCCGGTTCCTTCGCTGAAACCTACCGTTCCAACCAGGTTATTCCAGTCGCCTTCAATCAGGATCGGATAATTGGCCGTAACCAGCGCCCCGCTGTAGATGGTCAGATCACCATGGATCCGGAGGGAATCCGACTGGGTCACATTCCCGGTTGAGCTGATGATGAGGTTGTTGAAATAGTCGCCCGTGTTCAGGTTCACCGAATGGGAAACTCCGTCAAAAATGAAGGTCCCGTAAGGACAAACGAGATGACCGTAGTTGTATAACTGCCCTTTGAGTACCAGGGGATATGTGGTGTTGAAGTAGAAGGTACTGGTTGAATTCACATTGTCGAGGTACCCGTTGATCTTCAGGGTGTCGGTGGAAGAAGAACTGAAATACAGGGAGGTGTTATCTTTGGAATTCAGCAGGTTATAGAAGGCGCAATGGGTTTCATAACTGCGGATATAAGATATGGAGGTTCCTTCGAAATAGACGTATCCATGTGTCAGAACAGCGGCCGATCCGTTGCGGAATTCCCAGTCGCCCGTTACATGAAACTCGCCATTTTGTGTGATATTTGCCGTGGAACCGGAGAGCCAGAACACATCATCGCCCACGAAAAAGTCGGCGTTGATATTGGTTTGTTCAACCTGCCCCGAAATGGTCATATCGGCCGTGACATTCAGGTCGGCGTCGCCCATACTCAGTTTTGCTCCCGGTCCGATGGTGATGTTGTTGCAGTAGGCATCGCCGGATCCGATTATCGGATAATAGGTGTAACCCGTGTTGATGATGACATTGGTAGTGGAAACCGGAACGAAAGAAGCGCTCCAGTTGGCGCTGTTGTACCAGTCGTTACTGACCGTGCCCTCCCAGTTGCCTGCCGCTTCTGCCAATGTGAGATAAAAGTTATGCGTGCCGGCCGTGGTGGTCTCCTTGTCGAGCAGCAGGTAGTAGGTCACACCTTGTTCGAAGATGAGGGAACCGTAAGTACCAGAGGTGTAAATGTCGTCGATGCAGTTCCAGCCCGTTGAGGAGCAGGATGCGGATTTCCACATGTAGTCGACATAACCGGTTGCGGAGGTCACCACGATGCGGTACTGGCCGCTGACGGCAGGAACAAAGCTGTAGATATGTTCCACTCCGGGGCAGGCGTAGTTGCATGGACTGCTGGAACTGGTATACCATCCGCCGTTCCCGCCACCCGAATAGCTCTGCGAATTCCCGGATCCGGTACCCCCGATCGGGGTGATGTTCAGGCAGGGATTCAGAAAGACATAAAAGGTATGGGCTCCTTCGGTATGGTCTTCGTCATCGAGGAGAAAATAGTAAGTGGTGCCTGCCGTCATCGACAGGGATCCGTATGTACCCGCCGAGTTGATATCATCGATACAGCTCCATCCCGCGGAGGAACAGGCGGATGATTTCCAGAGGTAATCGACATATCCGCTGGCTGCAGTTACCTGTATGCTGTAAACGCCTGTGAACGGCGCCACAAAACTGTAAACCTGCTCAATGCCGGGCGTGAGGTAGCCACAGGGATTGGCCGAGGTGGTAAACCATTCGCCTTCGCCGCCGCCCCAGTATGTTTTCGCGTTGACCGCGCCACCGGTGCTCAATGAAATTACACTTCCGCAGGGATTCGGGGTCACCGGCGCCAGGGTGATGGTGGTTACGCCCCAGTGGGCCAGTCCGCTGTACGACCCGCCCCAGGTCATGGTATGGTTGAGGTAATCCCAGGTGTCGTGAAGGTAGATCTTGCTTCCGGTGTTGTCGTACCCGTATCCGAGCATGGTGTGATCCTCGACCTGGATCAGGACGGGCCGGCCGGCATCGATCTCCTGTTTGTACTGGTTAAATGTAAATCCCTGGGTGTTCCCGTCATAGCCATAGATGAGCTGGGTGCAGTTTGAAGTCACGGTATAACCCCGCGATTCGTAGAATTCACGCATCCCCTTGCAGCCATCTTTGTGGCCGGCCGGTGGAGTCGAATAGTTACAAGTAATGGCGCCATTGGTATAAAAGTAAAAGGTGGTACTTCCGTCTTTATTGCCAAGCGCCGACTGGTTGGTGCCCATGTAATCGCCGGTACAGTCATTCCAGGAATGCTGGGCCCATCCGTTGGTAATATACGGGTCGTTTGCCGCACTACCGTATTTAACCCAATAGTCATCCACATTCCCACGGCCCGACCTGCCGTCAACGCCGTTGCGGGTAGCGCTCAACGGGCATTGTTTCCGGGTCTCACCGTTGATGATCACCGACCCCCAGGAGCTGTTGTCCATCGGCATCAACCCACCCTGTGTGGGACCGGTGTAGATGTTATAGTACCCGGTCCGATCGTAATAGGAGGCCTGCATGGCAGCCGATGTGGCCGAACAACCGAACGACCAGTCGAAGGCGGGAACATTCCCGAGGGTCACCGCCGTGGGAGAAAACGGCGCGGCCGGCATCCGGAACGTGGCCGGAGGTTTGCCGGGAACAATAATTTCGGCTACCTCCTGACCCGTTTGGTCGATGAAGGTCCTGACGACATTTTTCAGATTAAACGGTTTTTTTTGCGACAGGGCAACCCCCGACAGAACCAGCAGGATCATCAGGGTGACGGTAAAAGTAAATTTTTTCATAACCGGATTGTTTGATTGAACACAGTTTTATGGTTCGCAGTACCCGGAGGAGTCATTATCAGGTTGGAGGTAAGGAAGTTTTTAACAGGGAAAAGGGTTGATTCCTCCTTTAACAAATATAAGCAGGTTCTGTGGAAAAGTCAAGAATGAACAACAATTTTCTTGACATATTTCCGGGAAAACCATACAGGCTCCGGGGTGACCGCTTTCTCCGTGAAATGCTCTGGATTCTCTGTGTGCCCCCATGAATTTTTATTACACAAGAACCATGGAGAAATAAATAGAAATCACGAAGAAATTCACGAAGGACCACGGAGAGAAAATTCTTGAATTTTCACGGTAAAATGACATGATCCTGAAAAAGAATATTAATTTTGATTCTAAATGAAATCTTATGCGGGTACTCTTCATTCTTCTGATCAGCCTTTTCACGGTCCCGGCGCTGTCGCAGACCAAAGAGATGGAAAGCCTTTTACAGAAAGCCAAAACCACAACCGGGCAGGAGAAAATAAATGTTTTAAACGAAATCGCGAGAAACTTTTCTTCTTTCGATCCCCGGCAAGGAATCAAATATGGAAACGAGGCGCTTCAACTCGCCGAAGCCCTGAAACTGCCTGCACTGAAAAGCAAAGTTTATCTGAACATCGGGATCAATTACCTGAGGCTTTCCAGGCAAGATACAGCCAGGACCCTGTTCAACACCGCTTTGCAAAATGCCCTCCTGTTCAATGATTCGCTGGCTATCGCCTTGTACAACAACCGCATGGGGCTTCTTTATGAATTCGAAGGGAAATATGACTCATCCATTTATGTTTTTACGAAAGAACTGGAAATCTACAGGAACCTGAAAAATGAAGCGAGAACCGCTACCACGCTCGAAAACCTCGGAACCATCTCTCTGAACCGGGGTGAATTCAAATCAGCGACTTCCTATCTTTTAGAGGCAAAATCTATTTTTGAGAAAACAGGAGATAAAAGCAAACTGCTTTATATTTATATGAAACTGGGGCAGGTATTTTCGGAAACCGGTGATTTTCAGGATGCTGAAAAATGGTTTCAGAAAGCAGTCGACGGAGCGCTTGAAATGGATGACCCCCTCGCGGCGGGTTTTGGTTTGAACAGCCTGGGGATCGTATATAAGAAACAGGGTCGGCACGAAGCCGCGCTTGAAAAGTTTCAGGCTGCCCTCGTGAAGATACAGAATATGACAAACTACCGGCTGTTGCTTTCGATCTATGCCAATATGGGGAATGTTTACCTCTCCTTAAAGAAACCGTTCGAGGCAATTTCCTATCATACTAAATCACTCGACCTTGCCCAAAAAATGAAATCACCCGGACCGATTGCCGTTCAGCAATTCAGCCTGGGATTGGATCATTTTAACCTGAAAAATTACTCCATCGCGCGATCCTATTATGAAAAAGCCTTGCCGGTATTTAAAAGCATGAAATCAAATTCCGATTTACTGCAAACCTATACCTCCCTGATTGATGTAAACAAGGCGCTGGGCGATTTTAAACAATCGGTCAGTTATTATGAACTCCTGACGCAACTTAAAGATTCCCTGAACAGGGAAGAGTTGAACAGCGCCCTCGATTCGCTGAAGGTAAAATTTCATACCGCAGAAACCGACCGTGAAAACATATTGTTAAAACAGGAAACGGAACTTAAAGCTAAAACCATCCGGCAGCAACGGACCATCATCTTTTCCTCCCTGCTCTTTTTCCTGTTGCTGGTTGCCTTCATCGTTTATATCATACGGAGCCGGCAAAGAATTAAAAAACTGAACGGGGAGTATCTCGAGTTGCTGAAATTCAAGGATACCATGACCCACTTTCTCGTCCATGATCTTAAAAATGCTTTGAATACCATTGTTAACATTGAACCCGGCTCAATTGAGCCGGGCGGTATCGTGATGATCAAAAATTCCGGGCGACGGATGCTGAACCTGGTACTGAACCTGCTCGACATCGGGAAGTTCGAAAACAACCGGATGGATCTGGACCTGAAAGCCTCTTCGGTTAACACGCTGATCAGCAATGCCTGTCTCCAGATGCAATATCAGGCCGTAATGCGGAGTGTGCGGTTCAGTGCCGATACACTGACAGATTACCAAATCGTTTCGGATCCCAGGATCCTGGAGCGGGTCCTGATCAACCTGCTGGATAACGCGATCCGTTATTCGGAGATGGGTACGACCATCGAAATTACCAAAGAGGTTGTTTCTTCCGCCCGGCTTTGTATCGCAGTAAAAGATCACGGACGGGGAATCCCCGCGGATCTGCTTTCCCGGTTGTTTACCAAATATACCACCGGTGAGATGATCCAGGTCGGAGCCTCGCGTTCATTCGGACTGGGGCTGACCTTTTGCAAATGGGCCATGGAAGCGCAACAGGGTGATATTTCAATCACCTCGGAGGAGGGAAAGGGAACCACCGTCACGATTTTAATTCCCCTCGCGGTAAACCAGGATTCGGTAGTTGCGCCGGATAACCTTTCTGTTATGCCCGATTCGGGTGACCCCGGTGTAATTCTGACCCCGGAAGAGGTGCTGCAGTTAAAACCTTACTGCGAACGGTTGAAATCGCAGGGTGTGCATCAAATCACCGACATTAAAGATATTTTAAATGAGATCGGACAGGATCATTCACCCGGTGTCGCCGCCTGGAAAAGAATGGTGCTCGGTGCGCTGAATGACTGCAACCAGATCCGCTACAACAAACTCATGAATATAACTGAATAAAGAATGGATAAGATCCTTATTGTCGACGATCACGTGGAAAACATTCACCTGATCACCCACACACTCGAGACCTCCTTCCTGAAATGCAGGCTTTACCAGGCGACAAGCGCTGGCGCCGCACTCGACCTGTGCAATCAGATGCTCTTCGACCTCATCATCTCCGATTACAGCATGCCCGGTAAAACCGGGATCGAGCTGATTAAAGCAATCAAATCCGATCCCCGGACGTCATACATCCCCATTATTATTGTCACGGCCGTGATGATCACTCCCGGGGATCTCGAAACAACGCTGAATTCGGGCGCCCATGACTACATTCGCATTCCTTATGATCCCCTGGAGCTTACCGCGAGGGTCAACGCCGCCCTGACACTGTCGCGGTGCCATATCAACCAGATCCGGAAGAAAGACCTCGAACTCACTGAAAAGGCGCTGATCCAGGTAAAATACAACGAATTTAATATTGCCCTGGCGAAAGATTTGCAAACCTTGCTTGACCTGGTCGAAGGCAATGAACAGGCCCGGAATTTTCTCCTTGAGAGAATCGGATTGCTCGAACAAAAAATCAAAGAAGATGGCTGGAAAAGTTTTGAACTTTCCTTCCAGAATATTCATGCCGGGTTCATCACGAACCTCCTTCGGGCCCATCCCAACCTGACCCCGGGTGAACTGCGGCTCTGCATGCTCCTGAAACTGGGGATGACCACCAAGGATATCTCCGCCATGCTCTATCTTACCCCCGAAAGTCTGAAAGTAGCCCGGTGCAGACTCCGAAGCAAGCTCTCCATGAGTGAGGAGACTGGATTTCAGAGTTATCTCGCGGCATTCTGATAACACAGCGCTCAATTCCGGTCATCTGCCACTACACGGCTGATCCGGCCTGATTTAAAGTCATCCTTATTTTCCCCTTATCCGGAACCATTCCACACGGTACCGGCCCGATCTGGTACCCGGTTGTTATTCTTTTGTTAACCTTTTGCTAACCTCTGGTTACCATGTTAAAAAGATAACATCCCTATATTTGGCATCATTTTATAATAAGTTGTATTTCATTTGTTAATGATTTTATATTTCATTGGTCACATGGAATATCCATTATGATCATTCGCGTTTTGCATGAACCTGATTCCTATGAATATTTCAATTCTATATCTGAAAATCTCAACCGGATAAAACAATAACAAATATAAGTTGTTCATTAACATTAATTTAAATCAGTCAGCATGAAAAAAATTCTATCTGTTTTGGCAGTGCTCTTCATGAGCCTCCTCGCATTCCAGGTTATGGCGCAGAGTTATGTTCCGATAACCATAACATCGGGATTTACCTCTGATATTATCGCAAACGGCAGTGGCTCCGCCTCTGGTTCGACCACAACATCTTTCGATGGCAGCGGAGGTGTCTATTACTCGGCGGATTTCAGGAGCGCCCATAGCTTTCCATGCGGGGGGCTTCCGGACGGCGGGCAGGTGACCAGCACCGAAGGTAACATCAATTACCAATTGGCAAATTATTCCGGGAGCAACGCACTCATGTTGTACAATATAGACGATAATGGAACTTTAACATTTGCTCCAGCTTCAGTGGGAAAATATGATAAGCTCTCATTATTAGCGGCGAGCGCTGGTTATACTTCAGGGACCGCAGATTTCAGGGCACGGATAAATTTCGAAGGCGGAACATATACAGACATCAACTTTACTGTATACGACTGGTTTGTATACACCCCTGGCATCACTGGCATCAACACTCTTGGGAGAACCTATCGCTATGCTTTCTATACTTGTGTAGAGAATCAATGGGATGGGTGTCAGGCGGGCGGTTGCTCAGCGTCAGCTCCCTGTTGTTCTTACGCAAGAATGTTCGATTGCGTTATCGACCTCGTGGGCCCAGATGAGCAGAAAAACGTCGTCAGCGTAACCTGTCAGAAAATGAGTAGTTCTGCTCAGAGGTGTGGAATCTTTGCAATATGCGGTATTACTGCTCCCACCCCCGTGGTGACAGCCTTGACGGCCACAAGCATAAACTACTTTCAATTCAATGCAAACTGGGTAGCCACTTCCGGCTCGCCCACTTCTTACCGCCTCGATGTTTCGACCAACCCTTCCTTCAGCTCCTTTGTCCCTGGATATTCGGACCTCAATGTCGGTTCAGCTACCACCTACCCGGTAACCGGTCTGAACCCGAATACGCCCTATTATTACCGGGTTCGTGGCGTGAATGGATACGGCACCGGATCAAATTCCAACACGATGCCGGTAACCACGCTCGACGCCAGACCGCTTGCCCCCATTGCCGATCCCGCCACCAATATTTTGGGAACCACCTTCGATGCCAACTGGCATCCCGATCCCACCGATCCCTACCCGCCTAGCTCTTACCGGCTCGATGTTGCCACCACATCAACCTTCAATGCGGGGACTTTTGTAACAGGATATAACGACCTCAATGTCGGTTCGGCTGTCACCTGGCCGGTAACCGGTTTGAACGTCTCCTCAACCTATTATTACCGGGTCAGGGGTGTGAACGTTTACGGAACCGGTCCGAGCTCCAACGTCATAACCGTGAATACCACCGACGGGCTGCCCCCGGCGCCGGTTGCCACCCCCGCCACCGCGGTGATTCAGATCAATTTCTGGGCCCATTGGAATGCCGGCACACCCACCCCTTCGGAACCGGTCGATTGTTATTATCTCGACGTTGCCACCACTTCGACCTTTGATCCGGGGACTTTCGTGGGCATCTACAACAACCTGAACGTAGGGCTCAACACCATGTGCCTGGTAAAAGGCCTCACCCCTGGAACGACTTATTATTACCGGGTTCGCGCCCACAACCAATGGGGTTTGAGCATCGACTCCAACGTCATTACCGTAATCACCGTTCCCTCCAACATTCCCACCCTCTCCGAATGGGGACTGATCATCCTAGGATTGGTACTGCTGGGAGCCGGAACGCTCTACATCACGAGGTGGCATTCATAGCCTGCTCGAGGTAACAAACCATTACGACTAAATGCGAACGTGCAACTGAACAGAATCGGTTGCATGTTCGCGTTTTAAACAACCTGAGAAAAGATTATTTTACCGATAAATTCCGACTTTGTGAAAGGGACTCCGACAAAGAAAAAAACTACAAACCACAAACCGGTCAAATCCGGGACCGACGGCCGTTTTAAAAGCCAATGGAAACAGAAAAAGCCGGTCATTTTATTCATTCTGGGTTTTGCTGTTCTGATGGTCCTGTTTTACTTATTGTGGTTCTCCGATTTTTACACCCGGCAGATCCAACCCCATATTGTGCACCTGAATGCGGTGATTTCAAATGCCGTGCTCCGCCTTTTCGGTTTTGATACCGTGGTCAGCGGCAGCACCGTCGAGTCGGACCTCTTTTCGGTCAATATTTTAAAAGGATGCGACGCGGTGGAGGCCATTGCCCTGCTATCGGCCGCCCTGCTATCGTTCCCCGCTAAATGGAAACAAAAACTGGTAGGTTTTTTAGCCGGAGCGGCCATTTTGTTTGTCCTCAACCTGGTGCGGATCATTTCCTTGTTTATCACGGGCGTATATGCCCCATCGATTTTTGAGATGATGCATGTCGAGGTTTGGCAGTTTATATTCATTCTGGTTGCAGTCGGCATCTGGATTTTCTGGATCAGATGGTGTAAAAAGATTGTTCCCCATGTTTAAGACGAAAACCCTTTGGATGTTTTTGCTGAAGGCAGTCATCCTGTATGGATTGCTGGCGCTTCCGCTGCCATTTTACAACGAAATGTACGGAGCTTTTTACCGCTCGATGGCCACTACCTTTTTTGAAAAGTTCGGCGATGGCGGCCTCGTGAAATTTGAAAAGCAAGAGGGAGTCTATACCACCCGGATCGTCATCCTGAACACCAAAAAAGCCCGTGCCGACGGCGCCCTGTATGGCGGCTCATGCGAAATCAATCCGCGGTATTACGGCTATGTCCCGACGATCCTGCTGATATCACTGATCATTGCCTCGCCCGTACCCCGGAAAAGAAAGCTGGTCGCCCTGTTGGTCGGACTGATCCTGCTCTATGCCCTGATCCTCTTCAAGCAATGGATCATTCTCCTGACCCTGTGCGACCAGGGAGGGGCCGATCTGGGCCTCATGACCTTTAATTCATTTCATTTGAAATTGCTGCGGATCACGAGCAATATCCTCTATAAATCGGTCAGCCCTGTGATGTATTTCACCGTGGCGATCTGGCTCCTGGTGACCTTCAGGATGGATGATCTCAGATCGGTTAATGAAACGATTCGCTCCGCCAAAAAATGAAACCGGCCTGCAAATTGTTATTCCTTGCATTTTTCCTGATGCCGTTCATTCATTCAGCGCAGGTTCCCGAGGTCGACATGGTATTTGTCAAGGGAGGAACGTTCAGGATGGGTTGCACACAATGGGCCCGTGATGAACAACCGGTTCATGAAGTTCTGTTGGATGATTATTATATCGGCCGGTTTGAAGTTACCCAGGCGCAATGGTATATGGTGATGCGCGGGGATACCAACAAATGTTATTTTCAGGGCTGCGATGATTGCCCGGTTGAAAGGGTGTCATGGTACAATGTGCAGGATTTCATCAGCAGACTGAATGAATTGACAAATCTGAATTACAGGCTTCCAACCGAGGCTGAATGGGAATATGCCGCCAGAGGTGGCGTAAGTTCGAAGAAGTTCAAATACAGCGGGAGTAACAATGATATTGCCGTTGCATGGAAAGTGGGCCGTTCCGACCTGCGTACGCATCCGGTAGGGCAGAAAGCGCCCAATGAACTTGGGATTTACGACATGACCGGAAACGTCTTCGAATGGTGCTCTGACTGGTACGCTCCGGGCTGGTATGGTGTTTCGGGGAAAGAAAATCCAACCGGTCCTGCAGAGGGTACTTTCAAGGTCATGAGGGGGGGCTGCTGGTTCTATGATTCAGCAGGCCTGCGTAATACCGACCGGGAGTGTGCAAATCCGGATTACAGGTACGGTTACATTGGATTCCGGCTTTGCAGGACTGCGTTAAAATAGTTTCCTGCAGGTTTCTTTTCTGTGAAGTCAACGGAGTAGGCAGCGGTAATCATAATCGTTATAATCATTATTGTTTGGGGTATAGCGTCAAATATCGAAAATAAGGATGGTGTTAAAAATGAATTCCCAGCTGAACGCTATAACGGAATCCGAACTTCCATGTTGATTTGTACCCGATAAACTGCAGATTCTCACCACCCAACAAGGCGCCAAGCAATGGAAACTGTTCTTCCACGGCTTCAACCAGGTCTTTGTCAATCTGTTCAACCAGCTCAGGATCCAGTCCACCTGAAATGCCAAGTTGTCCGGAATAAAAACTGTAAGCAGGACCCAGCAGCAGCAAATCGACCGAGAAACGTTTCCAGAAAATGAACTGGTACCCCAGGTTTAAGCCCAGGTTTACCACATTCAGCTTCCCGAAAATAGTACCGTCATTCAGAAGCGCTGTTTTATTCAGATCCAGGTGATTTTCGAATTTAAAGCCATAGTAGGACACGAATGCGCCGGCATAAAGTCCATCCGGTGCCGGGCGATTATTTCTTGGGGAAAGATAATACCGGTAATCGAGTGCAAGGTTGACCCCGTATTTTTCTTTGGGAGAAAAGACGACAATTTGATTCAGTTTATCCAGAAACTTCAACCTGGGTAACAGGAGATAGCCAACCTGGATCCCCACGGATTGATTCCGGGTGATCAGCCGTTCATAACTCAGGGTGATATTCCGGACCTCGGAAAAAAGCAACATGGGCGTTGGATTGAACCTGATCACATTCCAGTGCCATGGTTCCATGAGAACAGGTTTTTTCCTTTGGACCCGGATGTCGGCCGAATCCTTTGCCTGAACAGCAGAATCAGGAACCAGAGCCAGTGTGACGGTAGCTCCCATCAACCGTGTGTTGCTGAAAGTCAGCAATACCAATCCCATCAGGACAAGCCATTTCCTTTTTTTCATGGTGAATCAATTAGGGCGTCAAAGGTAATTCAAAAGCAGGAATCCGGCTGATATCCGGAATTCGGGGGAAGAAAATGAGAAACGTGTAAAATTGATATTAAAGCTTGGTTGTCTTTGCAAAAATCAAAAAAGCGGCTTATTGTTATTGAAATGTTGCACCATTGTTGTACCAAAAATAAAAAACGGCTGATAATCTATTGACTATCAGCCGTTTGTGTTATAAAAAGTAGCCCCGATATCTACACAATAGTATAATAAAGGCTACATAAAGGCAATATAAATCAATCTTTTAACCTGTTTATCAGGTAGTTTGTTTTCCCTTGTTTATACCTTGTTTTGTTACTTTTTGTTACCCGTTTGTTACCGGTAACAAAAATGCATTATCTTTGTGAAAACAAAGGAAATTAAAGGAATAAAACAGGCAATAATATGGCAGTTTATCTCAGGCAAAAAAAACTATCTGGAGGCAGAAAAAGTTTCTATCTGGATATATGGCAAGGTGAAAAGCGGTATTATGAATTTTTGAAGCTCTACACTGTTAAATCCACAAACCCGATTGATAAAGATCAGAATGAAAAGATCAGGGAGCTTGCAAAAAACATCCGGGCAAAAAGAGAATTGGATTTACAAGCCAATGATCATGGATTGATACCACAATTCAGGAAAAACACTGATTTTTTGGCCTATTTTGAAAAGTTCCATGAGAATTACAAAAACAAGGATGTGAGGCTGGTTAAAGGTGCATTGAGTTATTTCAGGCTTTTTTTGGCAGAGGAGAAAATTAAAATGTTATCTGCAAAAAATCTATCTGAGCAAATATGCAAGGATTTTAAATACTTTTTGGAATCAAAACTAAATGGTGAAACTCCCTATAATTATTTTAAAAAATTTAAAGGAGTTGTCAGGCAGGCATATAAAGATAAACTGATACCTGAAAACTATTCTGATGGGATTATAATTGTTAAATCAAATAGCCTTAAAAAAGATATCCTAAATTTTGAGGAGATTCAAACCCTTGCAAAAAAACCATGTGGGAATGATCAGGTTAAAAGAGCCTTTTTATTTAGCCTTAACACGGGATTGAGATTTTGTGATGTAAAGGAAATTACCTGGAGTAATATTTCAGGTGATAGTCTTAAATTCACTCAGGCAAAGACCAAAGGAAAGAGCAAAACGGCAGAGTTTTCAATTTCTCTCAATAAATCTGCCCTGGCCATGATTGGAGCGCCGGGAAATCCTGATGAAAAAATCTTTAACCTTCCAAGTCAAACGGCCTGCCTTAAAGATTTGAAAACCTGGGTTAAAAATGCAGAGATTAAAAAACATATTACCTGGCATTGTGCCAGACATTCATTTGCAGTAAACCTATTGGATAAAGACGGGGGGAATGCTGATGTTAAAACCGTAGCCGGTGCATTAGGACATAGTGGCCTGGATATGGTAAATGTATATCTCAGAGTATTGGATGAAAAGAAAAAACAGGCAGTCAACCGGTTACCAGAAATAGAATTATAAAAAGAATCATTGAATATGGCAAAAGTAAAGAGATTAGAGACACATATTGAATTTTTGAATGCAACAATAATAGATTTGGAGAAATCTGTTAAGGAAAAAGAAGAGGCAATAGATCACATGGAAAAGGTGGTAGAAGCTCAAGCCCGTCTTATTGATATTTTAAATGACAGACTGGGAGTGTGGCCTCCTCACTTATTACATACACAGTTAAAGGTTGTAAAGTGAAAAAGCAAAAGGGCAACCGGCCAGAGATTGACCAGGATAACCAAACTGAACCAGGTAAACCCAGGGTTGACCCTGAGAAGTATTACAGGGATTCTGGAATATTTGATCGCTTTAAAGACTTTGGAAT
>SACF01000193.1 GCA_009928665.1 Alphaproteobacteria bacterium
GATTACTGAAGGAATTTTTTAAAGACGTAAGAAATAAAAAATCGGAGGACAAGTTGTTATGAAGAGAATAGGTATTCTCGTACTGTTAATTCTTATGGTGTTGATGGCCACCACATCCATGGCTTTTGGGGCCTTGGTGTTGGACCATAGTTTCCCGGAAGACGGAGGGTCCGACTATCAGGCCATTAACTTTGCCGTTAAACTATACTTCAACCAGGATGTGTCGGTAGAGGGAAATATGGATGCGATTACATTCACCGATTCTGAAAATAATAAGGTGGATTTTACCATTGCATATAGTCAAAAGGAAGTGGGGCTGGCATTGGTTGCTGCCCAGGGGGATCTAAAGGAAAATACGGAGTATCAATTGGTGGTGGATGAAACATTTCAGTCTGTATCCGGAGAACTGTTAGAGGAGCCTATCAGCCTGCATTTCTCCACTCGAGATACTTCCAAAGATATGACCGTTAACATGGTATTGATGGGTGCCATGATGGTAGCCGTTCTGTTCCTTTCCACCAAAGCCATGAAGAGCAAAGATGAAAAAGGGGCGAAGGGCAAGAAGGAAGAGGATAAAGTGAACCCCTACAAGGTAGCCAAAGAAAAAGGCAAATCCGTAGAGGAAGTGGTGGCCAAGGATCGAAAGGCCAAAGAAAAGGCAGCCATGGCAGATGCTAAGGCTAAGGCACAAAAGGAAAAAGAAATGGCTCGAATCCTGGAGGAAAAAGCAGCCAAGGAGAAAGCCTACGAAAGCGGAAACCGGAAAAGGGTGAAGGGCCCCAGACCCGTTCGTGCTGGGGGCAGCACCTACAAATCCGGCACGAAAGCCAGAGCGGAAGCAGAGGCTCGTAAGGAAGAACAACGAAAAAAAACCGGGACCACAAACCCGAAAAAAGGCAAGACCAAGGCCAATAAAAAGAAATAGCTTGTAAACAGGAACGGAGGAGAGCCGGAAATGGTTCTTCTCCGTTTTCCCCTTGGAGACACGTGGAATGGGAAGGAGTCGTCATTGGCAGGAAAATCTGTGGTTATAAAATCTTATGGGAAAATCAATCTGGTGTTAGATGTATTGGGCCTTCTTCCCAACGGATATCACCGGGTGGATATGGTGATGCAGCAAGTGGAACTTCATGATTCAGTGCAGGTGACACTGCGGAAGGATTCGAAGGATATACGGATTACTACCAATCACTCCCGTCTTCCGGTGGATTCCAGGAACTTGGCATATGGTGCGGCGCAGCACATGAAGGAAATCATGGGATACTCGAAGGGAATGGATATTCATTTGGAAAAACGGATTCCCCTATCGTCCGGATTGGCGGGAGGAAGTGGTAACGGAGCTGCGGTCATGTTGGCATTGGATCATTTGTTGGAAGGTGAGCATAATTTGGATGAGTTACTGAAGTTGGCCCAGTTATTGGGGTCCGATGTACCTTTTTCATTGCTAGGGCAGATTGCAGGAAATTCCTTTTTGCATGAAAATTTCCCCGAAGATGAAAGGCCCTGTCACTGTGCCCATGCCACCGGTACCGGCACCCAACTTCGTCCATTGGATGGTTTGGATTGCTGGGTGGTATTGGTGACTCCGGAGGTGGAAGTATCTACTCGGGAAATCTATGATGGATGGGATGAGATGATGGAGAAGCCTTCGTTTCCTTCCCA
>SACF01000194.1 GCA_009928665.1 Alphaproteobacteria bacterium
TTTAAGGGTTACCATATCCGGATCACATTGTCTATAATGTAATACCAGCGAATATTCCTTATCTTCTATGAAGGCCCCGGGCATGTAGTCCGCATATAGCTCCATAATGGGTAAAATGGATTTTTTCCAACGATTCGACACCACCGTGGTTTTTTTCCACTCCTTATTAACAGGCTCCCGATACCAAAGACCGTGAGAAGCTACCAAGTGAATCGCCGGTAGAAATCCGAACCATTCCTCCAACGTATTTCGATCTCTGCCGGATGTTAATACCAAGGTATTCTTCGAATCGTTCCCCAACCGCTCTAATGTTCGTAACAGCTCCGGATCCGGCTTGGCTTGTTCCGGAAGCGGCTTAAAGCCGGTCAGCGTACCGTCATAGTCCAAAAATAAACATCTTTTCTCTGCTTTTTTGTAATCTCTTTCGATGGACTCCATATGTTTTTCCAAGCGAATCTCCGGAGCGCGGCTGGCATTTTCCGCTGCTCTTCGATGTAGTGCATGCACAAACTCGTCCGCCCAAAAGTGTACATTGTAATTCTTAATTCGTTTTCGCATGGTCCGAACACGGGATGTTTTTTCCTCTTCCGGCATTTCCAATGCTTGCTTGATTCCCCGGGCAATTCCCTTGCGATGATTGGGATTTACGATAACCGCTTCTACCAGTTGGCTGGCAGCTCCTGCTGTTTCACTGAGCACTATCATACCTTTTGAATCCGTTCTGGCGGCCAGGTACTCCTTGGCTACCAGATTCATACCATCTCTCAAAGGTGTAACCAGAAGCACGTCCGCATGGCGATAATAGTTGATCAACTCTTCTTGAGAGAAAGATCGAAAGAAAAACCAAATGGGCATCCAATGCAAGGTTCCAAATTCTCCGTTGGTTTCACTCACCACTTCTTTTATTTGCCGAAGCAAATCATCGTAAGTATCCAGTATCTCCCGGGAAGGCGCCACGATTAGAATAAATCGTACCCTTCCCCGATATTCCGGGTTGTTTTCCAGAAATTCCTTAAAGGCAAAAATACGTTCCGGGATTCCCTTCGTGTAGTCCAAACGATCCACAGACAAAATGAGCTGCATATCCCCTTCTTCCTCTAGTTCGGTCAGTTCCTGACATAAGGACGGATTCCCCGGATGTTGGTCAAATCGTTGATAGTCAATGCCCATAGGAAATGCTTCCACGAAGATCCTTCGGCCCTCGTATTCAATCACGTTAAAATGATCCTCCGAGCCCAAAATTCGTCGGGTGCTATTTAAAAAATGGCGGACATAGTCATGGGTGTGAAAACCAAGTAAGTCCGCGCCCAGAAGTCCGGTTAATATTTCCTCACGCCAAATAAGCAGGCGAAATATTTCGAAAGACGGAAAAGGAATATGCAGAAAGAAGCCCACCTTGGCTTCCGGATAGTTCTCCTTGATCAGATTGGGAAGCAGCATCAGCTGGTAATCGTGGATCCAAACCAAGGCATCCTCCACCATGAAAGGTTGTGCCGCCTCATAAAAACGATGATTCACATTTCGATAATCTTGCCAAGTTGCTTCATCGTACTCCGTGATGGAAGTAAAGTAGTGGAACAAGGGCCAAATGGTTCCGTTGGAAAAACCATAATAGTACCCATCAATTTCTTTTTCGGAAAGAAACACCGGAACACATTGG
>SACF01000195.1 GCA_009928665.1 Alphaproteobacteria bacterium
GCCAAGGAATTGTTTGGCGCGGAATTTGCCAATGTACAGCCTCATAGTGGGGTATCCGCAAATATTGGAGTATATTTTGCATTGTTAAATTTGGGAGATACGGTGTTGGGTATGGATTTATCCAATGGAGGTCATCTGACCCATGGAAGTCCGGCCAATATTTCCGGGAAATATTTCAACTTCATTCCGTATGGATTACATCCGGATACGGAAACCATCGATTTTGATCAGGTTCGAGAGCTGGCAAAAAAACATCGTCCCAAAATGATTGTGGCAGGGGCTTCGGCGTATCCCAGAGTTTTGCGATCGGATGTGTTTCGGGAAATCGCAGATGAAGTGGGGGCTTTGCTCATGGTAGACATGGCCCACATTGCAGGTCTGGTTGCAGGAGGTGTGCATCCCAATCCGGTAGAACATGCCCATGTGGTAACTACCACCACCCATAAGACACTGAGAGGGCCTAGAGGTGGCATTATTCTAGCTAAGGAAGAATTTGGTGCGGCCATTAATAAGTCGATATTCCCTGGAGTTCAGGGAGGCCCTTTAATGCATATCATCGCAGGAAAAGCCGTATGCCTCAAGCAAGCCCAAGAGCCTGGTTTTAAAGTGTATCAACAGCAAGTGGTGAACAATGCCAGAGTATTGGGAGAAGAATTGGGGAAACATGCATTCGATTTGGTATCCGGTGGAACCGACAATCATCTTTTGTTGCTAAATCTGGTGAAGAAAGGCCTGACAGGAAAAGAAGCGGAAATTATGTTGGATGAAGCCAACATCACCACCAACAAGAATGCGGTTCCCAATGATCCCCAAAGTCCATTTGTTACCAGCGGCATTCGACTGGGCACACCTGCCCTGACCACCCGTGGGTTTCAGGAAGAAGAGATTCGGAAGGTGGCTGAAGCCATCCACCTTGTGTTAGATACAAAGGGGGAAAAGTCAGAGGAGGCTCGAAGTATTGTCAAGGAGCTTTGTGATAAGTTTCCACTCAGCGAATGGGAGAATCGATAAATGAAACGATTTTTAGATCCAACAGTTCTTCTTTTTCTCGTTATCATGGCCTTTATGGCCATTACCGGAGGCCGTTTTTCCAGCCCGCAAGCATGGCTCATTCATACGTTGATGATCTTACCGGGAATCGTGATCGGTCTATCCTTTCACGAATTTGCCCATGCCTACTCGGCCTACAAGTTGGGGGATATGACACCGAAGTTCCAGGGTAGAGTGACGGTAAGTCCCATGTCTCATATGGACCCTGTGGGGATTATCGCCTTGATTTTTGTAGGATTTGGTTGGGGGATACCGGTACAGATCAATCCGAACAACTTTAAAAAACCCCGACGGGACGAATTAATCGTCGCCTTGTCGGGGGTTACTACCAACTTCATTCTTGCCGTTCTGTTTATGGGTGCTGTGAAGTTGCTTCATGTTCTGGCTGTGGGATTTACGGTTTCATCATTGGGGCAAGTGGTGGTGGAAGTACTGCTATATGTGGTGCAGATCAATCTTATCCTAATGGTGTTCAATCTCCTGCCGGTACCTCCATTGGACGGATTTTCTATTTTAACAGAGGTGTTTCACCTGAAACGCACCGATTGGTATTACCGGATTTATGATAAAGGGATGATCATTCTTTTGATTCTCATAATTCTGGGGGTT
>SACF01000196.1 GCA_009928665.1 Alphaproteobacteria bacterium
ATTTGCATCATGCCCACCGCACCGGCCTTGCTGACCACATCTTTACGAAACCGGGATTCACACTGGGATATGGCCATAATCCATTCCACTTCCACACCGCTTTCCCGAGCGGCATTTAAAAAGTAGAACACATACTCCTGGGATACCGACGGCCTTATATTGGGGTTCCGAGACCGAATATATTCCGCCAACCCTTTGTTATACAGGGACTCTTTTTCGCTCCAAAGAGACTCCGCTGTCACATCCGGGTATGTACTGATACAAAGACCATAATAGGGGTCCGCGAACAAATCCCATC
The DNA here is from genome assembly GCA_009928665.1 of Alphaproteobacteria bacterium. Lineage (GTDB taxonomy): Bacteria > Bacteroidota > Bacteroidia > Bacteroidales > FEN-979 > CAIVAT01. The sequence goes on from SACF01000196.1 coordinate 299, forward strand.
CGAAATCCGGCTGCTGGGCCAAAGCTCTTACGGGCAAATAGAACACGCCGTCTTCTCCTTGCAGAATGGGATAACCGGATAGATCCAATTGCTTTAACCCCTCTTCTTCAAAATCAGCGGCTCTTCCTTCCGGATGACCATTTACCAATACCCGCCCCTCTTCTTCCGCGATCTCCGAAGTTACATACACCTTCACATCGTAGCGGATTTCCACCACCGGATTGTCTCCTTCATTCTTCACCACCTGCTCCGCCAACTGAGGTTGTGTGGGGTCTATCTTGGCTAGGAGAATGGCATGGTTCTCTTCATGGTATAAGTAAGAAAATCCCATAATCTGCCCCAACGCCTTGGTAACCGGCAAATAGGCGGAATCCAAATACAGGAAAAACGGGTTGGTGAGATGAGTATTCACAACCTTGTTTCCATTGATGTTAATATCACGAACATAAAATCTCGTGTCTTCCGCCATTCGGCTTTTCATGGGCTCGATGGTATGCAGCGTGGTCATCAATCCCACCAGGATGGCCAAAAGCACCAGTATAATGCGAATCGTCGCAATGCCTACTTTTTTCATTTTGTTATGGGTCTCTCCATGTTGGTTAATTTGATTTAACAATCGAACTTTGGATAAAGCTTCTATATTATACAAAAACCCCTTCAAAAAGTACAGCCGAAGGGACATTTGCCGCTTTCCAAAACCACTTCCCGGTGCTATAATCACATCTATGAGTAATCTGGAAGGAACGGTCACCATCGGGAATCGGGAGATTCCCAAAGACTTTTTGGTCTTTCTCATCATCAGCATTCTTATGGGCATCGTCGGAGCGGTAGAATCCACCTCTCTCAATAATCGTCTCTATGAAGATTTGGATTTCACCGTCATGCAACGTTCCATGCTGGAAACCCCCCGGGAATTGCCCGGGCTTTTTAGCGTGGTACTCATTGGTATAATGAATTCCCTGGGTGACATCCGCATCGCTGCCGTAGCCAATTTGGTGGGAGGCATTGGGCTATTATTCTTCGGAATGGTGCCCAACCAGTTTTCTCTGGTATTGGTTACCCTGGTAATCTACTCCACCGGACAACATCTATATATGCCACTGACCAATACCATTGCCATGACTTTTGCCACCGGCGGCAATTACGGGCAACGGCTGGGACAAGTGCAAAGTCTGGGCAGCCTGTCCATTATCGTTTCGGCGGCTGTACTATATCTGCTGTATCGCCTTTTCGACGTTTCCTATCAAATGGTCTTCACCCTGGCGGGTTTTGCCATGATTGGGGCCGGAATCCTGTTCTTTGTTCTGGATAAAGGTGGTACCCGAGGCAAGACCATTTCCAGAACCAAATTCATCATCCGC
>SACF01000197.1 GCA_009928665.1 Alphaproteobacteria bacterium
CCCAATAAATCAAGCTTCAAGAGGTTGTGATCAATGGAATGGTAGTCGAAATGGGTGGTTACAATATCCGTATTTCCATCATTGGCCGGGTGTTGTACCGGGCAGAATTCGTGAATATCATGACCTCTCGGTACAATGATAATGCCCCCAGGATGCTGTCCGGTAGTTCGTCGTATCTGGGTGCAGCCTTGGGTCAGCCGCTCCACCTCCCATTTGTTGACCGAACTTCCCCTTTCTTCGTGATACTTCTTCACATATCCATAGGCGGTTCGATCCTGAATGGTTCCGATGGTACCGGCCTTGAATACATTGCCCTTCCCGAATATTTCCTCCACATAGCGGTGGGCAATGCTTTGGTATTCTCCCGCAAAGTTTAAATCAATGTCCGGTTCCTTATCTCCTTCAAACCCCAGAAAGGTTTCAAAAGGAATGGAGAACCCCAAACGATCCATGGTAGTTCCACAAACGGGGCATTGTTTTTCCGGCATATCCACACCGCAATCATATTTCTCATTGTCCCCCCACTCCAATTCCTTGCACTTTGGACACACATAATGGGGAGGGAGCGGGTTCACCTCGGTAATCCCTGCCATGGTGGCTGCGAAGGAAGACCCCACAGAACCTCTGGAACCCACCAAATACCCGTCTGCCAAGGATTTTTCTACCAGCATTTTAGCAGATACATACATTACCGCATATCCATTTCCAATAATGGAATCCAACTCTTTTTCCAATCGAGCTAAAATTCTTTCAGGTAATGGGTCTCCGTAAATAGAGATGGCTTTCTTGGTACAAGCCTCTCGAAGAATTTCATCTGCATTTTCTATTTTTGGAGGATACTTCCCCTCTGGAATGGGACGTATTACCTCAATCATTTCTGCAATTTTTCGCGTATTGGCAACCACTACTTGATAGGCTTTTTCCGCCCCCAGGTAGGAAAATTCCTCCAACATCTCCTCGGTTGTTCGTAGATAAAGTCCCTTGTTGCTTTCCGCATCTTTATAGCCTTGTCCCGCCTGAATAATGGTTCGATAAATGGCATCCTCCGGATCCTTATAATGGGCATCGGAAGTAGCTACCACCGGTATTCCCGCTTCTTCCCCCAGAGATACAATGCGGCGATTGAATTCCCGCAAACCCTCATGATTTTTCACCTCACCCCGGTCTACCAGGAATTGGTTGTTAACGATGGGCATAATCTCCAAATAGTCGTAAAATGATGCTTTTTCCTGCAACTCTTCCCAGGGTAAATTTTTCCTGAGTGCGGAGAATATCTCTCCCGCTTCACAAGCGGAGCCCACCAACAATCCGTTCCGCTTTTTTCGAAGATGAGACTTTGGAATCCTGGGGCGACGATGATAAAGATAGTGTAAATGGGATAAAGAGACCAGCTCGTAGAGGTTGCGCAACCCCTCCTGTGTCTTGGCCAACAATACCACATGATAGGTGTTGTCCCGGGATATGCCCTCTTTCCCGTTAGCACTTTCATCGTCGTACAAGTATCCCTCCATGCCATAGATGACCTTAAGGTTTAATGGCCCCCGCTTATCATTTAACGCTTGATAAGCTTCGGGAAAGGCCTGCACCACACCGTGGTCGGTAATGGCAATGGCCTCCTGTCCCCAACGGGCCGTTGTATGTAAGAGGTCCTTCACA
>SACF01000198.1 GCA_009928665.1 Alphaproteobacteria bacterium
TCCACCTCTTCCATAAAGAAAGAGTCCTTCTTCTGTATTTCCAAAGGAAGAGAAACCCATCCGGTGTATGGCAGCTCACCGCTCCATAACCGGGACAGGGCCTGTTCTCCTTCCCCTCTCTTTTCCTCCAAGACTTCCCTAAGGATGCCTCCTTGACTCACGTCAATTGATATATCCATTCTATTCCTCTCTAGTAAAACCCATTTCCGTTGGGCACGTAATTGGGAACCATCTCTTGGAGCCAGCTACGGATATCCTCCTCGGGGCCGCATAGCAATTCCTTTAAAGCTTCTTCCAAGGCCTGATCCTTCTTCAGCATCTCCTTCAGCTCCGTCTTGGCCTCCAAGGGATGCCCCACATATATTTTATCGTGGGCTGTCTTCTCAATACCCTCCTCCGCCAATAGCAGCTCCTCATAGAGTTTCTCTCCCGGTCGAAGTCCCGTCACTACGATATCGATGTCCACCTCCGGCACATAGCCGGAAAGACGAATTACATTTTCCGCCAGGTCCATAATCCGAACCGGCTCTCCCATATCCAGCACAAAGATTTCTCCCCCGTGAGCCATGGCCCCGGTTTGAATGACCAATTGCACGGCTTCGGGAATGGTCATAAAGTATCGGGTAATATCCGGATGGGTCACCGTCACCGGTCCCCCATTTTCAATCTGTTTTCGAAATATGGGTATGACGGAACCGTTGGATCCCAGCACATTGCCAAACCGCACGGCAGAAAAACTAGTTTTGGAGCTTCCCCGGCTCTTCTCCTGTAGAATCATTTCCGCCATTCGTTTGGTGGCGCCCATTACGTTGGTGGGGTTCACCGCCTTGTCGGTGGAAATCATGACGAATTTTGTCACTAAGTATTCCTCCGACAGCTCCATCATATTCTTGCTGCCCAAAATATTATTTACCAAAGCTTCTTTGGGATTCAGCTCCATGAGGGGTACATGCTTGTGGGCAGCGGCATGAAACACCACATGGGGTCGATACTTTTCAAAAACCTGTCGGAGCCGTTGCTTATCCCGCACGCTGGCAATCACCGTCTCGAATTCCAAAGCGGGAAATGCCTGACTCATCTCGTTGGCTAACTCAAACACGGTATTCTCATAGATATCCAGTGCGATGAGCTTCCGGGGTTTAAATCCTGCGATTTGGCGACAGAGCTCGCTCCCGATGGATCCCCCACCCCCGGTTACCAACACAATTTGTCCTTCCAGATATCCAGAGATTTCCCGCAAGTTTACCTTCACCGGCTCTCTGCCTAAGAGGTCTTCGATGTCCACATCCCGAAGTTTGGAAATGCTCACATTTTCATTAATTAAGTCGATAAGACTGGGGAGAATCTTGATCTTAGCCCGGGTCTTATTGCATTCATTGACAATGGCTTGAATCACTTTTCGGTTGGCAGAGGGAATGGCCACAATGATTTCCTGAATGCCATATTTCCGGGCCACCACCCGAATTTTCGAAGTATCCCCTACCACCTTCACTCCATTAATTCGACTGCCCACCTTGGAGGGATTGTCATCGATGGCTGCCACTACTTTTTTCCCATATTCCGGGTGCTGCTTGATTTCCCGAATCATGGAAGCCCCCGCATCTCCGGCACCCACCACCATAACCTTGGTTACATTGCTTCCCATCAAGTTATGC
>SACF01000199.1 GCA_009928665.1 Alphaproteobacteria bacterium
CAGGCATTGATAGTGCCCATGAGCTTGACGGAGAAACTGGAGTATTTTCAGTTCTTGGTGGAAGTTGGCTTCAAGGAAATTGAGGTAGGTTTTCCGGCGGCTTCAGAAACAGAATATGAATTTTTGAGGACGCTCATAGAGGAAAACCGAATCCCGGAGGATGTAACCATCCAGGTATTGACCCAATCCAGGGATCATATCATTGAGGAGACATTCCGGGCACTGAAAGGTGCTAAAAAAGCCATCGTCCACCTGTATAACTCTACTTCCTATGCGCAAAGGCAGCAGGTGTTCCGAATGGAGAAAAAGGAAATCATTGATATCGCCGTTCACGGGGCCCAACTGTTTCACCATTATGCCCAAACCATGCCGGAAACCGAGTTCCAATTTCAATACTCTCCGGAAAGCTTTACCGGCACCGAGATGGAATTTGCGTTGGAAATCTGCAATGAAGTCATCGGCGTATGGCAGCCTACGGCGGATCGAAAGGTGATTATTAACCTACCGGCTACGGTGGCTATGTCCATGCCTCATGTATATGCCGGACAAATCGAATATATGTGCGCCAACCTGAGAGATCGGGAAAACCTGATTGTTTCTCTTCACCCCCATAATGACCGGGGGACGGCTGTTGCCGATTCGGAATTGGGAATTCTGGCAGGTGCGGACCGAATCGAGGGGACCCTATTTGGGAATGGGGAGAGAACGGGGAATGTGGACATTGTCACCTTGGCCATGAACTTGTTTTCCCATGGTGTAGATCCGGGGTTGAACTTTTCCGATATGCCCCAGGTGGTGGAAACCTACGAAAAATATACCGGTATTCCAGTACACCCCAGACAGCCCTATGGAGGAAAGCTGGTGTTTGCTGCCTTCTCCGGTTCTCACCAGGATGCCATCGCCAAAGGAATGAAGTGGCGCAGCGATAAGGATATGAAGCAGTGGATGGTTCCCTACCTACCCATCGATCCTCACGATGTGGGAAGAGAATACGAAGCGGACGTGATTCGAATCAATAGCCAAAGTGGCAAAGGAGGAGTGGCCTATATTTTGCAGCACAATTTCGGGTATGTAGTGCCGGAAAAGATGCGGGCGGAAGTGGGATACTTAGTGAAGGATATCTCCGATAAGGGCCATCGAGAATTGGCTCCGGAGGAGGTGGGGAAAACCTTCCAGGAAGAGTATGTGAACTTTTTTGACCCCATCGACATTCAGGAGGCCACCTTCCGAAAGAACAAGGAGTTTGAGGGAGATCAAAGCATGAGCGTGGACATCGATGTTCGGATTGCCGGGGAGGATTTTCATCTTTCTGCTTCCGGAAACGGGCGATTGGATGCGGTAAGCAATGCTTTAAAGAAAAGTCCCTACACCTTTAATTACAGTTTTGTCACCTATTCGGAGCATGCCATGGAAGAGGATTCCGATTCCCGAGCGGCGGCCTACGTGGCCATTGCTGATGCCAATGGTTGGATTTACTGGGGAGTGGGGGTTCACCACGACATCGTCATGGCCTCTATCAATGCATTGGTAACGGCCTTGAATCGTCAAAACAAAATCAGCCACTTCATATCAAAATAGGAGGAACGAAATTTATGGCTATGACAATGACCCAAAAAATATTAGCGGCTCATGCCGGGTTGCCGGAGGTAAAAC
>SACF01000200.1 GCA_009928665.1 Alphaproteobacteria bacterium
TTTAAGGCAACCGCAAGTGGGAACACTTTATCCTGGATTGATGATACTGGGTATCCCCACACGGCCAATATAATTCAATCTGGCAAATTGTTTAACCCGGCCACTGGGCAATACGACATAGATCAGAAAAAAACGGAGTCTGATGGAAGCGAGTTCACTATCGACACTGGAAAATACGCCGAGTTTATCAATAGTGGGAGTAAGGATATTGCAGCGTTCCTTGCTGATAAAGAAAATTATATTCAGACGTGGAAAGGAACCGGGTCTACCAGTAAGACCAGCTCCGGGGGTGGCGGCGGGGGCGGAAGCAGTAGTTATAAAAGCGGGGGCTCGACTTATTCCAAGTCAACCGGCGAGACTGGTATTTTCATAGATGCCGCTGGATTAAATGCAGAGGTATATGAAAATGGAGCAGTGATTGGCTCAACCGATGAAATAATAGGAGTTGAAGCAGGAGTCCACACGATAACCATCAAAAAGGATGGCTACAAACCATATACCTTGCCAGTTCAGGTGTATAACGGCAGCATCGCTCGGAAATCGGTGACATTGTATCAGGACACTTCGACCACTACAAAGTCCAGAGCGGTGAGATTCGCAGAGGCCATGGGTGGAGTAGAAGCCATCACCCCTGATCATATCGTGTACGCATATGCGATTGCCAGAAGCAATACTAGTCTGGCCAGCTCTGCGAAGTCCGAGGCTTTCCCGGCAATCACTGGAAACTGGGCCTTTGTCGCCGACGATGTGAAAGAATTGATCACATTATATAGGGAGGCTTAAATGTCAATTACAGAATCCAGGAAAAGCTACCTGTCCACCCATTTTTTTTCGGGTGGTACAATAAGCTCTGAAGGAATGATAAATGCCATACTTGCCGATCTGAATAACACCGAGGATGTAGCCCCGGATGATATCGTTTGGATTTTTTCGGCTCTTGGGACCAAATACAATCCACCTGAGGTAGAACTCGAAATTACCGGAAAGGTAACCGAGGTTGTTGATGGTTCCACGATCAAGGCGCTTATGGATTGTGCTCCTGGTCAGGTTTGTGACCTAATACCAAAAACCATCATCCTTTACGGGGTATTTCCCCGAACAAGAGACTCGGAGGCTAAAGAATGGCTGACATTGCACTTACCCATTGGATCAGAAATAACCCTAACCCCGGTTGGAAACAACTATATCGTAACTAAAGGAAGCGAGGTCATCAATAACTCGCTAAACAGTTATATAGACAACCTGGGGCAGATTACAGAAACAACCGGATACGATATGATAGCTGTCGTGATGGAGGTCACTGATGGAGATACGGTACAGGTAACCCAACAATGTCTTCCAGGACAGCTTTGTGTGACCACACCATTTAATGTTCGACTGCATGGCATCTCTTCATCTGAGATGAATTTCCCAGCCGGCAGAACCGCCAAAACCTGGCTTTATGATCAAATACCACCAGGGACCGTAGTTAAGTTGGCCATAAAGGGAGAAGACTCGTATGGCAGGATCATAGCGGCCATATATTATCCAACAGATGACACTGTTAGTATCAACACCAAGATGATTGCCGCTGGAAAGACGACCGGCTACAATCCAACTGCCGAATCCATGGATGCCAAGGCCGCCGTAAAGTATGTTGGGGGCATA
>SACF01000201.1 GCA_009928665.1 Alphaproteobacteria bacterium
TGAATGCAAATGAACCGTGTAGAAAGTGTCGAAATTGAGGTAGATAACGACTATAACTGCGCATCTTAGTGGCAAAGGAAACGCCCGGGAGACACCTGAAATACTACTGGGCAGTCGTTCGGCATATAGACGGCAGGAACTGTTTACAGGCATTGCAACGGAACATGGGAAGCAACCTTGTTATGTAAATCGAAACGAATCAAACGAAGAACTCGTGAGATCAAAAGTAGAAATGAGCAAGGTTGTGACGGATGAAGTCGTAGTAGTGACGACAGCCATGGAAACATGGCAAGAGCGAAGGGCTTCACATAACAGGTTTTAGAATGTAAAACAACTGGGAACCAGGATGATTTTCGATCAAGAACCAAAATCAATAGGGATAACCAAAGACCAGGTATGGGCTGCATGGAAGCGGATCAGGCAGGGCGGGAAGGGTGTTGGCGTTGACAACATCACGATCGAAATGATTGAGAAGAATCCACGCAAATATCTGTACCCGGTATGGAACCGGATGGCCAGCGGGAGTTATTTTCCTCCGGCAGTGCGAGAAGTATCCATACCAAAGGCCAATGGAAAAGAACGCTTGCTTGGGATACCCACGATGTGCGATCGGGTAGCCCAGGAGGTGATCAGGGCGGAACTGGAGCAAGAACTGGAACCGCACTTTCACCCAAGTTCATACGCATACCGGCCCGGTAAGAGCGCACATCAGGCTATCGACGCTTGTGCAAAGAACTGCTGGGAGCGGTGGTATGTTGTGGACATAGACATTAAAGGGTTCTTTGAAAACATTAGCCATTCAAAGATGATGAGGATGCTGCGCAAGTACACAACAAAGAAGCACATCTTATTGTATTGTGAAAGATGGTTGAAAGCGCCGGTGCTCCGTATGGACGGAGAACTGGATATGGATAGGCAGAAAGGGACGCCACAAGGGGGAGTAATCAGTCCCTTGCTGGCGAACCTCTATTTGCATGAAGTATTCGATAGCTGGATGCAACAAACGCAGTCGATCATGGTATTTGAAAGATATGCTGATGATATTGTGATACATGCACGCAGTATTGAACAATCGGAGTATATTCTGGACAAGTTACGAGTCCGGCTTTGGCTATATGATTTGGAGTTAAATAAAGAAAAGACGCGAATCGTATACTGTTATCGGACGGCACGTTTCTACAAAGCACCCAAAGACATCCCGGTAAGTTTTGACTTTCTGGGGTTCACGTTCAAGCCTCGCCGCTGTAAACGTGACGATGGCCAGATGTTTTGGGGCTTTCGTCCGGCTGTGAGTGTTAAGAATCTGAAGCGCATGAATGCAGATTTTTTAAAGATGCAAAGATGGGTGAGGATGACAATCACAGAAGTCGCAACGACTATAGCTCCGAAGGTCAGGGGCTGGATCAGGTATTATGGCCATGCCCGTAAATCAGGCTTAACCCCGTTATTCGACAGGATTAACGAACGGTTAGCCAAATGGGTAAGGAACAAGTACAAGATCCGTAGCTGGCGCAAATGCTTTGCATGGTTAAAGCGGGTAAGCAAATCGTATCCGACTATGTTTGTACATTGGGAATATGGCTGGTTACCATAAGATTGTTATGAAGAGCCGTATGATGGGAGACTATCAAGTACGGTTCTGTGAG
>SACF01000009.1 GCA_009928665.1 Alphaproteobacteria bacterium
AAAGTAAACGACAACATATGCCACTAACTTCATCATCGGCCGGATTTTTTCAACACCCAATTGTGGATTATATTGCAAACTCATTCAGCATTGGTATAAATCCCTTCATTTTACCACAATTAAAAACGATATGCTTTACTGAACCTTCAATAAATCTTGTTGCCATTACATAAATTGTGACATTTAATAATGACTGTATCTTAATTGCAGGATGACTATTAGCCCTGTGCTTTTGGATTGCAGAAATTGTCGAATCAAGATTCTGCTTGAATACTTCTATGTCTGGTGATTCAAATGCCATTACCTAAGCCCTAAAAAGTAATTTCTAGCAAGAGTTATTCTTCCGTTGACATGTGTTTCAGTCGAGGTACTGGAGGTAACGTATTTTATAAACCCCTCATCTTTAATTAATCTTTCATGATTATCCTTTAAATTTTTAACAGCTTTACCATTCTGAATAATTTGAGCTATACTGACCATTACAGCGTCACAAACAGATTTATTGACTGTCCTTTTCACCTTAAAAGCATTAATGCCAATTTCTGAGTGAATTAATTCAACAACAGAATTAAAGAGTTTTTCATCAGGGGTTATTTTAGTATTATCCCTTTGATAATTACTAAGAAATTCACGCATTGATGGATTGTAAGTTTTGATGTTTTCGAATAATGCATAAAACCTAAGAATAAGCTCTAAATCTCTTAACCTTCTATCAGGATATGTTTGCCCTAATAGGTCCCGCCAATTTTTATTTTCATTCAGAGAATAAAGTTTTTTATTAAGGTTACCACTATAAATACAATTTCTAATTTCTTGGTCTTTTAGTGGCATTCCACCAGTATTTAGTCTATGGAATATATCATGGACAACTCTAGGATTAGTATCAATATCCTCAATTATTGTTGTATTAAGAACAGCGTTTCTAATCCTTCTTTGATGTTTTTCTTCTAATTCATTATAAGTTTTACCATCCCAATCTCTATCGTCTAATTTTTTTAGATTGAAAATTTGGTTCTTTACCTTTAGTGTTAAACTTACCCTGTAAGAAATAATATGCTGATTTAAGTCTTTGCTGACCATCAATTACCATATATGTTTCATCTTCCTTGCTTTTACCAAGAAATATACTTGGAATTGGTAGACCAATAAGAAGGGAGTCAATAAATAAACTTGCCCTATTAATATCCCAGACGAAATCTCTCTGAAATTCTGGCTGCAAATTAATTTCCCCATTATCAATTTTAAACTTTAGGACTTCAATCGTATTTGCAATATTGTAAGAAACAATTTTAGAAAGTTCATTAGTTGAGGATTCAACTACTTCTTCTGTTTCTTCGCTTTCAAATTCGAGGTCTTGATTTATTTCATCATTCATATGTTGTTATTTTATTTCGTTTCATTTAATGCCCCATAACGGTCAGGCGCTAAACGCAGCAAAGTAAGAATCTATGCTAAGCAACGGAGTAATAGCATTGTTGCGATTTAGCGGCATGTTATGGCCATGTGCATTATTCTGTCCATTTATTAAGATACTCTTGAAGCGGAGCATATGGAATTCTTCGCAATTTACCGAAATTAGTATCTTTCTCGTAGTCACTATCAACTAATGGGAAGCCATTACTTAGTTTATCAAATCCTTTATTGCTTATTACTTTCGGCACATTATTAAACCATTTACCTCCAGAAGCATATAGTCTTTCATCTCTTGCTTTGATACATTCTACCATTGGGAAAACCCCAATATCTACAATGACTGGAGAACAAGCATTTCCTATTTTTTCCAATCTAACTGCTGCAATTAAAAGAACATCCTTTTCAGGCTGAATAACATCCATTGTTACATTTTCTTTTAACCTCGCCGAATGCTCTCTTTTTGTAGGAGGGCGTTTAAGTGCAAGTGCAGGATTATCAACATAGAGACCTTTCAATTCAATTCGTTTCCCGCTTACATGGATATAATCTGGATAACTCTCCCTCTCTCCTAAAATACCAGGAGCTTTATTGAGTCCAATATTTTTTAAAAGTTCGAAATCTTCATCGCATGCAGCAAGCAATTCAATCTGTGGCAAGATTGCATCTAGCAGAGTATTAACAATTACAGCAATTTGACTTGGTTCAAATCCCTTCAAAGCTATATCTGGTAATGATAACCAATCTATTCTTAAACCGATCAAGGGTTTTAACTCAGAACGAAGTCTATCCAGTTCTTCATTTGGAAAATCAGACATGATTAAAACAATTTTTCGATATAATTATTTAACAATACTTGTTCCTTCCAAAGTTTCTCTGCAAAGACCTTAATTTCATTATCAATTAATTTACGTTCATTATAAGCGGGAACAGAAACAGGAATCTGTGATAACAAATCAGGATTTGCTCTTGGACGAGTACCTCCAGAACCGGTTGGGAGGTTATGTAAAAATGAATCAGATTTTAAATAGATAAGCCAAAAATATTTCAATTCATCTTTAGGTATAATCTCACAAAATTCAGAATTGATAGGAAACCAAAGATTATGATGATTGAGCCATTCAGATTTTGGTGTAATAATGATATTACCTAAATAAGCTCGCATTGTACCAAGTAATAGAGTATCTTCTGGAACCGCAAAATATTTAGAGTTAACTCTATCTGTGATATTACGGTTCAATGAAAATATTATAAAATTTCCTTTTGGAATATCTTTATATTCAATGGGTAAGAATTTAAAACTGCTTAAGGGAAATCTAGCACTAAAATTTTTCGAGAAGGAAACATATTTATCTAATCTGTTTTTTGATTTATTATTCCTATAATAATATGGATCCCAAATCCCATTGATAAAGTAATTATAGTCAATAACAGCTGTAAAAGAAGTTCCGTTTTTCATCTTTTAATTCTTAACGTAATTCGTTTCAAAATCAGAAATTATATTAGACAATTCAGAATAATGCTCAATAAACAAATTTGTATCATAGTTAAGGTGTTTGATATCTGAAATATTTGCAAATACAATTCTCGATACATTTTTTAAATCAGATTGTTTTCTTAAAAAAACAATATCAGCTCTTGTTGTAGTATTTGAAGTTGTATTAAACACGCCTTCAGGCATAACTATTATTGCAGCGATTTCCCAAAATTTTTCAATTTCTAATCGCAGTTTCTCATATTCCTTATTTGTTATTATTGAATGAGGCAGTAAACAAACAAGAAGACCACTTGGTTTTAAATATTTCCAACATAAATCTATAAAAAGTGCATCACTATTACGGTACCCAAGCTTAAATAAATTACTTGTAACTTCGAAGGATTCAATAGGAAGGGAAAATGGTGGATTTGCGATAATATAATCAATGGTCTCGAAAAACTGTTTTTGGGCTTTAGGCACATCAAAAATATTATCATTAAAGAAAACTGCATTATGATTTGGATTTTTGTTTATCAGAATCAAAGTTTCACTAAGAGCAACTAGCATTCTATCAACATCATTTCCTATCAATCTACAACTACAATTATTCCATCTTTTAGATGCTTCAATGAGGAAAGTTCCCCCTCCACAAGTTGGGTCCATAATGGAAACATTGGATTTTATTGGTAACATTTTAACCATAAATTTGGCTAAATTTTTGGGCGTAAAAAATTTACCACTCAAATCCCGAAACCTTTTGCCTAAAAAGAATTGATAAATAATAGGCAAGCATTCACCATAATAATCAAAAGCGACAGTATATTCAAGTGTTTGTATTGCAATGTTATCATTAGTAATCCTTTCCAATATAGAATTGCCTTCAATCCAAAACTGTTCTAATAAAGAACTTACATCAGACGGTTTATGAACATTCAAATAGTATGCGGAAATTACTTTAAAAGTATCTTCAGCTTCAATGCCGTGTTGTCTGAAAACACGATCAAGTTCCTTTAATTTTTGACTTTCCATTTAGTAAAGATAATCATTTTTGCATTGGCCATAACTCCCTTATACCCCAACTCCCTTTCTCCTATCGGATTTTGACGGCGGGTGTAAGGCGAATGATCTGTTGCTCCTGTACGCTGCCGAAAATGTAAATAGGCGAATAATAGCTATCTGAAGGTGGGTCTTGTAAATTTTAGTTATAGCAAATGTAGGAAGTAATGTTGAACATAATAAAGTTTTTCGAATATATTTTTTTCAGGAGGGAACAGTATAATCATTTCAGTTCAACATGAGAGTTGCGTATGACTATATCAGTTAAACCATATTTACCTGTATAGGTATTTCAGTATAGGACAAAGGAAAGAGACCGTTTCATACAGGACGTAGTCTTAGACCAGACTTAGACAAGTCTTAGACCACTCTTAGACAAAAAAAGGTTTTAATGGGAATCCTGAACCCGACGAATCGCTCTCTACACTTGATACTTCAAGTTATCTTTCAGGAAATGCAAATATACAAAATATTTCCGGCTTTTTATGCTCCAGGAATACTTTTAGCCTGTTCAATCGTAAGCAGAGATTTTTTCCCGGATGCCAAAAGTTGCGCATACTCCTTACGAAATCGCAAACTTCTTTACTGATATGCTGGATATATTATTGAAAAGACATATGTTTGTAAACGAAAGGATAACCCTGTTTCGTTTAGATCAGGTCAGCCTGACGTTTACCTTTCGGGATGAAAATTAATGATTGACGTATTACAACGCCTCCTTATGCATCGAAAAAATAGCTCGTTTCTGATCCGTGTAATCTGCCTGTGCGCCGGGTGGTTGTTTACCGTTCTTGCCTTCCTGGGTGTTTTTCTGCCGTTACTTCCCACCACCCCCTTTTTATTGGGCGCTGCAGCCTGTTTTTACAGAAGCTCCGACCGTTTCTATCACTGGATCATGGATAATAAATATTTTGGTCATTACCTGCGGAATTACCAGGCAGGGAAGGGGATCCCGCTGCGGATCAAAATTCTGGCGCTCGCCTTCACCTGGAGCTCAACCCTTTTCTCGGCCATTGTCATCGTCCCCTGGCTGTGGCTGAAAATCTTTTTAATCGCGATCTCCGTTGCCGTCACCATCCATTTATCGGTCATCAAAACAAGCAGGAGTGATGAGACCTGACAAACGGATGATCATACCATTGTCAAAGTTAAAAGTTAAAAAGAGGAAATAAAGCAATCCCGGGTTGACCTATTATTTTATGATTCTCGCTTTATTATACGATACCCTTCGACAGGATTACGCGCTATTACAACAATCCGGCGTTTTTAAGGATCTCGCGGAGTTTTGGCTGGTGATCGGAATAATCACGCAGGACTTCGAGAAGTTTCATGTTGTCTTTCTTCAAAGGTGCAAGCGAAAGTTTTCTGTCCCAGAAAGCGAAACCCAGTACCGATACCATCATGGTGGTGAAGATCCCGATAATGGCCCATAAAAAATTGAATAACTGGTCGAAACGCTTGTCAACAGCATCGAAACGTTTATCAACAGACTCAAAGCGGGCATTCATCTCGGATCTCAGGGAAGAGATTTCTTTCTCCGTTCTGATAATCCTGTCCCGGTCATCTAAGGTAAACGGAATCTCCTTAACCTCGGCTTTCACAAACACCGGGAGGGAACAAAGAAGGATCGTTATAAATTGTTTGAGCTTTTTCATTTTCATCAGGATTAAGTTCGTTGCTTAATCCGGAAACTATGCAAAGGTAATACGGTTTTTGAGGAAACATTTTAAATTGAGAAAATTCCTTCAGTTTTATGTTATCGTAAAAATCGATAAAAGTGTAACTAAGGATGGCAGCGAATTGCGAAGCAATCACGAACACCCGGAGAAATTAAAATTATTGTGCGTAAATGATGAAATTGCACGACAGGGAAATGGCAAAATAACAATATAGCGGGATGGTGAATTTATCCGGTGTGCAAATGCAGCCGGCTGCCCGATTTTCCCTCCCGGAGGAAAGAATGTAACAGTTTCGATATTTATCGTACCTTTGCACCCGGAAAATCCTTGAAGCGGCCCCCTCAAACGCTTGACGGGGGTCATTTAATAAGGCCGATACCTGATGAAACAAAATCAAAGACTGACCCTTCCGGACTTTTTCGCGGAAACATTGTCAAGGCATGGTGACCGGGACGCGCTGGCGCTGGTCGGATCGAAACCGATGACCTACCGGCAGACCGGGAAAAGTATCCGGGCATTGATGGCGCTTCTGGAACAAACAGGTACACAACAAGGCGATAAAGTCGCCATCCTGAGTACGAACCAGCCTGACTGGGCGATCGCCTATTTTGCCACTACCTTCATGGGAGCCGTGGTTGTTCCGCTGCTTCCCGAATTTCTGACTACCGAAATAGCCAAATTGCTGGAACACGCCGAGGTGAAAACGGTTTTTGTTTCAGAAGGATTAAAACATAAGATTGACGGACTCTCCACGCCGTTTTTGCAAACCGTAATTGGCGTGGAAGAATTTAATATTTTAAGAAGCAGGGAGGATCATGTTGCCTTTTACCCGGAAGCAGAACCTGTACATAATTATGCCGTGAATGAAGACGACCTGGCTGCCATCATTTATACATCAGGTACGACGGGCAATCCGAAAGGTGTCATGCTGACCCACCGCAATGTTTGTTTTAATGCTATTCAGGGATTTGAGATTCAACATATTGTCGAATCCGACAGGTTTCTGTCGATCCTGCCGCTTTCGCATACCTATGAAAATACGCTGGGACTGATCCTGCCGATGTACCGGGGAGCCTCGGTCTATTTCCTGGGTCGGCCGCCTGTACCGTCCATCCTGCTCCCGGCCTTACAGGAAGTCAGGCCCACCACCATCCTGACGGTGCCGATGATCATCGAAAAAATATTCCGGAATAAGATCCTTCCTACATTGACCAAAAATGCGACGCTAAAACTTTTATACGCAATGCCTCCCGTTCGTAAAGTACTCCATCGTGTTGCGGCCGGGAAACTTAAAAAGACTTTCGGCGGACAGGTAAGATTTTTCGGGGTCGGAGGCGCCAAATTGAATAAAACAGTCGAACGCTTTCTTATTGAAGGAGGTTTTCCTTACGCCGTGGGGTATGGATTGACCGAATGCGCCCCATTGCTGGCGGGTTTCAATCCCGGGAATCCGAAATTGCAATCCACCGGTCCGGTCTGCAAAGAGGTCCAGATTAAAATCGAGCGCTCCGATGCCGGTACCGGGGAGGGAGAAATCTGGGTAAAAGGACCCAACATCATGAAGGGTTACTACAAGGAACCCGAAATGACCCGTGAGATCATGAATCCGGATGGATGGCTGAAGACGGGCGACCTTGGCGTGTTGGATGAGAACGGGTACCTCTACATCAAGGGGCGCGTGAAGAGCGTGATCGTGCGTTCAAATGGCGAAAATGTCTATCCTGAAGATATCGAATCGGTGATCAATAATTTCAGGTATGTCCTTGAATCGCTCGTTGTTGAGAAGAAAGGAAGACTGGTCGCGTATGTCCATTTCAACCGCGAAGAGATCGAACAGCGGTACATCTACCTGAAAACCGAAATGGCCAATTACGCGGAACAGAAGATCGAGGAGTACCGCCGGGAACTGATTATTTATGTCAACGCCCGGGTCAATAAATTTTCACAACTGCAATTGGTGGTCAGCCAGCCCGACCCGTTCCAGAAAACGGCTACCCAGAAAATCAAACGGTTTCTGTACACCGAAGTTTCCTGATGCCGGAAGCAAAGACCTGTCGCGCGTAACCCGCAGGTGATATTGCATCATTTCGTATTTTAGCAACCATTTCAATCCCGTTTCCCTTACCGGAAGAAATATGCCTATGGAGGTGTACCGTGAATTTGACGAACAAATGCTGGAATCCCTGTTCCGGGAACATTTCGTTTCGCTGTGCCGGTTTGCCCATCTTTATGTGAAGGATTTTGAATCGGCTTGTGAAATCGTACAGGATGCTTTTGTCTCCCTTTGGGAAAAAAGATCTGCGATCGACCCCGGTAAAAATATCCCCGCCTATCTTTCAACCACAGTTCGAAACCGGTGTCTGAACCATCTCCGGGATCATAAAAAATTCAGCGACCGGCTGCTTTCGCTTGAAAATCCGCCTGCCGATTGTATGGATTATACCCGCGACAGGCTCGTGGAAGCCGAACTGAAACAACACATCGACGCTGCCATCAGCGACCTTCCCGAAAAGTGCCGCGAGATCTTCCTGCTGAACCGGCACGATCACCTGAAATATCAGGAGATTGCCGATAAATTGCACATTTCGGTTAAGACCGTCGAAACCCAGATGTCGAGAGCGCTTCAACACCTCCGTTCCAGGCTCGCCGAATTTCTGACGATCCTGTTATGGATCATTATAAATGCCGGATGAACTATGATGAAGATTATTTTATACCGGATCAGGGTAAACAGCATAACAGGTGTATCATTAATATCATAACCCAATGGACGCGGATGAAAAATATTATACTGACCTGATTGTTAAATATTTATCAGGGGAAATAACCCCCGGTGAAATTCAGGTTCTGACGGGTTGGGTTGAATCCCATCCCGATCACGCGCGTGAATTTACCCGCGTCACAAAACTCTGGCACAAAGTTCAGGACACGATCCCGGATGCAGTGCCCGACCTGGATCAGGAATGGCAACAGATAGCCTCGAAAATCGATCCGGCCCGTGTACGCGAAGCGAACCGGGAGGTCGTGCACCTCAGGCAGAATGAACAGGTTAAAAGACCGGCATGGATCGCCTGGTCGGTAAGCATCGCTGCCGGTTTACTGATTCTGGCGTTGCCTGCATTTCTCTTTTTACGGAATAGTTCATCCGAATCCCGGACTCTGGTTGCCGTTGCTGAAAAAATGACGGAACTTACCTTATCCGATGGCACCCGGGTTACCCTCAACGCAGGATCATCGCTGTCATACCCGGCGGAATTTCAGGGATATCTCAGGAATGTAACTTTGAAGGGGGAAGCATGGTTTGAAGTTGCCCGTGATCCTTCAAAACCGTTCACGATAGCTGCCGAAAATGTCAGGATCAGGGCCATTGGCACCTCTTTTTTCGTAAATACGAGAACTCCCGGCGATTGTAAGGAGATCATCCTTGAAAAGGGATGCGTAAAAGTTTTTTATCAGCCCCGGCCCGAAAGGATGACCGTGCTGTTACCGGGCGAACGGGCCGAAGTTGCCACGGAAGACTATAGGATCCTGAAATCGGAGAATCGGAATATCAACTATCTTGCCTGGAAAACAAGGCACATCGTATTCAGCAATACCCCCCTGGGAGATGTTGTTCAGGTTCTTCAAAGCGTTTACCGGAGCAACATCGTGATTGCCGGTGACACGCTGATCGATTGCAGGATTTCGGCGACCTTTGATAATCAGTCATTGACCTCGGTATTCAGGGTCCTCTCCGTAACCCTCGATGTCAGGATCACACCCTCCGGAACCGGATATGTTATTTCAGGTAAGGATCGTAAATGATGCGATCAGCCATCCGCATAAGGATTACCCGACTGTTTGGTGACGGCCGGAAAGAATCATCCGGATGCGCTCCTTACCGTAAAAGGATTCCCCGCCCTTACGTTCGCTTTCGTTTTCTGATCCTGCTGCTGACAGTCCTCCTGCAAGGTACCCTCTGTTCCCAGGATCTTCATCAACAAATCACCCTGAAGGCGCACCACAAACCCCTGAAAGAGGTGTTGGAGGATATTTCACGGTGCACCGGCATTAATTTTTCATACAATTCACAGTCGGTTCCCGGCGATCTGCTGGTCAACCTGAACGTCAGGAACAGGCCTGCCGATGAGGCGCTGCACGATCTCCTACAGAGTCACGGTCTTACGTATTCGGTCGTTGAAAAGCAGGTGGTCATCAGGCCGGTCGTGGAATCATCCGCCGATCAGGGACCGGTTGGTAAAAAAAACAAAAAGCATTTCACCCTTTACGGGTTTCTCTATGACAAGGGAAGTGGTGAAGCCCTGATCGGGGCTAATGTCTATCTGAAAGGTACCGGGGTAGGAACCGTGACCAATGGTTATGGTTTTTACTCCCTCACCCTGACTGAGGGGCCCTGCCGGATTATCTATTCGTATCTTGGTTTTCAGGAAGTGGAAAAAAATATTGAACTCAATGCAAATACGCGTCTTTCACTCGAAATAGAAGAAACGAATGTGGAGATGAAGGAGGTTGAGATCATCGCGGAGGAATCGGGAAACAACATACACAATCTTCAGATGAGCGGGTTCAGATTCAACAGAAAATCACTTTCGCGGCTTCCCGGGTTTGCCGGAGATCTCGATTTTCTGAAAGCATTACAGGCCGTACCGGGTATTCAGACATATGGCGACGGATCGGCGTTGTATTATGTAAGGGGGGGCAACTGCGATCAGAACCTGTTGCTTCTGGATGAGGTTCCCATCTACAACCCGGCCCATCTCTTTGGCTTTTTCTCCGCCTTTTCACCCGATGCCATCAATGAAGTTCAGGTATACAAGGGAGATTTCCCGGCCCGCTACGGCGGACGCCTCTCCTCGGTAATCGATATCAAAGCCCGGGAAGGCAACATGAAACAATACGGTTTTTCAGGGAATATCGGCCCTTACGCGACCAGCCTCACGGCCGAAGGTCCCATCGTGAAAAACAGGGGATCATTTTTTCTATCGGGCCGCCTCTCCTCCCTCGACTGGATGAATTATCTTTCAATCTTTAAAAACGAATTTTATTCCCGGTTTTTCGATATCAATGCAAAGCTGAATTATATCATCGATGATAAAAACCGGCTTTTTCTGACGGGTTATACCGGGAAGGATATGTTCAGCCGGTTTTCCGACGGGGAGGTGAACGCATCCGGGATCAGATGGCAGAATGCCGCGGCTACGCTGCGCTGGAATCATCTTTTCAATAACCGGTTGTTCTCAAATACGACGCTGAACTACAGTCATTATTCCTATACCCTCGATCTTCCACAGGAACAACAAGGATCATGGAACTCCTCCATTTCAAACATGACCCTGAAAACCGACTTTACCTGGTACCTGAATCCGGCAAATACCTTACGCAGCGGTCTCGAAATAACCTGGCATCAAACCAATCCCGGGAATGTCATTTCCGGTACATCAGATCCGTCGCCCGCTCCCGAAGTCTCCCGCACCCGCTCATTCGAATATGTCTGGTATCTCTCGAACGAACAACGGATCGGCAACCGGATCATGCTCCGCTACGGACTCCGGCTTCCGGTTTGGCAGGATATCGGGCCTTCGACGGTGTATTATTTCAATCAGACCCATCAGGTCATCGATACCATTCACTATGGCAACCTTGAATACTACTCGGTTGCATTCAGTCCCGAACCCCGCGTCAGTATTCAGTTTGTGATCAACAAACACGCGAATGTAAAGGCCAGCTACAGCAGGACCACCCAGTTTCTGCAACTGCTTTCCACCTCCACAAGCCCTTTTACATCGCTCGATATCTGGGTCCCTTGCGGCCCCAATATTCCTCCGCAAACGGCCGACCAGGTGGCTTTGGGCTATTTCCGTGAGTTCCCGGTTCCCGGCCTGACCTTTACCGTCGAGGGCTACTACAAATGGTTCCATGATCATCCCGATTACCGGGATCATGCCAACCTGCTTTTCAACCCCTTAATCGAAGGTGAATTGCGGTTTGGCACAGCCAGATCCTATGGAGTGGAACTCATGCTTCGTAAGAATACCGGGAAGTTTACCGGATGGATTGGCTATACCTGGTCACGCGCATTTGCCGAAACACCCGAAATAAATGGCGGGCAGTCCTACCCGCTGATGTACGACAGGCCGCACAACGTCAGTATCAACCTTTCATTTGACGATAAGAAACACTGGAGTTTTTCCGCAGGTTGGATTTTCCTGTCAGGGGCCGCCACCACGACACCAGTCGGATTTTATTACTACAACGGGTATTCCGTTCCGCTTTACGGCGACCGGAACAACGACCGGCTGCCGGCTTACCACCGTCTCGACCTGTCGGCAACCTATATTTTTAACAAATCCGGAAACAGGTATCAACACAGCCTGGCATTGACCCTCTACAATGTTTACGGCCGGTTGAATCCCTTTTCAGTGAACTTTAACAAAATGATCAGCGACGAGGGGAATTTCGTGGTTCCTGCAAACCTGGAAGGAAACTATGAACTGGTGCCAACCACCATCTCTGTGGCGGGTATCATACCCTCGGTGAATTATATTTTCAAATTCTGATACGCGTGAAGGAAATAAAAAAACACATAAGGTATCTGACAGGAGGGTTTCTGGAAAGCGCAATCCTCCGTTACCTGAAATTTCCTGTACTGCTTTTGATCACAGGGCTGTTAATCCTGTCGGGATGTGTGAAGGAAACGGGGTGGGACCTGGAGCATTCCGCAGGTCATAAAATTATCGTGGATGGGATCCTCACAGATGAAGTAAAAGTTCACACCATTGTGCTCACCCGTTCGGTTGATGACCTGAATCAGGCTCCTGATCCGGTTTCCGGGGCAACCCTGATGCTCAGCAATGAGGATTCGGCCTGGATATTACCCGAACGTCTTACGGAGCCGGGTCATTATTGCACTCCCGAATACTTTTCGGCGCTACCGGGGAAATACTACACCCTCCAGATCTATGTTCAGGATCAGGTTTTTACCGCAAGATCTGCCATGACAGAGGGATCTTTTTTCAGAGAGTTAATATACCTGAAAAACGAGGCCACCGGATTGTATTATATCGACTGGGTCGCCAACAGTTTCAACACCGGATCTCCGGCCATGTGGGAGGTACTTCTCGACTGGTCAAAAGTGAATGGATATACAACGGCGGATTCTCTTGAAACACATGCCCGGTTGCTTTTTTACACGCTGCCTACCCTCGATGTGAGCGAATTATTTGCGCCCATCATGGAAGCGGTCTGTTTCCCGAAAGGGACCGTAATCACTGAACGAAGATATTCGCTGACGCCCGAACATGCTGAATTTGTAAGGGAACTGCTTCTCGAAACCAATTGGGCAGGTGGTTTGTTCACAACGGCGGCATCCAACGTGACTACCAATCTCAGCGGGGGAGCAGCAGGCTTTTTCGGGGTTTGCTCCGTGACCGAATTGTCGGTCATCGTCGGGGCATCAAAATAATTTTTCAATTCAGGTCAGGGTTCCCGACACATTACGTGTATAACCATTAAACAGAAACTTAAATCAGGTCTAATAAAACTCATTCTCATGAAAACGCGAAATTTTGTAACGATGATCCTGCTCCTGGTCACAGCCTTTTCCCTGACCTTCACCTCTTGTAAAAAGGATAAAAACTCCGATCCGGCCGATTCATCTTCACTTCAGCAGCTTTCACGCGATGAAGAGGATATGGAACAGGCCATGGATGAATCGATGAATGACGTTGATCAGCTCCTGTCAGAAGGAAATTTAAAATCGACCACGCTGCGCCCCTGCAACGCCAATATTGATTCTGTTTCTATTGTCAACGATACCCTCACGATCATCATCAGTTACCATGGTTTAAATTGCCGGGGAACCATTTACCGCAGGGGGATTGTTGAAATTAAAAAACATGTCGGAACCCAGTGGCATCAAACCGGAGCCACCGTCATGGTTCGTCATATCAACTTCAATATTAAAAGGATCCGGACACAACGTACCATTACGCTGAACGGTGTTAAAGTACATACCAATGTGTCGGGAGGATTGATCTGGCAACTGGGTAGCGGGATAAATTCAATCGTTCACCGCACCCGCGGTCACGTGACTGTGAAATTTCCCGACAGCACCTTCAAGACCTGGAGCGTAGCCCGTCAGAAAACCTACACAGGTAACCCACCCGAAAATCTGATCCTGACCATCGACGGTTTCGGCGATGAAGGAACTTACAACAATCTGCTTGTTTGGGGGATCAACCGGCACGGCGAACAATTCTATACCCAAATCCTCCAACCGGTGATTCACCGTCAGGTTTGTGACTGGGATCCTGTATCGGGCATTAAAAAACATACCATCCCGGCTGATTCAAAATCGGCAACCATGACCTTTGGCTACGACAGCAACAATCAACCTGTTACGGGCGGCGAATGTCCGACAAAATTCAGACTCGACTGGCAACGCCATAACCAATCCGGAACCGTATACCTGTGGTTGTAGCTGAAAAGACCTGCCGGTATCAAAAACTCCAGCTTTGTTCAATATTTAAGAGGGCGGCTCAAAAGGCCGCCTTTTTTGTTGTATTTTCGAGGCCATTATGGTCAACGATAATTCCGTTCAAAGTCATAATCCTTCCTCCTTCGATCAACTGCTTGATCGGCATGAGTTTTCAGGTTCAAAATACCTGCTGCGTAAGGCCTTTGGGCTGATGCTGAATCAGGCCGACACCAGCGGAGAAGCCGGACATGCCAACATGGTAGTCGAAACGGCCCGGATCATACTTGACGAGATGCGGCTGGGAGAGGAACCTGTCCTCTGCTGCATCCTTAAAAATGTGACCGATAAGGACGCGGTTTCAAAAGAGGTGATCGTTCAGGAATTTGGACTTACGGTTTGGACGCTGATCAATGGCATCCGGAAACTGGAGCGGATCGATACCACAAAATATAACACCAACCGGGAGAATTTCATCGGTTTGATAACCACCTTGTCCGACGATATCCGGGTTTTGATGATCCGGCTTGCCATGCGGCTTTACGATATGCGGCATATTGCCGGGTATGATCCTGAAAAGCAGTGTAAGATTGCCGGTGAAACAAAGGCTCTTTTCATCCCGATTGCACACCGGTTGGGCCTTTACCAGATAAAGAATGAACTCGAAGACCGGGTCATGCATTTCACCGATCCGGTTGTTTACCATACCATTGAACAAAAACTGGCCGAAACCAAAACCGACCGGGATCAGTACACCCGCGATTTCATCCGGCCCATTGCCCGCCGGTTAAAGGAATCGGGATTTGATTGTGAGATTAAAAGCCGGGTCAAATCAATCCCTTCCATCTTCCGGAAAATGACTACCCAGAAGGTAGAATTTGAAAAGGTGTACGATCTTTTTGCCATCCGGATCATCATAAACCGGATGGTCGAAAATGAGCCTGCCGATTGCTGGAAGGTCTATTCACTGGTCACCGACATCTATACCCCCAACCCGAGAAGGCTGCGTGACTGGATTTCATTTCCCAAAACGAATGGCTATGAATCGTTACACACCACCGTCATCGGGCCTGACGGACGATGGGTCGAAGTCCAGATCAGGACGCGGCGGATGGACGAGATCGCTGAAATGGGATATGCTGCACATTGGAAATATAAAGGTGATGGCAAGGCTGAAACGGGGGATTTATTCGCCCGGCTCAGGGAAATCCTCGAAAAACCTGAAAAAGGGCTTCATGATAAACTTGCCGGCCTGGAGAAAAAAGCGCTCTATACCGACGACATCTTCATTTTTACACCGAAGGGGGATCTGAAAAAGTTGAAATTCGGCTATACGGTCCTTGATTTTGCGTTCGAAATCCATTCGGAGATCGGATCCACCTGTACAGGGGCGATCGTCAATGGTAAAATGGTTCCCCTCCGTTACACCCTGATGAATGGAGATACCGTAAAAATCCTGACATCCAAAAACCAGAAACCCAGCAAAGGCTGGCTGGAAATTGTAAAAAGTCCCCGGAACCTGGCCCGTGTTAAGCATGCCCTGAAGATGGAAGCTTACAAGGATTCAGATTATGGCAAGGAGATCCTGAAAAATAAAGTGCTTCAACTCGGCTTTGAGTTCACCGATCCTATTGTGAATAAACTTACCGCCTTCTTTGGTTGTGAAAACATCCTGGAATTATACCAGCGGTTTGGTGAAGGACGCGGAGATCTCAGTAAAATAAAGAAAGCGCTTTCAGAAACCGGGCCCGAACCTTCGCCTGCTGTTCCGACGCCCGAACCTTCATTTGCTGAGAGTGTTTCGGAAATCAGGGCCGGGAAAGAGGACTTCGTGATCATCGATCCCGCTATCAAGTCGTTGCATTACCAGTTTGCCCGCTGCTGCGACCCTGTTCCCGGAACCAATATTTTTGCTTTTGTCAGCATCACCCAGGGAATCAAGATTCATCGGACCTCCTGTCCCAATGCGCACCAGCTTATAACCAAGTACCCTTACCGGATTCTGGAAGCTCGCTGGAAAACCGGTAATCCGGAGGGGTAAAAAAAAAGGGCGACTCAACTTTTGAGTCACCCTCACTGTAAGATTAAAATCCTTTGTGGTTAAGCCTATACCAGTTTAACATTTACAGCATTTAATCCTTTTCTTCCCTCGGTGAGATCATAGGTAACATCGTCGTTTTCCTTGATGCGGTCGATTAAACCAGAGGCGTGAACGAAATATTCCTTGCCTGTTTCCGAGTCCATAATAAATCCAAATCCTTTTGACTCATTAAAGAATTTTACTTTTCCAGTTTTCATAAAAATATAAAAATTAATAAATAATAGGTGCAAAGATATGAATAAAAAACCATAGTAAAACAAAATCTTTTAAAAAACCGGATTTCATTTTACCTGTTTTTTTTTGCCCCGGTAGCTTTTTACGGTTTTATTTTTCGGATTAAAGACCGGTCCGGTTCCAAGGAAGAGGGGCAATGTCCCTTTGTGAACCGGTTTTCCGAGCAACTGTTCGATCACCGCGAATTTCCGCTGGTCCTTTTCGCTGATCAGCGTTATGGCAGCACCCCTGGAACTCGCCCGGGCAGTCCGGCCGATCCGGTGAATGTAATCTTCGCCTTCGTTGGGCACGTCATAATTCAGTACCAGGTCGATATCGTCGATATCGATCCCTCTCGATACAATATCGGTGGCAACCAGGATATCCAGCGCTTTGTTGCGGAATTTCATCAGCACCGCCTCCCGCGCCGGCTGATCCAGATCCGAGTGGATCTCTTCGGCATTCAGGCGGAGTCTTTTTAAGGCAGCAGTCAGTTGTTTTGTTGCACTCTTGGTGGAGCAGAATATCAGCACGGACCTGCCCTTCAGATCTTTTAACAGATACTCGGCAAGGGCAATCTTTTGAGTTTCATAAACACTGTAAGCCAGTTGCAGAATGTTGTCTGCCGGTTTTGAAACCGCGATGTTGATTTCAACCGGATCCCGCAGAATTTTCCGGGCAAGTTCCCGGATCTCCACCGGCATGGTGGCTGCGAACATCAGGGTCTGACGGTCAGCGGGAATGTGGGATATGATCTTCATGATATCTTCGTGAAAACCCATATCGAGCATCCGGTCGGCCTCATCCAGGATCAGGTATCGCAAACTTCCGAAGTTCACATAACCCATGTTGAGATGGGCGATCATCCGCCCCGGCGTACAGATTACCATATCCGCACCATTCATAAGCGCCTGCTTTTCCCGCGAAAATGAGGCTCCGTCGGTTCCTCCGTACACCGGGATGGAACTGACCGGGGTAAAATAGGAAAGACCCTCCATCTGCTGATCGATCTGCATGGCCAGCTCCCGCGTGGGAACAATGACAAGCGCCTTTATCCTATTATCATGGGGAATGGAAAGAACCTGCTGGATCACCGGAAGCAGAAAGGCAGCGGTCTTACCGGTTCCGGTCTGCGCGGCCCCTATCAGATCCTGTTCCTTTAAAATAACCGGTATGGCTTGCTCCTGGATGGGAGTCGCCTGTTTGTACCCGAGCGCCTCAATTCCTTCGATCAAACGCGCTTCAAAACCGAAATCGTGAAATGTCAAACTGGTAGATTATCGGGCAAAGATAGTGAAAAGCCGTCACAATGACAAACGCCTGTTATGGGGGAGCCGGTGAATTGAAAGGAAAATCGCTGTATTTTGTGTTTGCCGGTAGCGGAAACCATTAGGGTCAATCGTTTCGCACGATCCTTAAGGGATGTGCTTCGGTATTGAAAACAAACTTTTTCAGATCAGGATTTTCGCCGGGGGCAAACAGGAGGAATGCATATTTCAGGGTCTCGGCAAGAAAAAAACTCTCCATCGAATCGGTCAATGTCATCGTTCTCACATCTTTCACGGCAGCAAAACCGGCATCGGTTTTGCATTTTGTAAGAATATCGCCGATCATCCGTGCCCCCATTTCCCGGTATTTGACGTTCCCGGTCATCCGGAACAGGTAAAAACAACTCTCAATATTTTCAGGACGCAGGGGATAAGCCGGATCGGTTATCGAATCGGTTCTGAAATTGAATTCCTCGGGCTCTATATGGAATTTGGTCCACATAGCGTAGTTTCCCTGTTGAATGCCGGCCGCAGTTACCGTATCCCCCGACAATGCAAGAATCCCGGCATAAAAGGCATCCAACGCCCCGTAAAGCGGAGCGGTCTCCCGGCCCGATCGCATATCCACCCTTGTAAAATACCACCCCGACGATACCCGGGTCAACAGATGTGCCTTGATGGCACGGTTGTGGATTTCCCAGGCTCTTCGGCAATCTTCGTCGCCAAACAACAACCAGGCTTTGTAAAGATATTCGTAGTAGGAATCGATCCGGGCTCCGATCTGACTCTCTTTGTTGATCCATTCACCACTATTTACATCGATTACGGTGCCGACCAGATCCTGGTCCGACCGGCGCCGGAAGACCTCAAATGCGGCTTTCTTTGCGGTCCGGTAAAAAATAGAATCCCCGGTGAATCCGGTCAGCTTCCCGAACTCTAAAAGGCAGGTAGCGATCTCAGCCGGGTTACTCAGCGGGTCGCGTGTTTTCCCTGTTTTCAGGTTGACAAAACGATAGGGCATACCGGTTTCGGAGTGAAATGCCGGAAGAAGACGGCGTCCCAGATCCACGGCTAAATCACGAAATCTGTTACACCCCGAAATCTCATAAGCCGAAATGAGACCGCCCAGAAGCCGGATGGTTACTTCAAAAACCTGAACCTCCTGATCCAGATTGAAGTTGAGTCCTTCCAGAATCATCTTTTTAGCGGTCCGGGCCTCCTTTTTCATTCCCAGCAACACAAAGGTATCGTAGGCGTCCACGGGAGTCATGAGCATTGAATGGCTGTACCAGTTCTTACCTGTTTTGCTGATGGGTTTCAGGGCATCGTATCCCCGGGCATAAGTAAGGTACCCGTTCCATGCATGCCGGCAGGCATCCTTGATTTCATTACATCTGACCTGGTTGTCAACCCGGCCGGAAGATTGAGAAAATCCTGTCATCACCGGAAAGGTCATAATCCATCCCGACAGAAAAAGCAGTACGTTGATTTTCATTCAAAAGTTTAGGTTTGAGGGTGAATTTACGGAATCATCTGCCGTGACCTCATGGAACCCATGATGGTCTGGACGATCTCCGCCTGTGAAAGGGTCTGACAGTTTAGTGAGATATCGAAAAGATAGGGATCATAAGCTTCCCCGTAAAGCAATTCGATCAGCATCGTACGTTTTTTATCCATTTCGCGCGCAAGCTTCACGGCTTCAGATTCTCCGACATTACGCAATTTGCATATTTCAGGAATACGCCACTCAAGAGGCGCCTGCAACCGTATGTGCAAGGTGTTCGGCCTGTGGTGAAGAACCGCGACACTTCCCCTCCCTACGATGACAACATGCCCCCGGAAGGCGATCTCCCTGACCACTTTGGTGATCGTTTTCCTGATGCGGTGATCACTGATATATAAAGGTGAAAACGATGCCATAATATCTTCCAGAACTCCCTTTTTCCCTGAACTTAACAGATAGTTGACCTCAACCGTTTTCAAATCGAGTTCTGTGGCCATGGTTTCCACAATCTCCTTGTTGATGTATTGCCAGGGGTAAGGGATCCCGGCGCCCGGTACTTTATTCAGGCTTTCTGTCAGTTTCTGTGCAACCAGCTTCGACGGACATCCAAACTCCCGGGAAATGGTCACAACCGGACCGTTCGGATCATTGTGTGGTAACGTCCTCTCAGTGAATGCTTTTTCCAGATATTCACGCAGCAGGTTTTCCATAATGAACCTCCTTTCTTTAAATCCCGGCAACAGCCCCGGCATGAAGCCGGCAGTTTCTATGCGTGGGATGGTACCGCATACACAAAGATACGACAACTGCCGGCAAAATCAAAGCCTTTTGCCATTAAGCAGTGCAACATGGTTCCGTGATTACTCGGGTAAGGTCAACTGACCGGTAAGCCGTAAAATTTCCACCTCGGCTTTTTTTGCTTCGAACTGGGCGTAGATAAGCTCATACTCGGCATCGATGAGCTTTTGCTGAATCTCGCGAAGTTCAATGTCGTTCAGCGTGCCGAGCTTGTACTTCTCGAATGCGATGGTCACGTTTTCCCGGGCCACTTTGACATTGCTTTCCTGTAGTTCCACAATCCGGATATTCGCCTGAAATTCCTGGTACGTTTTCAGAAGACTTGCATGGAGCGACAGCGTGGCATCCTGCACTTCGATCTCACCCGAATTCAGGACGATTTTTGCATTCTTAACAGCCCGGTTCACATTGAACCCGTTAAAAAGATTATAGGAAAGGGTCAGACCATAAGATAATCCGTAACTCCTGTTGAATTTCAGGAATCCGGTCTGGGAATTCAATGTTCCGTAGCTGTATCCGGCCGACAGATCCAGTTGCGGATAACGGTCGGCCTCGGCTTGTCGTACCCCGGATCTGGCATATTGCTGGTTTAACCGGGCAGCGATCAGTTGCGTATTTTGCTTTTGTGCCTGACCCCATAACAGATCGAAAGGCAAAGGTTTGGTTATCGTGATGAATTCGTCAATCTCAAAATCACTCGCGACATCGCGTGATAAAATCCGGTTGAAATCGACTTTCAGGTTGGCAAGAGTCACCTGCTGCTGCAAAAGCCGGGTGCTGTCGGCATTGAGGTCAACGGTCGACTGGAGCAACATGAGTTGCGACCCGGATCCGATGGATACTTTTGCCTCAGAAATCCGTTTTCGCTGCAAAGAGAGATCTGCCGCTTCCCGGGCTACTTTAACAAGTTTGGCGGTCTGGATCATTCCGTACCAGGTAAGGCTGACATCGGAAACGGTTCCCTCAACCACGATTTTTGTGCCGTTGTTACCCAACTCTTCCAGGATGTTCAGCATTTTTTTAGTAGCGAACATTCTGAGCCCGTCAAATACGGTCCAGTCAAGCGCCACTCCTGCATTCAGGCTGTTGTTTTTGGCGTTGTTCACGTCCTTCACCGTGCCGCTGAATTGTTCCTGGTGCGTGGTATTGATGGTGTTGTTCAATGTTACGTCAAGGCCTACCGAAGGCAGAAATCCGGCATTGCCCACGGTGTTGTTGTTCCCGGCCACTTTGGCTTCGTTCTTTTGAAGCAGGATTCCATAATTGTTTTCAAGAGCGACCTGCAGGGCTTTCTGAAGCGTCATGGATTCCTGGGAATTGGCCGGAACCGCATTCAGCATGAAGATACCAAGCCCCATGAGAAAAATCAATACACACGTAAAACCCGGCAAATACCTGCATGGAGCCGGCCGCAGCTCTGGCATAGGAACATCAAATTCCGGAGAATGAATACCCTCCCGTTGTGCAGGAATAAACAAGGTATATATAAAGGATGATGGGTTCATAGATTTTATGCTCCGGAAGGGTCGGTGATTGTTTTGTTCACAACAGGTTCGGGACTGTGATTCGGCGCCTTGATCCTTCCCGAAAGATAGGTGTAAAGAGCAGGTATAACATACAGGGTGAGTATCAGCGAAAAGATCAATCCGCCGATGATGGTGATCCCCATCGGGACGCGGCTGCGGGAAGCAGCACCCAGTGCGAGTGCAATAGGCAACGCTCCCAGAGCCGTTGCGAGACTGGTCATCAGGATGGGTCGTAATCTCCTGGTGGCTGCATCAATGACGGCCTCTTTTAGAGGCAGTCCGTCGGCCTTTCGCTGGTTGGCAAATTCAACAATCAGGATCCCGTTTTTCGTTACAATGCCGATGAGAACGATCACCCCGATCTCACTGAAAATATTGAGGGTCTGTCCGAAAAACCAGAGTGACAACAAGGCTCCTGCAAGGGCAAGCGGAACCGTGAACATGATGATCAGGGGATCGACAAAGCTTTCAAACTGTGCGGCGAGGATCAGAAAAACCAAAACAAGGGCAAGCAGTAAGGCAAACAACAAACTACCCGAGCTGTCCTCGAATTCCTTTGAAGTACCCGACAATGCCGATGAAAATGAATCATCGAAAGTCGCCTTACCGATTCGCCGCATCTCGGCAATTCCCTGTCCCAGGGTCACACCTTTTGCCGGCTGGGCCGAAACCGTCGCGGAGATATAGCGGTTGTACCGGTACAACTGCGGAGGATTGCTTTGTTCTTTTAAGGTCACCACATTGTCGAGCTGGATCAGCTCTCCTTGGTTATTGCGGATATAGATCGAACTCAGATCGAGCGGCTTATCGCGTGACTGCCGGTCAGCCTGCCCGATAACCTGATATTGTTTGTTGTTCATGATAAAATAACCATACCGCTGACCGCTGAAATACAACTGAAGGTTTTCGGCAATATCGCGTACATTGATACCCAATGCACGGGCCCGGTCCCGGTCGATTTCGATGGAGAGTTCCGGCTTGTTGAATTTCAGGTTGTAATCGACTACCTGGAATTTGTCGCTGGCCTGGGCTTGTTCCAGAAAACGCGGCAGTAATTTCTTGAGTTTTTCAAAATCCGGGGCAAGGATCACATACTGAACCGGTAGCCCGCCTCCCCGGCCACCACCAATGGTTTGCTCCTGAATAACGTACGAGCGGGCAAAATTGAATTTCTTTACTGCCAAAGTCAACTCATCTGCAATCTCCTGCTGTGTCCGGGTCCGGTTTTTGGGTTGCGTGAGGGTCATCCGCAGAAAACCTACATTCGTTGAACCCGATGATCCGAATCCCGGCGCGGTTATCGACATGATCGACTCCTTCTCGGGAATCGTGTCGACCAGGGTCACCATCTGACTGATATATTTATCCATCAGCTCAAAGGAGGTGCCTTCAGGGGCGGTCGACATAAGCTGCAGTCGGCTTTTATCCTCCATGGGAGCCAGTTCCGTCGGGATCAAAACACCCAGGATAAATATGATAAGGAGCGACACGGCCATGATCAGGATTGAGATCCAGCGATTCCGTATGAAATGGGTCAACGAACGGTTATAACGATCCGTGATCCTGTTCAGCAGGTTTTCCGTGTAAATAAACAGGGCGTTATGATGTTCAGGTTTTCGCAGGGTTCGGGCGCTTAACATGGGCGTCAGGGTCAACGAAACCAAAGCGGAGACAAGAACGGTCCCGGCTACAACCACCCCGAATTCCCGAAACAGTCTTCCCGTAAGACCCTGCAGAAAAATAATGGGTAAAAATACTGCAGCAAGGGTCACAGTGGTCGACAAAATGGCAAAATAGATCTCTTTGGAACCCCGGTGTCCGGCTTCCAATGGATTCATTCCCCCCTCAATTTTATGATAGATATTTTCCAGTACGACAATGGCATCGTCGACAACAAGTCCCGTTGCAAGAACGATGGCAAGCAATGTCAGGATGTTCAGGGAGAATCCGGCGACATACATGATAAAAAATCCGCTGACCAGTGAAATGGGGATGGCGATGATGGGAATTACCGTCGTTCGCCAGCTTCGCAGGAAAAGGAAGATTACGAGTAACACCAGTGAAAAAGCAATCAGGATCGTTTCCTGTACCTCGAGGATGGCTTTGCGAATGCTCAGGGTAGTGTCAAGGTTTGTTCCGACCATGATGTCGGATGGGATTTCAAGTTTAAGCTTGTCGACTCTTTTATAACATTCATCAACAATGTCGATCTGGTTCGATCCCGGCTGCGGTGTTATTGCCACGCCCACCATGGGTACACCGCCGTTTCCCCTGACCAGGGTTCGTTCGTTTTCGGGAACCAGCTTTGCCACGCCGATATCACGCATCCGGATTACAACGCCGTTCTTGTCCTGAATGATCATGTCGGTGAATTCGGCGGGTGTTGTAAGCCTTCCCTTGGTCCTGATGGTAAGTTCGGTGTTGTAACCCTCAATCCGGCCTGTTGGTAATTCAATATTTTCCCGGAGCAGGGCATTCTTGACATCGGTAGGGGTGAGCCGGTAACTGGCAAGCTTTTGCGGATCGAGCAACAGTTTAATGGAGTATTTTTTCTCACCCCAGATCCTGATTTCACTGACACCCGGAATAGTCTGCAACCGCTCCTTGAAAACATCATTGGCGATGGCCGATAGCTCCATCAGATCGCGGGCATTGCTTTGAAGGGTAATCACGTAAATGGGACCGGCATCGGCATCCGACTTGGTCACAATCGGGGGATCGGTATCGGGCGGAATATTTCTGACAGCTCTTGACACGCGGTCTCTCACATCGTTGGCGGCCGCTTCCATATCCACCCCCAGCTCAAACTCCACGGTGATGGTACTGCGTCCGTCACTGCTGATGGAAGTGAGCGAACGAATCCCGGCGATTCCGTTGATCGATTCTTCAAGGGGTTCGGTGATCTGCGACTCAATTACATCCGCGTTGGCGCCGATATAGTTCGTTGAGACCGTGACCACCGGTGGATCAACACTGGGAAATTCCCGAACTCCCAGAAAGAGATAACCAATCATCCCGAAAAGAATGATGACCAGTGAAATGACCATGGCCAAAACAGGCCGGTTAATGCTCAGCGAGGAAATGTTCATCTTATCAACCTGGGTTTAACCGGCATATTCTCGCGCAATTGTAATAATCCGGTGGTGATGATGGTATCTCCTGCTTTCAAACCGCTGATGACCTGTACTTCGCGTTCGGTCCGTATTCCTGTGATAATCACCCGCGAGGATGCCTTGCCCATTGCGGATACAAATACTTTCTCAGAGTTCAACTGCGGAATGATCGACTCTGAGGGGATAACCAGTGCATCGGAAATCCGATCGAGGACCAGCTCTACTTTAGCAAATGCGCCCGGAACCAGGTAACCCGATTCGTTGGAACATAAAGCCCGGATCGGGACATTCCGGGTTGCAGGATCAATCCTTGGTTCGATAGCATAAACAGGACCCGAAAAAGCGCTGTCATATCCCTCGACAGTGAATTTAACCAGGGTGCCTTTTCGGACTTTATTCCGGTATTTTTCAGGAATTGAAAATTCAAGTTTCATGGGATTGGTCTGCTGAAGCCGTGCCACCAGGGTGGAGGATGAGACAAATCCACCCGGACTTACCTGCCGCAGACCAATCAACCCGCTGAAGGGTGCATAAATCTCAGTTTTCGAGATCTGAGTCTTGAGCAGATCGACCTGCGCTTTGATGATTCCCAACGTGTTAAACGATTTATCGTACTCTTCCTGGCTGACTGCTTTAAGTTCGAGGAGTTTTTCCTTCCTGAAAAGATCATCCCGCGCCTGTTTTTCTTCAACCTGAAGCTTGACGAGCTGTGCCTGCAGTTCACGATCGTCGATCTTTAAAAGGAGTTCCCCCTTTTTTACGGCGCTTCCCTCTTCAAAATAGATCGCGACAACCCTTCCCGGTACCTCGCTGCGAAGTTCCACCTCCTCGTTGGCCATCAGGTTTCCCGTGGCAAGGATCTTATTTTCTAGTTGTCCCGGAACAAGCACCCTGGCCCCGACCATCATGGGTTTCTGCCCTCCCTGGTTCTTTTGGTTCCCCTGATTGTTCCGGCAACCGGAATGAACAAGGAACAACATGCAAACCAAAAGCCAGAGAACTCTTTTAAAACAGGTCATAAATCAATATTTGTGACGAAATGAAATCCCTTGCAAAAGTAGGGATTTTCAGTTTATGAAGGTTTGTGAAACCGGGATTTGTAATTTATAAAATATTTTACTTAAATTTGCAGCCCTTTACGGGGAATCAATGTAAGAACTGACCGGGAACAGCGTTCTTTCTTTCATTAGGTAAAATCGGGATGTAGCGCAGTTGGCTAGCGCACCACGTTCGGGACGTGGGGGTCGGAAGTTCGAGTCTTCTCATCCCGACCAAAATCGTCTGAAGACCCCACTCCAAACCCCTCCCCTTCAAGGGGAGGGGCAGGGGGAGAGGTCATCAGCCCGCCTCTTTAGCTCAGTTGGTAGAGCAGCTGATTCGTAATTAGCAGGTCGGGGGTTCAAGTCCCCTGAGAGGCTCAGGATGGATTAAAAACCTGATCACTTCTGATCTTGCTTTTCTCATTTTTTTTTCGTATCTTTCGCATCAAATAGGGGGTTAATGTCTTTTGACGTTTTACCCTTGTAATTCCTTCCACAAACTGCCGGCAATTCACGAAAAGGCAGTGACCTCCTGAAAAGCTTAACAAGGTTTAAGCAAGGAACAATGAGGTCAAAATTTCAAAAATCAGCATCATGAAAACAATCTATTGTTTTGTGTTTTGCATGTTGGCATTAACATGTGGCACAAGAGGACAGTCTTCATGCCTCTTTGAAGGCATCACGTTCACACGACAAGGTCAGATTGACAGTTTTCAGATCAATTACCCGGGTTGTACCCGCGTTCAGGGCAGTATCAGCATTATGGGAAATGATATCTACAATCTGGAAGGATTAAACCTGGTAACCTTTGTTGGCGGTGAATTATGGATCTTTAATAATGAAAACTTAAACGATTTCAACGGCCTTAATGCCTTGAACTATATTGGAAGTGACTTGTCAATTCTTCAAAATGATAACCTGACAAGTTTAAACGGACTGAACAACCTGATATCTGTCGGAGGGGATCTTGAAATCCTGAATAACGATATCCTGTCAACATTAATGGGACTCAATGTACTGAATTACGTGGGTGGTGATCTGTCGCTTTCTCAAAACAATTCTCTGACGAACATGAATGGATTGTCCAGTCTGCAGTCGGTCGGAGGTTCAATCGAAGTAAGCAATAACAATGCGCTGAAAACATTAACAGGACTGAATGGATTGAGGACCATAAACAATAGTTTAAATATAAGGTGGAATCCACTTTTAAATGACCTGACAGGACTTTCCGCGTTGAAAATCGTGGGAGGAACATTGGAGATCAATGGTAACAATTCAATGGTTTCTTTATCGGGAATAAGTATTTTGCAATCAATCGGAGGAAGTCTGCTGATAAAACAGAATCCTGTCCTGACCGTATTAACCGCGCTAAAAACATTGAAATCCATCGGTTACAACCTGATCATTACAGATAATGTACTCCTGCCCTCATTAAGTGGAATCGACAACATCAATTCCGCTTCCATTTCCGGTTTATTCATCTATAACAACTTTTCTTTATCGGAATGCGAAGTGAACAGTATTTGTGAATATTTGCTTAATCCGAATGGCATCATCGATATTCATAACAATGATGTGGGATGTAACAGTCAATCGGAAATAGCGGAAGCTTGTGCAGTTGTTTCGATCGATCCTGTTACTCCTGAAAGAATTTTCTCGGTCTTTCCGAACCCCGGATCAGGGATTATTACCATTATAAATGAGAAGAAAGCGCAATCGAATCACTTTTCGTTAATGAATATCAATGGTCAGAGAATAATGGATCAGGATCTTCGGGATGACAGACTTGTAATTGACATATCAGTTTTACCCGAAGGTGTTTATTTCATAAGGATTACCGGCAGAAATACAGTGCAGATAGAAAAATTTATCAAGCAGTAATCTTTTACCCTGATTTCAGAGGGGCATCTTTTCTGGTAGCCCAATCTTCACAGAAGTACCTGCGTTGACCTCTGAACTGATTTCAATTGTACCACCGTGCCTCGATATCATTTCACAGCACAATAAAACACCCAAACCGGTTCCCTTTTCACCTTCAGTACCGACTTTGGAAAACAGATGATCAAGCCGGAATAGCTTTTCAATTTCGTCGTGGGTCATACCAACCCCGTTATCGGTTACGGTTATCTCGGTACATCCCTGCTGATGACCCGCGTTCACCGTGATCCTGCCTTGTCGGGGAGTGAATTTAATTGCATTCGTTATCAGATTTAAAAAGACGGAACGAATCATATCGGCATCGGCAACGATTTCAATGTTTTCATCAATATAATTAAACAATTCGATCTTTTTTCTCAATAGATTCCCGGCGACCAGGTCGGCCACATTGGACACGATGGACAAAAGATTGACTTTTTCCGGTTGAAAAGGCACCCGGTCCAACTGCATCCTGGACCATTCGAGGAGGTTCTGTAAAAAATTGTACTGGTTTATGAGCAGCATGTGTATTTTTCCGGCGATTTTCCGGGTATCCTCCATGCCCAATTCACTGTCGGGATTCGAAATCATCTCCGAAAGCCCCAGCAGGGCGCTGAACGGGCTCCGCAGGTCATGTGCAATGACTGAGAAAAACTTATCTTTGGTTGCATTCAGTTCCTGCAACTCCTTGTTCATCCGTTTGATTTCTTCCTCCGCTTGTTTTTGTTCGGTTGTATCCCTGACGATTGCCTGAAGATAGAAATCATTTCTGAACGCAACCCTGTTCAGAGATACTTCAGCATCGAACAGGGAATGGTCCTTCCTGCAGTGTTTCCAGTAGAATCTCTGTGGCGTTCCTCCGGCTGCGGCTTCCATGTATATACTTGCTTTTTCTTTTGAATCGCTTCCGTCAGGCTGAAGGGGAGGACTGAACTCCCAGGGAGGATGATTGATGATATCTTCTTTTTTCTCGCAACCAAAACTGCTAAGGGTCATCAGATTACATTCCACGAATTTTTCATTGTTGACAATGAGAATAGCATCATTTGCATTTTCGAATAACGTTCGGAATTCCAGCTCGCTCTTTTTCAAGGCCTCCTCGGTAATGACCCTTTCCGTGACATCACGGAGAATCCCTTCATGCGTCGTTACATTACCGTTTTCATCGGTATTGTACCAACCATGATCCTCAACCCAGATCGCGGATACATCCTTCTTTCTAAGCCGAAAAATTCCGAGCTCTTCCAACTGTTCTTCCAGCATGAGACTCTCCCGGTCTGCCGGATCAAAATATAATTCTGACTTTATATCGATCGCCAGCAACTCTTCCTTTGTGTCGTAGCCAAGCATCCTGACCATGGCAGGATTGACTTCAAGGAATTTCCCGTCATGCGTACTCCGGTAAACCCCGTCGGGCATCCTTTCAATGAGCTTTCTGTGAAGCTCTTCATCAAAATCATTCATCATCGGTATTTTTATTGACGGTAGCTGAATCTGATTTTTTTCCTGACACAAAAAATTTATCCCGGTACTCCCGTAAAAAAGTCTCACCCGGATCATCCAGGTTCCATTGTTCCTGATTCCGCCAATCGGCATGACTGCATTGTAAAGTACGCGACATGCATGCTGAATACAGATGATCGGGATTAAAATAACCATCTGTTCCCGGAATGGTGAACCAAATTTAGGATTTTATTTAATTCCCTGAAATATCCGTGACATTTAGGAAAAAACGGCAGATGCATATCATTTTTACTGCATCACGATGAAAATGCAAAGCATTGTTCTTTTCAATGCAGCAGTACCGAAAGGAACAGGAAGAAGCGCTCCGGATCAGATGGTATCGTCGAAAGGAGCAACAAAAGGTGTAACGGGAGCCAGATTTAAAATGAGATCCTGATTGAATGAAAAGGTAGAACCGGAATCTTCAAAATCAGCTTCCACGGGAAGGGTCGGGGCCAGGTCGGCCGGGTTGATTACCGGTTCCGGTACTGCATCGGTAAAATCAGCGAAATCAGGAGTTTCCGGAGATATTATAGATACAAAATCAAAGAGATTGTGCATGGATGCTGTTTCTTCAAACGTGGCTTCCCGCGGGGTTACCGGCGACAATTCCATCGGGTCCCCGGTAAGTGTTGATTCACGGTTCAAGGAGGATGAGTCGGAATCTGCAAAGGCGCCAAAAGCCAGGTTGAGATTGATTCCCAGTACAACAAGAATTATGGTGAGTGTTTTCATCTTTTTTCGATTTATTTTCTGTAGTTTTCATTTTGATTCATACGACGATGCCATTTTCATTTCGTGACAACCTTCTGAATCAATTAACAATTATTTAACAAATGATTGATATATAATTAAATGTAGTGCAAAGATAAAAATTAATTTAGATTCAATTAAAATAAAATCGTTTAAAACGACTTCATCCCCGACGAAACCCGGAAAAACGTCGATGAAAATCTAATTAATTATTAATCAGGATTATAAGAGAAAACTATAAATAGTCTTCAAAATACTGGACCATTTTTTTGTTCAGGTGAACACGGTCTTTCCCGCGAACATTGTGCTCGTGACCCGGATACAGGAAGAAGTCGACCGGTTTACCTTCGTCAACGCACTTTTTCAGGAATACCAGCGAATTTTGCGGGACCACGGTCTCATCCTGATCGTCGTGAATAATCAGAACCTTTCCGGTAAGGTCTTTGACATAGTTGATCAAAGCCGCATTCCTGTATCCCTCCGGGTTATCCTGTGGCATATCCATGTAACGCTCCCCATACATGATTTCGTAGTATTTCCAATCAACGACCGGCCCACCGCAAACGGCAACCCTGAAGGTTCCCGGATTTTTTAACATCATGGTCAGTGTCATGAATCCGCCGTAACTCCATCCGTTGATGCCTATCCGTGTGGAATCGACATAGGGCAGGGATTTCAGATATTCAACGCCGGCCATCTGGTCTTCGAGTTCAGCGACACCCAGATTCCTGAAAATTGCCTGTTCAAAATCGTTTCCCCTGTTCGAAGTACCCCGGTTATCGAGTGTAAATACAAGAAAGCCTTTGGTGGCAAGGTGGTTCAGGAAAAGGCCGCCCCCTCCGAGCCATGAATTGGTGACCATCTGTGAATGTGGTCCGCCGTAAACATAGATGATCACGGGATATTTTTTTGTCGAATCAAAATCGACGGGCTTGATGAGCCGGCTGTACAATGGAATTTGATTCCGGTTTGAGATGGTGAAAATGGTAGTCGTTCCCAATTTGTAATCTTTCAATGGATTTTCGGCCGACAGGAGGATCTCTGTTTTATTTTTCCGGATATTCTTCAGCACGATCGTCCGGGGTGTTGTCAGATTGCTGTAGGTGTCGATAATGTGCAGTCCGTCATCCGAAATTTTGGGGTTATGGATTCCCGGTTCGGGTGTTTCCAGTTGTATTTGACCTGATGTCAGGCTGATAGAAAAAAGCTGATTGTCAATCGGATGCTCCCGGTTGGCAAGGAAATAAACAGAGTTTACTGATCCGTTAGGTGATAAAAGTTGTGTAACCTCCCACGGACCTGAAGTCAGTTGTTTTATCAATGTTCCATCCGAACTGTAAAGATAGAGGTGATTAAAACCGTCGCGGCGGCTTTGCCATATAAACCGGGATGGATCCTTACCTATAAAACAAGGGCCGTTCATGGGTTCCACATACTTCTGACTGGTCTCCTCGAAGAGGGTCTTAACCAGGCGACCGGTACGGCAATCATATGCGTTTAATTGCATGTGATTCTGATCCCGGTTCAAAACGGCAATATAAATCCATTTTTCATCGGGGCTCCAGGTAACATTGGTCAGATACTCGATGGTATCGGGAGCACTGGTACGGGCATTCTCCTTCTGAAACGGAATCATAACGGTATCGGTGTGAAGATAAATAACCGCTCCCGTTCGCAGGTTCATCACGCCAAGGGTCACCTTATGACTTTCCGACCCGGCCATGGGATATTTGACAGGTTTGACCGTCGCAATCCGGGTTGTGATGTCCACAAGGGGATAACTTGCAACACCTCTTTCGTCCATCCGGTAAAAGGCCAGATAATTGCCTTTCGGTGACCAAAAAGTCCCCTTTGAGATTCCAAATTCGTTCCGGTGCACACGGCCCGAACCGAAAAGTATAGCGGGATCGGGATCTGTCACAACCCGGACTTCCTTTCCGTTTTGGGAATAATAAAGGGCATTTTCGATGGTGTAAGCCACCCAGCGTGTTGAATCGAAGATATCAATGTTTTCTGCTTTTTCGTTCCATTCATTTTCCACCCGGGCCGTATGGTCAGATAGATCGCAACCGATAATATGATTCTTGTGGATGAAATAAAATCCGGTAAAATCTCTGAATGTCAGCGAAGGGAACCGCAGCAGGGTATCCTGACGGATTGACAACAGCATCCTGTTCATTTCGCGAAGGCGTATTAATGTATCCCGGACCGTGTGTTCGGAGCTTCCCGTGATGATGGCATCACGGGTAACATACGCGAAATGGGTTGACCCCGGAATCCATTGCAGTTGGCTCAGATTAGCAGGACTCAACCTGGGATTCAGGTTGGTTGCATCTTCGATGGTGAGAAGCCTGGACTGTGCCGGCAGAAAAAAAGGAAAAACTGCAAGAAGCAGGAGTGAAATTAGTTTTTTGGAGTTCATAAAAATGGGGAATGCGAATGGTTATAGTTTCTGAATTTGGATGGTAAGGCAGGTTTTCAACGACGGATTTTATTTGATATTATTACCCGATCCCTTGCCGAATATAG
The DNA here is from genome assembly GCA_009928665.1 of Alphaproteobacteria bacterium. Classification (GTDB taxonomy): domain Bacteria; phylum Bacteroidota; class Bacteroidia; order Bacteroidales; family FEN-979; genus CAIVAT01. Next base: position 32,361 of record SACF01000009.1, read on the forward strand.
CTTGTGCGATCTGCCGGATGTTTTCGGAAATGCCGACACTGAAATAGTGTAAAACCGGGACCCCGAAAGTGATCAGTTCTTCTGATTGCCTGATACTCCATTCAATCCCTGCCTTAAAAGCATCTTCATTGGTTTTACAGGCAAGGATGATTCTGACCAGTTCTTCGGGGATATCAATATAAAATACCTGGGGTAGAAGGTTTATTTCCCTGATGGTGCATATAGGTTTAAGTCCGGGAATGATCGGGATATCGATCCCTGTTTTCCGGCAGGACTCCACGAAATCAAAATATTTTCTGTTATCAAAGAACATCTGTGTGATGATGAAGTCGGCTCCGGCATCCACCTTGCTTTTCAGATATTTCAGATCATAATGCAGGTTGGGCGATTCAATATGTTTTTCCGGGTACCCTGCAACGCCTACACAAAAATTGGTTTTAAATGTGTTTAGCAATTCATCGTCCAGATAAATTCCCTTGTTCATGTTTGTTATCTGGCGAACCAGGGAGTCGGCGTAGGAATGTCCGTCCTTTTCAGGAATGAAGGTACGCTGGTTTTTCGGAGCATCGCCTCTCAATGCAAGGATATTGTCTATTCCCAGATAATGGAAATCAATGAGCGCATACTCTGTCTCTTCTTTGGTGAACCCTCCGCAAATGATATGGGGCACCACTTCGACCGACGGATATTTATATTTGATGGCTGCAGATATGGCAACGGTTCCCGGGCGTTTCCGGATAGTCTTTTTCTCAAGCAGACCATTTTCACGTTTCTTGTAGATCACTTCCTCCTGATGGTATGTCACATTGATGAATGAAGGATGGTACTCAATCAGGGGATCGATGGTCCTGTAAACATTGCTGATGCTGTTTCCCCTGAGCGGAGGCAGTAACTCAAAAGAAAACAGGGTTTGATCAGCTTTTTTTATAAGATCAATTACTTTCATATTCTGTAATTCAGGTTATTGCTCAGGAGGCTCTCTGCTCGTTCGATCGCGATCCCCTTGCGTCGGGCATAATCGGTAATCTGATCTTTCCCGATGCGGCCCACATTAAAATACCGGGAGCCGGGATATGAAAAATAGTAACCGCTGACCGATGCGCCGGGATACATGGCAAAGTTCTCGGTCAGTTTTATACCGGCCTGATTTGAGACATCAAGAAGATCAAACAGTGTGATTTTTTCCGAATGTTCGGGACACGCCGGATATCCCGGGGCGGGTCTTATTCCCACATATTCTTCCCGGATCAGTGCCGGTATATCGAAGTTTTCTTCTTTTACGTATCCCCAGAATTCTGTCCTGACCCGTTGATGGATCAGTTCGGCGAATGCTTCAGCGAGCCGGTCGGCAAGTATCTTAATCATGATGGCATGATAGTCATCCAGCTCCTGTTCATAATATTCTACCCATTCTTCAACACCCAGGCCGGCGGTAACAGCGAAAAACCCCATATAATCTGTAACACCTGAATCCTTTGGCGCCACGAAATCGGCAAGGCAAAGGTTGGGATCTCCGGGTTCCTTATGTTGCTGACTCCTGAGAAACCGGAAAGTGGCAATCACGCGCGACCGGTCAGTATCCTGATAAACTTCTATATCATCGCCGGTTGAATTGCAGGGATATAATCCGATTACTCCCCGCGCAAAGAGCATCTTTTTTGAGATGATGTCGCCGATCATTTGTTTTGCATCCGCTAATAGTTTCTTTGCTTCCCTGCCTTTTACAGGATCGGTGAGGATGGTCGGGTATTTTCCGTTGAGCTTCCACGCATGAAAGAAAAAAGTCCAGTCAATGTACCCATTGATCTCTTCAAGCGGATAATCGGGAAATATTTTATTACCGATCCATTGCGGTTTACAGATCCGTCGGTTTTTCCAATCGGTTTTGAATCGGTTCTTCCGCGCTTCACAAATTGATATGTAGCCGGGATCCTCCTTTTTTTCATGGGCGTTTCGAAGTTCGTAGTAACGCGCTTTTAGTTGTTCCTGAAAGGATTCCCCGTTCCCTTTTCCCAGCAGATTCGCAATAATTCCGGCAGCCCTGGAGGCATCTTTAACATGGACAACAGCGTGCGGATAGTAAGTGTCGATTTTTACTGCAGTATGAATTTCAGAAGTGGTTGCACCTCCGATCAGGAGTGGAATGTTGAGATGATTCCGATCCATCTCTTTGGCAACATGTACCATTTCTTCGAGTGAAGGGGTTATCAATCCGCTCAGTCCGATGATATCGGCTTTATTTTGTATTGCTGCTTCGAGGATCCTGGCAGCGGGTACCATGACGCCAAGGTCGATGACTTCATAATTGTTGCATGCCAACACAACCCCGACAATATTTTTTCCGATATCATGAACATCTCCTTTTACCGTCGCCAGAATTACCCTTCCTTTCCGGCTGATATGGTTTTTTTGCGAAGCCCTTTCCGATTCGAGCAAGGGAGCCAGTCGGGCTACTGCCTTCTTCATTACCCGGGCGCTTCTTACAACCTGTGGAAGGAACATTTTTCCGTTGCCAAACAGGTTGCCCACCTGGTTCATTCCCTCCATCAGGGGACCCTCAATAACCTGCAAAGCAGACTCAAAATGGGTCAGCGATTCATCGATATCCGAATCAATGAACTCCGGGATACCATGGACCATGGCATAGGTCAGCCTTTCGGCTGGCTGAAAAGATCGCCAACCCGTGCCCGGATCCTCTTTTTTATAGGTTTCTTTGATTTGATCTGTAAAGGCAACCAGCCGTCCGGTGGCATCCTTTCTTCTGTTCAGAATTACATCTTCGATCAACCGGAGCAAACCGGAAGGGATTTCATCGTACACAGGCAAAGCACCTGCATTGACGATACCCATATCAAGTCCGGCTTTAACTGCATGAAACAAAAATGCCGAGTGGATCGCTTCACGCAGGGCGTCATTGCCCCGGAATGAAAATGAAAGGTTGCTGATTCCGCCGCTCGTCTGGGTGAAAGGAAGATTGCTTTTGATCCAGCTCACGGCCCGGAGATAATCTGCGGCATAATTATTATGATTCTCGATCCCCGTTGCAACTGTCAGAATGTTAGGATCAAAGATAATATCTTCCGGGGGGAAATGGATCCGGCGCAACAGGAGATCGTAAGCCCGTTTGGCAATGGCAATTCTACGCTCAAAGGTCGTCGCCTGGCCCTCCTCGTCGAACGCCATAATGACCGCGGCTGCCCCGAACCGTCTCAAAATGGCTGCATGCTCCAGGAATTGTTCTTCTCCCTCCTTCAGGCTTATGCTGTTCACGACGGGTTTTCCCTGGATGCATTTTAACCCGGCTTGGATGACATTGAACCGGGATGAATCGATCATGATCGGGACCCGGGCAACTTCAGGATCAGAAGCTACCATGTTCAGAAATCCGGTCATCGCTTTTTCGCCATCCAACATTGCCTCATCCATACTGATATCAAGGATTTGTGCTCCGTTTTCAACCTGCTGGCGGGCTACCGACAAGGCCTCTTCATACTGTTCCTCTTTGATCAGCCGGGCAAATTTTCTGGATCCGCTGACGTTGGTTCGTTCTCCTATATTTATAAAGTTACTGCCATTAAAAATCGTGAGGGGTTCCAGCCCGCTTAAACGGAGTTCATGCTTTTTCCTGGGTACTTCGCGGGGTTTGGCGTGGTCCGACAATTCCACGAATTTCCGGATATGGTCGGGCGTGGTTCCGCAGCAACCCCCGACCATGTTCAGATACCCGTTTTCGAGAAAATCTTTAACATGACGGGCCATTTCATCGGGCGATTGGGTATACTGGCCAAACTGGTTGGGAAGCCCGGCATTGGGATACGCAATCACCGGGAAGGGCGCTTTTTCAGAGAGTTCCTCGAGATGAGGCCGCAACTCTTCGGCTCCGAGGGAACAATTCAAACCCACCGCGAAAAGTTCGAAATGAGATACAGCGTTTAAAAATGCTTCGAGGGTTTGCCCCGACAGGGTCCGGCCTGAGTTGTCGGAAAGGGTTACTGAAGCAATAACCGGTATCTTGCTGTGTTTTTTTCCAAAAGTATGGCTACGGGAGTCGATCTCATCGAAAGCGGCAATCAGAGCTGCTTTGGCATTAAGGGTGTCGAAGATGGTCTCGACCATGATAAGATCCACCCCGCCATCGAGTAATCCCCGGACCTGTTCCCGGTAGGCATCGTATAGCTGGTCGAAAGTCACAGCCCTGAATGCCGGATTCTGAACATCTGGCGACAAGGATGCGGTCTTATTGGTCGGGCCAACAGAGCCGGCAACCCACCTGGGCTTATCGTCTGGGTATTCTGTGAAAAGCTCCACCGCTTTGCGGGCCAGCTTCGCCGCGGCAAAATTCATCTCATACACCAGATCTTCCAAATGATAATCACTTTGAGAGATCCGGTTGGCATTAAAGGAATCGGTTTCAATTATATCCGCGCCGGCATCCAGATATGCTTCATGAATAGACTGAATGAGATCGGGTTGGGTCAGAACCAACAGATCATTATTGCCCGAGAGGCTATAGGGAAAGTCTTTAAACCGTTCGCCCCGATACTGGGATTCGCCGGGCTTGTGATGCTGGATCATGGTTCCCATAGCTCCATCCAGCACTAAAATTCTGTAATTGACCTCCTTGTATAAATCGGGCGTCATGAAAGTCACTGTTAATAAGCCAAAACCAGCATCCAGCCATCAAAGATCCGGTAATGAAGCGTATGATGCGTGATAATTCCTTCGTGCGAAAGGGTGGCCTGGCATGTCTGATCCGGATTGCAAAGATAATCAAATGAATGAATGAAGATATCTGTCCGGAAGTCGATGGCCGGTGATCCGAAAATTTTAAAGAGGGCCTCTTTACCACTCCAGTAAATATGAAGTTTTTCAAGTTGAAAGGGTTCCGAAACCGCAATGAGTTCATCTTCCCGGAGAAACCGTTCTTTTACCTTTAAAATCCGGGATCGGATTTGCTCCACGTCAATGCCGACCCGGTAGCGTTTGGAGCAGGCGGCAGCAGCCCAGACTCCGGAGTGTGACAGGGAAATATTGCAACAGTCTGATGGCAGATAGGGTTTCCCGTTTGCATCGTAACAGATCCGGAGATCATTTTGGCCGGTCATAGTTTTGATCAGGAGTCTGGTACCCAGCCATTGTTTTTGCCTTCCGGGATGTTTAAAAGATTGAATTACAGCATAGTCTTCTGGTGAGGGTGACAGTAGTTCCAGAAGGGTCTGGTAAGTTTCCGTGATGTGCCACAGACCCACTTCAATACCGTCACAGAATTTTTTTTCCTGAATTAAAGGCATGAAAAAGAAGCGATTTCTTTTATACAGGGGCCACAAAGTTAGTATATATCAACGTCAGGTATCAGGAATTTATCTATTTTTGCAGGCTGATTTTAAAACATATCATTATGGGAACAGCAGTGTTGTCGAAAGAACTGACTTATAAAGTTGCAGATATTAAGCTTGCCGACTGGGGACGGAAAGAAATTGAGATGGCCGAGAAAGAGATGCCCGGATTGATGGCCATCAGAAAAAAGTACAGCCAGGAAAAACCTTTGAAAGGGGCGCGGATCAGCGGATCGTTGCACATGACCATACAGACTGCCGTGCTTATTGAGACCCTGGTTGAGCTTGGGGCCGATGTAAGATGGGCAAGTTGCAATATATTTTCTACTCAGGATCACGCAGCTGCAGCCATTGCAGTTAAAGGAATCCCTGTCTTTGCATGGAAAGGGGAGACACTCGATGAATATTGGTGGTGTACCGGTATGGCACTGAGTTTCCCGGGCGGACAGGGCCCAACCCTGGTTGTCGATGACGGTGGGGATGCCACCATGATGATCCATAAAGGCTATGAGGCGGAAAACAACCCCGGATTGTTGAATACCGTTGCAGGTAATGACGATGAAGATGCATTTTGCCATCAACTACAGCAAATCTATGTTGAGGATAAGACAAGGTGGCACCGGACAGTTGCTTCCTGGAAAGGTGTATCCGAAGAGACTACCACAGGGGTTCATCGCCTCTATCAGATGAAGGAAAAGGGATCGTTGTTGGTACCGGCGATTAACGTCAATGATTCGGTAACAAAATCCAAATTTGATAATCTTTACGGTTGCCGCGAGTCACTGGCCGATGGTATTAAGCGGGCTACAGATGTGATGATTGCAGGGAAAGTGGTTGTAGTTCTGGGATATGGCGATGTGGGGAAGGGATGTGCGAAATCGATGAAATCTTACGGAGCACGTGTTATTGTGACAGAGATCGATCCGATATGCGCACTGCAGGCTGCCATGGAGGGATTCGAAGTGAGCACCTTGGAGGATGCCCTGCAGGAGGGAAATATTTTTGTCACAACAACCGGGAATAAAGATGTCATTACGGCTGTGCATCTTTCCAAAATGAGAGATGAAGCCATTGTATGTAACATTGGTCATTTTGACAACGAGATACAGGTCAGCCAGTTAAATCAATGGCCCGGAATCAGAAAAATCAATATCAAACCCCAGGTCGATAAATATGTCTATCCGGATGGTAAGATAATTTACCTTCTTGCCGAGGGGAGACTGGTAAACCTGGGATGCGCCACAGGCCACCCCTCTTTTGTCATGTCGAATTCATTTACCAATCAAACCCTCGCCCAGCTCGAACTTTGGAAAAATAATTATGCCATAGATGTTTACCGTTTGCCCAAAAGACTCGATGAAGAGGTTGCACGGTTGCATCTGGAGCAGTTGGGAGTCAAATTAACGAAACTTACTCCCGAACAGGCCGATTATTTAGGCGTTCCGGCTGAAGGACCTTACAAACCGGAACATTACAGATACTAAGTTGGGCAATTGACAATGGACAATGGATAATTGACAATGAACAATTGAAAATGGAAAATTGAAAATGGAAAGTCCTTCAATTTTTTAATTCACACAATCACTCATTCGCTCAATCACTCATTCGCTCATTCGTTCTTTCACTCAATAAAATTTACCTACGCACATTCCCCGTTACTAATTGGAAATGTAAAGCATAGTGCCATCGTACATAGTGGTGTACTGTTTTAACGGGTAGTGCGATGGTCCCTCGTAGGGAGTCCCGTCGGTCATAATGAATTTCGAATTACATACCGGGCAATAACAGGTAATACCGGAAGCTTCGACCCGGACCTGAGCTCCGCTGGTAGTTGGATCGTATGGGCAGGCTCGTTCGAATGCAACAAACTCATTGACAGATTTTCTGAAGATCAGAATTCCGTTATATCCACCGTTCACTGTTTCCCAACCATTTACGGTATTCAGATGGATATACTTGGTTCCGTTGGGATCGAGTGCAATGCTGACATACACATAAGGTATCTCAGGTGCTTCTTCCTCTTTCTTACAGGAAGACGGGATCAGCAATAACTGGAACAACATGCTGATCGTCAGCAGTCGGATCACACTTTTCATGTTCAGGTCAACGGTGCAACAAATATCCGATTTTTAACGTTACTTTGTATAAGAATATTATCGTACCCGTTATAAAACAGGTTCACAATATGCGATTGACAACCCGCCGGTGGGCTTTGACCCTGACGATTCTTTTTTTTGTTACTCCGTTACTGTTTTCCGGTTTACCTCCCCAGGAGTCAAAAGTAAATCAGCGAAGGATCGAGAAGGAACGCGAAAAGAAAAAAAAGGAGGCCGTGAAGAAATATGAACAGGCGGTAAAAAGACACCAAAAAATGCAGTCAAAAGATACCAAATCCCGGATGAAACAGACCCGGAAAGAGTCCAGAAAGAATACTCCCCTGAAACCTTAAAAACAAGGTGGTTTAGCCTTATTTTAAGGCACTTTACCGATTATTTATTTCATTTTGTATAAAAGACTTCAGGCTAATTTAGAATGGTTATATATTTGAATAGCCAACTAAAAATTTTGAATTATATTTTAAATAATTATTACTTTTACCGCCTTTTCTAAGCGCAATAATAATCTAACATAAAATTGTATGGTATGTTAAGAAATTTACTACTTACTATTGGATTAGTACTGGCAACAAGCTTGTTGGTATTCTCACAATCCGGATCTGGTACTCTTAAGGGAAAGATCATTGACAAGCAGACAAAAGAGCCAATTTCCTTTGCCAATGTTGTCGCTGAGGTTGGGGGTGTTCAGGTTGGCGGATCCACATCCGATTTTGACGGTAATTTTCAGATCAAACCAATCCCTGCGGGGAAGGTCGACCTGAAAGCAAGTTTTGTGGGTTACAAACCGTTTATGATCCGCGGGATTATCATTTTCTCCGAAAAGATAACCTTCCAGGACGTTGAGCTCGAGGCATCCACCACCAATCTGCAGGAGATTGAAGTAGTCGATTACAAAGTGCCTTTGATCTCGAAGGACCAGACTACTTCGGGGGGAACCGTAACCTCGGAGGAAATTTCGAAAATGGCCAATAAATCTGCCACCGCAGTAGCCACAACGGTCGGAGGGGTTACCACCGATGCCAACGGGAATATCACAAGTATGCGCGGTCAAAGATCATCGGGTACCGTTTATTACATCGACGGTATGCGTGTTACCGGGAACAATGCCCTGCCTCAAAGCGCTATTGAGCAGGTTGAAGTGATCCTGGGTGGTACACCGGCAGCTTATGGTGATGCCACGGGTGGTATTATTAATGTTACTACCAAGGGGCCTTCAAAGGATTTCTCCGGCGGAATCGACCTCCAGACTTCCCAGTATCTGGATGCCTTCGGATACAACCGTATTGGTCTGAACTTTACCGGTCCCGTTGTTTCTAAAAAAGATACTGTAAGGGGAACCAAGACTCCGATCATGGGATTTTTCATTGCCGGCGACTTCATTTATCAGAAAGACGGCGCTCCGGCAGCCTTTGCCAATTATAAAGTCACCGACGATATTCAGGATTACCTGAGCCTGACTCCGCTCCGGTTGTATGGCCAGAATAATTCGGTGTTCTACAACTCCGAATTCATCACCTTTAATCAGATGGAGCGGACTAAAACAACCCTGAATTCAGCCGGAACTAATATTAATGTATCTGGTAAACTCGATTTCCGGGTTTCTCCGACCATCAACGTGTCGGTGGGAGGAACTTTTGCATGGTATGATTCACGGAATTTCAGTTTCGCAAGTTCCCTGATGAACTGGCAGAACAATTCACATTCAAATGGTTATACCTGGCGTGTTAACGGAAGGTTCACACAGAGGTTCCCGACATCTGCCGAAAGTAAGAGTTTCGTAAAAAATATTTACTACTCCATCGGGGCCGACTTCACCCGTTCATTTGCTAAAACCGAAGATGCCGAACATCAGAAAAACTATTTCCAATATGGTTATATCGGCAGTTTTGCCACCCAGACTACCCGCGCTTACACTCCCGAGCTTGCTTATGACTCTGTTATACAGAAATGGGCCCACCTTCAGAATGGTACCCGCGATACGGTGGTGATCTTTAAACCTTCAGATATCAATCCTTCATCAGCCAACTGGACTTCACAGTACTATGGCTTCTTTGATGATCCCGAAGGACATTATCAAAACCTTGATGAAATTATCTCGGGTCGCGGTCTTATCAACGGTATGGAACCGGCTGCACCTTATAACCTGTTCAACGGCGTTGGGAACCGTCCCGATTCCTATACCGAAAGCACCAGCGATCAGCTTGCTGTCAATGCCTCCTTTGCGGCCGACTTCGGCAACCATGAAATCCAGTTGGGGTTACAATATCAGCAACGAAAAAGTTCAGGCTTTGGGATAGCCGGCAGAAGTTTGTGGGGAATCATGCGCGGTCTGACAAACGCCCAGCTTAAAGACCTTGACCTAGCTAACCCCCATCCGGTTTACCGTGACGGAGTATTCATGGATACCATTAATTATGCACGTAAGTATGTACAAACCCTGCAGCGTACCTTTGATATAAATCTCCGTAAGAAACTCGGTCTGCCTGTCGACGGGGTCGATTATATCGATATCGATTCCTATAGTTTTGCCGAGAATTCAATTAATTATTACGACGGCGACATGAACCCGCATACAGCCCATGTTACCGGCGATCTTTTTACCCTCGATATGTTCGATGCCGATGAATTATTCTTCAATGGCGACCCTATTATTAACTATTATGGTTATGATTACACCGGTAAAAAACTCTCGAGCAACCCGAGTTTTGAGGATTTCTTCAATCAGAAAGATGCGGATGGGAATTTTACCAGGGCCATCGGATCGTATCAGCCCATTTATATGGCCGGGTATATTCAGGATAAGTTTGCATTTAAAGACTTGATTTTCAATATCGGGGTCCGGGTTGACCGTTTCGACGCCAACCAGATGATCTTAAAGGATCCTTACCTTTTTTACGAGGCAAAAACAGTCGGAGAGGTTAAAGACATAAGCGGCCAGATTGTTTCGCACCCAACAAGCATGGGCAGCGATTATGTGGTTTATGTTGATGACGGGAACAATCCTTCTGCCATCACCGGTTATAGAAACGGTAATGTTTGGTACAACTCCGAAGGTAGTGTGATCACTGACCCGGAATCTGTGCTTGACAGAGGAAACGGGGTTATGCCTTACCTGGTGCCCAATCAGTCAAAAACGCTTTCTCCCAACGTTTTCAAGGATTATGAGCCTCAAACCAACTGGATGCCCCGTATTTCATTCTCCTTCCCGATCTCTGACGATGCTTTGTTCTATGCTCATTATGATATCTTAACTCAACGGCCTTCATCAGCACAGGTTCAGATTGATCCCGTTTCTTATTATTATCTTGGAGTGACCGGAGCCACTGGGACCATCAACAATCCCGCTCTGAAACCTGAAAGGACCATTGATTATGAACTGGGATTCCAGCAAAAAATCAACAATGCCTCTTCGCTGAAATTATCTGTGTTTTATCGTGAAATGCGCGATCAGATTCAGCAGTACCGCCTGACCGGCGCCTACCCCAAAACATATTATTCGTATACCAATATCGACTTCGGTACCGTCAAGGGATTGACTCTTACGTATGACTTACGGCGGTCGGGAAATGCCCGTGTCCGTTTTAATTATACCCTGCAATTTGCCGATGGTACCGGTTCAGATGCCAATGCCGCTTCGACCATTATCCGTTCCGATCAGCCCAACCTGCGTACGCTGAACCCGCTGAACTTCGACCGCCGTCACCAGTTCAACATCAGCCTCGACTATCGCTGGGGCTCCGGTAAAGACTATAACGGACCCGTGATCAAACGCAAAAAAAGCGGAAAATCACCTGTACAGATCCTTTCGAACTTTGGAGCCAACATTACCCTCACCGGAGGTTCGGGAACCCCGTACACAAAGACCAGCAAGATCCTGTATCAGGGAGCCATGGGCCCCATCAAGGGAAGTATCAACGGCGCCCGCCTTCCCTGGCAGTTCCTGATCAATGCCCGGGTTGACAAAGATTTCAATTTCATGCTTACCAAGAAAAAGATGGGCACATTCAATGTCTATTTTGAATTCACCAACCTGTTAAATACCATGAATGTGACGGCAGTTTATCCCTATACCGGTACTGCCAACGACGATGGGTACCTTTCTGCTCCCGAATGGCAAAATGCCATCAGCCAGCAGGTCAATGAACAGTCCTTCAGAGATCTTTATACGATTTCGATGGACAATCCATACCGTTATAGCGCTCCGCGGACAATCCGTTTAGGTGTTATGTTTAATTTCTAATGTGTTTAACTATGTCCATAAGAAGAAATACCGGTCTATCATTAAATAATGCAACTATGAAAAATATACATCGCCTCTTAGTGATTGCGCTCAGCTTGATGGTGGTTACAAGTGTTGTCCGTGCCGAGGAAGTGCACAAAGCAAGTGGAAAGAGCACCAATACCCTGAAGGAAACTGCAGCCGGTTGCGCCTCTGGCTCCACTTATAAATATCTTGATATCAATAATGTCAGAACCCTTTGTTATTCCTATGGTAACGGGTGGTTTCTGGAAAATGCCGAGTATGAAATTCCAAAAGGATCCAAGAAAACTTCCATGTTCTCCTTTTCCCTCTGGATTGGTGGTATCGATATCAATAACAACCTGAAACTGGCCGCTTACCGTTACGGACAGGGAACCAGCAACCCTTCGCATGTTAAAAACGATTTCTGGCCGGGCCCGCTTACGGTCGACGGCACTGCCGCCATTGAGGCCGAAACCTGCGCCCAATACGATAAACTGTTCCCAATGACCCGTGCTGAGGTTCAGGAATTCCTGGCCTGGTGGGACAATCAGGCTGAGTATCCTAATTATTCTATTCCCAAGTCAATCCTCGATTGGCCTGCACACGGAAACAAATCAAAGGGACAGGCCTACTATCTCGCTCCTTTCATGGATATCAATAACGACGGGGTATATGATCCGCGTCAGGGCGATTATCCTTACTATGACCTGGCTAATAAACTCTGTCCGAAATATCTGAAACCCGGTGAGCTGATAGCCCGTGCAAAAATCAAGAACGGCGGACCGACCGATACCATGGGTATTCTGGTCGACCAGGTACTGAAAGGCGACCAGACCCTCTGGAGCGTATACAATGACAAAGGTAACTATCACTCTGAAACAACCGGCGACCCGATCGGAATGGAGATACGGGCCCAATATTTTGCCTTTGCCACAAACGACGAAATCAACAACATGACCTTTTACTCCTACGAGCTGATTAACCGATCGACTTACACCCTCACCGGGACCTATTTCAGCCAATGGGTTGATCCGGATTTGGGATATGCCAACGATGACTACGTGGGTTGTGATGTAAACCGTGGTCTTGGGTATTGCTATAACGGAACTCCTATTGACGGAACCGGTCAGACTTATGCCTACGGCGCCCATCCACCTGCCGTAGGCGTCGACTTTTTCCAGGGTCCCTACCTTGACGCGGACGGATTTGATAATCCCGCCTACAAAGGCTCCAGCGAAAAAGGACCATCCTTTAAAGGAAGTTGCGACATTGTAGGACTTAACGGAACGGAGATCACCATGCGTTATGGCCCCGGTGAAATTTACGAAGGGAACTTCCTGGTAAAATCTGAGGCCATCAACGGTATCAATTTTGGTGACGGTATAAAAGATAATGAACGATTTGGTATGCGCCGTTTCGTTTATCATAATAACAGCAACTCGGGTGTTCCTTCCTATATGACCGATCCTCAGTATGCCCCGGAATATTATCTTTTCCTCCGCGGTATTTGGAAAGACAATTCAAAGATGATTTACAGCGGAAATGCACATTACTCAGCCGGTGGTCTCGGACCGCAATGCGACTTCATGTTCCCGGCCCTGACCGACCTTTGCGACTGGGGAACCGGAGGACAACCCCCGGTAGGAGAAAAATACTGGACTGAAGTCACAGCAAAGAACAATCCTCAGGACCGTCGGTTTATGCAATCGGCCGGTCCGTTTACCTTGATGCCGGGAGCCTGTAACTACATTACCGTTGGTATTCCCTGGGCCCGATCCATTACAGGAACCGCTGAAGAATCAGTAAGGCTCCTTCAGATCGTCGACGATAAATGTCAACAGTTATTCGACAATTGCTTTGCCGTATTAAATGGTCCCAATGCTCCGGACCTGACCATTGAAGAGATGGATAAACAGCTTATTGTATATATTTCCAACAGAAAAACCAATGATGCTGGTAATAACTTCGGAGAGAAGTATCAGGAATTTGACCCGACCATCCCCAACCCCGACACCCTTCCGCACAGCAAACGTAATGACTCGTTGTACCATTTTGAAGGGTACCAAATTTACCAGATGAAAGATGCCACGGTTTCAGCAGCCGATATCGGAGATGAAAGCAAAGTAAGGCTGGTTGCCCAGTGTGATGTTGAAAATGGTGTCTCTAAGCTTGTGAACTGGACTTATGACCAGAACCTGGGTGGTGAAATCGGTGAAGTAATGGTTGATGGTGAGGATCAGGGAATCCGTCACTCCTTTGTTTTTACCAAGGATATGTTCGCTACCGGCGATGAGAAGCTGATCAATCACAAACAATACTATTATCTCGCCGTGGCGTATGCCTATAACCAGTATAAAAAATATATCCAGAATGACCCGACGGCCCTCGACGGGCAGAAGACTCCCTATTTGCAGGGCCGAAGCAACATCAAGGTCTATACCGGAATTCCTCATATTCCACTGGGATCGGTGACCAATTCGGTTTATGGGCAAGGTCCCGTTATCACCCGTATTCAGGGCCAGGGAAACGGTGGAATGATCCTCGATTTCAGCGAGGCCACCATCCAGGAAATCCTTTCGAAACCTCCCATTGATTCCACCAAAACCAAACTCGGAGATCCCGATTACCCGATTGCTTACAAACCTACCTATCTGGTAGGGAAAGGACCCCTGCAGGTTAAAGTGATCGATCCACTGAATGTGGTCCCCGGAGAGTATACCGTGAAATTTGATTCGATGGTAAATGTAAGCGTCAACAACCCTTTCACCAATACCAAGAAAATCCAGTTTGGGAAGTGGACTCTTATCAATAATAGCACACACCAGCAATTCCGGTCGGATACCACCACTATTTATCAATATGAACAACTATTCCTTGACCTGGGACTTGCGCTCACCATTCAGCAGGTTCCCAATGCAGGCGACTCCATCAGAGGAACTGTGACCACCACGAACGGATTGCTTTATGCATCGCCTGCCCTCTTTGAAGATAGTACCAAGGCCTGGCTTACCGGGGTCATCGACAGTGATATTCCCCAATCAGCACAGAACTGGATAAGGTCCGGGACCTATAAAGGTTCAACTGCAGCGTATTATGACTGGAACATGGGCTCTGGTGAAGTCGGACAGCCCTGGGACCCGAATAAGAATTTCCAGAAGATCCAGGCGGGGATCTGGGCTCCGTACCCACTTGCAGCTATCAATGGCGATGAGTTGTATAGCGGCGCAGCATCGAGTAAACGATCAAAGTTGCTGTCGACTATGGATAATCTGGCCAGTGTGGATATTGTAATTACGCCCATCAAGGAACTGTGGACCCGTTGTCCGGTGGTTGAACTGTGTCCCAAGACACAGCTTGCAGAAGGTGGAGCAAAACTGTTCAATTTCAGAATTCACGCCTCCGTGAACGTTGATGGGGATACAGGGGTCGTTAGCAGCAATCCGTTGTACAATTCAAATTATATCAGCGCTACCGGAATGGGATGGTTCCCTGGTTATGCCATTAACCTTGAAACGGGCGAAAGGCTGAATATGATGTTCGGTGAAAATTCCTGGCTGGTTGCCGATAATGGTCGCGACATGATCTGGAACCCAACTTCAAGAGTTTTTGACAACTCAGGCGTTGCGGTATTCGGAGGCCAGCATTTCGTTTATGTCATGGCGCACAGGTCCTACCCGGCAATCTCAGGAATAAAACTTGATTTCCCTGCATACGATGCCGGCGCCTACATCATGTCAGTCATGCTGAAGATTCCTTCGACCATTTATAAGGATTACACGTACGGCAGTGCAATGTATGTTAATGCCCCGCTGGCAGTTGAAGGTAAGGAATGGTTAAGTAACGCGGTGACAACCAAAATCAGGATATCGAAACCTTATCAGCGGTATTATTCAGCCCCCATGCCGGCTGGTTCTACCGATACGGTTAACAGGAATTATCCGATGTATATTTTCGATACAAAGACCATTTCGACCTCAAAGGACAACCAGGACAAGGCAACTACCGATCTGGACATGATCAATGTAGTACCTAATCCTTATTACGCTTATGACGATTATGAGACCAATCAGCTTGATAATCGGATTAAGATTGTAAACCTGCCGACCAAATGCACGGTTACCATTTTTGATATGAGCGGAACGCTGATACGGCAGTTCAATGTCGACAAATCGGGCATTCCACAACCACGTTCATCAACTGCCGGGCAAGCGACTGATGCAAAAACTTCAATAGATTGGGATTTGAAGAATTTTGCCGGAATTCCGATTGCCGGAGGTGTCTATCTCATCCACGTTAAGGCCGATGGTCTTGGCGAACGTACCATAAAATGGTTTGGAATCTTGCGACCGGTTGACTTGAACTCCTTGTAATGTCTGATATTTAATGAATAGCAAACAAAAAAATTCCAGGATTATGAAAAAAATATATAGCTGCTTGGTTGCGATATTTCTGATGGGATTGATTTTAATTCCTTTAGATAAAGTAACAGCTGGTAACAAGGACCGTTCAGGTCAGGCAGGGGCATCGGAATTACTGATCAATCCCTGGGCGCGAAGTTCAGGTTGGGGTTCTGTCGGAACGGCCAATACACAGGGACTTGAGGCAATTTTTACCAATGTCGCCGGTACTGGTTTTACCAAAGGGACCGAGATCATTTTCTCTTACACGAACTGGCTGAGTGGCTCAGGAGTTAATCTGATGGCATTCGGATTAAGTCAGAAACTGGGTCAGAATGGTGGCGTTCTGACGGCCGCGGTCATGTCGATGAGCTTCGGCGATATCGATATTACCACCGTCAGTTCCCCGGAACCGATCCAGGGTACCTTTAGTCCGAATTACATGAACATCAACCTTTCTTATGCCAAGGCGTTCTCCAACAGTATTTATGGAGGGATCACGGTAAAGCTTATTACCGAGACCATTTCCGACGCCAGCGCTACTGCTATTGCTCTTGATGCGGGTATCCAATACGTGACCGGTGAAAAAGAGCAGATCAAATTCGGGATCGCGTTGAAAAACGTCGGAGCTCCCATGCGGTTTACCGGGGATGGTCTTTCCTTCCGCGGCGTAATTCCTGGCCATGGAAATGACAATGACCAGTTTACCGTTGAACAACGCTCTGCCAAATATGAGCTTCCGGCTACTTTAAGGATCGGCGCCTCTTATGACTTCCTGATCGGCGAAATGCACCGGATCACACTGGCCGGTAACTTTACTTCAAATTCATTTACCAAAGATCAGTTCACATTGGGACTCGAGTATGCACTGAAGTATTACCTGCAACTAAGAGCGGGTTATACTTACCAGAACGGTATTTTTGAGACTGATCTTTCAGAACGCGGAACTGTTTTCACAGGCCCGAGCGCAGGATTCACCGTTTCTGTTCCATTTAACAAAGAAAAGGAAACAGGTATTGCAATTGATTATTCATTCCGCGCTACCAATCCCTTCCAAGGAACCCATAGTGTTGGCATTAAACTTAACTTTTAATCATAGGATTTAAAGTTTATCTTATTTTCTTTTTGGCAAAAGGACCCTTTCATAGGGTCTTTTGCCTTATTATATTAACACAAAAAATCTCTGAAATGTCTGATATAAAATATTATACTTCTGAAGGACTGGAGAAGCTTAAAGAAGAATTAAGTCATCTCACAACTGTCGAAAGACCAGCGATATCACGACAAATTGCTGATGCGAGAGACAAAGGCGACCTTTCGGAGAATGCCGAATATGCTGCGGCTAAAGAGGCGCAGTCGATGCTCGAATTGAAGATCTCCAAACTTCAGGAGGTAATAAGCAATGCCCGGCTGATTGATGAACGAAAACTTGATAACTCGAAAGTTTTAATTTTTTCGACCGTGACCATTAAAAATACTCAGAATGGTTCCATGGTTTCTTATACCCTTGTTCCTGAAAACGAAGCAAATATAAAAACCGGTAAACTCTCAGTCAGTTCACCAATTGCTAAAGGATTACTTGGGAAAAGTATCGGAGAACATGTCGAAATTATTGTTCCGGCCGGAAGGATCACTTTTCAGATTGTTGAAATTTCACGTCAAAACCAATAACTATGCCTACCATCTTTACCCGGATTGTCCTTGGCGAAATACCTTGTTACAAGGTAGCCGAAGATGATCATTACCTGGCATTTTTAGATATAAACCCGTTACAGGAAGGACATACACTGGTCATTCCCAAAACAGAGATCGATTATATACTCAGCCTTGATGATTCACTGCATGCTGGATTGTGGAATTTTGCGAAAAAAGTAGGGAAGGCTATCGAAAAAGTGGTGCCCTGCCAGCGGATCGGAATCACCGTGATCGGACTTGAAGTCCCCCATGCGCATATTCACCTCATTCCTTTGAAATCGATGTTTGATATGGATTTCAGGAAACCAAAACTCCATTTCACTCCGGAGGAGTTTCAACACCTTGCTGACCGGATCCATGCTGAAATAAAGGATTAAAAAAACGTCATATTCACGGGATCAACCGGCCTGAAGCGTAATTTTCAGTAGGCTCTTACATTTCTGCCTTCAATATAGTTAATGAAGGCTTTATTCACGACTTTATTCCCACCCGGGGTCGGGTAATCGCCTGTGAAATACCAATCTCCCTTGTGATCAGGAATAGCGTTATGCAAGTCCTCTATGGTCTGGTACACGATCTGAACCTGTGCCCTGCAATTTGCCGGAGAAAGTAACGCAGAGATTTTTGAAGAGATCCGATCCGGTGAAAAGGGCTGGTAGATTTCCTTTACAAAATTTACGATCTTTTCTTTCGGAAATTGTTCCTGAAGTTTGGATTTTCGGTAAACCTCGTTGATGACATGTTCCTGGTTCGTTTCCTTTAACAGTTCAATGGCTGCCTTGAACGCGATGAAATCACTGATCCGGGCCATGTCGATCCCGTAACAGTCGGGATACCGGATCTGAGGGGCTGAAGAGGCGATCACGATACGCCTGGGCCCCAGCCGGTCTAAAATACGCAGGATGCTTTGTTTGAGCGTTGTACCTCTGACAATCGAATCATCGAGAACTACGAGGTTATCGATACCCCTCCTGATACTGCCGTAAGTGATATCGTAAACATGTGCAGCCAGATCATCACGTTGTGAATCCTGGGTAATAAAAGTCCGGAGTTTAACGTCTTTTACTGCAACTTTTTCAGCTCTGGGCTTCAGGTTGAAGATTTTATTCAGTGTTTCCCTGTTAAGGTCATTCCCTGTTTCCAGAATCCTTTCAATTTTTATCTTATCACAAAAGGAATCCATCGCTTCAATAAGACCGTAATAGGCATCAATTGCTGTATTTGGGATATATGAGAAAACGGTATTTTCAATATCATGGTCAATGGCGCGCAGAATGGCAGGGGCGAGGAAGTTTCCCAGTTTTTTCCGCTCCCGGTATATTTCAAAATCGGTACCGCGTGAAAAGTAGATCCGTTCAAAGGAGCAGGATCTCTTTTCGACCGGTTTATGGAATTGTTTTTCGGTTATTTTACCCTCTTTCTTGATGATCAGGGCATGTCCCGGCTTTAATTCCGTGATTTGACTTTCGAAAATATTTAAAGCTGTCTGGATAACCGGCCGTTCGGAAGTGACTACCACAATTTCCTCATCGTAATAATAAAATGCAGGGCGGATGCCGGATGGATCACGCATAACGAATGCGTCGCCGTGGCCAAACATTCCCGCAATGACATAACCGCCATCCCATGTTTTGGCAGCCCGGCGGAGGATTTTCTGTACATTCAGGTTTTTGGCGATGTGGTGGGTAACAGATCTCTTAGGATATCCTTTTGATTTAAATTTCTGGTACAGTTCTTCATTCTCTTCATCCAGAAAGTGACCGATTTTTTCGAGAATGGTGATGGTATCGCTTGTTTCGACCGGGTATTGGCCAAGATCAATCAGTTTGTCGAATAATTCATCGACATTGGTCATGTTGAAATTTCCTGCAAGGACCAGGTTCTTGGTCATCCAGTTGTTTTCACGTATCAGCGGGTGCAGATTCAGGATGTTGTTCTTGCCATAGGTCCCATAACGGAGATGGCCGAGGTACAGTTCTCCCAGGATATCGACCTTTTGTTTCAACCATGTAACATCGGTTATTCTTTGCGGGTGGCGTTCCTCCAGGTCTTTGATCACCTGACCGACCGTATTGAAAATATCCCGGATCGGTCCGTTGGCGTTTGACCGGATACGGTTGATAAACCGGTTGCCGGGTTCGAGATTGAACTTGATGGAGGCAATCCCTGCCCCGTCCTGGCCTCTGTTGTGTTGTTTCTGCATCAGAAGATGCAGTTTGTTCAAACCATAAAAGGGTGTTCCGTATTTTGAAAGATAAAACTCAAGAGGTTTCAGAAGGCGTACCAGGGCAATACCACATTCATGATGAATGAAATCGCTCATGGAGAGAAAAATTGAAGCGCAAAGGTACGAATTATTTATGATTGCAGTTTAGCTCGATCAACCTGCCGGCTTGCTGACTTCCCAGTAGTTGAGCTTTTTTCCAATCGTTGCAGGCTCCTTCAGGGTCTTTCTGCATGAATTTCACCGATCCACGGCCGACCCAAGCATCCGCATAGTCCGGATCGATCCGGATGGCAGCGTTAAAGTCGGCGATGGCTCCCGAAAGATCATGGAGATACAGTGCCCGGATCATTCCACGGTTGTTATAAGCTTTGGAGTAACCGGGATCCAGTTGAATGGCTGTATCATAATGAGCAACGGCATCCCGGAACAGCTTTTCTTGGTATAGCCCGTTGGCAGCATTAAATTGGATCCGGGCCTGTTGTTTGTTCTGTTCCCGGTAATTTCCCGATATCATCTGTGCCCGGAACAAGGCCATGTGCAGTGAATCAATGGTTAGAAAATCGGGTTTACAATAAAATCCACGAATCCATGAACCTGCGATTCCATTCTTTGTCAGACTGGAAATCTCGGGTAAGGTAAACAAGTTTAATTCAGGAATATCGGATCTGTAATTCTGCCGTGCGAAAATCGCAGAAAACCCATCGGCATAAATCAGTCGCCAGGATTTCATCTCCTTCAACTGCAAGGTCCATGGATAGTATTTCAAATAGTTATAGATGATTAAATCCGGCTCGTACCGGGCTACCAGATGTGGGAGTCCGCCGTCCCAACTTTTCGTTATATCTTGATACAATGATTCCTTCATTACTTCAAGACGTCCGTCGATAAAGACCGGTTGCGGCAGAACCCACGAAAGCCATCCGCCAAAACCGAGACTGTTCATAACCTTTCCATCCAGATGATGATCAAGCAGGAATCTGGTTGCATGGTACGGTTGATGACTTGGGTTGATTCCCAGTCCGGTTTTGTTGAAAGATTTGCTTTCAAGGTAAAAGGCATTGGTGATGAGACGTGGTATCAACAAAGATGGGATCATGATAAGTATCAGGAAAACAGAACCGGCAAGGAATTTTGACCGGTACCGGAATCGTTGCAGGGTCGTAACAGAGAGCCGGCTTACCAGGGGGAAGCTTACAAGGACAAAAAGCGGTATGTTTCTGATTGATGTTATTGCAAGGAGTGCAGTACATGAAAGTAGAATCAATTCATGGACACGGGTGGCTGAAAAATTAACAATAACCAGTAGGAGCGTACCCAGAAGAAGCAACAGAAAAAGATAGTCGCGAAAAAGGAATCCACGGTTAGCAAAGAACGGGATGAACTCCTGAACATGTTGGTTAAACAAATTATCGGGGTCGAACCGCGTGAGAAGTTCCCAGGGGAACAACAAACCATTTAATCCATAAGGATTTAAAATGCATATTGTCAATGAAATAATGGCCCACAGGGACAAACGCCTGTCAGCTTTTTTGTCTTCAATCCATTTTGCGACTGCATAGACGAAGATAATGAAGATGCCCAGAAAATAAAGCGCATGCATATTGCACCAGAAAAGCATGGTGATTGGCAGCAGAAATAACCTGTCTTTGGTTCGCCGGGTATAGTCATCCAGTACCAACAGGGTGACCAGTATGAAAATGAATGTAAACAGTTCAGGTCGAGGGGCTATTCTTGGATCTATAAGTAAGAATGCGATCAGGAACCAGAAAATCGTACTGGGGAGCGGAATGCCCTCCTTTCGGTTCATGATCAATAGAATAAGAAATATTGTGCATACCAGGATGCATACCAGGACTGAGATCGCCGGATAACCTCCCCACCTGTAACATTGGAAGATTAATGCCTGAAACAGCCATTGAAGATCAATATAACGATTGGCTGTTACAGAATAAGTACTCAGATCATGGGTGGGTACTTGATGATGCTGCACGATCCATTGGCCATATTTCAGATGAAATCCGAGGTCCGGGTCGGAAAGCTGTCGCAGGGAAAGGATAAAAACAAATCCTGCGACAAGAATCAGTGGGATTAACCACTTGTTTGTTGACTTCATGATCAGAAATGATTACAAATGTACAATCAAAACATTTGTCGGTTAGCCAAATCGGGGTTAATTTTGACGAATCGTACATTTCAGCCGATGATTTCAGCAATCGAATCGATAACTCCGATTTTGTACAAACAGTTTAAAACAATTGTTGATGTAAGGTCACCTTCTGAGTACGCCCAGGGTCATATCCCGGGATCTCATAACATACCCTTGTTTACCGACGAGGAGCGGTCACAGGTTGGGACTCTTTACACCAAAGTCAACCCGGATGAAGCATTTGCCCATGGACTTGACATAGCTATTCCAAAGGTCAAAGAGTATCTCAGGTCTCTCCGGGAAGTGGTATTGCCCCAAGGCCGGATTCTGGTTCATTGCTGGCGTGGCGGACTGCGTAGCGTAGCAATGGCGGAGGTTTTCAGGAATGCAGGGTTTGAAGTATTTGTGCTACAGGGCGGGTACAAGGCATTTCGTCATTACCTAAGAGAAAGACTTTCAGAACCCCGACCGGTTTTTATTCTGGGTGGATTCACGGGGAGCGGAAAAACTGAGATTCTTCATGCGTTGCAAGAGGAAGGTGAACAGATCATTGACCTGGAGCGCCTTGCATGTCACAAAGGCAGTGTTTTCGGAGCGCTGGGACAGCCGGTCCAGCCGACCAACGAACAATTTGAGAACAATCTGGGAGACCTTTGGCTGGACCTTAACCCACGGAAACCGTTATGGATAGAAGATGAAAGCCGGATGATCGGAAATGTCACATTACCCGAACCGATTAATGACAAACTGTGCAGATCTGTGATGATCCGGTTAAAAGTCGATACAGAATTCCGAATAGAGAGACTGGTACATGATTACGCCCAGTTTGACAAATCAGTTTTGGCTGAGGCTATTCAAAAAATCAGGCTCCGGCTGGGTGGAACCGAGACTAAAATTGCATTGGATGCACTTTGGGCCGGAGATTTTCAAATTGTTGCCGGGATCACCTTGAAGTACTATGACAAAGCCTATCAGCACACGCTTGAACGAAGAAGGGATTTACGGATCTATGACTTTAAAATTGAGTACGGTAATGCCTGCGAAATTGCACAAGCGATTAAAAAATTTGTGAAAAAAATTACGTTAAGTGAAACCGATATACCTTGATTACAATGCCACGACTCCGGTTGACCCACAGGTCATAGCCGCGATGCAGCCTTACTTCGACTACTTCTTTGGAAATCCGTCGAGTATCCACAGTTATGGGACCGATACCAAAAGAGCGATTGAGATCGCCCGAAGCCAGGTTGCCGCGCTTCTTCATGCTGGTCCGGATGAGATTATTTTCACCAGCGGAGGCACCGAATCAAACAACCTGGCGATCAAAGGAGTTGCATATGCCTGTCGTGACCGGGGAAACCATATCATTACAAGTTCCATAGAGCATCCCGCTGTCACGGAGGTATGCCGGTGGCTTGAAAAAAATGGTTTCGATATCACTTTTGTACCGGTCGACAGCACGGGCAGGATCGATCCTGCAACGATTGAAAAGGCTATCCGCCCTGAAACGATCCTGATATCCATTATGCATGCGAATAATGAAACTGGGACCATTCAGCCTGTTGCTGAAATCGGCAGGATTGCACGGGAACGGCATATCCTGTTTCACTCCGATGCTGCCCAGTCGATCGGGAAGATCAGAACGGATGTAAACGAAATGTCGGTTGACCTCCTTTCGGTCGCTGGTCATAAACTTTACGCCCCCAAAGGCATAGGTGCATTGTACATCAGAAGGGGAATCCGTCTGGAAAAGCTGATGCATGGAGCAGATCACGAATCAAACATCAGACCGGGAACTGAGAATGTCATGCACATAGCCGGTTTGGGTGCGGCTGCCACCCTTTTTACAGATGCAGGCCGACAGGATATCCTGCAAGCCCGATCAGAGGAAATAAAACGACTTCGCGATCGACTGCATGAAGGAATTCAGCGTTATATTCCTGAAGTCAGGCTGAACGGTCATCCTGATTATCGTTTGCCTAACACGCTGAGTCTGGGTTTCCCGGATATTGATGCAGCCTTACTTTTAAATGAAATGAAAGAAGTCGCTGCCTCTGCCGGGGCTGCCTGCCATTCCGACCGGAAGGACGTTTCGGGTGTGCTTGCGGCAATGCAGGTGCCTTATCGTTTC
Organism: Alphaproteobacteria bacterium; assembly: GCA_009928665.1. Lineage (GTDB taxonomy): Bacteria > Bacteroidota > Bacteroidia > Bacteroidales > FEN-979 > CAIVAT01. The sequence goes on from SACF01000009.1 coordinate 56,653, forward strand.
GCCATGGGAACCATAAGATTTTCGCTGGGAAGGATGACGACCGAAGAGGAAGTCGACCGGGCCATTCCTTTCATCGTTGATGCATTTAACCGTTTGAAAAGATCCGACAGGCCGGCAGCAGAAAAGGATGAACAGAATAGCATCAGGTTGACCTCCTACACCCATTCACTGGGATGTGCATGCAAGATCAGGCCTCAGTTATTGGAGAAAATTCTGCACCAGATTCCTTCAAACCCGGATGACCATATTTTAGTCGACCAGAAGACTTCTGACGATGCGGCGGTTTACCGTTTTGATGACGACCGTGCCATTGTTCAGACTGTTGATCTCATCCCACCGGTTGTGGATGATCCTTATCTGTATGGGGCCATCACAGCCGCAAACGCGCTTAGTGATATTTATGCCATGGGTGCTGTGCCGTTGTTTGCATTAAGCATCGTGGCTTTTCCCGAGTCCCGGATCCCGCTCGAGGTTCTTGGAAAAATCCTTCAGGGGGCAAACGACAAACTGGGTGAAGCCGGTATCAGGATCATCGGAGGGCACTCCATTGAAGACCATGAGCCGAAACTGGGTTTGGTTATTACCGGTGAGGTTCACCCCGATAAGGTAATCCGCAATTCGACCCTTAATCCGGGCGATAGTTTGTTGCTCACAAAACCTTTGGGTACGGGGATTATGACCACGGCATTGAAGCGCGGACTTACAAACCCGGGCGAAATGGAAGAGGTAACACGGGTAATGACTCAGCTCAACCGCTTGCCTGCTGAGATCATGCGTCAATTTCCGGTGAGCGCCTGTACCGACATCACCGGTTTTGGTTTGCTGGGGCATCTTAAAGAAATGGTTCTGGCAGCCGGTGTAGAGGTTGTCATTAATTCGGATCTTGTTCCGTTACTGAAATCCGCTCTCCGGTATGCGGCCGCGGGAATCATTCCGGGTGGAACACAAAACAATTTAGATTTTATCGCGGATATTACGCGATGGCAGGATGGTATTGCAGGGGTCATGAAAACGGTTTTGGCTGATGCCCAGACCTCCGGAGGGTTGTTGATCGCGGTTCCTGAATCCCGGGCCGATGAATTACTGAAATGCTTACATTCGGCCGGAATACCTGAAGCCTCGGTGATCGGATTTGTTGTCAAAGGCCAACCCGCGATAGAAGTGAGATAGAATCAACGGCCTTTCAATCGTTCGAGCAACTCCTTGTCCATTATTTTCCCGATCGGATAGATCCCTTTTCTCGTATCGGAATAGGGCGATTTATTGTAAAACCAGTTCAGGATTTGTTGTGGATTGCCGGCAAAGAGGCTGTCGCCCGCTTTTTTTCTTTCAAATTCGACTTTAAGCTGAGGATCCCGTGCTAACATTTCAGCAGCCATTTTTTCGATAACATAGGATTCTCCGTACTCCTTTTGTTCCATAATGGCATCAAAAAATCCCCAGTAAACAAGCGATCCATCACCCCGGGGCTCCAACATCTGTGGTATCACACGACCGGCCTGCTGCCGCACTTCAACGATCATGGATCCTTTCGGGAACCATCGGTTTTCAGAAAAGTCATCATAATCGATCAGACTCATGGGATGGTGCCCCTCAAAAGAATTAGTTTGCCATTTCGGATTTTTAAACCTGTAGGTTCTGATCGGAAGGACGGTATCCTTTTTCAAGGCGGTCATCTGAATACCGTGTATCCTCAGTTTTTCAATGATATCGCCCCACTCGGCAGGAATAATGTAGGCCTGAGGCAATTGAACCTGAATCAGCGGTCTAGTTTTATAAAAGTAGGGCAGTTTGAAAAGAACCGGATTTGTCCCATACCGGAACCAATTCCCGTTGGAAAGGGTACTTTTTACCACCTCATAATCAATTCCTTTAAATTCGACCATAACACTGTCGTTCATGAGGGTTTCGAACTGAAGTGTGAAAGGTTGGCTGATAAATTGTTCAGACCGGTTAAAATCATCGGCCTGGTTTACAATTTTTTTCAGATGGTCATGTTGGTCTGCCAGGATTTCAAGGGTGGCTAATATACAATGATACGTTGCGTTTACCCTTTTTTGATAGGATTTGAGCATGTGGGTCTCAATCAGAATTCCCGGTCGGTTACGCAGTGCAACATAACCCTGTGAAAGCATGGGAGGGGCGACCTCCGTAATTAGACCACTACGGGGATCGTGCCAGTTGCGGAAATCAACGTACGGGAACATGAAATTACCTGCGGTATCGAGCCGGGAGGTTAAAGCAGGGATAAAAATCCCCGACGCCCATTTGGTCAGCCCCGGATCCATCTCCCCATATATCTCCATCAGGTAGGTGAGGGTGTACTGATAATCGGCCCCATCGGTAGTATGGGTGTCAATGAAAAAATCGGGCAACCATTTATTGAACAACCTGAGCCATGCCTTCATTTCGGGAGCATCAGCCTTCAGGAAATCACGATTCAGGTTCAGGTTGTTGGCGGTGGTGCGCCAGCCCATTTCCCGGGGTCCGTTCTGGTTGATCCGGTTAAAGGGGCCGAAACGTTCATGACCATCGGTGTTAAATATCGGAATGAACAGGATGGATAAGTTATTTAAAAAGCCAACGGGAATTTTTTTCAGGACAAGATCGCGGATAAGCATAAGTCCGGCATCCTTTCCATCGGGTTCACCGGCGTGGATGCAAGCCTCGATCAATACAACGATCCTACCGCGTTGCCTGATGGCATCGGGATCAGATAAACCGTCACGATCAAAAATCATCAGCGGGAGATTCCTTCCCTGTGCGCTTTTCCCAAAGGTTGTCCAGGTTATCGCGGGCGAGGCTGAAGCCAGGTCTTGGCAAAATGCTACGGTTTCATCATACCGGGGAGTCTCAGTACCGCCGGACATTTCAAACCGGGTAAGCCAACGATCTGTCTGTGGTAACACGCATTGAAGAAAAGCGGTAAAACAGAGCAGGGTAAATAAAAGTTTTCGCATCATCGATATTTTCGCAGACACCAAACTTAGCAAAAAAAAACAGATCATATGGAAACATTTGGAACTGTGTTGCTTCAGGTTGATGAGAAATTCCTAACTTTGCGTTCGGTATCCGCTTTCAGAAATACCGGGATTGACCTTCCAATTATTACAAATAATGGTTGATTTTAATACCATTCCCGAATCACAGACCTTTTATCCTTCAAGGATAATGGATCCTGTATTGATTGATATTCTGGAACGGGTAAGGGCACTCTTTTACAAAAATGGTGTCCGAAGTGTTTCTATCGATGCCATCTGCAACACCATCGGGATTTCCAGGAAAAAGCTCCATTTCTATTTCTCCAGTAAAAGTGATTTGGTTGAGAAATTGCTGACCCTGGAGCGGCAAAATTTCGAAGAGATTTTTAACAGGAATAATTTCGACGGGGTCAACTCCATTGATATTCTCCTTACCGTTAGCCTGGAACTGGGGGAACGTTTTTGGGATATAAGTCCATCCATGACTTTTGACCTGGAAAAATATTACCCTGACATATATCACAAACATGTGGAACAGCGCATTGAGTCGATATATGAAAAGATGGTACTCAACATCAGAAAAGGAATCCGACAGGGAATTTACCGCGACGATCTGAGCGTTGAGCTGGTTGCACGACTCTATATCCGCCGGCTTTTGGATCTTCACAATCCGGAGTTCTTCCCCGCCGAAGAATTCTCTTTCCAGACGCTCTTCGATGTCATGTTTGATAATTTCATTCGCGGGATTTCCAACCAGCGGGGTATCGACTATTATGAAAAGCAAAAACGAAAGGTAAATTTTAAGAAATTCCAGTGAGTTGATGAAGCCCTCCTTTACGTTCCTGGTTTTTTTATTCTGCTTTTTTTTATCTGTGCAATCTGTTGCCCAGAGATCGAATATTCCGGGGTCTTCCGAGCTGCTGAGAATGTCGCTTGAACAGGCGCAGGCTTATGCTTTAGAAAACAATTATGACCTGATAAACTCCGCCACGGATGTCGAAATAGCGCGGAAGATGGTTAAGCAAAATACCGCCATCGGATTGCCCCAAATCAATGCAGGAGTCGATTATCTGGATTACCTGGTCATTCCCACCCAGATGATCCCGAATTTCTTTACGCAGCCCCCCAACCCTTCTGAACTTATTCCGGTGAAATTTGGCGCTACCTACAATATGTCTTTAAAAAGCACCCTCACCCAGTTACTTTACAGCGGCCAGTATCTTGTGGGATTGCAGACTGCAAAAGCGTACCTGGAAACCTCCAAACAGAAAAATCTGAAGGATAAAGTCGATGTTAGAGATCTGATCGCCGACATATATTTTCGCTTGCTCGTGGTGGATGAAGGGATTAAAATTCTCGATTCGACCTATATGGTTGTAAGTAAACTGGTCGAAGAGATCAGGAAAAGTTATAAAGTAGGTATTCTCGAGGATATTGAAGTGGACCAGGCCGAACTGAACCGATCCAATTTATGGGCTACGCTGACCTATACCAAAAACCAACGAACGCTGGTTTATGCTAATTTGAAATTCATTATTGGATTGAAAGATAATCAGGAACTGGAGCTTACCGACAACCTGAATTATTTTCTGGCACAGGTAAATCCCAATGAACTTTTAAATCAACAATTTGATTATCAGTCGAATATTGATTATAAATTATTGAAGAAAGCTGATTATCTGACCCTCATGCAGTACAAGCTTTCCAAAACCACATACCAACCTACCCTCAGCGGATTCCTCGGCGCATCTACCTCGGCACAACGCAACACCTGGTCCTTCTTTAACTCCAAGGAAGTATGGTACCCCACGGTTAATTTCGGCATTTCACTTCAGATACCGATCTGGAGTAGCGGAGGAAGGAAATATGCAGTTGACCAGGCCCGGTTGAATGTGGAAAAAACGAAGGTCACAGATGAAAAGATGAGGGTAGGACTTGAGTTACAGGTAGCAACTGTGCGGACAGAGTTCAACAATGCCTACACGATTTACAAAAACAAAGAAAAAGGATTTGAGACCGCACTCAGGATCTATGAAAAGACGATGGAGAAATACCAGCAGGGAATGGTCGGAAGCACCGACCTTAATCAGCGATACCAGCAATTTCTGTCGGCTAACAGCGATTATATGCAGTCCATTTATGCCTTGCTGAGTCAGAAGATCAAATTGTCAAAACTACTGGAGAAATTTTAGAAATCAACAGCCTGTCTCTGACATTCTTACGACCACCAGTTCTTTTTAGGGTTTGATTTTTTTCTTTTCCACCTGATTTTCATCTTTGTATCAATCAACACCATTGCCGGGACAAATACCAGCGTGAGAAAGGTCGCAAAACTCAAACCGAAGATAATAGTCCAGGAAAGCGGGCCCCAGAACATTGCATTGTCTCCTCCAAAGTAGATATGGGGATTCAGATGCGTGAACAGGGAAACAAAGTCGATATTCATTCCGATCGCAAGCGGAACAAGCCCGAGAATGGTGGCGGTCGCAGTGAGAACAACGGGGGTAATCCTGGTTTTACCTGCCTGAATGATCGCTTCTTTTGATTTCATTCCCCGTTGCTTCAATTCATCGCAGAATTCAACAATCAGGATCCCGTTTCTTACAACAATTCCTCCTAAAGCAACAATACCAAGTCCGGTCATCATAATACTGATCGACATTCCAAAAACTGCAATGCCAAAAAGAACCCCGATAATGCTGAATAGGACTTCACTTAAAATGATAAGTGATTTGCTGAGGGATCCAAACTGGGTGATCAAAATGAAGAAGATCAGACCGATCGCGATGAGCATAGCCTTTGCCAGAAACGCCATTGTATCAGCCTGGTCCTCCTGTTCTCCGGTAAGACTGATCTCAATGCCCCGGGGTTTCTCAAACGCGGGGATGGCTTTGTTTATGGCCAGAACAATTTCGTTTGCCGTGTGTCCCGAAAGGACTTCAGAGGATAGTGTGATCATCCGTTTCAGGTTTTTCCGTTTAATTCCTCCATACGTATCCTTGTACTGAATCGAAGCCACAGACGAAATCGGAATCTGCCTTAATTGCCCGGAATTCATATCCCGGTAAGTGATCCTGGAATTGATGATCTGGTTTATATTGGTCCGTTCTTTTTCTGAGAACCTCAGTTGGATCGGGTACTCATCTTCTTCCTCTTTGTATTTTGAAATTTCCTTCCCATAGATAGCTGTTCGCATCTCCATCCCGATCTGACCAAGCGACAATCCTTCGCGGTTCGCACGAACCCGGTCGATGTTGATAATGATCTCCGGTTTGTTATTTTCGAAATCTGATTTTAATTGTTCGATTCCTGGAATGTTTATGGAATCAAGGTAGGATTTAAATTTGGCGGCTGTAACGATCAATGCATCCAGATCCTCGCCGGTTATTTCGATGTTGACGGGTTTCCCGGTTGGCGGACCCATCTTATTTTTATCGACGGTGACTGTGACCCCGGGAATGCTCTTCAACTCCTTTCGCATGGAATCCATGTACGTTTGCGTCGAAATTCCCTGCCTGTACCTGCTTTCGACAAAATTTACAGTGATCTTGCCTTTGTTTGATGAGACCGACCGGTCGAACATATTTTCACCGGCGCCAAGTCCGACATTGGTGATAACCGACTCAACGATCGGATTCTTTTCACCAAGAATGGAATGAACTTTCCGCTCTACAAGATGTGTTACAGAATCGGTAACGCGCTGATCAGTCCCTTCCGGGAGTTTGATAAAAACATAAATATATCCCGGTTTGTTGTCGGGAAAAAATCTAACCTGAGGTTTCACCAGTCCGATCATCATAATGGAAGCAAAAAACATGATGACCACACCGATGAGCAGATACCATGGGTTTTTACCCTTCAAGGCGATAAGAAGCGTTTTTTCGTACATGTGCATAATCCATGGCCAAAGGTCGTTCTGAAATTTCAGAATAGCCTTTTTCAGTACAATCCGGTACAGGAGGTTCAGGATTAAAGCCAACATGAAAACATTACCGATTGCAAATCCACCGGCAAGGTAAGATATCAGTGCAAGTACTCCAAGCAATACACTGATTATCAGCAATCTTTTACGATCAGTCCGGTGATCGGTCTGATCATATTCGTGTTTCATGAACGACACGGCAAACACCGGATTGATGATATATGCCACGAATAACGAAGCAAACAGCGTCAATATCAAGGTTACGGGAAGGTAATACATGAATTTTCCGACAACCCCGGGCCAGAAAGCCAGTGGGAAGAACGGGGCGAGTGTGGTCAGGGTACCTGAAAGAATCGGTAGAAAAACTTCACCGGCCGCATGTTTAGCGGCCTTGACAATATCGGTCTCATATCGGTGTAATCGATGGGTGTTTTCAATGACCACGATCGCATCATCCACAATGATTCCCAAGGCAAAAATGAATCCGAACATTACGATCATATTCATGGTAAAGCCCAATCCCGGCATGATCAGATAGGCCATGAACATGGAAAGGGGAACCGATAATCCGACGAAAAATGCATTGTTAAACCCCATGAAGAACATCAATACCAGCACCACCATTATAAAACCAATTACAATCGTGTTGTTGAGTTCTTCCAGTGTGCTTTTGGTGAATCGTGACTGATCGCCCGTGAGGGTAATGCTGAGATCGGGTGGATAATAATTCGTTTTCATGTCCTCCATGATCTCTTTGATTTCCCGGGAGGCATTCAGCAGGTTTTCACCGCTTTTTTTTATGACATTTAACGTGATCACATTTTTCCCATCCAACCGGGCGAAGCTTTCCTGTTCTTTGAAGCCATCCCTTACCTCGGCAATATCCTGAATATAAACAATGGCGCCGCTCGAAGATTTCAGAATGATATTTTTTATTTGTTCAGGCGATTTAAACTGACCTGCCAGCCTGATGGTGTATTTAGTTCCGAATGATGTGATGTTACCGGCTGAAACCGTCACATTTTCAGAAGCGACTGCCGATTCGATATCGCGAAAAGAGACACTGGCGGCCTGCATCTTGTACATGTCCACATCAATTTGGATCTCCCGTTCCAGTGATCCTACGATATCGACCCGGGTGATCTCCTTTAAGGTTTCGATCTTATCCTGTGCATCCTCGGCATATTCCTTCAGGCGCTGCAAATCATAATCGCCCGAAAGGTTGATAAACATGATGGGTACTTCGGAAATATCAACCTCTTTGATATCAGGATCTTTTGGAAGATTGTTCGGCAAGGTGGATTTGGATTTGTCAACGGCATCACGTACCCTTTGTTTGGCCTCAGAGACTTCAATTCCAGGATTGAATTCCACCACAATGGAGGAGAAATCCTGAACCGAATTGCTGGTAATTTCTTTTACATCGGCAAGTGATTTGCACTGCTTCTCAATCGGACGTGTAACCAGGTTTTCCATATCCTCCGGTGAGGTGCCCGGATACGCAGTATTGATAATAATTGTCGGAATTACGATTTCAGGAAACTGCTCCTTGGGGATGTTGAAATAGGACAACAGGCCAAGTGCAGTTATAAATACAGCCAGGACGTAAATACTGGTCTTGTTGTCGATAGCCCAACTGGTTGCAAAGAACTCTTTGAGCCGGTCAGTTTTTTCTTTCATCTTCTAAAAGTCAATGAATTGTCCGTCAAAAAGATCTTTGTACCCTGCTGTAATAATTACGTCCCCCTCATTTAATCCGGTAAGAATTTCTGTAAGTCCGTTAAACGATACAAAAGGCGCCACTGCGCGTTTTCTGGCAACCTTTTTTCCGTTCTCAAGTGAGGCGATGAAAACGAACTGACCTTCATTCCTGGAACTCTGGATGAAATTCTGTGGGATTGAAATGGTAGATGGATTGATATAATCCCTGATTTTAAGGACCGCGATCATATTGGCGCGGAAAGTTATATCGGTCATGGGCAGGGAAACTTCAATAAGAAAGGTCCGGTTGGTGGGATTGATATATTTGCTGGCAAAGGTGACTTTCTGATCAAGTTCCCGGTTTAAATCGGGAAGATACACCTTGACCTGGTCGCCGGGATGCACTTTGGCAGAATAGGCTTCTCCGACATCTGCAACCGCTTTGGCCCTCGAAAAATTCACAATCCGGAATGCAGGGATGGGGGAGGAGGAGGATGCCATTTGTCCGACTTTAATGGGGATATCTTCAATAGTTCCGTCGATGGGGGCGGTGATCACCGACATCTTAATCTGGTCTTCCAGGGTTGCAATGCCGTTCTGCGCCGATTCCATGTCGTTCTTAGCTTTTAGGTATTGAATCTCGGAACCGATATTCTGATCCCACAGAATTTTTTGCCGGTTGAAGATGTCCGTAAGAAAGGCCAGTTTGCTTTTCAGATCCACAAGCTGTTGTTTCATGACTTCGGCATCCAATTCGGCAAGAACTGCTCCTTTGTTCACATAATCACCTTCATGAACGAAAATCTTCGTTACGACGCCTCCCTGATTACGCGGGCTGACCCCGATGTTGTCGTTGCCATCAATCCGGCCCTGGACCTCTATGTAATGTTCAAAAGGTTTTTTACGCAAGGTATCAACCAGCACTTTGGTTGCTTCAGATCCTGCGGGATGAAGTTCCTGTTCGAGCTTCAGGATCTCAGCAGTCAGTCGATCGTGTTCCTTTTTAAGTTCCGTCAGCCGGGCTTGTTTGTCTGTTTGTCTGTTGCCACATGACGCAAGAAAAAAAATGATACCCGTTATGATCAGTACCTTTCTCATGATGAAATTCTGATGTTAATGGATGAATATTCAAAATCAATGTTGAATGCGCCAAATATAGTGATTTTCAGGGTTAAAAATCATTCCTGAAGAAATTCGGTTTTGCCCTCTTTTCAATATCTTTGCTAAGTAAATACCAGGTTATTAATTATTCTGATACAGAGCGAAATATTTAACCACTGGTATGCTGGAATGGAAGTCACCATGAATGATAAAGCATGGTGTTTGAGACCAATCTGTTTAAATTTGAGGATTAAGATGTTCTCATTTTCAGGCAACTATTTTCTTAAGTTCGTGTCTTTACCTTACTGGTTCCCGGATGCTCGAGGATGATTCCATACTTGAGGGGTGCATAGCGGGATCACGCAGCGCCCAGAGCGCCCTTTATCGGAAATACAGCCCGGTAATGATGGCGGTATGCCTGCGTTATGCCCAAAACAGGGATGAGGCTGAAGATATTTTGCAGGAAGCGTTCCTGAAAATCTTTCAGAATATCAGATCGTTCCGGAAAGAAGGATCATTTGAAGGGTGGATGAAGCGGATTATGATCAACCATGCATTGAATTATTTCAGGAAGAATCGCCGACTGCCATTTATCGAAGACCTGGAAGCAATAAATGAAAAGGAGATTATGGAAAGCGATGATCAGATTTCGGTTCATGCCCCGGTTTCGGCTGATACCATTATTGCCCTGATCCAGATGCTCCCTCCGGGTTACCGTCTTGTATTCAATATGTACGTATTTGAGGAATATAGCCATAAGGAGATTTCTGAGGCTTTATTGATTTCCGAAAATACTTCAAAAACTCAGCTTCTGAAAGCCAGGAGAATGCTGAGAAAAAAGTTATATGAAAAAAATCTGGTGAAAAATACGCCTTGATCAATGAATGAAGACCTAAATAAAAAGACTGAATCCGACAGTAATCTGGAACAGTTCATGCGGCAATCCCTGGCAGGTCACCGCGTCGAACCCAGTCCGGGTATCTGGAAGGGAATAAGCCGGAAGTTATTATGGCACGAAATAAGTCATTTTAATTTTTCAAATGTTACCCGAAAATTGTGGATGCTGGGGGGTACCGGGCTACTGGTCATCACGGCCGGACTCTATTTTTTATCATCCGGATCGGGCAAAACATCCGAAACCAAAACCCTGAAGCCAACTGTGATTTCCACATCACTTCTCTCACCAAATACCGGAATCCATGAAAAACATACAGCAGTCCTTGTGACTTCTTCTAACGTTGAAAAACAAATTAGTTCGTTATCTGGTAATCGTCATAAGCAACAGAAAACCAATGAAATGGAGAAGGATTTCACGACTTCCGATCCTTCCTTACCAATAAAAGGGGGCGCTCCGGACGATCTAAAATCAAATACTGACTATTCCGGTCAGCAGGAAGGAGGAACCCTCCTCTCAGTTCCTGCTGAAAATCAACCCGTTTCGAACCCATATAAAGAAAATACTGACCTTTCCGGCTCTGCCTCCTCTATCGCGGGAATCCTCCGGCTCCCATCCCGCGGACCGGGTTTGCTTAACATTGCATTAAATCCTGATACCACAGTGATCATTCAAACGCAGGACCACATTTTCAAGATCCATTTTCCGGGTGGCCCTTCCGGTGCTTTTTTTTCGGCATCACTAGGTATTCAACCTGAAATTACCTTCAATCCGGGTGTATCAGCTGATTCAAAATTAAATTTCTGGATCAATGGCCGTGCTTCTGTACATTTTTCCCGTTTTTCGATTTCAACAGGGATCAACGTAGGCTACTTAACCGATGAATGCAAGTACCAGATCGAATATATTAGCAGGGACAGCGTCGGATTTTATACCTCTGTGGTTTCCTATGAAGTAGGCGCCGGTAATAAAATCATCTACAACACGACCACAGAAAATATCTACGACAGTGTTCAGCATATAGCTGATGACCGGACGCGTGCCCGGTACACTTATTTACAGGTTCCGTTGCTTGCCGGATACCGGTTGTTTCAATCCGACCTTTTAAGCCTTACCATACATGCCGGACCCATGGTTTCATTCCTGGTGAATTCCCGCGAACCCGAACCGGAAATCAATTACAGAAGTTTTAAAGTAATAAAAATCGAGAATCAAACCCCTCAAAGGAACGCTATAAATTGGCAGGTTTGGGTAGATCTGAATCTTGAATTCCGGATGAATAAATCGCTGAGTCTTTTTGTAGAACCGTCCTGCAGGTATTTTCTCAGCGCTCCGACAAAATCCGAAAACAACAGTTCTGAGAAATCCTGGTCAACAGGTCTTGGTTTGGGATTGCAGTATAAATTCGGGCAAAACTTCAAAAAGAAATGAAAAAGATTCTATTCTTGGTCCTGTTGATGGCGTGGTCCTTTAAAGGATTTCTACAACCCATGGCCGGGGATCAACCAGACGCTGACTGTCATGCTGATTTTTCGGCAACACCAGAGCCTTCCGATCCAATGACTATTCATTTTCAGGATTTATCAACAGGACAGATAACCCATTGGCAATGGAGTTTTGGTGACGGGGTGACATCTTCCGTTCAAAATCCCGTTCATACCTATCCTGCCGGAGGAACCTATTTTGCGTGCCTGACCGTATACAACAGCGATCCCGGGTTAATTTGCCACGACATGATTTGCATTGCAATTACCATCCATGAGCCGGGTCAATGTGTTGCCGACTACCAGTATTCAACCGACAATGCCAACCGGTTGAGAATTCTGTTTACCGATAAATCGTCAGGAACCATTGATGGATGGCACTGGGATTTTGGTGATGGTACTGTATCGGGTGAACAGAACCCGACGCATACATTTCCTGACTATGGAAAGTATAAAGTCTGCCTGACAGCTTATAATATCAGTTCGCCATCAACCTGCAGCGACATCAAATGCGACTCGGTCGAAGTCAAAATTATCGCTGATTGTCATGCCTCTTTTGACTACGTGCTCGATTCCATGAACCAGGCGCCCAACACCTTCGTTTTTAATGACCGGTCGACAGGAGATGCAAATTCTTTTCAATGGACTTTTGATGATGGAGCAATCGTGAATGGACGAAATGCCGTACATCAATTTTCAATCCAGGGGAATCACAAGGTATGTCAGATAATTAGTCATTACGAACAGGGAAATCTTTTATGCAGGGACTCCTCCTGTGTCATGGTCCCTACAGCCAGCTACCTGAATCTTGGAGGTCACCTTTTTACAGGAAAATACCCGATTAACAATCCGGTCCCTTCCGGAGATACCGGAATAGCTTACATCTACAGACTGACCGGAACTGAATTGAAGCCTTTTGATACCCTGCATTTTACCCATCTTGGGTACTTTTCTTTTCCACAAATCCTCACCGGAAAGTACATCATCCGTGCAGAATTATCAAAGGGATCGAAAAATTATAGCAACTATTTTCCCTCCTATTATCCCGACGACTTTTTGTGGATCGGTTCACAGGGTATTACCTTGGCAGATTCCAATATTTTCAAGGCGAATATTGATATGAAACCGGTAAAAGTAATCCCGGTCGGATCCGGTATTATCAAAGGTTCAGTCATTTTTGCACTGAACGGTCAACCGAACAATCCGGTACCTGAAACAGAGGTCTTGCTTTATGGAGGTGATTTGGTACCGCTCTCTTATACTAAAACAGATAATAACGGACATTTTGAATTTACCGGGTTGCCTCTGGATGCCTATTACCTTTATGTCGAGTATCCCGGAAAATATTCAAGATTTACCGCCGTGTGGATTGATGAACAAAATCCCGTGCAGGAAGCGGTCATTCTCGAGCTTTTCGATTACAATGTTACCGGTATTGAAGAAAAGACGGGCGCACAGATCCGGATCACCGGCCTGTTCCCCAATCCGGTTGTGTCCGACCTCCGTGTATCCATCATTGCATTCTTTCCGGGTCATCTAAGATACCGGATTATGGATGTGACCGGCATGGTACACCATACAGGAAATTTGGAATACCGGTCAGGATCACAATTCATTCCTTTGACGACAGGGGATATTCCCGATGGGTTGTTTCTGATCGATTTTCAAACGCCGGAAGGGGAACGTATTGCCACCTGTAAACTGGTGAAATACTAACTTCATTTTTTTCCGATAAAATTATTTACTTTTACATTTCATTTCTTCTGATATGATGGATTCAGATGAGGATCTTGTATCGGGGTGCCTGAAAAAAAACGCTTCCAGTGAATTGGCGCTTTATAAAAGATTTTCACCAAAAATGTATGGAATATGCTTGCGTTACGCGGGTAATGTAATGGAAGCTGACGAAATCCTGCAGGTCGGATTCATCAGGGTGTTCAACAATCTTCACAGATTCCGGTTTGAAGGAGCGCTCGAAGGGTGGATAAAAAAAATCATCGTAAACGCTGCCATAAGTTATTTAACAACTACCCATAAACTTCAGAAAGAGGTTGAGCTTAAAGATTTTTACATGGAAGCAACCATTCAGGAAGATGCCCTGTCTAATTTGTCAGAGAAGGATTTATTGAAAATCATTCAAAGCATTGCACCTGGTCACCGAACAGTTTTCAATCTTTATTTCATCGAAGGATACGAGCATAAAGAAATCGCTCAGATGCTTGGAATTTCAATCAACACATCAAAAACTCAATTATTGAGAGCCAGGCATTCGATCATGCGGAAAATAATAAAAGAAGACCTTTTATCCCATTAGTTCAATTTAAGACCATGGACCAGCACGACCAACTGGAACAAAAATGCAAGGCTGCCTTTAACAATTTTGAGGTCGAGCCTCCTGCCCCTGTTTGGGATGCTGTGAACCGGGAATTACACACTCCCCGGCGACAGTTCTCTATTTGGGAATATCTGGATCCAACTGCCTTTTTTTCCAATCGTAGAGCAAGACTCACTGGAGTTTTTACCACGGCTATAGTGATCCTGTTTTTCGTAACGGTCTATTTTCTTTCGCTGGATCGGCACGTCATCAATGGACATGCTTATACTGGTGACCGGAGGCTGATTTCCGGCACTGCAATTCTTTTTACCGTTCAAGACAAATGCAAGCCCTGGGATTCGGTTCAATTCTATCGAACAGTACCGGTTGATGCCAACGGATATTTTTATTTTAAAGGTGTTGATGACGGTAATTACTTACTGAGAATTGAACCCGGATACCAACCGGAAAATACAGACCAATTTATTGCCTCCTGGTATGATATGCATGGTGATCCTGCCCAATCGCATGTTATCGTAATAGATGATGAAGATGTCAGGACCGATGTGCATTTAATACGGAAAGATCATCTGCAAACCGGACCCTGACAATAAAAGGTATCTTGCAGGTGTCTGACTTCTTTCCTTTAAATCGTATCTGATTCAAACCACTCGGCATAAGAGGTAGCGGTTTCCCTTAAGCATAAACTGAATAATTTGCATTCAGGTGGGAGCAAGACTTTGATTCTTTTTGAAAAATCAATTAAAAGGTTCTCACTGGTGGGTTGATAGGGAAGATAAAGGATATTGCAAAAAGGATCGACAGGAGCATGAGAAATATCCTTTTCAGAATCCTCCTGTAACAACAACGCATGATCAAACGGATCAATTATAGCTCCCTTGATTAATCTCTTTAGATCTCCGAAATCCATTACCATTCCGAGCTTAGAACTGTCTGGATCAGTAATTGGAGTTCCGATCACGGTAACTGACAGTTCATAGGAATGGCCATGAATATTTTTACAAGGACCATCATACCCCTTTAAAGCGTGAGCAGCCTCAAACCGGAATTCTTTGGTAATCCTGATCTGATCCATGGCAGGTAGCGATTATTTGATAAAAGGATTGATACTTTTATCGGTCGGTTTTGAGCTCTTTCTCATTTTGGGGTGCATGACTGTAACCTGAAATGGCAAAATTATTAAAATTTTAACCCTGATGATAAAAACTATTCTTATGAACAGCCTGCTATAAATGACAATTAAGCTGGCAGTAGGTGTTCGAAAAGTATCTTCACACCAATTCCGATCAACACAAGGCCTCCGATCCGTTCAGCCCAGGCTGAAGGAATGAAATTTGCTTTTTCTCCCAGTTTTACACCCACGACGGAGACCATGAAAGTTATAATCGAAATGACCGCCGCTGCCTCCAGAATATTGACTTTGATAAAACCAAAAGAGATCCCTGTGATCAGCGCATCGATGCTTGTGGCCACCGCAAGGGAAAGGATCACACTTATCTTTCTGATATCGAGCAAATTCTTCTCATGTTCCGCCCTGAAAGACTGGATAATCATCTTAATCCCAATAAAGGTAAGGATGGAAAAGGCAATCCAGTGATCAAAAGTTTCGACCATCGACTGGAAACTGCTTCCAACTATCCAGCCTGATATCGGCATCAGTCCCTGGAATAATCCAAAGAAAAAGGCCATGATCAGGATGTTCCTCCAGGTCATCTTTCGGGTAGAACCAAAACTGATCGCAACCGCGAAACAGTCCATTGATAATCCAAGTGAAATCAGCAGAAGCTCGGTGAAATTCATTTCAATATGTTAAACGGATTATCTACAGGGAATCTGTTAACGGTAAAAAAGATGTCAATGGTAAATAAGGTCGACAATTTTTTCGAGCCATATTGAGTCTGTTTCGTCAAAAGAATTCAATTCCTTACTGTCAACATCCAGCACAGCCGTTATTTCGCCATGATCATTTTTAACCGGAACCACAATTTCTGACCGGGATCGCGAATCGCAGGCGATATGTCCCGGAAACAGGCTAACATCAGGCACGATAATGGTTTTTCTCTTATCGAGTCCGGCCCAACAAACCCCTGTGTGTTTTTTCAGGATTTGACAAGCAACCGCGCCCTGATACATCTTCACTATCAATTCTCCGTTTTTCAGAAAATATAAACCTGTCCAGAAGAAATAATCCATTTTATGGTGAAGCACAGCAATTACCGTTGCCATTCGTGCATCGGGATCATCCGTTGCGGTCAGTAATGCTTCAATTTGTGAGAAAAGCCTTTGGTATCGGGTCTCTTTGTTCAGCATCAGGCGTGGTCAAGACTGATGGTGAAATGGCGCAGAATAGGCGCTTCATTCACGATTTTATAACCCCTGGTGATGGTATGCCGGCGATCCCATATATTTTTCAAGGCAGCCGTGATAACATCCATATGATTGTTGGTATAAACGCGCCGGGGTATTGCTAATCGCATTAATTCGAGTGCCGGATAACGGTTTTCGCGGGTCACCGGATCACGATCGGCCACCAGCGCCCCGATTTCGACTCCTCTGACTCCTGCTTCCAAATAGAGTTCAATGGCAAGGGTTTGTGCCTGGAATTCCTCCTTGGGGACATTGGGTAAAAAGCGTTTTGCATCAACAAAAACAGCATGTCCGCCAATGGGCTGTTGAACGGGAATGCCATATTCGATTAGTTTATTCCCAAGGTATTCCACCTGACGGATCCGCGTATCTAAATAGTCGAATTCGGTCCCGTCATACAGTCCCTGGGCCAGGGCATTCATATCGCGACCCGACATCCCACCATAGGTGATGTATCCCTCGAAAATAATATTGTAAACACTGGCCTGCTCGTGCAGTGTCTTACTCCGCATGGCAATAAATCCGCCCATGTTGACGATGGCATCTTTTTTCGCGCTCATGGTCATCGCGTCGGCATTGCCAAACATCTCTCTGGCGATCTCCCGGATGGTACTGTTCTGAAATTCCGGCTCCCGCGATTTGATGAAATAGGCATTTTCAGCAAAACGGGCAGCGTCAAACACCACCATTTTACCGTAACGATCAGCCAAAGCCCTTACCTGTCTCAGGTTTTCAATCGATACGGGCTGTCCCCCGGAAGTGTTACAGGTAACGGTAATAATGATAAACGGAATCCTGTCATGGTGTTCCGCCAAGACATTCTCAAGTTTGTGAATATCCACATTACCTTTAAACGGGTGAATCAGTGTGGTGTCGTATGCTTCATCGATGGTGCAGTCAACTGCAACGGCTTTCCTGAATTCAATGTGGCCTTTCGTGGTATCAAAATGCGCATTTCCGGGTATTATATTCCCTTCTTTGATGAGTACCGAGAACAGGACATTTTCAGCAGCCCTCCCCTGATGGGTCGGCAGGAAATACTCAAACCCCAGAATATCTGCGATTGCCTCTTTCATCTTGAAATAAGAGGAAGCGCCGGCATAACTTTCATCACCCAGCATCATTGCAGACCATTGTTTATCGCTCATCGCCCCGGTACCCGAATCGGTAAGCAAATCAATAAAGACCTGATCACTCCTAAGCCTGAAGAGATTGTATTGGGCCTCTCTGATCCACTTTTCACGTTCTGTACGGCTACTTTTCCTGATGGGTTCTACCATCTTGATTTTATAAGATTCCGAAAAAGGCAGTTCCATTTATTATGGTTTTGAATCAGCAAAGGTAGAATTTTTTTTAACATAACTTTTTTTCACGACTTCTTGTCTGTTTGGTAAAATTCATGTAGGTTTGCCAATGGATAATCAATTGTTAATAAGATAACAATACTACAAAAAAAGGAGGAATTTCTATTATGAATACAACAACAGGAATGAGTGGAACGGGTTGTCTGACAAAGCTTACTGACCTTAACGGCCTGGCTGTGAAATCCGGAAAAAAGAAGTTGGCAGTGGCTGTTGCCCATGATGAACATTGTCTGGAGGCAATCTGTGCGGTTGATAAAATGGGTCTTGTGGAAGCAATTCTGGTAGGCAATGAAAATAAAATCAAGGATATTGCTGCAAAATTACACCTGGTCATTGACGGAATGCGGATTATTAACGAAGAGGTCGATGCCAATTCTGTAAAAATTGCGGTGAAAATGGTCCGGAACAAAGAGGCCGATATTCTTATGAAGGGTAATGTTCCGACTGCAACCTTTCTTCGTGGGGTACTCGATAAGGAAGTCGGCTTGCGAAAAGGGGATGTACTTTCTCATTTTGCCCTTTTCGAAGTTCCCACATATCATAAATTGATTGGGTTGACGGATGCCGCGATGATCCCTGCCCCGGATTTTAAAACGAAGGTAGCTTTAACTACCAACGCCGTTGAGTTCATGAACAAGCTGGGTTATATTAAACCGAAAGTGGCCGTTCTTGCTGCTGTCGAAATGGTTAACGAAGCCATGCCGGCGACCCTTGAGGCAGCCATGCTGTCGAAAATGAGTCAACGCGGACAGATAAAAAATTGTATTATCGACGGGCCTCTGGCCTATGACAATGCCATAAGTGCTGCAAGCGCCAAGCACAAAGGAATCGTCAGTGAGGTTGCAGGTGATGCCGATCTTCTGGTTGTTCCTGATATTGAAGCCGGAAATATCCTTTATAAAGCATATGGTTTCTCGGCCAATGCCAAACTCGCGGCGGTGGTTTTAGGTGCTGCCGCTCCGATCGTACTTACTTCAAGGTCTGATACCGAAGAATCAAAACAGGCCAGTATTATTATGGCTGCAGCCATATAATTTACGATCACATGATTTACGATTTACGATTTTCAAATGAATTCGTACTTCGTTATTTCAGGCAATCAAAAACAACCTGATGTTCCCTTAAATCCCTGATCTGAATGTCAAAGGACCTTTTCCTGACAAAATCGCTTACTGACCTTTTACAGGAAGCAAAGGAGAATAAGACCGGATTAAAAAAAACCCTTACGGGACTTAACCTGACGACACTTGGAATAGGAGCGATCATCGGGGCAGGGATCTTTGTATTGACCGGTCAGGCAGCCGCACAATATGCAGGCCCGGCTATCGTGATCTCCTTTATCATTTCCGGAATCGCCTGTGCCTTTGCCGGTTTGTGTTATGCCGAATTTGCTTCCATGATTCCCATATCCGGAAGCGCATACACCTACTCCTATGCAACCCTGGGGGAGTTTCTTGCCTGGATCATCGGATGGGATCTGATTCTTGAATACCTGTTCGCTGCATCTACCGTGTCGGTGGGTTGGTCGGGTTATATGGTCAGTTTTCTTAAAGATTTCGGGATTAATATTCCGACTGCTTTTACTGCCGCTTCCGGTACCGTATTGGTCGAAATACCGAAACTGGGATGGCAACAACTCACCGATACCCTGGCGATTTCACTTACAAAACAGGGTATTAATGTCGATTTATTACCACACATAACAGCCATCGTGAATCTCCCGGCAATGTTCATTATCGCCTTGCTGACGCTCCTGCTGGTTATCGGTATCAGAGAATCTGCAAACTTTAACAACATCATGGTAATTGTGAAAGTAGCGGTAATTATACTTTTTATTGCCATAGGATTTGCTTTCGTCCTATCCGATAACTGGACCCCTTTTATTCCGAAGAATACCGGTGAATGGGGGCATTTTGGATGGAGCGGGATACTCCGGGGGGCCGGAGTTATATTTTTCGCATATATTGGGTTCGATGCAGTATCCACTGCCGCTCAGGAGGCTAAAAATCCACAACGCGATATGCCCATCGGAATACTGGGTTCACTGAGTGTTTCAACGATACTCTATATTCTTGTTGCTATCGTCCTGACAGGTATTGTCAGCTATACTACCCTGAATGTTGCCGATCCCGTTGCCGTCGGTGTGGATGCCATGGGGAAAGGTATGTTCTGGCTTCGTCCGATCGTGAAGATCGCGGCTATCGCGGGACTGAGTTCGGTGATCCTTGTTATGCTCATGGGGCAACCCCGGATTTTCTTCTCCATGTCGAATGATGGGTTGTTGCCTCCCGTGTTTTCGAAAGTACATCCGAAATTTAAAACCCCCTATGTAAGTACCTTGCTTACCGGGGGCGCTGCCATCATTTTAGCAGGGATTCTTCCCATCAGTATCCTGGGTGAACTGGTTTCAATCGGTACCCTTCTTGCTTTTGCAATTGTTTGTGTAAGTATTGTTGTTCTAAGAAAAACCAGGCCCGATATTCCGCGGCCTTTCCGGACCCCTTTCGTTCCCTGGGTTCCGTTATTGGGCGCCCTGATCTGCCTGATCCAGATGGCTGCACTCCCGTTAGATACCTGGTTGCGGCTGGTGGTATGGATGGCCGTCGGATTTCTGATTTATTTCTCCTACAGCATTCATCATAGCAAACAGCGTAAAAACCATAAACTATAAACAGAGGACTTAAGCATGGAAAAGATCAGAATTCTTGCCATCAATCCAGGATCTACTTCAACAAAAATTGCCGTATACCAAAATACGGAACCGATATTTTTAAAAAATATAAAGCATACTACTGAAGAACTTGCACCATTCTCCAAGATAACTGATCAGTTTGAATTCAGAAAAGAGATCATTCTTCAACAACTGAAAGAAGCAGATATCCATATCGAAAGTCTGAATGCCGTCGTAGGCAGGGGAGGGCTGGTTAAACCCATTCCCTCCGGGGTTTATGAAGTTAACGATGCCATGATCGCCGATCTCCGTAATAGTCCGGTCGGAGAACATGCGAGTAGTCTCGGCGGACTGATCGCGCAAAATCTGGTACAATCCCTGCCCGGTGTGAAAGCATTCATTGCCGATCCGGTTGTTGTTGACGAACTCTGCGGGTTGGCCCGAATTTCAGGCCATCCTATGTTCAACAGGATTTCAATATTTCATGCCCTGAATCAAAAAGCCGTAGCCCGCGAATTCGCAAAATCAATCCAGTCAAAATACGAAGATCTTAACCTGATTGTGGTTCATCTGGGAGGCGGAATTTCAGTTGGCGCCCACCAGAAAGGAAGTGTTATCGATGTAAACCAGGCGCTGAGCGGTGAAGGACCGTTCAGCCCCGAACGAAGCGGGACTTTACCGGTCGACCAACTCGTAAAAGTCTGTTATAGCGGGAACTACACACAGAAACAGGTGCTGCGGATGATAACCGGTGAAGGTGGACTGGTGGCTTACCTTGGAACAAACAATGCCTATGAGGTTGAGAAAATGGTTGAATCGGGCAATGAACATGCAAAATTGATCTATCAGGCGATGGCCTATCAGGTCGCAAAATGCGTAGGTGAAATGTTTGTAGTCCTTCAGTGTGAAGTCGATGCGATTCTGATCACGGGCGGAATCGCGTTCGATAAAACATTCGTCAGCTGGATCCAGGATAGAATTCACAAAATTGCCCCGGTTCATGTATATCCCGGTGAAGATGAGATGCGGGCGCTCGCCATCAATGCACTCATGGTTCTGAAAGGGGAGCTGGCAGTTAAGGTTTATGCCTGACCGTTTGTCTCCTCTCTCTTAACCGAGAGATTTTAGAATTGCCTTGACAATATTATCGGTGCCAATCGCTATCTGATCAATGGTTGCATCGAGCATATAACAGGGGGTTGTAAAGAGATGAAGCTGCTCGTCGATCACCACCGCTCCATGGTCGGTCCTTACTGCTTTATTTCCCATTTTTTCAATGAAACCAGCTGATGCCGGATCCTTACCGGTTGTTAGTTTTGTTCCCTTAAATAGTTTTGCCAGAATCACGGGTGCAATGCACATGGCGCCAATGGGTTTCCCGACATCAACCATGGATCTGACCGCTTTTTCCACCCATGGGTCAACAGAACACCGGTCACCTTCGAAAGCCCACGTACAGAGATTCTTGGCACAACCAAACCCGCCCGGGAAGATAAGCGCATCGAAATCGGCGGCTTTGAATTCGTTCAGGGCTTTGATATTTCCCCGGGCAATCCTGGCAGATTCGACCAGTACGTTTCGGGTCTCGGCCATTTCAGCGCCTGTCAAATGATTCACCACATGATGCTGCCGGATATCGGGGGCGAAACACTGATAGGAGGCGCCGGCTTTATCGATAGCCAACAGGGTGAGGACGGCTTCATGAATCTCGGCGCCGTCATATACGCCGCATCCGGCCAGAATTACTGCAAATTTTTTCATAGGACTTTTTGATGTACATCTTCGGAAATCTCAAACAAAAGTAGCAAAATTTTCAGGTTTCCTAACAGCTATCCCTCCATCCCTCTATTCCACCATCCCTCGTCGTAAGATCCATTTTAAGCCTCATTTTTGATTTGATGATCCCAAATAGCCGGGTTAGTTTATCTACCTCTGTTTCCTTATTTGATCATTGAAACAAACATCCGCCGGTAATTTTAGATTTCTCATTTTGATGTGTTCTCCTATTAATCGGATGGATTGCGAAAACTAATACGGACGTTGATGCTTTATTTTAAAATGAATGGAAAAATTGTGGAATGGTGGACTAGAGGGATGGTGGAATAGTAGAATGGTGGTGGGAGAAATTAATTATTCTTACTTTTGCGAACTGCTTATATTTATTTATCGTTACCCAATTATCTCTTTTAATCCTTCTCACAGCATGAAAAAAATCCAGATGGTCGACCTGCGCAGTCAGTATTTAAACATTAAACAGGAGATCGACAAGGGAATCCAGGATGTGGTTGATTCCTGCGCATTTATCAATGGTCCTGCCGTTCAGGAATTTCAGAAGGAACTGGAAAAATACCTTGAGGTAAAGCATGTGATCCCATGTGCTAACGGTACTGATGCTCTGCAAGTTTCCATGATGGCCCTCGGCTTGCAACCGGGCGACGAGGTTATAACTTCATCGTTTACCTTTATTGCGACAGCTGAAGTGATAGCTTTGCTGAAGCTCACCCCGGTATTGGTCGATGTCGATCCCGACACCTTCAACATCGATCCAAAAGCCATTGAACGGGCTATTACATCTAAAACAAAAGCCATTGTTCCGGTTCACCTGTTTGGCCAGGCGGCCCCCATGGAAGAGATCATGGAGATTGCGCGCAGAAACAACCTTTTTGTGGTAGAGGATAATTGCCAGGCAATCGGTGCTGACTATATTTTTAATGACGGAAGTCGTAAAAAAGCAGGGACCATCGGTCACATCGGATGTACCTCCTTTTTCCCTTCAAAAAACCTGGGTTGTTACGGTGATGGCGGAGCCATTTTTACCAATGACGATGATCTTGCGAAACAAATGCGTTCGGTGGTAAACCACGGCATGACCGTCAGGTATTACCATGATCACATCGGCGTCAACTCGAGGCTCGACAGTATTCAGGCGGCAGTTTTGAGGGTAAAGCTCGGACATTTGAATGAATATGCTGAACGGAGGCGTTTTGCCGCAACATTTTATGATAAAGCATTTGCAGGTCATCCAAAACTGAAGACTCCCGTCAGATACGCCAAATCGAATCACGTATTTCATCAGTACACGCTGGTAATCAATCAGGTTGACCGGAAAGCGCTTATTGATTTTCTTATGTCAAAGGGAATCCCGGCTATGATCTATTATCCCGTTCCGCTGCATATGCAGAAAGCCTACCTCGACCCCCGTTACAAACACGGTGATTTCCCGGTCACGGAGCAGCTTTGCCAACATGTTTTCTCACTGCCGATGCACACGGAACTGGATGATGAACAACTGGAATTTATTACCCGGAATGTTCTCGAATTTTTAAATAATTAAAATGGATACGGAATATTTTGCCCACGAAACCGCGGTAATTGACCCGGGGTGTAAAATCGGAAAGGGTACTAAAATATGGCATTTTACCCATGTGATGAAAGATTGCGAGATTGGCGAAAATTGCAATATCGGCCAGAACGTTGTGGTGTCACCGGGCGTCGTCCTGGGCCGCAACGTGAAAGTTCAGAATAACGTGTCGATTTATACCGGTGTGATCTGTGAAGATGATGTCTTTCTGGGGCCTTCTATGGTATTTACGAATGTGATTAATCCCCGGAGCCATATTTTACGCCGCGATCAATACCAACAGACACTTGTCAGACATGGCGCATCCATTGGGGCAAATGCCACGATCGTTTGCGGTAATGAGATCGGGGCCTTTGCCTTTATCGGTGCAGGGGCTGTCGTGACGAAAAATGTTGACCCCTATGCCCTTGTAGTCGGCAATCCCGGACGGCAGGTGGGCTGGATGAGTGAGTACGGACACCGTTTGTATTTTGATCAGGACGGCATAGCTGTTTGTCCTGAAAGTAAAGCCAGGTACAGCCTTTCAAAAGAAGGGCAGGTATCGAAACTGGAAGACTAATACACCCTGCAATGAACAAACCTCTGAACTTTGCGTTGATCGGAGCGGCAGGCTACATAGCCCCGCGTCACATGAAGGCCATACGGGAAACGGGAAACCATTTGGTTTGTGCCCTCGACCCCTACGATGGCGTAGGTATCATGGACAGTTATTTTCCCGAATGCGATTTTTTTATCGAGCCGGAACGATTTGACCGGCACCTTGACAAACTTCGCAGAATGTCGTCAAATAAAAAGCGACTCGATGACGTAAAAGTCGATTATGTCAGTATCTGTTCGCCTAATTACATGCATGATTCACATATCCGGCTGGCATTAAGGAATAATGCACACGCCATATGTGAGAAACCGATCGTTTTAAATCCCTGGAACCTTGATGCCCTTCGGGAAATTGAAAAGGAATCAGGGAAAAAGGTCTATACCATTCTGCAGCTCAGGCTTCATCCCTCAATTCAAAAACTGTTCGCAGAGGTAAAGAAAGGTCCTGAGGATAAAGTATACCATCTCGATCTGACTTACATTACCTCCCGGGGAAACTGGTATTACCGTTCCTGGAAAGGAGATATCTCGAAGTCAGGAGGGATCGCAACCAACATCGGAGTTCATTTCTTTGATATGCTGACCTGGATTTTTGGTCCGGCCCGTGAAAACGTGGTTAATGTTTTAAAAGAGAACAAAGCTGCCGGCCTTCTGAGCCTGGAAAAAGCAAATATCCGATGGTTTCTCAGTATCGACTACAATGATATCCCGGAGGAGATCCGTAAAACTGGGAAAAGGACCTATCGTTCACTGACCCTTGGCGACCAGCAAATCGAGTTCAGCGATGGTTTTACCGACCTTCATACCGAATCTTACCGGAATATCATCGACGGCCATGGATTCGGAATAAATGACGCCCGGCAAAGCGTTAACATCGTTTATAAGATCAGAAATCAGGTGCCTGTGGGCCTGAAAGGTGATTATCATCCCATTTTAAAAACGGTTACTATTTAATTCCTGAAAAATAGGATTATATTCGTGCCATGAAACGGTAACTCCTTTGATTTGGATGATCCATGATCAGGGTACCGCGATATGCCCTGATACCGGGTTGTGCAAAGGGGTAAAAGGTTATAACGATATTTCATTGGATCATAAAAAAATATACTGATGAAAATTTTAGTTACCGGAGGCACCGGATACATTGGATCCCACACCGCAGTTGAACTGCAGGAAAAAGGACACGAGGTCATCATTGTAGATGATCTTTCAAATTCCCTAATTGAAGTTGTGGATAATATCGGTCGCATTACCGGCAGGAAACCTGAGTTTGAGAAATTTGACCTGACGGATCCTCTAAAAACCGCTGAGTTTTTCAGAATCCATCATGATATTCAGGCGGTCATACACTTTGCAGCATTCAAAGCAGTGGGTGAATCGGTTGAAAAACCGCTGATGTACTACCGTAACAACATCACTTCGCTGATCAATATTTTGCAGGGTATGCTGGATAATGATATCCGGGATATTGTCTTTTCCTCCTCATGCACGGTTTACGGACAGCCTGCCCGGTTGCCTGCAAGCGAGGATACCCCCATACAGAAAGCCATCTCTCCCTATGGAAATACAAAACAAATTTCGGAGGAGATCATTTCAGATACTTGTGCAATTTCCAATCTCCGTTCGATCCTGCTGCGTTATTTCAATCCAATCGGAGCTCATGATACAGCACTGATTGGTGAACTTCCGCTTGGAGTCCCCAATTGCCTGATGCCCTATATAACGCAGACAGCCATCGGCAAACGTCCCTACCTCAGGGTTTGGGGAAACGATTATAACACGCCTGACGGTACTGCAATACGCGATTACATTCATGTGGTGGATCTGGCAAAGGCTCATGTAATTGCAGTCGAACGACTGGTTGAAAACAGGGTCCGGAAGAATGTAGAGGTTTTCAACCTGGGTACCGGCAACGGATTCTCAGTGTTGGAAGTGATACGATCATTTGAAAGATCCACCGGGGTGAAACTGAATTATGAAATCAAAGAACGCCGCCCGGGCGATGTCGAACAGGTGTGGGCTGATACCCGGTTTGCGAACGAGGAACTTGGCTGGAAGGCAGAAAAAACTCTCGACGAAATGACCCTGTCGGCCTGGCGCTGGGAACAAGCACTTGCAAATAAAAAAATATAGCGTTTTTCGTAAATCCAACAAATTTTGAATCTATGAAGACAATCCTCATCACCGGAGGCGCTGGTTTTATCGGCTCTCATCTTGTACGCAGGTTTGTGAAAAAGTACCCCGAATATAAAATTGTCAATCTGGATAACCTGACTTATGCAGGAAATCTTGCAAACCTTCGGGACATCGAAAATGAACCTAATTACGAATTCGTGAAAGCTGATATCACCGCGGGTGAATTGATGAAAACCCTGTTCAAAAAATATCATTTTGACGGGGTTATTCACCTGGCGGCCGAATCGCATGTCGACCGGAGCATTGCCAGTCCCATGGAGTTTATTTATACAAATATTGTCGGAACAGTAAACCTGTTAAATGCTGCCCGATTGTGCTGGGAGGACCCCGTCGGGAAAAGGTTTTATCACATTTCGACCGACGAAGTTTACGGTTCACTGGGATCTGAAGGATTTTTCTATGAAACCACACCCTATGACCCGAGAAGTCCCTATTCGGCTTCGAAAGCCAGCTCCGACCATCTGGTCCGGGCATATTACCATACCTACAAGCTACCCGTCGTTATTTCCAACTGCTCCAACAATTACGGTCCATTCCAGTTTCCTGAAAAGCTTATCCCCCTTTCGATTCATAATATAAGGAACAACAAGCTGATTCCTGTTTACGGAAAAGGTGAAAACATCCGTGACTGGCTGTATGTTGAAGATCATGCCACCGCCATTGATTTGATTTTTCACGAAGGGACAAACGGTGAAACCTATAATATCGGCGGGCACAATGAATGGAAAAATATTGATCTGATCAGACTTTTATGTGAGATCATGGACCGGAAACTGCATCGGGAGGCCGGGACCTCCGAAAACCTGATAACTTTTGTAAAGGACAGAGCCGGACATGACCTGCGATATGCGATTGATTCGGGTAAAATCCAAAAAGAACTTGGCTGGAAACCCAGTCTTCAGTTCAGGGAAGGACTTGAAAAAACGGTCGATTGGTATCTGGCCAATGAAGCCTGGATGAAAAACGTCACATCTGGCGATTACCAGAAATACTACGAGAACCAGTATGTGAAAAGGTAAGTTATCAGGCTCCGCTTACGGTAATATCTTTCCCGATCTTTAAGATCAGACCCTGGAGCACACTCCCCGGGCCAACTTCTGTAAAATGATGGGCCCCGTCTGCGATCATCTTCTGTGTACTCTGCGTCCAAAGAACGGGGGCAGTTAACTGTGCAACAAGGTTCTTTTTAATGGATTCAGGCTCCGTGACAGGGAGCCCGGTGGCATTCTGGTATATGGGACAAACCGGTTTGTTTACGAGAGTGGCATTGATCGCTTCAGCAAGCTCAATCCGTGCAGGTTCCATGAGTGGTGAATGAAATGCGCCCCCGACTTTTAATGGTAATGCGCGGCGGGCGCCTGCGGCTTTCAGTTTTTCACAGGCGATTTCGATTCCCTTTATACTTCCTGAAATCACCAGTTGGCCGGGACTGTTATAATTAGCCGGAACCACGATTTCATCAATGCTTTTACATATTTCTTCCACCTTCGTATCATCAAGCCCGATAATGGCTGCCATGCCTGAAGGTTCTTTTTCACATGCACTTTGCATTGCGCGCGCCCGGGTTGCCACAAGTCGTAATCCGTTGTTAAATGAAATCGACTTTGATGCGACAAGCGCACTGAACTCTCCCAGCGAATGGCCTGCTACCATATCGGGTTTAAACCCTTCACCCAGAGTCATAGCCAGAATGACAGAATGAAGAAAAATTGCAGGCTGGGTTACCCGGGTTTGCCTCAAATCCTCATCGGTACCACTGAACATTAAATCTGTTATTCTGAAACCCAGAATATCGTTTGCTTTTTCAAACATTTCCCGGGCTAATGGTGAATTATCGTAAAGTTCTTTTCCCATACCGACAAACTGAGCGCCCTGTCCCGGGAATACATATGCTACCATACTATTCTCAATGATAAAATGAAAACTCGTTAATAACTAAACAAAATAACCATAATTATTGAGCCGTATACGACCCGGCAATTCAGACCTTTATTTCCGGTCACCTAAAAACCGTAACAAAAAAATGAAAAGATTGATAAAGTCCAGATATAGTGTCAGGGCACCCAGAATACTCAGCTTCTGTGCATTGGCATCGCCGTATTCGCCTGCCCCGCTGCCTATGTTCTTGAGCCGCTGAACATCGTAAGCGGTCAGTCCGGTAAAAATTAATACCCCGATGATGCTGATGACATAATCCATGGTTTCACTTTTCATAAAGATATTGATCAGCATTGCCACTATAATCCCGATAAGCCCCATCATCATGATCGAGCCAAACCGTGTAAGGTCGGTCTTTGTCGTATATCCGGTTATGGCCATAATGCCGAACATCACGGCTGCAACGGAAAAAGTTTTAAAAACGGAGGCTTCGGTATAGACCAGCAAGACAAAACTCAGACTCATTCCCATCAAAACGGAGAACGAGAGAAAAAGAAGTGTCAAAATGGCAGGTGATAGTCGTTGAAATCCAAACGACATAAGCAGCACAAATCCGATGGGAGCAAGGGTCACAATCCAGCCCAAGCCGGTCATTCCTCCGGTTTCAAAATTGAAGAGACTCTGTATCAGCTTCATGTCTGATGCAAAAAAGTATGCTGTCACAGCAGTGACGATCATTGCCAACGACATCCAGCCAAAAACCCGGGTCATAAAGGTTTTCGCAACAACGGTGGTTGGGGTACCCGAAGTGGCGAAATATTGGTTATTTGATTGTTCAAACATGGTTTATTCTCCTTCTTTTTAATGTATTAGGTATTTGAGATAATCTATTAGCGATGGGGTGTTAAGTTGCATTTAAAATCAATTATCCATTTTCAATTGTCCATTGATTTAGTGCAGTTTGGTGCCAATAAGATGCAGAAACTCCGCCCGTGTCTTATCACGTTCAAAGGCGCCAACAAAATCCGAAGTTGTAGTGACAGAGTTTTGTTTCTGAACACCCCGCATGGCCATACACAAATGCTGTGCCTCGATGACGACTGCCACTCCCAATGGTTTCAGGGTTTCATTGATGGCATCTTTGATCTGCATGGTCAGCCGTTCCTGCACCTGCAGACGGCGGGCATAAATCTCAACCACCCGGGCAATCTTACTCAGCCCTGTGATATATTTATCGGGGATATAGGCAACATGGGCTTTTCCGATAAAGGGAACAAGGTGGTGCTCACACAAAGAATAGATCTCAATGTCCTTGACAATCACCATTTCCCGGTAATCTTCCCTGAATTTGGCTGAGCTGAGTATTTGTCGGGGATCCAAATCATATCCCTGTGTGAAATACTGGATTGCCTTGGCTACCCTGTGCGGGGTTTTCAAAAGACCTTCACGGTCGGGATTTTCACCGATCAACCGTAAAATTTCCCGGTAATGAATGGCTAATTCATCCGTGGCAGCAGTATTGTACTCTTCCAGTTTTTCGTAGTTTTTTTTATTCTCTTCCGCCATAATTTTGGGTTTCAATCAAGTTCCAAAATATTCAACAATATTGTTTTCCGATTGTTCCAACCGGATGCAATGAAGGATACCGCCCAGATTCCTGACATCCTGTTCCAGTTCATTCCAGATCCCGATCGCCACATTTTCACTGGTGGGGACCTTTCCTTTCAGAAAATCCACTTCAAGGTTCAGATTCCGATGGTCAATACGCCTGAGAATCTTCTCTTCGATCAACTTACTTACCTGACGCAGATGAATGATCAAACCGGTTTTTGGATCAACGGGTCCTTTAATGGTCACAAAGAGGATGTAGTTATGGCCGTGCCAGTTCGGATTGGAACATTTCCCAAATACCCGGTCGTTCTCTTCATCGGAGAATTCGGGTAGAAACAGCCTGTGTGCAGCGCTGAAATGCTCCCTCCGGGTGATATAGACCAATTCATTCATTGTTACGGGACAAAAGTACCATTTTTTTTCTATTTGAACAGGTTAAAGCGTGTTCCCACCCATATCCGCACCTGCGAAACATCATAATCGAAAAGGGTATTGCTGAGCCGGTCGGGAATCTGGTTAAAGGAAGTCTGTATCGCTCCCCCGATAAACCATACATCAGAATTGTAGCCTGCTGCAATGCGCCCCCCCAATTTGAACGAAAATTCAAAATCATACCAGGTATTCGTCGCATTTTTAAAGGTATAGAATTGTGCCGCAACTCCGGGGAAAATGGTGCCCGAGATATAAAAATTCCGCAGAAACACCCAGGTATAATTATATCCGGGTGACAGACCCAGGGAATAAAATTCACCGCTGGTGATCAATTTTGAACCAGGAATATTGTACTCCCGGATCAGCTCTTCGGGAATGATACCCTGATCGGAAGATATCCGGTAATATAAAAAGGATGGGCGAACCAGAAAGCTCCCGGCACTTTTCTTCTGCCGTTCGGTCTGAATAAATGCAGCCCGTATCGAAAAATGTTCCGGATTGTAAATCCAATAACCCGATAAGCCAAGCGAAAAGGTTGACATATCCGGTATCAGATAATAACTTCCATCATCCTTTTTGGGAGTACGAATATAGAAACCGGTATACTTTTGAAAGAAAGCCTCCCCGGCAATTCTCCGGCCAAAAGCATTCACACGCAAATCGAGTGAGGAGGTTGATCCATAGGTTTGTTCATCCAGTACCGAGAAAATGTTTTCCATCGACAACCCCAGCCCAAACCACTTGTAGAATCCGGCAATCCCGAATCGAAAGTTGACATTGGGCCGGTAAATTATTTTTTCAATATTCCCCGGATTACTCATGATCTCTGCATCCTGAAACAAGACAAAAAACCTCCCCGTCAACAGTTGCGTATAATCTGAAATATAAGAGCTGTCGGGCTTTACTTTAAAGTGCCTGAAAAAAGAGGTCTCTTGTTGACTTCTTCCTGAGGATGAAATAAAAAGAAATACCAGAATACTGAAGCTGAGAAATCCGTTTCGGGCAGGCATGCCAATCATTCGTGTGCAGACGATCCTTTGGGAATCCGCGTGATCCGGATGATCCAGACCACTTCAAAAATCATATAGACCAAGTAAAGTATAAAAAAGGCAATCATAAACGGGACGGCATCAGACCTGTTCCATAATATGTATCCGACCATAATGGAGATAAAGAGTACAAGCTTTACCAGGATGGTAAGAAGAAATGTGTTGACAAAACGGATGAATTTTTTTGAAAGGGTCCGTGAAAGAACCATAAATGAAATCATCGTTGTGGCCATGAAGAAAAATAAAAGGAACGGAAGCGTGGGCGAAAGGTATGAGCGCGGGATCATAAATCGCACGAGAACCATGATCACTGCAAGGATAGCTGAGAAAATTAACAGCCGTCTCAGAAATTCAGTATTTAATGATTTCATTTTGCAAAAATATAAAAACCCGGAATTAGGATCGTTACTTCTTCAGTAAATCTTTGACAACAAAATAGATAGAAATTATTACTCCCGAAATAGAAAGTACAACGGTAAAGATGGGCTTTGAATGAAGATACTGGTCAAGTTTAAATCCACCGAAAACACTTATCAGAATGATGACCAGCATCTGAAAAGCCATCCCGGAATAACGGGCATAACTGTTAAGGTTTTTCTTTGGGTCGGTTGTCATGAATCGGAATGCCGGCGCTGGCATCTTTTAATGAAGGCTGCTCCATGGCACAGGTGCCGGAAAATCGGGCCCCGGGCTCAATTGCGAGTTTTCCTGTAACGATATCACCGCTGAACCGGGCGGTCTCCTTTAAGGTAAGTAATTCTGTGACTTTAACGTTGGCTTTTACTTCACCGGAAAAATCGGCATTTTGACATTGAATCTCCCCGTCAATTTTACCGGTTGGTCCGACGACGATCTTACCTTTGCATTGAATGGTACCGCTAAGCGTGCCATCAATCCTGAAATCACCATTGACCTGGATTTCGCCGTTGACCAATGCACCGGGTCCTAAAATATTGATGGAAGGCATTTCCGGCTCTCTGTTTTTTGACATGTCCGTTTATTTTTTAATAGGATAATTCTTTTCAAAGAAGCGAAGATACTGTGGAATATCTTTGTTTTTATACAGAACGGGGTAATTTTCGACGGAAATCACAAAATCGTAATAGGTACCTGCGTTCTCCAACCGGGTAAAGATATATTTACTGTCGCGGATCCCAATCAGGTAATTCATCGCTTTATCACTGTTGTCAAAATTGTTTATAGTGATCATTTGGCGCCGTTCATCCAGCAGGATGCTGTTGATCATCAACTGATCCAGATCGTGAAATTTGGTGTTATAATCTGAAATTTTGATTTTCAACGCGTCAACATCGACAAGATCCCCATCGACGATGATAACAAAAAAATGAAGTGCGTTGGGGTCAAATTTGTACAGTTTTGATGAATTGTCAATTTTTGCAGAAGAATCGGGTGATGCGCCGGTACCCGCAGAGCCCGGTTGGGCTCCCAGAAATGCCAGCACATTCTCAGCCAAGGGCTTCACTTTACTGCGGGGGTAATCTTTGATGACTTTGTTGATGGCAACCACCATAGAATCGACTACTTCAATTTTTCCAAGTGCAAGTGCCCTCAAATAATCAAATTTTGGCATAAAGGCTGTATCGGTCGGAAATTTCGTGTGTGCAATGTCGGTGTTGTTTATGACCATGTAGTATTGCTGGTTCTGAAACGCTTTGTAAGTATCATTATAGAGGACTGAAGCCTCTGATTTCCGTGCATGGATCTCTTTGTAAAAATTCGGATTGATCAGTAATTTGGCATAATCACTTTCAGGATAATTGGAGATGATCTGGTTTTTATACTGATCGCTTTTAGGTTGATTTTGAAGGTGTTGATATAGGATACACAATTCATACAGGGTCTGAACCTTATATTTATTATCCGGATACCGTTCCAGAAGTTGTTCAAATGTCTCGGTCGAATTCCCGTAATCACCCAAGCCTTCCACATAAATAAATCCTGCCTTATAAAAAGCGTCAATGATCTGATCATCAGATGCTTTTATCTTATCTTTGGTCAGTGGTATATCTTTGAGGTAGAAAGTACGATCCTTGGGGTCAGTCGATTTCGCCAGTAATTTGGCCGAGATTTTAGAGGTATCGCCGGGGATTAAACTTAAGGTGTCGGGTGTTCCGGCCGGTTCATTTGAGAAAGCAACAAGGGTCTTATCAGTCAGGAACCAATTATCTTCAAATTTTCTTCGGCCCCACTTTCTGACAAAGGTGGAAAACCCACTCGACAATGTGGTCGGATTATAAAAGTACCACCGGCCTTCCTTTGAGCCACTTGAAAGTGATTCCTGTTGATTCATCTGACCAAATATATTCTTGTTTTCCTGGCGTTCCATCTCCTCCATTCTCTTTTTCATCTCCTCGGCCAAAAGCTTTGCAATGATCTGATCGATAATCTTGTTGCGTTCACTTTCCGTCATATTGGCAAGTTTCCGGAGGCTGTCCTGCGTACTGATGATCTGTAAATTCGAAACGAGATCAGTAAGGGTAGCCGTTCGGCGTGAAAGATCCTTGTAATTCGGATAATCCTTTGGCAGAAACTGCAACGTACTGTCGTAATAGGCCTGCGCCATCTGGTAGTTTTTTCTTCCAAAAAAAATGTCAGCCAGTTCCAGGGATGAAATGGCTTTCTGGTAGTTATTTGTCCGGCTGGTAGTAACTGATTTTCTATAGAAACCAATGGCAGTAGCAGTGTCGGAATCTTTGATTGCGATGTGGGCAAGCGCATAATAGATCTGGTCCTGAAAATCTTTGTTTTTATCATCCTTCAGCATTCTTGTCATCTTTTTGATGATAAACTCACGGTCGCCGCTTTTAGCATCATAACACTGGGCCAGATTTATTTTGGCATTGAACTCCATTTCATACGAAGGAGCTTTTCTTACTACATAGGTATACATCATTGAAGCCTCGGCAAGATCTCCGTTTTGCTGATATATCTGTCCAAGGATAAATCTGCATCTCGTACTGACTGCTCCTGACGGTTTTAATTCAAGGGCTCTGAGCAGATATGGAACGGCAGTATTATAATTTTTTTGCAGAATGTAAGATTGGGCGTACACCAGGTTTACCTCAGTTTCATAGGAGTCGGGCGCTTCGCCTTTGTTGATCTTACTTAGAAGCATGTCGAGCATGGGTTCAGCCCGGGTAAAATCGCCCAACTGAACGTTAGATTTGGCTTGCCAGAGCATCGCTTCGTATTTAATCTCATTATCATTGTAAGTCTTGATGACAAACTCGAAGGTTCTCCGTGCCATCGGATAATCCTGCTTGTAGAAGTAGCTTTTACCGATCAGTAGGTAAGCATCGTCAATCCACCTCACATATTCCTTCCGGTTAAAGGTCATCGAATGCTTGTTGATCGCCTTTGAAGCCTTTTTTATCGCTATGTCGGTATATTGAGAAAGTTTTCCGGCACTGGTGCGGTCGCCATAGTTAAATACCGGCAGAACGAGTGCATAATTGTCCTTAATACTCAATTCATAATCCTTCAACCCGGTACGAAGGTTATCCATTCCATTCCAGTATACGTTGTAATGGGAGGTAAGATTATGATAAGTTCTGCGGACAAAAGTGTTTTTCTTGGTTGAACAACCACCTGAAACCAACAATCCTGAAATAAAAAGAATCCCTGCAATCCGGGAATAAAACAAGTTCGCTTTCAAATTTACCTGGTACTAATAAATAGTTATTAACTATAATTTTACAAAAATATTTTAATTTTTTGAATTGGCCCCGGTCGTTTCCAAGATTTCTCTTCCGAATGAAGACTGGCCGAAAAACCCACCCGGGCAGCTCCCATGCTTTACTCCTGAGTTGCTCCTCGCCAAAATGAATCGCATTTTGTGCAGCACCAGTATAATTTTCCGATATTTGTACCGTTTTCAGAATCAGTCCACGTGTAGATGAGCCCTCCAAAAACGGAAAAAAAAGTATCATGGACCAGGAAATGGCGGAACAAGTATCGGCTGGTCTTTATGACCGATGATACCCTTGAAGAGCGGTTTACTTTCCGACTATCGCGGATGAATGTTTTTATTGCTCTGGGTACTTTGGCCATTATCCTCATTTTCCTGACTTCCATATTGATTGCCTTCACACCGCTGCGGGAATACATACCGGGTTATACAAACGTTGGCCTGACCAAAAGGCTTTACAAACTTCAAATGAAGACCGATTCGATCGAACGCGATCTGATCCGGAAAGAGCAATTTCTGAACAACCTTAGGGATGTAATCAATGGTAAAGATTTCGTGCCCGGCCAGCTTCCGACAAAGGATACCATGCGCCGTTACAAGGATATAAAACTGAAGCGATCGCCCGAGGATTCTTTGCTGCGTCTCGACGTGGAAAATCAAACCCGGTACAGCCTTTATAAAATGGAAAGCAAGGAAAGCCCGGCCATGAAAAAAACAAATATCGGAAGTATGGTGTTTTTTACTCCGGTCAAGGGCATTATTACCAACAAGTTTGACCCAGCCCGTAACCATCTTGGGATTGATGTGGTTTCGAAACAAAATGAAGCAGTCAAGGCAGTACTTGACGGAACGGTCATTCTGGCGGCCTGGACGGTGGAGACCGGATACGTGATCATGGTTTCACATTCCGGGAATGTGGTTTCAACATATAAACACAATTCGGCGCTTTTAAAGAAATCAGGCGATTTTGTCAAGGCCGGCGAACCTATTGCTATAATCGGACAGACCGGGGAATTGGTCACCGGCCCCCATTTGCATTTTGAATTATGGAATGATGGAAATCCCGTCAATCCTCAGGAGTATATAAAATTTTGAACACAGACCGTGAAAAAACGCATTGCTGTTCTGGGCTCTACCGGCAGTATCGGGACCCAGGCCCTGGAAGTCATTAGGGGCCATCCTCAGCTTTTCGAGGTCGAGGTTCTGACAGCCCAGAATAATTGTGATTTATTGATCCGTCAGGCTATCGAATTTCAACCGAATGCCGTGGTAATCGGAAATAAATCGTGCTTTGCCAATGTTCATGATGCGCTTCGATCCTATCCGGTGAAAGTCTTTGCTGGTGAAGATGCAATTTTCCAGGTGGTCGAAATGGATTCTATTGATTTGGTATTGTGCGCTTTAGTCGGATATTCCGGGTTGAAACCGGTCTTAAATGCTATTGAGGCGGGCAAGAACATAGCCTTAGCCAATAAGGAAAGCCTGGTTGTCGCCGGAGAGCTGGTCATGGAGGCTGCGCATCGCAAAAACGTTGCCATCATTCCTGTTGATTCAGAGCATTCAGCCATTTTTCAATGCCTTGCAGGGGAACAGGAGCAATCGGTTGAAAAAATTATCCTTACAGCTTCCGGGGGACCTTTCAGGGGGATGAAGATGGAACATCTTCGGCAGGTAACCCGTGAAGCGGCTTTAAACCATCCTAACTGGAAAATGGGACATAAAATAACGATCGATTCGGCTTCACTGATGAATAAAGGACTGGAGGTCATTGAAGCCCGGTGGCTGTTTAATATGACTCCCTCTAAAATTGAAGTGGTGATCCATCCTCAATCGGTGATCCATTCCATGGTCCAGTTCATCGACGGTTCAGTGAAGGCACAGCTGGGGGTTCCTGATATGAAGTTGCCAATCCTTTACGCTTTCGGATTTCCACTCAGGATTTATTCTGACCAACCGAGATTTCATTTCAGTACAAATACCAGGCTTACCTTTGAACCTCCTGATACCGAACTTTTTGGAAATCTCAAATTGGCTTATCTTGCATTGGAACAGGGAGGGAATATGCCATGTGTTTTAAATGCCGCGAACGAAGCTGCTGTTCATGCGTTTCTTAACGAAAGAATCTCTTTTCTTTACATGACAAAGGTCATTGAATATTGTTTGGAGCAAGCCTGTTTTATTCAGAAACCAACCTTTGAAGATTATAAAGAGACTCATACGCTGACCCTTGAAAAGGCCAACCAATTTATTACAGAATATACCTAAAAACAAATAAACCGTACCGCATGGAAATACTGATAAAAGTTGTTCAACTGTTACTTAGCTTATCGATTTTAGTGATCTTTCACGAATTCGGTCATTATATTGCCGCCCGGATTTTCAAGACGAGGGTCGAAAAATTCTACCTGTTTTTTGATCCCTGGTTTTCACTTTTCAAATTTAAAAAAGGAGAAACGGAATATGGGGTCGGATGGGTGCCTCTGGGGGGATATGTAAAGATATCGGGAATGATCGATGAATCACTCGACCGGGAACAAATGAAACTTCCGCCACAGCCTTGGGAATTCAGATCAAAACCGGCGTGGCAGCGACTAATCATCATGCTTGCGGGAGTGACCGTCAATGTGTTGCTTGCCATTGCAATCTATATTGTCATGCTTATGGTGTGGGGAGAGCAGTACCTTCCCACTTCCCAGGTAAAGTACGGGATCACGGTCGATTCACTGGGTTATGAAATGGGGTTACGTAACGGTGACCGAATCCTGGCTGTCGATCATAAAACAGTTGAAGACTTTGCCTCCATTCCAAAAACGATTATCCTGGAGGAAGCTAAATCAATACAGGTGATCCGTAACGATCAACCTTTAGATATCAAAATACCCGCCGGGATCATCAGCAAAATGATCAAGCATACCTCGGCTGATTTTATTTCAGTCCGATTTCCCTTCGAAGCGGCTAAATTTTCCAACGGATCACCCGCCGAAGCCGCCGGAATAAAAATCAACGACCGGATCATCGGGTTAAATGACTCCTTGTTGCTCTTTTTTGATCAGTTCAGATCGGATATCCAAAAATACAAGAACACTGCAGTCAGGGTAATGGTTCTCAGGGGTTCCGATACACTGCGGATTCAGGTCAATGTTCCGAAGGAGGGTCTGATCGGTGTTTACCCCAAAAATCCTGCTGATTTTTTAACCTTCAGTGAAAAAGATTACAACTTGATCAGTGCTATGCCTGCCGGAGTAGTTAAGACTTTCGACGGGGCATGGAATTATGTCAAATCCATCAAACTTTTGTTTTCACAGGAAAAAGCTTACGAATCGGTTGGAGGATTTATCAGTATCGGAAATATTTTTCCGTCGACCTGGAACTGGCATGCATTCTGGTCTCTGACTGCATTTCTGTCGATCATGCTGGCTATCCTGAATGTACTTCCCATTCCGGCCCTGGATGGGGGACACGTCATGTTCCTGCTTTATGAGATCATTTTCAGGCGCAAACCCAGCGATAAATTCATGGAATATGCACAAATCGTAGGGATGGTGCTGCTTTTCGGATTGCTCATTTTTGCGAACGGACAGGACATTATGAAACTCTTCAGATAGGAGAGAGGGGACAATTGACAATTGACAATGGACAATTGACAATGGAAAACGGACAACTGACAATGGACAATGGAAAACGGACTATGGAAAACGGAAAACGATTTGAGGATTTGAGAATGTGAAAATTTGCTAATTTGAGAATTTTGAACTTTGAGGTTTGAGCTTTTTTCCCTATTGCCTATTGACTATTGCCTAATGCCTAATACCTGGTTTGAATTTTGAATTTTTTATTGGTCTCCTACCTTCTCTTGCAGTGATTTAAATCCTTCACCCAGGATCTCGGTTGCGTCGGTCACTGTAAGGAAGGCCTTTGGATCGACCTCATGAATGAATTCTTCAAGGATCGCAAGTTCCCGACGGCTCACTACGGTAAAAATGATTCTTCGGTCCGCCATGTTGTACATGCCTTTCCCATCGATATAGGTTCCGCCACGATTCAGGTTCGTTATGATCTTGTCACGGATTTCCTCGTGTTTGTCGGATATGATGAATAAACTTTTATCATAGGTAACCCCCTCAAGTACCACATCGATTACTTTTCCGGTTATAAAAATCACAATCCAGGAATAGAGCGGAATTTTCCAGTCCTGGAACACCAGCAATCCGACCAGCACGATGACTGAATCCACATAGATCATGAGCATGCCAAGGGGCAGCTTGGTATATTTAGCGATGATCATGGCAACTATATCGGTCCCACCTGACGTTGCTTTCGATTTAAATATCATTCCCAACCCCAATCCTGCCAATACTCCACCAAAGATTGAAGAAAGCAGGGCGTCGCCATTAACCAGAGGTTCAAAACCCCAGATCCACGTCAGGGTATCAGTAAATACAGCAGTCAGTGAAAACCCTAAAACGGTTTTAAAACCAAAACGGGGTCCCAGGATTTTAACCCCGATAATGGTGAGGGGTATATCAAAGCATAAGGCTACCAAACCCACCGGGGTGTTGAACATATAATGCAACACAATAGAGATTCCATAAACTCCTCCCGGCACTATTTTATAAGGCGTTATAAAAAAGACAAAAGCAGCAGCCAGAATAAATGCGCCCAGGATGATCAGACTGTAAGAAATGAACCATTTCCGGGTAAATGGTTTTTCTTTTAACATGAAGAAGGCCATAACACAATATTTAAGGTTCTGTAAATCGCAGTGCAAAGATATTTGATTGTCACACAATCCCGGCTTTTAATGTACGTTATCATTCAAACATTTTACAACGGTCATGGTTGTAATACAAAAAAAAACCGTACTTTTATCCCGATTTTTTCATGAACCCGACAACTCATTGCCGACTTTGTTAAATTCTGCAAACCACGTACTGTCAGGGAGGAATTTGCTGTATCTCCTTGTTACAATCATCTTGTTAGGCTACTTCAACGGGTATGCCCAGCAACCCACCCTGATCACCCATTACATGTTTACCAATATGGCCATCAATCCGGCAAGTGCAGGTGATGGCGGGGGTATCACCGTTACCGGACTCACACGACAACAATGGATGGGATTTAAGGATCCGGATGGTACCAAAACCGCTCCGCAAACCTATTTGCTTACTGCTGATGCGCCGATCAGGGTTTTGCACGGTGGAATAGGAGGAATGATTTGTCAGGATCAGCTTGGATTTTACAAGACGATCTGTGTGAAACTGGGGTATGCTTACAGGATGGAAGCAGGTAACGGGGATCTTTCATTTGGATTACAGGGAATTCTGCAAAACGGAACTTTTGATTTTTCAAAATTTGACCTGGGTCAGGGTGCAGGAAATATATCTGAAGACCCCGTTTTAAGGGAAATTAGCGGGAAGACCACGGATATGTCAATTGATATGGGAGCCGGAGTTTTTTACCGGGTCGCTGATAAATATTACATTGGACTATCGGCTGAAAATCTTTTACAGTCAAAATCAAAAAAAATTGTTTACCAGGCCCGGCGAACGTTTTATCTCACAGGTGGATACGAATGGATTATTCCGAATCATCCGGCCTTTGAGATATTGCCTTCAGCCATTTTCATGTACGACGGGGGCACCTTTCAGTTTAATATTGATGCTTTGTTGATGTACAACAAGAAATTTTATGGCGGATTAGGGTACCGTTGGCAGGACGCTGTTTCCGTACTGGCTGGCATGAATATCAAAGGTGTGAAGGTGGGACTTTCATACGATATCTGTACCTCCTCTATGACTAAATATAACAGTGGAGGACTTGAGGTTATGGTCAGCTATTGCTTCAAGATTGACACAGACAAATTCCGGAAAAGTTACCGGAACACCCGGTTCTTATAAAAGAAAATGTTTAAATTTGCCGTTTTTATTGAAAAATCACATTACTAATATAATATCTATCTATACGAAGCGTTATTTTTCATCCATTAATCGGCCAAAAAATGAAAAAACTGCTCATTTATTCCGCCCTGCTCATTTTTTTGGGAAGCTGCGGTAACTCAGGAAGTGGTGAGCTTACGGGAGTCAAAAACCGCAAGCGATACTATACGCCGGACCCCTTTGGCATGGTTTACGTTCCCATGGGCTCCTATACCATGGGTGTTAGCGATGAAGATATGCCTTATGCACAATTAAACAACCCGAAAACGGTGACGGTTCAGGCTTTTTACATGGATCAGACGGAAATTACAAACAATGAGTACCGTCAATTCGTTTATTGGGTGCGTGATTCGATCGCCCGGAGAATACTGGGTGAGATCAATCCGGAGTTGTATTATATAACTGAGAACAAAAAAACAGGCGAACAGTTTGATCCGCCGTTTCTTAACTGGGAAACCAAACTGGAGTGGAATTCAGAGCAACAGGATGTCAGAGACGCATTGTCGCAAATGTTTCTCCCTGAGAATGAACGCTACTTCAGAAGAAAAGAAATTGACACCCGGAAATTGTACTTTGAGTACTATTTTGTTGACCTGAAGGCTGCTGCACGGAAAGATTTTTCTGCACAGGCCGATCCAAAGGAAGCCGGGTTATCAAACAGACCACAGGGTTTGAAAGACCGTTCGGTATACGTACGTAAAGAGGTTATCAATGTTTATCCTGATACTCTTTGCTGGATCCATGATTACACTTATTCTTACAATGACCCCAGTGCAGAAAAATATTTCTGGCATCCGGCATATGACAACTAC
This sequence comes from Alphaproteobacteria bacterium, assembly GCA_009928665.1. Lineage (GTDB taxonomy): Bacteria > Bacteroidota > Bacteroidia > Bacteroidales > FEN-979 > CAIVAT01. The sequence goes on from SACF01000009.1 coordinate 99,055, forward strand.
CCGGTTGTCGGAGTAAACTGGAAACAGGCCAATGCATTCTGTATCTGGCGTACACAGTTGAAAAACAGTTTTCTTTACGGGAAAAAGGGGGAATCATTTATCAGTGATTTCAGACTTCCGACCGAAGGTGAGTGGGAATGGGCAGCAAGGGGTGGTTACGACGGGAATCCGTATCCCTGGGGCGGTCCTTATACCCGAAACGACAAAGGATGCTTCCTGGCCAACTTCAAACCCATGCGGGGTGATTATATTGCCGATGGAGGAGCTACCACAGTTATCGTTGCGCATTATCCGGCAAATGATTACGGGCTGTATGATATGGCGGGAAACGTTTCGGAATGGACTGTGACCGCATTTCATCCCAGTTCCTATAATTTTTCATGGGATTTGAATCCTGACTATAAATACAATGCTAAAGATGCAGATCCGCCCGCACTCAAACGTAAAGTAACCCGGGGTGGATCCTGGAAAGATGTCGCTTATTTCCTCCGTGTTTCGACGCGGTCTTATGAGTATCAGGATACTTCAAAATGTTACATCGGATTCCGTTGTGTCCAGAATTACTTGGGACGGCAGCGGGATGATAATCCCTCCAGGGCTTCAAAAGTTTACAGATAATCTTCCAAAACTCACAACCTTAAATTAACCCTTTTTAATTTTTTGTCCTATGGCTTTATTCGATTTTGTCAGAACCAAGTATTACAAGAATTTCATGTCCAAGCTCTATGGCTGGGGTGCCTCCGTGGTAATCATTGGTGCGTTGTTTAAGATCAATCACTATACCGGGGCAGATGTTATGCTGATTATCGGCTTGGGAACAGAATCAATTATCTTCTTTTTCTCGGCATTCGAACCTCCGCATGTTGAACCGGACTGGAGTTTGGTATATCCTCAGCTTGCCGGGATTTACCATGGCGATGAAATCGATTCTTCAAAAGCCTTTACCACCACCGATACCGTTACACAGGAACTCGATAAGATGCTGGAAAAAGCAAAGATAGGACCAGAGTTGATTTCGAGTCTTGGAACGGGCTTGAAAAACCTGTCCGAGACTACCTCAAAGTTATCGAATGTTGCCGATGCTTCTCTCGCGAATGACAAATACGTTTCCACTATGAAGGTCGCAACAGAATCGGCCAATCTTTTGAATGATTCCTACCGGAAAACGGCAAATACATTGGAACAGAATGCAAGAGCCTCAGAAGAGCAACTTTCAAATATAAAGTCGACCTCAAAAAGCGCTGCATCCCTTTCCACCATGTTCACAGAAGTAAGCGAATCCCTGAAAGAAGATCTTCAGGCCAATAAAGCTTTTACTGCCAGTATGGCCAATGTAACTGCAACTGCAAACAATTTCATCGACAAATACAGCGAATCTGCAAATATGCTTTCCAAGGCTGCTGAAACGCTGAATGCGACCGCCACAGGTGGTACCGCTTACAACAAAGAATTACAGCGTGTTTCAAACAATCTCTCCGCATTGAATGCATTGTATGAACTTCACCTGCAGAGCGCCAACCAGCAAATGGAAAATACCAATAAATTCAATTCGGTATTGACAAAGTTTGCTTCCAATCTCAATGAATCGATCTCAAATTCCGAAAAATTCAAGGCCGAAGTCGAAAACCTGACAAAGAACATTGCAGCCCTGAACAAAGTTTACGGAAATATGTTATCGGCAATGAGCGTTGGCGGAAAATAATTTTTGATTCACCTGACTAATAAATATTAAACCTAATGGCTGGATATAAAGAGACACCGAGGCAAAAGATGATCGGGATGATGTATCTTGTATTGACTGCTTTGCTCGCACTTAATGTCTCAAAACAGATCATGGATGCCTTCCTTGTGGTAAACGAAAGCATGGAAACCACAAACGACAACTTCTCCAAAAAACTCGATAATACCTATTCCAAGTTTAGAATTCAATATCAGCTTAATCCGAACAAAGTAGGCCCTTATTGGGAAAAAGCCCAGCAGGCGCATACCTATTCTAACAGACTGGCAGGTTACATCGACAGCATCAAGTATATTGTTATGATGCGTACAGAAAAACTGGAAACCCTGGACGAGGCCAAAAAGCTCAACCTTCGGAATGCTGAACGTAAGGAGAACTATGATGCCCCTACACGCTATTTTATTGGCAGCTCACCCGATGGTTCAGCAGGGGAGGCCAAGATCCTTCGTGAAAAAATAGAGGCTTATAAAAAACAGATGATCGAGCTTATCGATCCCAAGTTCAGGAATTCCATTAAAATGGGTATGGATACAAAAGGCCCGTTCTACGACGCCGATGGGGGAAAACAGAACTGGGAAATGCATAATTTCTATCGTACCATCCTCGCTGCTACGGTCACTATTCTGAATAACCTTAAGGCAGAAACATATAATACAGAATTCGACGTGGTGAACCACCTCTACAGTTCTATTGATGCGCTTAATTTCAAATTTGACAGGATTCAGGCAAAGGTCATCCCCAAGAGTAGTTATGTCTTTCTTGGTGAGGAATATCAGGCTGAAATCCTCGTGGGGGCTTACGATACCAAACAAAACCCCATGGTCCGATATGCTCTTGGCACCGATTCACTGACCCCGGCTAATTTTAAGAATGCAACCCCGTTGGAGGGTTCAAACGGACTCGTAGTATTGAAACTGGGCGGAACCGGAGAGGGATTGAAAAAGTTTGCAGGGATTATCAAGGTGATCAGCCCGTTGGGTGATACCATGTCATTTCACTTTAAGGATGAATTCATTGTTGCTAAACCGGCTATTACAATCTCACCGACTAAAATGAATGTATTTTATATCGGGGTTGACAACCCGGTCGAAATAAGTGTTCCCGGCAGCCCCGAGCGGATTGTTCCTTCCATTTCGATCGGAAGCATCCGTCCGGACGGTAAAAGCTGGATTGTTTCCAATCTGTCAGCCTCCGGATCAAGGGAAGCCGTGATCACAGTTAATGCAGTCTTCTCCGGAAAATCAAAAAGTATGGGTTCCTATAAATTCAGGCTGAAGACTGTACCTGACCCGTTGGTCAAAATTGCAGGGAAAAGTGAAGGATTTATCTCAAAAAGCCTGCTGTTAGCCAGTCCATTTCTCGTACCTGAAATGCCCCCGGGTTTTGACTTCGATCTTCGGTACACGGTTACTTCATTCGTATTTTCAACATCCACAGCTGCCGGCGAAGGCAGTGACGTGAAAATTACCGGGAACCGTCTGACCCCGGAAATCCTGAAAACCATCAACAATGCCCGCAGGGGACAACGAATCTGGTTTGACGATATTTATGTAAAAGGCCCCGACGGTTCGCGAAAAATCAATCTTAGTCTTAGTTTGAAGTTAAACTAATATTCACAAGGAGGTAATATGAAGAAATCATTGTTTCTGGCTTTGTTTCTCTCCATACTTTTTGGAATGACAAGCCACACTTCCTGCGCCCAGGTTCTGGAAGGCCCACCACGCGATGGCGTTTACGACAAGACCGCCATCACCCAGGTCCAGCCTATTCCCTATCCATACCTGCGTGAAGCCGATATTACCTGGACACGTCGCATTTGGCGGGTGATCGATATGCGGGAAAAGATGAACCAGACCTTCTATTTTCCTGAAAGACCTCAGAATGACTGGCGTAGTTTCGTCACAATCATCATGGATGGTTTGAAAGAAGGAACCATCACAGCTTACTCCCCCGAATCCGACCAGTTTCTGGTGCCATTAAACTATAAAGAACTACTCGACCGGCTGGAACGGACCGATTCCGTGAGATTACCCCGTCCGGATAATCCCGATATTTTATTTGATACCGTGATCAAGACTGAATTTGATCCCGCCAACGTAAAGAAACTCAAGATAAAGGAGGATTTTTATTTTGATCGGCAACGATCTGTCGTCGAAGTCCGGATTCTCGGTGTATGCCCGGTCGTGGATGAAATCGATAAAACTACCGGTGAAAAGCGTTTTGAGAAAAATCTTTTCTGGATCTATTTCCCGGAATGCCGTAACCTGTTTGCTAAAAATGAGATGTTTAACCTGAAGAACGGGTCTGCAGGACGGATGACTTATGACGATGTTTTTATGAAACGGATGTTCTCCAGTTATATTTACAAGGAGGAAAATGTTTACGACCGGTCCATCAATGAATTTGCTACCGGTGTTGATGCCCTCCTGGAGGCTGAAAAAGCCAAAAACAGCTTGTTTGAATTTGAATCCAACCTTTGGGAATACTAAAAAATAAGTGTATTTTCTGAATTCTTTAAGAAACTCATCCATCGCGGTGAGTTTCTTTTTTTTACACGATACCGTTTTACTAAATTTGTCGGAGGTATCATCCGTTTTGAATGAATAAACATGAATTTCTCGAAACTCCCATTGAGTATCTCAAAGGCGTAGGCCAGATACGTGCGGAATTGTTGAGAAATGAACTTTCCATTAGTACCTTTGGAGATCTTCTTACTTTTTTCCCTTTTCGTTATGTTGATCGAACCCGGTTTCAAAAAATTTTGGAAATAAAGGATGAATCAACCTATTATCAAATCAGGGCTCGGATTACTCATGTTCAGTTAGTCGGTTCGCCTCATCATCAAAGACTGATTGCAACTGCCAGAGATGAAAGCGGCGAAATAGAACTCGTATGGTTCCAGGGTACAAATTGGATTCTGGATAAACTGAAGGGTCAACCGGAATATGTAATCTTCGGAAAGCCGACCCTGTTCAATGGCCGGTATAACATTCCCCATCCCGAACTTGAACTTCCTGCCCGGGAATCTCTGCCGGTATCTGAAACGATCCGGCCGATCTATAATTCAACAGAAAAGTTAAAATCAAAAGGATTGGATTATAAGAGGATTGCCCGGTTGGTAAAGACCTTGCTCCTTCATGACCATTTTTCAATTGCCGATAACCTGACTCCCGATTTGATACACCGGCTTCATCTGATTTCCCGGCAGGAGGCCTATCTGAATATTCACTTCCCACAAAGCCCCGAATTGCTGAAAAAGGCACAATCCCGCCTGAAATTTGAGGAGCTTTTTTTTATCCAGTTGCGGTTGGTGAAACAGCAGTTTGGAAGGCACCGCCTAAAATCGGGTCATCGGTTTGTTAAAGTGGGAGATTATGTCAACTGTTTTTATAAGAACCATCTGACATTTGAGTTAACGCAGGCCCAAAAACGCGTGATCAAAGAGATAAGGGCAGATCTGGGGTCCGGAATACAAATGAACCGGTTGCTTCAGGGTGATGTCGGAAGCGGTAAAACCTTGGTCGCATTAATGACGCTCCTGATCGCGCTGGATAACCACTTTCAGGGTTGCCTGATGGCCCCGACAGAGATCCTTTCACGGCAGCACTTTAACAATGTCACCCGGATGCTTAGGGGTATGGATGTAAACCTTCGGATATTGACCGGTGCTACCAGGCCGGCCGAACGTCGCGAGATTCTTGAGGGTCTCAGGAAAGGTTCCATTCAACTTCTGATCGGAACCCATGCATTGATCGAAGAGGATGTGCAGTTCCATCGTTTGGGACTCGTGGTAATTGATGAACAGCATCGCTTCGGAGTAGCCCAAAGGGCCAAACTGTGGGAAAAGAACCGGTTGACTCCGCATGTTCTGGTGATGACCGCAACCCCCATACCCCGGACGCTGGCGATGACACTTTATGGCGATCTGGAAACTTCGGTACTGGATGAATTGCCTCCCGGACGCAAATCCATTCTGACCCGGCATGTATATGATCAGGAACAGCATAAGGTTTATCGTTTCTTACAACAAAAAATTGCTGAAGGCAGGCAGGCTTACATCGTCTATCCTTTGATTCAGGAATCGGAAACCCTTGATCTGAAAAACCTCAGGGATGGTTTTGAAATCCTGAAAACTGTATTTCCCGCACCCGGGTACCGACTGGCAATGCTTCATGGACAAATGAAAAACCAGGAGAAGGAAGAAACGATGGAACTTTTTGTAAAAAGGGAGATCGATATTTTGGTAGCTACAACGGTTATTGAGGTCGGAGTTGATGTTCCCAACGCCTCCGTCATGGTAATTGAAAATGCAGAACGGTTTGGCCTTTCCCAACTTCACCAGTTAAGAGGAAGAGTCGGAAGGGGAGGTGAGCAGTCATACTGTATCCTTCTGACCAAACACGACCTATCGCCGGATGCCCGAAAAAGGATTTCTACCATGGTTCGTACTTCCGATGGTTTTGAAATTGCCGAGACAGATCTTCAACTGCGTGGCCCGGGTGATCTTCAGGGAACCCAGCAAAGCGGAATCCTCAACCTCAGGATTGCCGACATTGTGAAAGATGAACGGATTTTGAAGTACGCCCGCAATGCGGCCACAGAGATCCTTACCAAGGATCCCCGTCTGGAAATCCCTCCCAATGACATTCTGGCACATCATCTTGCCTTAATGGAAACACAGCAACAAAATTGGGGTCTCATTTCATAATCATTAACCAATTATTTCTAACTTTGTTCGCTTAATCTCTAATAAAGATGAAGATTTCCTATAATTGGCTGTGCAACTACCTGAATGTGGAGGTGCCACCTGACAAGGTGGCGGAAATGTTGACCGGATGCGGCCTCGAAATTGAAAGCCAGGAACCATATTGCCCTGTTAAAGGGGGATTGAAAGGAGTGGTCATTGGCGAAGTGTTGACCTGCATGAAGCATCCGAACTCGGATCACTTGAGTCTGACAACAGTTGATGTCGGATCGGGTGAACAGCTGAAGATCGTCTGTGGAGCGCCAAATGTGGCAGCTGGTCAGAAAGTAGCCGTCGCAACGGTGGGTACCACGCTTTATTTTAATGAAAAGGCGATCACCCTGCAGAAAACCAAGATCAGGGGTGAAATCTCCGAAGGGATGATTTGTGCGGAAGATGAACTGGGTCTGGGTAGTTCCCATGCCGGAATACTCGTACTCGATGACAGTGCAAAAACAGGTACCCCGGCAGCAGATTATTTTAACATTGAAACAGATACGGTATTTACCATCGGGTTGACTCCCAACCGGATTGACGCCGCTTCGCATGTCGGAGTGGCCCGTGATCTGGTTGCAGTGATCAACAATTTCGGAGGTGACGCTGCCATAAAGAATCAATCAGCAGCAATGATTCTTCCCGATGTTTCCTCATTTAAGCCGGATAACCTGAAACGCGTAATCGGGGTTGAAGTTGAGGATCCTGTAGCCTGCCCCCGTTATACCGCGTTGACCATTTCGGGTATCCGGGTCAAAGAATCACCTGCCTGGCTCAGAAACAGGCTGGAAGCAGTTGGTCTTCGCCCCATCAACAACATCGTGGATATTACCAATTTTATTCTGATGGAACTCGGGCAACCATTGCATGCATTTGATTGCGATCAGATTTCGGGCGGGAAAGTGGTTGTTAGGAAGTACCCGCAGGATACGCTGTTTGTTACGCTTGACAATGTTGAGCGAAAGCTCTCGTCTGCCGATCTGATGATCAGTAATGAAATTGACCCCATGTGTCTGGCCGGTGTTTTCGGAGGAATCAGGTCGGGAGTCACTGAACAGACTACCTCTGTTTTCATCGAGAGTGCCTGTTTCGACCCGGGACACATTCGCAAAACATCAAGGGGACACGGACTTCAGACCGATGCTTCGTTCAGGTTCGAAAGAGGAGCTGATATCCATATCACGGAATACGCCCTGAAAAGAGCTGCTTTACTCATCAAAGAAATCGCAGGAGGAGAAATTTCTTCTGAAATTATCGATGTTTATCCCATTCCGCGAAATCCAGTCATGGTTGACCTCCATTTCGATCATTGCGACTGTTTGATCGGGAAAAAGATCCCGCGGGAATTAATCAGAAGTATCCTGCTCGATCTCGAAATCAAAATTGAAAGCACACTGCCACTTATCCCATGTACCGGTAATCCACACCGCTATGAGGGATCAATCGATCACGGAGAAGACAATGTTTCCTTGAATGAAGTTAGCGGTTTTAGGTTGGCGATACCGGTTTCAAAGGTTGATGTAACACGCGAGGCCGATGTTATTGAGGAAATCATAAGAATATACGGCTACAATAATATCGAGATTGAGGAGACCTTGCACACCAGTCTTTCCCGGACTGCAACCAATGATCCTGAAAAGGTACAAAACAGGATCTCGGATTACCTCTCGGCCAATGGATTTTATGAAATCATGACAAATTCATTGACCAAATCGGCCTATTATTCGAAATTCGGTGAACATCTGCAAAGCCGCAGCGTACGGATGCTGAATCCATTGAGCCGGGACCTTGATATGATGCGGCAGACACTTCTTTTCGGATTACTCGAGACCGTCGTCTATAACCAGAATCGAAAAATCCCGGATCTGAAACTTTATGAATTCGGGAAAGTTTACAGGTTAGATCCCTCAGGTGAAAACCCTGTGAAGGGTTATCATGAAGAACGGCGCCTGGCACTTTTAATGACCGGCCGGAAAGAGCCTGAATCCTGGAATTCGGGAAATGAACGGTGTAACTTTTTCGATCTGAAAAACATGGTTGCCAACCTATTTAAAATGCTGTCAATTCATAAATCACAGATTGGCACAGCCCCGTTAAGTTCATCTTTCATATCAACAGGATTAAAATATTCATTTGGTCCGTCTGAAGCAGGTATCATAGGTAGTATTTCGGGCTCGTACCTTAAGGAATTTGATATCGTACAGCCGGTCTGTTATGCAGAATTGAACTGGGATTTGTTACGCTCAATTATTCCCGCCCAACAGGCAAGGTACCAGGAATTGCCAAAATTTCCGGAAGTCCGGCGTGACCTTGCTTTACTTCTTGATCAAGGGATCACGTTTAACGACATTGAGCGTGTCGCATTTCAGACGGAGACAAAATTGCTCAGAAAGGTCGGCTTGTTTGATGTGTATGAGGGGGAGAACCTGGAAAGAGGAAAGAAATCTTATGCGATTGCATTTGTTCTCAGGGATGAGGCACATACGCTGAAAGAGAATGACATTGAAAAGACCATGGAGCGGCTGATCAAAGCATTTTCAAATCAACTTAATGCCCGAATCAGATAACCGGAATATGGAAATTCAAGCGATCAAACAACGATTTGGGATCATAGGGAATTCGCCCCTACTGGACCGTGCCATTGATATTGCCAGGCAGGTTTCGGCCACTGATATAACAGTTTTGATTACCGGAGAAAGTGGAACTGGTAAGGAATTTTTTCCCAAGATCATACATCAGCTAAGTGCCCGTAAACACGGACCTTATATTGCCGTCAACTGCGGCGCCATCCCGGAGGGGACCATCGACTCGGAGCTTTTTGGTCATGAAAAAGGATCCTTCACAGGCGCACATGAAGCCCGAAAAGGATATTTTGAAGTGGTTGACGGAGGCACCATATTTCTGGATGAGGTTGCTGAACTTCCGTTGGGAACCCAGGTCAGGCTTTTAAGGGTTCTTGAATCAGGGGAGTTTATCAGGGTCGGCTCCTCCAAGGTATTGAAAACGAACGTCCGGCTTGTTGCTGCGACCAATGTCAATATTCCGGATGCCATCGCTAACGGGAAATTCAGACAGGATCTGTATTACCGGCTTAGTACCGTCCCCATTACGGTCCCGCCGCTGAGGGATCGAAAGGAGGATATTTATTTGCTGTTCAGAAAATTTGCATCCGACGCCGCTGAAAAATACAGAATGCCCTCCATCCAGCTTGATGAAGAAGCCCAGCAGGTTCTCAGGAATTTCCGGTGGCCGGGTAATATAAGGCAACTGAAAAATCTCACAGAACAGATTTCCATAATCGAAAAAAACAGGTTGATCGACACCGAAATCCTGCTGAAATACCTTCCACAGAACAATATCTCCGACCTGCCAGTTCTATATAAAGGGGAGGACTCGGCAAAATTCAACGAACGGGAACTGCTATACAAGGTTTTGTTTGACATGAAGAAGGACATGAATGATCTGAAGCAGCTTGTCATGAATATGATCCAGGCCGATGAAACCCTTACAGACAACCTGGGGGAGAACACCCACCTGATAAAAAGATTATACAAAGATTATGAAGGTATGAAAGTGCCTGCTCAACCCATAGTGGTACATCAACCGGTCACGCATATCAATGATACAGACACCGTGCAGGAACCGGAAGAATTCGAAGAATCACTTTCACTTCAGAAAAAAGAGATGGATTTTATTAAAAAGGCACTCAGCAAACATGATGGGAAAAGAAAAGATGCTGCGCTGGAACTGGGAATTTCCGAACGCACACTTTACCGGAAAATAAAGGAATACAATCTTGACTGATCAGAAAACATTGGAGATGGTTCGAAAAATAATTAGCCTCGTGACTATAATTGTCCTCTCGTTTTTTCATACGGGTTGCAGCATAAATTATTCGTTTACCGGTGCTTCCATCTCTCCGAATGTAAAGACTGTCTCAATACCCAATTTTCCTAATAATGCACCCCTGGTGGTCCCTACCCTTTCAAGGACTGTGACGGAGGCGTTACGCGATTATTTTACATCTCAAACTAACCTGGTGATCATCGATCGACAGGGAGATTTGAATCTCGATGGAACCATCACGCAGTACGGAGTTCAGCCGGTTGCCATACAGGGGAATGAAACTGCGGCAATGAACCGGTTGACAATAACAGTAAACGTCAAATTTACCAACAGAACCGACCCTAAACAGAACTGGGAATCTTCTTTTTCAAGGTACCAGGATTACAGCAGTTCGTTCAACCTTGTGTCGGTACAGGATGGTTTGATCAAAGAGATCACTGACCAGTTGGTTCAGGATATTTTCAACAAATCTGTAGTAAACTGGTAGCCTAATTTTTTATCTATGAACCGTCAGCAGTTCATCGATTTGGTTAAAAATCCCGCCCTCGCAAATGCGCAGACAATCCGGATGATCGAGGAGGTGGTCAAGCGCTATCCCTATTTTCAGGCCGGTCATTTTCTTCTGGCGTACAATCTGTACCGGGAAGAGAGCCTACAATATCCGGTTCAAATTCGGAAAGCCGCTGCCTATGCAGCCGATCGCAGCGCTTTAAAAGAACTCATCGACCAGGCTCAGAAGCAGGTTTCCGTTCCCGGGAACCGGATTGATGAGCAGAAAGCATCTTTCATGATAACCCCAAACGAAGCTGACATTTCAGAGGTGCCAAAATCCAACACAAAAGGAGCAGAATCCGCTTTACAGGTTGAATCCTGCGATACTGAATTGCCATCTCACCCTGAATCCGTCACTTTACCCGGGGTAATTCCAACATTGGCCGAACCTGTCGATGAATCCCATGAACGCATGACCCAGAAAGAGTTATTGTTTGTTGTAAGGAAACGGTTATCAGAAATTGAGGCAGGCAGGATGCTTTCGAATGATTCAAGCGAATCTTCGGCTGAAGGTGTTTTTTTTATTAGTAAAACGGAAGATGCTCCTGACATGTTTAAAGAAACAAAATCGAAAAATGATCTGATCGATAATTTCATCCGGGAGGAACCGACCATTTCAAAACCCAAAGCGACCTTTTTTCATCCGTCCGACAGCGCTCACAGAAGTAACTTCGATGAAGAAGAAATTGTCAGCGAGACACTCGCACAACTTTATGCACGACAGGGGAATATCAGTAAGGCAATCCATATTTATAAGAAATTATCTTTGTTAAATCAAGAAAAAAGTCGTTACTTTGCAGCCCAAATTGAAAAACTGGGTCAGTGACTCTTATCAATTGTTTAAAACAGTAAATATTCTTTGCAATGGGTTTATACATCTTAATTTCAGTCCTCATTCTGATCGTCTGTGTGTTGATGATCCTGGTTGTTTTAGTACAGAATTCCAAGGGCGGCGGGCTTGCCTCAAACTTTGCCTCTTCCAATCAGTTTATGGGGGTCAGAAAAACTGCAGATTTTCTTGAGAAATCGACCTGGACACTGGCAATTTCACTTCTAGTGTTGAGTCTTTTTTCGATTTTCGTAATTCCCAAAACACAGGTGAAATCGGAAACCGGACAAAGTGAGATCCAAAAGCAAATCGATGAGAGTAAAGCCACACCTGTAAAGGATTTTCAAGCTCCTCCCGAACAAACGAAATAGTTCATGTACGACAGGATTATAATGTCAGATTGTCAGAACAGTCTGACATTATTTTTTTATCTCAATCGGAACCTGAAAAAATGTCTACATATAACCTGGTAAGAAGGATTGGCATAAATTATGACTAATCGCTTCAACCAGTATATCAGATTTATTTTGTAATGTTTAATTTAAAATATGATTGAAAATGGCAAAAGTGAGCATTAAACCGTTGGCCGACCGCGTTTTGATCGAAGCAGCAGCGGCAGAAGAAAAGACAGCTGGAGGAATCATAATTCCGGATACAGCAAAAGAAAAACCGCAGAAAGGAACTGTGGTTGCAGTTGGTCCAGGTAAAAAAGATGAACCCATGACCGTGAAAGTCGGTGACAAAGTACTTTATGGTAAATATGCAGGTACTGAAATTACCATTGATGGTGACAATTACCTGATCATGCGTGAATCTGACATTGTTGCGATCATCTGAAAATGAAAGAAAATTCTAACAATTAAAAAAGAAAAAAAATGGCAAAAGACATTATTTTCAGCATAAAGGCTAGGGAAGCATTGAAGAAAGGGGTTGACGAACTTTCAAATGCAGTTAAGGTAACACTTGGACCCAAGGGTCGCAACGTTATTATTGAAAAATCATATGGCTCACCGACAGTCACGAAAGACGGCGTCACAGTTGCAAAAGAAGTTGAGTTAAAGGACCCCGTTGAAAATATGGGGGCACAGATGGTCAAGGAAGTCGCTTCAAAGACCAGCGATCTGGCCGGTGATGGTACCACAACAGCAACAGTACTGGCACAATCGATTTTTACGACAGGTTTGAAAAATGTCACGGCAGGTGCAAACCCGATGGATCTGAAACGCGGCATTGACAAAGCGGTAGCCGAGGTATTAAAGTCACTCAAGACTCAGACCAAACAGGTGGGCGACAGCATGGAGAAGATTGAACAGGTCGCATCGGTTTCCGCTAATAATGACAGCTTTATCGGAAAAATGATTGCCGAGGCAATGGAAAAAGTAAAGAAAGAGGGTGTCATTACGATTGAGGAGGCAAAAGGCATTGAAACAACGGTGAAAGTCGTTGAAGGAATGCAGTTCGACCGTGGTTATATCAGTCCCTATTTTGTGACCGATACCGATAAAATGGAAGCTGTTTATGAGAATCCTTACATTCTCATTTATGACAAAAAGATCAGTGTGATGAAGGATCTCCTTCCGGTTCTTGAAAAAGTTGTTCAGACCGGTCGCCCGCTCATCCTGGTAACTGAAGATGTTGAAGGGGAAGCGCTTGCAACGCTCGTAGTGAATAAAATACGCGGCACCCTCAAAGTTGCAGCAGTGAAAGCACCGGGTTTCGGCGATCGTCGTAAGGAAATGTTAGAGGATATCGCAGTTCTTACAGGCGGAACCGTTATCAGTGAAGAAAAAGGGTACAAACTCGAGGATGCAACTTTACAGTACCTCGGACAGGCTGAGAAGGTTACCATTGATAAAGAAAATACCACGATTATTAATGGTAATGGAAAGAAGAGCGATATTACTTCACGAATCAATCAGATCAAAACCCAGATCGGAACTACGACCTCGGATTATGATAAAGAAAAACTTCAGGAACGTCTGGCCAAATTAGCCGGAGGAGTTGCCGTTATTTATGTCGGCGCTGCATCAGAAGTTGAAATGAAAGAGAAAAAAGATCGTTTTGATGATGCTTTACATGCAACCCGCGCAGCCATTGAAGAGGGGATTATTCCCGGTGGAGGTGTCGCATTTCTCCGCGCTCAAAAGGTTATAGAAAAACTCAAAGGCGAAAATGAGGATGAGACTACCGGTATTGCCATAATTAAACGCGCCCTGGAAGAACCACTCCGGCAGATTGTCGAAAATGCAGGATTGGAAGGTTCCGTTATCATCCAGAAGGTAAAGGAAGGAAAAGATGATTATGGATTCAATGCCCGCACCGAGCAATATGAAAATCTGCTACAGGCGGGTGTTATTGATCCCACAAAAGTTGCCAGAGTGGCGCTTGAAAATGCCGCTTCAATTGCAAGCATGCTTCTTACCACCGAATGTGTTCTTGTTTCCCACAAGGAAGAGAAACCTGCCATGCCCCCGATGAACCCGGGTATGGGTGGCATGGGCGACATGTATTAAAAGTTCAAAACCTTGTTAAAAAAAGCCCTGATTTTTCAGGGCTTTTTTGTTGGATTTTGATTAATATTGTAAATATTAAAATAATTAAATATGAAATACGCAGTCTGGATTCCCGGGGTTGTGTACCTGTTAATAATCATGGTTTTAGAGTCAACAGCTCAAAATTTGAATGCCACCTCCAACCTTCCGGTTGATCCTGGTACCAATAAAATCATGTATCGCGATGTGGTGGATCAGGAGGGCTCACCAGCTTATCTTTACGACAAAGCCATCGAATGGTTCGGTTATTACTATGTGAATGCGCAATCGGTGTATACAGTCCAGGACAAGGTAAACGGGAAGGTGGAAGGTGTCGGCAGAATGAAAATCTATTTCCAGGACGAAAAAGCAGGGATGCGACGTGACGCAGGTTTAATAATGTATCAGATCAAAATTGAGTTTAAGGAAAACAGATTCAGGTATACGCTTACTGACTTTAATCTCAAAGGAACATCCCGATTCCCAATTGAAAAATGGATGAATAAGTCAGATCCGGCGTACAACCCGAATTGGGATTCCTACCTCTACCAGGTCGATACTGTGATGCAACGCCTGGTCACCTCGCTCAGGGAAAAGATGAAACCAACCGTGGAGAAAAAAGATGAGTGGTGATTTGCAACCTGACATCAGATCATTGACCCATGTAGCGTTGCAAAATTTCTTTCTGCAACACGGAGGCAGGAAATTCAGGGCGGATCAGACTTACAATTGGCTGTGGAAAAAAGGCTGTCAGTCCTTTGATGAAATGACCAGCTTGTCAAAAGCTGACCGGTTACTCCTGACCCATCATTTTTCTTTCAGGGTTGCCGGGGTCGACCATTTCCAGGCAAGCCGTGACGGTACCCTCAAAGTGGTTTTCAGGACGCATGATGATCGCTGTGTGGAAGGTGTACTGATACCTTCTGCCGATCGTTACACAGCCTGTATATCTTCACAGATCGGATGCGCCCTGGCATGCAACTTCTGTGCAACAGGCAGGCTTGGATTCAGTCGAAACCTGACAACCGGTGAAATCTTTGATCAAGTGGTGGCTTTATCCGGGCTTGCGGGTACACGCCGGGATGAAAAATACACAGAAGGTGGGAAGAAAAAGAATTTGGAAAACAGTACAGTTCCGGGCCATAACCTCTCAAATATTGTATTCATGGGGATGGGTGAACCCTTATTGAATTATGAGAATGTCACTCAGGCCATCGACAGGATCACATCAACCGATGGAATGAATTTATCACCGCAGCGTATTACGGTTTCGAGTGTCGGAATCCCGAAAATGATCAGGAAAATGGCTGATGACGGAGTAAAATTTCATTTTGCTTTGTCACTACATGCAGCAACGGATGAAAAGAGAAACCAATTGATCCCGGTAAACAGGAAATTTCCGTTAACCGAGGTATCAGATTCACTGAAATACTTTTATCGTTTGACCGGGGAAAGGATTACCATTGAATATATTCTTTTCGACAGGGTAAACGATACACGGAGCGACGCACAGGCCCTTGCCGGATTTTGCAAAAGCTTTCCGGTTAAAATCAATATTATTCAGTATAATCAGGTTGCTGACAGTGGTTTCGTTAAAACATCCGAAGAAAAGCTGAGGGCTTTTGTCGAATTCCTCGAGCAGAAAAACCTGGTTATTAATGTACGGAAAAGCAGGGGTGAGGATATTGATGCCGCATGCGGACAGCTGGCCGGAAAAATAAAACAGAATGCCATGCTGGCAGAACCCAGTACTCCGGAAGACTGAAAATAATCAACGGAATTATATCATCATCATTATAAACGAAAAGTTATGAACCCGCAGTCATTTGAAATTTCAGGAAATATTGTTGATGTGGTCAATCGTAGGATTCTGCAGGGAACCATCAGGGTGATTGACGGAAAAATCATTGAAATCCGCGAAGAAAAGACAGACCAGGAACAATACATCCTGCCTGGATTTATCGACGCCCACATTCACATAGAAAGTTCCATGCTGATTCCGTCCGAATTCGCACGGATAGCTGTGATACATGGAACCGTGGGTACCGTCTCCGATCCACACGAAATTGCCAATGTATTGGGGACGGAGGGTGTGAAATTCATGATCGGCAATGGTCATAAAGTCCCGTTTAAATTCAACTTTGGGGCTCCCTCCTGTGTGCCAGCCACTTCATTTGAAACGGCGGGGGCGCATCTGGGT
>SACF01000202.1 GCA_009928665.1 Alphaproteobacteria bacterium
TTTGGGTTTTGGTCATATTGAGATATCAACTCCTGAAAAACATGATAGAATAATAGCGTTAAGTTCCCAATTGGCCCATGTGGTTTCCAGCGCATATGTACAGAGTCCCCAGGCCATGCAACACAAAGGTTATTCCGCAGGTAGCTTTCATGACATGACACGAGTGGCAAAATTAAATGAAGAGCTTTGGCGCCAATTGTTCTTTTCCAACCAACAGAATTTATTGGAGGAAATTGACGGTCTTATCCATCGCTTGACCGAGTATCGAGATGCCATACGCGAAAAGGACGAAGCGGGACTGAAAGAACTTTTATCTCAGGGTCGAAAACGTCGAGTAGAGTTGGAAGAAGTGTCGGAATAGGAGAAGGTATAATGGGAGTTATGGTATATCCCAAGAGCATAAATGGAGTCATACAGGCCATTCCAGCGAAATCTCATGGCCATAGGCTTTTGATTGCTGCAGCACTAAGTGGGGATGAGACATGGGTGGATTTGCCACGTTTATCACAGGATTTGGAGGCCACCATTCAAAGTTTGGAAGCCCTGGGTACTCAGTTTTCTGAAGAGAATCATGGGATTCGAGTGCGTCCCATAAAAGTGTCCCAGGAGCAGCCGGTTTTGGATTGTGGAGAAAGCGGATCTACCTTACGATTTCTGCTGCCCATAGCAGCCGCATTGGTGCGGGAGTTTGAAATGAAGGGGGAAGGCCGTCTTCCCCATCGACCATTGGGGGAACTGAAAAGGGAAATGTTAAGAAATGGATGCCGTTTTTCCTCCAGTCAGCTGCCGTTCCGTGTCCGGGGACCTCTGGAGGCTGGAAAATTTCAATTGCCTGGTGATGTTTCTTCTCAATACATTACCGGTTTACTAATGGCATTGCCACTTCTTCGAAAGGATAGTGCCTTGGAGATTACTAGCCCATTGGAATCCGCCGGGTATGTGGAAATGACCTTGGAGGTTTTAGAAGCCTTTGGTGTTAAGGTGCGAAAAATAAAGGATGGTTACAAGATTTCGGGCAATCAAAGTTATTATTCGCCGGGGCAAGTGAAAGTGGAGGGAGATTGGTCCAACGGAGCTTTCTTTCTGGCCATGGGGGCCCTTCAAGGCGACGTTATGGTGGAAGGTTTGGAGAAAAAATCCTTACAACCGGATCGACGCATATTATGGTTTTTAGAAGAAATGGGAGCTCACATAACTTTAACGCCTCAAGGCGTACTAACCCAAAAAGGCGACTTGACAGCCATTCATGCCGATGTGGCTTCTTGCCCGGATTTGATGCCGGTATTGTCGATATTGATGGCAAATGCCCGGGGTGTTTCTGAAATCACCGGGGGAAAGAGGCTTCGTTTAAAAGAAAGTGACCGGATTCGAGCCATGGCAGAGAACCTGAACGCCATGGGGGTTCGTGTAGAAGAAACAGACCAAGGTTTAAAAATCTGGGGCGCCACAAGTATTCGAGGTGGGGCCGTCCAGGGATATAATGACCATCGCATTGTAATGGCCATGGCTACAGCAGCCTGCAATAGTAAAGCGCCTATATTGATAACAGACCATCAAGCGGTAGACAAGTCCTATCCGGATTTCTTTACAGACTTGAAAAGCATAGGAGGTGAGTGGAATGTCATTTAGCTACGGTAGAA
>SACF01000203.1 GCA_009928665.1 Alphaproteobacteria bacterium
TAATGGGGACGTTGTTCTTTGAGCCTAGTACACGAACACGCCTTAGCTTCGAGGCTGCCATGCTTAGACTGGGAGGCCAAGTAGTGGGATTTTCGGAACAAGGTTCCAGTTCGGTGGCAAAGGGAGAAAGTCTGGCAGACACAGTGAGAACGGTATCCGGGTATACGGATATTCTTGTAATGAGACATCCCAAGGAAGGATCTGCGAAAGTGGCATGGAAAGAAATTCAAATCCCCCTGATTAATGGGGGTGATGGGGGGCATCATCATCCCACCCAGACGTTAACTGATTTGTTTACCATTCATTGTGAAGTGAAGAAGAAAGACAAGATGGTGATAGGCATATGTGGGGACTTGAAATTTGGAAGAACCGTGCACTCCCTGTTAAAAGTAATTAGTCTTTATCCCCGAGTTGAAATCCATCTTATTTCCCCTCCGGAATTGAAAACCCCGGAATATATTACCCGGCACATATTGGAAAAGCGAAAAGTGCCTTACTTTGAAACAGAACAGTTGGAAGAAAGCCTTCCTCAGTTGGACATTTTATATATGACTCGAGTCCAACGAGAAAGGTTTTTTAATGAGGCCGATTATCTTCGTCTGAAAGATAGCTATATTTTGGATCCGGAAAAATTAAAGAGAGGAAAGAAAGATTTGGTGGTGCTTCATCCCCTTCCCAGGGTAAACGAAATCTCGAAAGAAGTGGATTCTGATCCGCGTGCACTTTATTTCAAACAGGCAAAATACGGGATGATTATACGGATGGCCTTAATTGTGGGGTTGTTGGGTTTAGAGAAAAAGGAGGAGCGACATGATAGTTGATAGCATTCGCAATGGGATAGTGATTGATCACCTAACCAAAGGAAAGGGGATGGAGGTACTATCTCTTTTGAATATAGGAGACCTAGAACACTCGGTAGCACTCATCATGAATGCACACAGCAATAAGTATGGTAGGAAAGACCTGGTGAAAATAGAAAATATGATGGATGTGGATTTAGCCGTGTTGGGATTAGTGGATCCTCGAGCTACGGTAGTGTACATACGTGAGGGGGTAGTAGTTGAGAAAAAAACGCTAACTTTACCTACTAAGGTGATGGGAGTGATACAGTGTAAAAATCCACGATGTATTACCACCACAGAGCGGGATGTGCCACAAATATTCCGCCTGGTGAATGAGGAGCAACGTTGTTATCAATGTGAATATTGCGATGATTTAAGAATCCTAAAAGGAGATGGCATTTATGGATAGAGTGATAGTCAACGGGCGAATCATGGATCCCCTATCCGGCCGGGATGAAGTGGGATGCGTTTGGATACGGGGGGGTAAAATTCATGCTATCACTTCGGGAGAAATGGAGCTATTTGATCAAGGGGAGTGTATGGATGCTTCCGGATGTTGGATAGTACCCGGATTCATTGATTTGCACGTGCACTTGAGAGACCCGGGAGCCGTTTGGAAGGAGGACCTGGAATCGGGACTGAAAGCTGCCGCTGCAGGTGGATTTACTACCGTTTGCTGCATGCCCAATACGAAGCCCGTGATAGATAATGAAACGACTCTAAAGTATATAGACCAGAAGGCGAGAAAGGTAGGTGGACCGAATCTGCTAGTGACGGCCGCTATGACCATGGGGCAA
>SACF01000204.1 GCA_009928665.1 Alphaproteobacteria bacterium
AATCGTGTTTCAAGATGAAAGAGAGGTAACCGTCCAATGACAAAAAAGGACAAACTATTTGGCGATGAGTATGTCGCACCTCCTCAGAAACCGGAGGCGTCACCCACAGTGATTGGGGTCACTACCGTGGTGATAGGTAACGTTTCTTCTACCGGGAAACTTGACATTCAAGGAAGAGTGAAGGGTGATATTGAGACTTCCAGCGACTTAGTGGTTTCGGGAATTGTGGAAGGAAATGTGCAAGGGAAAAATGTGGTCATGCAAGCCGCTTCTGTGAAGGGGAATGTGGAAGCTCTCCACGATGTGGTGATGCGAAAATCCGTGATTCTGGGGGATGTGAAGGCCAACAATGTGATTCTGGATGGGAAAATGCGAGGGAATCTAGCCATTCAAGAGTCTACGGAATTGACCGCCAATGCGATTCTAGCGGGGAACGTGGACACGAAAACATTGTCCACCAATCCGGGGGCTAAAATCAATGGCACCATTACCACGCGAGAAGCCAATTTGAAGGACAGCGATTTTAACTTTGAGTCTCCTGAGAACACCAACACATTCCAAGTGTCGGGAACGGTAATTGAGGAAGCAGAGGACGCGGAAGTTGAAGAGAAGGAAAGATAGGGTGGGAAACAGCATTTATTTATAGTTCTTTCATGTTGACCAAAAAGCCGCAGATATCTGCGGCTTTTCCTTATCGTGCGCATTCGCCGTCGTTGTCTAAAAGGATATCCAGACCATGTTTGATGGTAGGAAGAATGTATTCCAAGGTCTCCTTCACGGCCTTGGGGCTTCCTGGAAGGTTCACGATGAGCGTGTTTCCGCGGATACCGGCTTCTGCCCGGGATAGCATGGCTCTTGGAGTAATCTCCATGGACATTTTTCGCATGGCCTCCGGAATGCCCGGGGTTTTTCGATGAATGACATTGAGGGTAGCATCCGGAGTGACATCCCGATGGGAAAAACCGGTTCCCCCGGTGGTGATGATGAAATCCAAGTGCAGTTCATCGGACCATTGTATGAGTGCGGACTCAATCATGCTTTGATTGTCAGGAAGCAATAGATATTCCTTGTCCCAAAAATCGTCAGAGTTTCTTAGGATTTTCCGGATCACTTTTCCGGACAGGTCTTCCCGTTCTCCACGAAATCCCTTGTCACTGGCGGTTAATATCCCAACTTGATACATTTCCTTCTCCTTTCCCGGTGGTTCAGCGGCATCTTTCCGTGTATAATAAAGGAAATACATGTTCTCCTCTGATGGGAGAATCGGCGTTCTTTACTAGTATAGTATTATAGAATAGATGGAGGTGCAAGGATATGATTTATGTACATTTGGCAACCGGTTTTGAGGAAGTGGAAGCATTGACGGTGGTGGATGTGTTGAGAAGGGCCTCCCTAGATGTGAAAACTGTGTCACTGACGAGAGAAAAGGAAGTCACCGGCCGCAGTGAGATTACGGTGATGGCGGACCAATGGATTGGTGATACGGACTATTCCACAGGAGAAATGATTGTTTTACCCGGGGGACAGCCGGGAGCCACAAATTTGTTGAACCACGAAGAGTTAAAAGAGAGAATTCTCCAGTACCACAAGGAGAAAAAGTACTTGGCAGCCATCTGTGCGGCACCGATGGTGTTGGGA
>SACF01000205.1 GCA_009928665.1 Alphaproteobacteria bacterium
TTTGGTTTTTTTCGTATTTCTTCTTCCCGCATTTGTAGTGGGGGATTTGGGGGGTGGAGATCCCTGGTTCTGTAAGTATGTTTGTCCTTCCGGCACATTAATGGCTGGATGGCCTCTGGGGATTTTGAACCAGGGGATTCGAGAGGCCATCGGTTGGCTGTTTGCCTGGAAATCACTCATTCTAATCGGAATCATTTTTCTTTCTCTAATGATATATCGGCCTTTCTGTCGGTATCTTTGTCCTCTTGGTGCGATTTACGGAGGGTTTAATCCGATTTCCCTGTATCGATTTGAAGTGGACCCGGAGTTATGTATTCGGTGTGGGAAATGCCAGCAGGCTTGTCAGTTCCACATACCCACGTATCAGACCCCCAATAGTGTGGATTGTATACGCTGTGGAAATTGCCTCAAGGTTTGTCCCACCGGGGCGTTGCGCCGAGTTCCCTATATTTCCAAAGGTATGAATAAAGGAGCGAATACTCATGATGCAATCTAGGAAAAACAAGAAAACAACCTTCATTACACTGGTCATTTTGTCATTGGCGGTCTCCAGCACTTCCATGGCATGGGCCGCTGTTACACCTGGTTACGTGTCATCCTGGGCAAGGGAAAGCATGAGTAAAGGAATTTCATATGATATTCTCCCGGCTTCTTTTGAAAACCAAAACATGAATCAGATAACCAGTCGTCTGGAATTTGCCCAGGTTACGGTAAAGCTATATGAAAGCATCAAAGGCTCCAAGGTATCAACACCCACAACCAATCCTTTTTCGGATACCCAAGACCCTTCGGTATTAAAAGCCTATTCCCTGGGAATTGTCAAAGGAGTAGGAAACGGTTTGTTTGATCCCCAAGGGGTATTGACTCGAGAGCAAGCCGCTACTATGCTGACTAGAGTATACACCAAAGCCACGGGGAATCGTTTAACCGCTACCGGCGTTCGTCTTTTCGAAGACGATTCCCAAATTAGCACGTATGCCCGCCCTTCCATTTACTATATGGTTTATAAAGAGTTCGTTCAAGGCACCGGGAATAACCGGTTCACTCCGAAAGGGATGACCACTAGAGAACAAACCATCGCGATGGCGGTTCGAATGTTGGATGAGGTCAATGGAGAACAGGTAGGAGAACCGGGCAGTGAGTATGTACCCGGGATGAGAATTGACAGTGTAGAAGTTGCCCAATCCGTCATTCTGGAAGCTAAAAGAAGTCTATTACCATCCCTGTCTTTGGGGGTTCCTCGAAGGGTTTATGATGAACTTCTCACCAGTTCCTTTGCAGTGGACAATGGAATCAAGAGCGTGTATTACCTTTATGATGCGGGTAATGAAGCATTGGATGTGAGAATGACCTACTCGGTTCATACTCAAATTCAAGCATTGATTCAAAATCCGGGATCCACTTCCCTTTATGCTTCCCAAAAAGCCAAAGAGCTGAACTTAATGCTCAGCGATATTTTGAGAGATATCATTATCTCGGACATGAATACCTTGGAGAAGGAAAAAGCGGTGCATGACTACATGGTACGCAATTACCAATATGATACCTCGGTAACCGTGTATGATTTGGAGCATCCCAGTCAATCGGTAGAGGGTCTTCTTTACTATGGAAAAGGAATTTGCCAAGGGTATGCG
>SACF01000206.1 GCA_009928665.1 Alphaproteobacteria bacterium
GTATATGCGGAAAAAGTGATTATGGCCATGGGTGGTAAAGCAGCACCTCAATTCGGAACTTCCGGAGAAGGGTATGGTATATGTGGTCAGTTAGGGATTATGGTGAAGCCGGTCTTTCCCGGATTGACACATTTCCAGGTGGAGGATTACCGGGAAGGTCTTCATGGAATTCGTATGAAGGGCAGCGCCACCCTTCTGAGAAACGGAGAGACCATTGCTATGGAACGAGGCGAGATTCAATTTAGTAAAAGAGGCCTTTCGGGTATTTTGCTAATGAATTTGAGTTCGCATGTGGTGCTACATGGAGAAGACAATTTTTCCTCCTATCAAATCGCATTGGATTTTATGGAAGGGTTTTCCCCGGAACAGGTTCGGGCTATTATGAAGCAGCGAGTCAGGGAGAATGGGTATTCGATTCAAGATATTTTAGCCACCATCGTTCCCTGGGGTCTGGGTGAGATTATCTTGGAAAAAGCAGGGATTTCATCCGGGAGATGGGAAAATGAAATCGGCACATTAACGGGGGAAGAGTTGGATCAAATATCCCTTCAACTGAAAGAGTTCCGTTGGAAAGTACGAGGGTTGGGTGGTTGGAAGGATGCACAGATTACGGTGGGCGGTGTATCCTTGAATGAAGTAACTCCGAATACATGGGAAAGTCATCGTTGGCCGGGGCTTTATATCGTGGGCGAACTCCTTGACTTACAAGGCCCCTGCGGCGGGTTCAACCTGCACTTGGCGTGGAAGACGGGGATTCAGGCAGCAAATCACTTAGTGGAATCTATTTAATGTATCAGAGGAAGTTTCGGGAAAGAAGTCGTATATATGTATCGTATTCATCAAATAAAATTGAGATGGGATGAGCCTTTGGAAGAAATTCCCCGCAAGATTGGTAAAAAACTGGGGTGGAAGGGGAATCATCCGGAAATATTGGAATGGGTCATCCGGAAAGAGTCCATCGATGCCAGGGATAAAAGTCAGATTTTTCGGGTTTATACCATAGACTTTCAGCCGTTGGAGCCTTTCAAACAGGGGAAGGACGGCCTGGTAGAGTTGGTGAAGGAAGATCCTTGGATGCCACCACCCTACGGAGAGAAACAATTAGAACATTCACCCGTGATTGTGGGATTTGGACCGGCAGGAATGTTCGCCGCATTGGTTTTGTCAGAAGCCGGATTTCATCCCGTTATTCTGGAACGAGGTGCCTCCATGGAGGACCGAATCCATAAGGTAAATCAATTTTGGAGAGATGGTATCCTGGATGAGGAAACCAATGTGCAATTCGGAGAAGGCGGTGCCGGAACCTTTTCGGACGGAAAGCTTACCACTGGGATAAGGGATGTTCGAATTCAAAAAGTATTAAAGGAGTTGGTGGAAGCGGGGGCGAATCCAAATATTCTATACAAGCAAAAACCTCATGTGGGAACGGATGTTTTACGAAAAGTAGTGGTAGAAATTCGCGAGAAAATCAAGAGGGCCGGGGGCAGTTTCCAGTTCCAGACGAAATTGACGGATTTGGTCTTCGAGGAAGGAAGAATCATGGGGGTTCAGATGGGAGAGAAGGGGACCATTCCTACAGAATCTTTGGTTTTGGCCATCGGCCACAGTGCCCGTGATACCCAGGAG
>SACF01000207.1 GCA_009928665.1 Alphaproteobacteria bacterium
GTGTCCCAAAATTCGAGCATTTTCCCGAGCCGCTTCCAAGGTTTGATATCGAAACTCAATCAAATATTTCGAAATCTCCGGATTGGTCACCGTAAAAAATGGCTGAATATACATTTCGGAATCCCAAAAATAATGGCCTTCGTACCCTTCCCCGCTCAGGCCTTTAGGGGCAATACTGCCATGGGCATCTTTTCCAGCCGACTGAATCAACTGATACAAATTATACCTCAGTGCCAAATCCGATTCCGGATCTCCATGTATTTCGACGGAGCAATTCTTCCAGTACTCGGATAAATATTCCTCCTGTAGTCGATACAATTCCGGTAGTGTGGTGGCGATGGCCCGGTCCATTTCATAGTAGGCCCGTTCTTTGCAATTACCGTGGCGTACCGAATCACAAAATACGCAAAACTTTGTCAGTGTGAGGGTTTCATTCTTCGGTACGTTTGGTCGATATACGCAGATTGCAGTATTTTCACTGACGAAAAACTCCGGAGTTACTTCGGCAGAAAGCACATTCTTTACACCGCTATATACCTGCAATCCCGACCGGGTGGTAATGGCCCCTATGTAGGAACCCCCGTCTCGAATTTCGCAGTTGGTGGGGTTAATGCATCTCTCGCAAAAATTAGCGGTCCTGGGATCCGCGGGATCTGAAAAATTTTCTACATCTACATCATGAGAGGACTCCAAAACCAACTCTCCTGAAAAATTCAAAGGCGTGACTTGATATTCAATGGTAAACAAAGAAGGCTGATGAAAGGATGTCATTCTGGTAATCTTTAGTAATATTTCCTTCCCCAAAGGAGACTGCCAGTGTACCTCTCGAATGGTAACTCCCCGGTCCATATGAAGGGAAATTTTACGTGAAAGAGTTTTTCCCGTAAACATGCTAAAAGGTTCCCCTTCTAGGAACAACTTGATGGTTTGGGTGTTGGCCACATCTACCATGAATTGTTTGCTTTCAATAAACCCATAAAGCCGTTCCGGATGAGACACTTCCGCCTCATCATAGAATCCATTAATATATTGACCTCTTATAAATTCCAACCCCTCGGGGTATTCTTCCTCCAGATCGTATCGAACCCCAATGTATCCATTGGCATTATGGAAAAGTGCTTCATTCAATTGAATGTGATACTCGTCCAGCGGGAAGTTTTCAATTTCATGAACAAAGCCTTCTTTTTTCATAGATATTCCTCTCATCCATCCATCTCAGCAAAGCGACCCAGCAAGTTCCTCATGGATCTCCAGGATTTCAACCGATAACGAGCACATGTCTTGTGAAGTCCGATTTTAACGGGATACCCATCTTTTGGCAATACAGAAAATAGATGCTCATCCGTGGCATCGTCCCCGGCTCCTAACACGAAGTCATAAATCCCCTCGCTTAACAGCTTACTGGCTACCTGCCCTTTGTTTACCTTGTTGTCCTTGATTTCCAAAACCTTGTTACCCTCTTGAAGCTCCAGATTGGATGTTTTAATCATGCCATGTAAGGTTTCTCTCAATTCATTAATTTTAAGGGTTACCATATCCGGATCACATTGTCTATAATGTAATACCAGCGAATATTCCTTATCTTCTATGAAGGCCCCGGGCATGTAGTCCGCATATAG
>SACF01000208.1 GCA_009928665.1 Alphaproteobacteria bacterium
TCATATTTTTTATCTTATCATTTCTTCGGCGAGCGAAAATCATCAGACTGATTCCCGCTATTAAAATTAAGATTGCCAGGATGATCCACATGGTCGGCGTACCGGTAGCCGGCAGATAGGTCGTCACTCCCAAAACTTTCTTTTTGGTCTTAGTTTCAGTTTCTTCATCTTCTTCCAATTCTACATTTTGCGGAAGCGGAGCCACTGCCAACTCAATCTGCGTTCCCACAAAATTATCCGTAATTTCTCCCGGATCGACTGCCGGAGCGGGCATCGAAGTGGCTAGTACTCTGGCACTTCTATTATCTGTTCCGTCCGCCCAAGCCAGATCATTGTATAATCCCGGTTGTTGAGCGCCGTCGATTTGCGCTCTATATGAAAGCGTAATCACTTCTCCGGCTTTCATATCACCCAAGCTCCATTCTCCCGGAGAGGCATACTCATGAGAAAGTTCCAAGGCTCCGATATGTCCCCCGCCCAATGATGAAGAGGCTGTCCAAGAACCGCTTATATATTTGAATCCTTCCGGCGGAAGATCCCTTACTACCACACCCTTAACATTATTTTTTTGAGCTTCCACCTCGATCGTATAGTCGATAACACTTCCGGGACTTTGGACAGTCGGCCATTGATTGTTGTATTTCAGGATAGTTAGCTCGGGTTCGACAAATTGATTGCCGACATAGCAAGTTTTTGAATCTCCGGCATTAAGCGCTAGTCGATAATTATTTTCAGAAACCAAATCGGATTCTGAATCATCCTCGGAAAGTATTGCTACCTCTGAAAATCCCGGGTTGTTACAGATAATATCGGTAACACCCATGACATCACACGAGTTACCCCAATCATAATTTATATACTCGTTATCTTGATAGCTAGGATTTATCGAAAGAATTGGAGGGGCTGATATCACACTATGTTGAAATAGATGACAATTGTTAAATTGGGTGCAAGGACGAGATTCTCCATAGGAAACTAAAGAAGAATATCCACTGACACGGCATGCCCATTGAGCACAGGTTTCAGCATCGCCACATTGGTTCCAACCCTCACAGTTTCCATGATGTCCATAAGCCTCTCCTTCTGAAGTTATTTTTGCTCCGGGGCCATTATTGTCCTCACAATAAATATTGGTTTGATTCCAGCCCGGTTGCAGAGTCTCGCTTAATTCATAACTTTCCGGGAGTAATTTGTCAAACATAACTTCGCCATTCTCATTCGTATTTATCGAATCTTGACCGCTAAGATTTATCTCCCAACCAGAGAGAGTGTCTTCTCCCTCATCTTTTTGACCGTCACCATTCAAATCTTCAAATTTAACCACCGTAATCCTTGCTAATTGTTGATTACCAAAACTATAAACGGGTCCGCTAACGGCATTTAGCATTGCAGGCAGATCGAAGCCGTTTGATTTTCCGCTCGGCAAAGAAATAAGGTGACAATTATCATCCGAATTCAGAGGGTGAGTCTGACGCCAATCATTCTGCAAAACTTCACAAACCTTATAGTCTCCCAAAGGAAGATCTTCGAACCAATACCAGCCGAAATGTTCACTGCTACTATCGGTCACCGTTGTTCTTATCGGCTCAGAGCCAAATCCTCCTTCACCGTTTGATT
>SACF01000209.1 GCA_009928665.1 Alphaproteobacteria bacterium
GGTATACCATTCATTATGTGTACACCAATGGAGCGAATGAAAAAGACGGATCCCCTATCCGACAGACGGGGACTTTAACCATAAACGGGGAAGGTTCTATTATAGGGGGATATTGTGCTATCGAGAATGACGGGCAGCTCATTATTAACGGAGGTAAGTATACGGGACTTGCGGCTAGCGCCATTCGTACCCAAGGGTCTACCACCATAAACGGAGGCACTCTTTCGGGGAGGTTCGGAGAAATCTGGCTGGAAAACGGTGTTGTTGTGGATAATATCGGAGCGGTAAAACGAATCAACAATCCTTTTAAAAGTGGAGGGATACGGATTGAAAACGGAGTTGCTACAGGTAGCACTTCTCTCAATAGTATGTTGGTAATTGATGATTTAACATTGGCGCCGGGGGCCGGCATGACCGTTACAGAAAAAGGTGCTTTAATCGTGAACGGAACTCTTGTGGGAGAGAATCAAATCAACTTACAGGGGGGAATATTGATTAAAAACGGATTTGTAGCGAATCAAGGAGATTTTCAGATATCCGGAAATTTGACCTTGGACCGTTTGGAAATACCGGAAGGTGTACACGTAATGATGATGGACTATTATGACATGACCATACGGGGAGCACTTGTTAACCATGGGACCTTGACCATACGTAATGGGTGTCGGCTGGTGGTGCATGGAGATGCCTTGAATTATGGGCAAATTAACTCGGATCGGGGAGAGGATCTGACGATTCATGGTAGCCGACTGGGGGATGGATTTTATTCTTCTTGGGAGGATTCTTCCGGAGGGCCGGAACCTGGTGATGGAATGGGAGGAACCGCCAACGGGAGAATGGAACGAGCGGCGGAAGAACTTTATACGCTGGGACTTTTTAAAGGAACGGGTACCGACGAAATGGGACAGCCCATCTATGACTTGATGACTGCCCCTACTAGGCAGGTGGCCATCACCATGCTGGTTCGTCTTCTTGGAAAAGAGGAAGAAGCGCTGACAAAAGAGTGGAATCATCCATTCACAGATGTGGATTCCTGGGCAAATCCCTATGTAGGCTATGCCTATGCCAATGGTCTCACGAAGGGCATGAGCGATCATCAATTTGGAGCAAATCAGTTAGTTTCCACTTATCAGTATTTGACTTTTTCGCTGAGAGCCTTGGGATATGATGATAGTCAAGGAGATTTTACGTGGGACAATCCGAATGTACTAACGGAGGAAATCAAGCTGACAGAAGGGGATTATCAAGACAATAATGCGTCATTTTATCGGGGGGATGTGGCCATCTTATCGCACATGGCGTTGCAAAGAGATATGAAAAATGGACCTTCATTAATGGAATATCTGGTGAATCTCGGGGCCGTTCAGATGGAAAAGGTGCGTCAAATCGGATTGGACCATGTGGTGCAAAGGTAAAATCGATAGAGGTGCGGGAAGAAGATACTATGCCTTGGCATGAAATGAAAACACTGGGAATGGATGCAAATATATGCTTCAATAAATTGACAATGTAGCCCGGAAGCGATATAGTACTAGAGACAAGAAGAGGGAGCTGACGAAAAGTCGGCTGAGAGGAAACTGTTAGTGTTTCGACCTATAACCTGATTTGGATA
>SACF01000210.1 GCA_009928665.1 Alphaproteobacteria bacterium
TTTGGTTTTTTTCGTATTTCTTCTTCCCGCATTTGTAGTGGGGGATTTGGGGGGTGGAGATCCCTGGTTCTGTAAGTATGTTTGTCCTTCCGGCACATTGATGGCTGGATGGCCTCTGGGGATTTTGAACCAGGGGATTCGAGAGGCCATCGGTTGGCTGTTTGCCTGGAAATCATTCATCCTAATCGGAATCATTTTTCTTTCTCTAATGATATATCGCCCCTTTTGTCGGTACCTTTGTCCCCTTGGTGCGATTTATGGAGGGTTTAATCCGATTTCTCTGTATCGATTTGAAGTGGATCCGGAGCTATGTATTCAATGTGGAAAATGTCAGCAGGCTTGTCAGTTCCACATACCCACGTATCGGACCCCCAATAGTGTGGATTGTATACGGTGTGGGAATTGCCTCAAGGTTTGTCCCACTGGGGCATTACGCCGAGTTCCCTATATTTCCAAAGGTATGAATAAAGGAGTGGATACTCATGATGCAAGCTAGGAAAAATAACAAAACATCCCTCATTATAATAGTCATTTTGTCATTGATGGTCTCCAGCACATCCATGGCATGGGCCGCTGTTACACCTGGCTACGTGTCATCCTGGGCAAGGGAAAGTGTGAGTAAAGGAATCTCATATGATATTCTCCCTGCCTCTTTTGAAGACCAAAACATGAATCAGATTACCAGCCGTCTGGAATTTGCCCAGGTTACGGTGAAGCTATACGAAAGCATCAAAGGCTCCAAAGTACCAACACCTACAACCAATCCTTTTTCGGATACGCAAGACCCTTCGGTATTAAAAGCCTATTCCTTGGGGATTGTCAAAGGAGTGGGAAACGGGCTGTTTGATCCCCAAGGGGCCTTAACCCGAGAACAAGCCGCTACTATGTTAACGAGAGTATACACCAAAGCCACGGGGAATCGTTTAACCGCTACCGGTGTTCGTCTTTTCGAAGACGACTCCCAAATTAGCACGTATGCCCGCCCTTCCATTTATTACATGGTTTATAAAGAGTTCGTTCAAGGCACCGGGAATAACCGGTTCACTCCGAAAGGAATGACCACTCGAGAGCAAACCATCGCCATGGCCGTTCGAATGTTGGATGAAGTAAATGGAGAACAAGGTGGAGAACCGGGCAGTGAGTATATACCCGGGATGAGAATTGACAGTGTAGAAGTTGCCCAATCCGTCATTCTGGAAGCCAAAAGAAGTTTGTTGCCTTCCCTATCTTTGGAGGTTCCTCGAAGGGTTTATGATGAACTTCTCACCAGTTCCTTTGCAGTGGACAATGGAATCAAGAGTGTGTATTATCTCTATGATGCGGGTAATGAAGCATTGGATGTGAGAATGACCTACTCGGTTCATACTCAAATCCAAGCACTGATCCAAAATCCGGGATCCACTTCCCTTTATGCTTCTCAGAAAGCCAAAGAGCTGAACTTGATACTCAGTGATATTTTGAGAGATATCATCATCTCGGATATGAACACCTTTGAGAAGGAAAAGGCGGTACATGACTACATGGTGCGCAATTATCAATATGATACCTCGGTAACCGTGTATGATTTGGAGCATCCCAGTCAATCGGTAGAGGGTCTTCTTTACTATG
>SACF01000211.1 GCA_009928665.1 Alphaproteobacteria bacterium
TGGCGATTCAAACAGAGCAAGAGCCTTATGGGATTGTGGTGAATTATTGGTTGGAGGCACCGTTACATGACCAAACGGGCTTATCCTCCCGCGTTTGGAATCGGGACGCAGATCCATTCCCGGGAGCGGACTTAAACCCATATATCAAGCGTCAGGTTTACCGCAACATGGGATACATTTTTTCCGGGGTTCAAAATGTCACCTATGTGACCATTCACGTATGGACCCAGCGAGGAGATGAGGAAGAGACCTTTGTTCGAACTACGCTGAGAGGGCAGCGGAATGATTTTCCGGAGGTGGTCTATGATATCCCATAACATGTTTCGATTTGATGGACAAGTGGCTCTGGTAACCGGGGCAGGAAATCGGGAGGGGATTGGTTTTGCCACGGCGAGAATCCTGGGTCAACTGGGGGCGCAAGTGGCCTTGGCGGCCACCACGGACCGAATATATGACCGGGCCGGAGAGTTGGAATCTCTGGGAATCTCTGCCAAGGGATATATTGCAGACTTGATGAAGGAAGAAGAAGTGGAAGGGCTGATTCAACAAATTCTTCGGGATTTTTCCGGGATTCATGTGCTGATTAATAATGCGGGGATGACCCAGGTGGGCCAACCGGAAAGCTTTACGGATTTTCTTCATACCTCTTCGGAAAGCTGGGAGCAGGAGCTTCGTCGGAATGTAACCATTCCATTTTTTGTGACCCAAAAGGTTTTGCCCCATATGATAAAGCAAGGCTACGGAAGAATTGTAAATACATCTTCCGTCACCGGGCCATTGGTAAGCAATCCGGGAGAAGCGGGATATAGTGCTGCCAAAGCAGCTATCGTGGGGATGAGTAAGGCCTTGGCGCTGGAAGTGGGGTCTCATGGGATTACTGTAAATAATGTGCTTCCCGGTTGGATCGCCACCTCATCTCAAACAGAGGGCGAAGCGGCGGGAGGAGAAAATACACCCGTAAAGCGTAGCGGCACACCGGAAGAAGTGGCCCATGCTATGGTTTTTTTGGCTTCCAGGGAAGCCTCATATATTACGGGAGCGTCTCTTGTAGTGGATGGAGGAAACATACTCCAGGAATACAAGGGCCCTTCCGAAAATTACTACTAAAGGAAAAATGCAACTTGAAAAGGATAAAGCGAGGGAAGAGTCATGGGACAGGTGAACAGAGAAAAGTTACAAGAACAGTATGAGAAAGAAGTTCAGTTGTTTGAAAGAAATCACCCCAAGTCCGGCCAACTTTATCAACAGGCCCAAGACAGTTTGCTCCAGGGGGTGCCCATGAATTGGATGACCAAATGGGCAGGTAGTTATCCTGTGTTTGTAGATCATGCCAAAGGTGCTCATTTCGTAGACGTGGACGGCAACCGTTATCTGGACTTATGCCTGGGAGATACGGGGTCTATGATTGGCCATGCGCCGGATCCGGCGGTAGAGGCCATTACCCGGTACGTTCAAAAGGGAACTACCTTTATGCTGCCTACAGAAGATGCCATATGGAATTCCGAAGAGTTGGGCAGAAGGTTTGGAATGAAATATTGGCAGTATGCTACCAGCGCTACGGATGCCAATCGCTTTTGTCTTCGGCTGGCTCGAGAGGTAAC
>SACF01000212.1 GCA_009928665.1 Alphaproteobacteria bacterium
GGCCAGGAATTCGCTGGGCACATTGAGCCCGAAGGACTGGGCCTGTATTTGGATGGCGGAGCATAGCCCAAAGAACAAACACGCCCCCAAAGAACCCACAGGATGCCACTTTCCGAACACCATAGCCGCCAGAGCGATAAATCCCTTCCCTGCCACCATTCCTTCCCGGAATAGACCCACGGTGCCAATGGAAAGGCAAGCCCCCGCCAATCCGGCCAAAACACCGGAAATCAGCACACAGGTCCAACGGGTCTTGTATACCCCAATTCCCACAGTATCCGCCGCTTTGGGATGTTCGCCCACCGCTCTCACGTGAAGGCCCCAGGGGGTTTTCCAAAGAACATAATAGGTGACAAATACCAATATAAATGCCAAATATACGAAGGGGGTAAATTGCTTGAACAAGTCTCCAATAAATGGAATGCCTTCTAATACTCGAAGAGGGTTACTGGTCAACATATCTGGACAGATGGGAGTAGACCCCGATCGATGCCAAATTAACTCCAAGAAAAATGCTGTCAATGCAGCAGCCAATAAGTTAATGGCCGTTCCTGCGATGATTTGATTCCCCTTCAGATTAATGGAAATAACCGCCAACAACGAAGCGGCCACCACGCCAAATATCATAGATGCCAAGACACCAATCCAAGCATTCCCCGTAAGATGCGTAAACCATACGGCAAAGAATGCACCGAAAATCATAATACCTTCCAATCCGATGTTAACCACACCGGACCGTTCCGAAAAAACACCGCCCAAAGCAGCAAGCAGCAGTGGAGTTGCCAGTCGAATGGCCGAAGCAATGACGGCCAATGCAATCATCGAATTCATTTACTCCACCCCCTTTCCGGCAGTATCCATAACAGGGCCGCCCTGAACAGGTCCATTTTTCTTCATTTTTCTCTTTTCATATCGAGTGCTGGCATATTTCAGCAGTAGGGCTCCGGCTACAAACACCAAAATAACCGCGGAAATAATTGCCGTAATCTCTTTGGGGATTCCCGCCAGTTGCATTTGCCGGGAGCCGTTATCTAATATTCCAAACAGGATGGCAGCCGGGATACAGCCCAGAGGATGACTCAACCCCACCAGGGCCACCGATAAACCGGTAAATCCGTATCCAGGGAGTTCCGTGGATTGGTTCACCATGTAGACCAATCCCAATATCTGAATGGAACCCGCCAGACCCGCCAAGCCTCCGGATATAAACATGGCTAAAAAGGTGTTCTTCGCACTACTGATACCGCCATACTCCGCCGCCTGGTAGTTCAACCCCACTCCACGAATTTCGTAACCCAGGGTGGTTTTAAAGAGTATGAACCACATCAATACCGCCACCCCCAGTGCAATAAAGATACCGGTATGTACACTGGAAAATCCAAAGGCAGGTACCATGCTGCTGAGTTTTCCCAGTCGCGCCACTTCCGGCACCACTACCGTATGACCGGAAGGGGCATCCCCCAGAATGTTAGATGGGTTCAAAACGGTTCTTACCAAATAGTTGGAAAGATATAAGGCGGTCCAGTTCAGCATAATGGTGGTGATAACCTCATTGATTCCCATTTTTGCTTTTAAAATTCCCGCAATGCCTCCCCAG
>SACF01000042.1 GCA_009928665.1 Alphaproteobacteria bacterium
CTTGGCTCCTATTGCAAATATGGCTTATGATGATAACAATTGCCAAATGCATCTGGACCTCAAATTTTTTTAACATTTTTTAATAGACACCAGTGAACAATGATTAAATTCGAAATTATATTTATTGAACGTTTACTGCACCGTTCACCGGAATATCTCTTTGTTGCAAAAACCACCAAACAGTATGAAACAGAAATGGTCTAAAACCACAGCCCTGGTAGTATTTTTGGCAATTTCGTTATTGCTTAATCTTGTATTGTTTATCGCATACAGTAAAGGTCACATGGTGCCAGAGAGACCCATGAATCTCAAATCGGGATGCCTCCGCCGCCACCTCCGCCCCCGCCGTCACCCTCAGTCGTGAAGCCGCCTCCATCGCCTCCACCGCCACCAACGTCGCCTCCCCCGCCGCCGGTAAAAAAGAACTAGTGTTAAAATCATCTGCTGCCAGCCATGAAGATTTCTATCCTGACCGTAAAAGCTTCCCGGCTCGTGATGGTATTAACCATCCTGAGTTCCTGTTCAAATCACGGAAACAACAAAATGTACCTGGGAAAGGTCGTCGAAAACCTCGAAAAGATTGAATCGGCAACCTACTGGTCGAAGGGTGAAGCCTGGGCTCCCGGCGATACGGCCGCCTCTTTTGTCAATGTGCATTACGTCAGAGAATACAACAATCCTGCAGATACCACGATCGGCGCCAGTTATGTGAAACTCCTGCCGGAGGATACGACCCGAATGACTTTTTGCTACGATGGCTGCATGAGGGCGTCGGTTTACGAGGATACGAAAACAATCGTGGTTGACAGCTTCAGTGTGAGGAAGCTCCCTTTCAGACCGCTTACCCCGCCCTTTTTCAACTATGCTAAGAATATTCTCAGGTATGCCCTGACGACCGGCGACAGCATCTCATTGCGCGTGGAGGAACAGGACACGTCAACCTATATCTGTTTGACAATCTTCGGAACCAGGCAGGTTGAATTCTTCGGAAAGCATTTTTATATTGAGGAAAATCCCTATATGACGGGTGAAACGACATCGAAATATGAGATCTGGACTGGCAAATCGAATGACCTGCCGTACAAAGTCAGAAGGGAAATGGCGCACGATATCTCGGTTGAATCGGTCAGTAAGGTTGAACTCAACAAATCAACGATTAAAAACTTCAAGGCTTCCCGGTATTTCATGCCCGGTTATGAAATCAGGAAATATGGTGAAGGAAATAATACCGGCGATATGCATGACCTGGTCGGGAAGCGTGCGCCAGGCTGGACGTTGAAGGATGCAACCGGGAAAACGATTTCCCTCGATGCACTGAAAAGTGAAGTGGTGATGATCCAGTTTACCAGCGTGAGCTGCGGACCCTGCAAGGCATCCATCCCCTTTTTAAAACAACTGGGATCCGCCTACAACAAGGAGGGTTTCAGCTTTGTTGCAATCGAATGCACCGGCAGAAGCATGAACGCCTTGATCAGCTACCGGGAGCGGAACGACTTCAGCTACCCGTTTTTATTGTCGGCCGGTGATGTCGCCAGGGACTACCAGGTAAGATCTTTCCCGGTCTTCTTCATCCTGGATAAAAACCGGATAATCAGAAAGGTCATCCGGGGATATGGGACTGGCTCGACCGATCAGGAGATCAGGAAGGCCATCGATGAACTACTAAAAATTTAGTCCATTAACGTGTTCATGGTCGACCAGCCCCCGGATTCCGGTTTTCTTTGCGTGAAAAACACGCCATGATCACGAAACGATTTTTATTCACGGGAGTCGTCACCTCACTGGTCAACCTGCTCCTTCATGCCCTGACTTATGCCTTTGTGTTAAAGGATGTTTACGCCGCCTTCCCGGCCGGATCGAAAGAGTTTACGGAGCAGCTTGCCCGCAGACCCGGCGACCTGGTCATCTGGGCGATGGTGGTAACCACCTTTACCATGGGTTTCTTCATCACCCTGATCATGAAATGGTCATGGGCAAGGACATTCACCACAGGCCTGAAATACGGAGCGGCTGCCGGATTGTTGTTTTGGGGCTCGGTCAATTTCGGACTCTATGCCTCATCCAACCACTTCTCGCTGGAGAGCGTGGTCATTGATTTTGTCTGCAGTTCCGCAGTCATGACGGTTTCAGCCGCCTTCGCGGCCTGGATGCTGGGAAGGGTGAAAGAAGAGTAAAGCGATTTACGCATAAACAGGCCACATAAACAAACATCAGGCTCTATAAATTAAACAAATGAATCAGTCCAGAACAAACACAAGAATTGCCGGCGCATTGTATCTGATTGGTACAGTTGCCGGGATCCTGAGCATTGCACCAGCAGTGGATCCCCTGATTTTCCTGGAAATACATTTGGCGGTGTGGCTCATTGCCCGGGGCTTTGAATCTCCCCGCCCGGGCTTTGCCTGCCCTCCCGTGATTGTCCTCGCCAATTAGTCCTGTTACACCCAACAGTTCGATTCAGCCATTTTTTCGGGTTCAATTTGCATCTGATTTTCAAATTTGGAACCCGTATTATAAAAAAAGCAGACTTTACTATCGTATTGATCATCAAATATGAAAACAACCACTGGACGGCTCCCGATACCGTTTCGTTTTCCGTGTCCCGGTCGGCCGAAGAGGCCATATATTCGCTCGGCGGAGAACAGATCTATTATTATGCCTACAATCCGCCCAATCCGTTGGGATGGATGGTATCGGTAGTGAGGAAATAGGGATCCAGCACTGCGAAAATGGAACTGCTTGCAGGGTCGGTGAAGAAACAGACCAGGTGATCATGGCCGGCGGGGCCGTTGGAAGGATTTTCGGAAAAAACACTCAGGAACTGTTGCTGATTGACCAATAAAAAACCATAGGATGAGTTATGATGGTAAAGCTCGTGATTCCCGATGGCCATATAAAGTA
The DNA here is from genome assembly GCA_009928665.1 of Alphaproteobacteria bacterium. Classification (GTDB taxonomy): domain Bacteria; phylum Bacteroidota; class Bacteroidia; order Bacteroidales; family FEN-979; genus CAIVAT01. The sequence goes on from SACF01000042.1 coordinate 2,902, forward strand.
TAATGCCGCTGTCGGCCAGTTGTTTGAAAAGATCTTTGAATATCTGGAAGATGTATTTGCCATCCATATAACCCCGGTAACACATATCGCCGCCAAAAATCATAAAAGCAGGTTTGGGCTTCTGGTACGATCTGCCGGCCAAAAGATCCGCTTTTGCCGTTGCCGTCAAAGGTATCGTCCCTGTAAGGAACACCAGGATCAATACAAAAACAACTTTTTCATTTCGTGCCCGGCAGTTATAAAAGAGGATTTAATGGTGCTCTACTTGTTTTATTATTCTTTTATTGTGCAGAATGGATTATCTTCGTAATGCAATCCTAAAAAAATGATATCATGCGAGCGGTAATCCTTATCTTTACTTTGTTCCTGGTGTTCAATCTGCATGCACAGGTCCTCACGAATTATCAGTTCGGAGCATCCCCCGGTACTTTTGTGCAACTGACCGGTGCTTCAACAATGCCGCTCAGTGGCGGAAATACCGACGACGGCTGGTTCAATGCCATTCCGCTGGGATTTACGTTTTATTACATGGGAACACCCTATACGACGGTTTCGGCTTCAACAAAGGGGTGGATGACCTTTGGCCAGAACATCGCCAATGCGGCCCCCACCAACTCGCTGACATCGGGGGGCACCCGTCCGCTCATAGCCCCGCTCTGGGATGATAACGACATACAGTCGGCCGGTAATTTCAGTTACAAGACCACAGGAACCACTCCTGACCGGGTCTTCACTGCCGAATGGAGTACAATGAAATGGAAGAATACCGCCACGGCCGGAGGAATTTCATTCCAGGCAAAATTGTATGAATCGAATGGAAAGGTAGAATTTATTTACCACCCCGAGGCCGGAACGCTGGCATCACCAAGCGCTTCGATTGGCATCACGGCTGCGGCAACCGGGGCAGGCAACTACCTCTCCCTAAACAATGCAACTGCCAGCCCTGCTGTCAGTTCGACCGTTGAGACCACCTCGATCAATACCAAGCCTGCCGATGGACAGGTCTATGCCTTCAGCCCTCCGCCCACAACGCCTGATCCACCGGTGTCGGTGAGTTATACCGATATCACCAAAACGAGCCTGGTAGTAAACTGGATCGACAATTCGACAACCGAAACTTTTTTTACCGTTTACAGTTCTCAGGATGGGATCAGTTATACCCTACTTGGCAAAATTGCCTCAACCACCATGGCTTCAACAGGTGGTTCCTATTCAATCGACCACGCTGGATTGCTGCCGGGTGTGACATATCACTACCGCATCGCAGCCAATAATGAAGGAACCCCGCCATCGGCTTACCTTTCCGGGACCCAAGCCACCCTGGTCCCCACGGAGATCACTTCGGCGCTAAGCGGTAACTGGACCGATCCGCTGACCTGGTCGACCGGAATTGTACCGACCTCACTTGACAATGTAACCATATCCAACGGTACCATGGTGATCATCAATGGAGCGGCAGAATGCAATGCACTTACAGTCGGTCAGGGCATTTCGGGAATCTTAAGGTTTGGCACCACAGCCCAGTCGCTCACCGTTATTCAGGGCATCACGATAGCTTCAGCAGGAACGTTTGATGCCGGAGCGACCGGCGGAGGCAACCTGTCGCACACTTTACGGATCGGCGGGTCGGCGGCAACTGCACTGGGTACCGGAAGCCTGACCGTGAACGGTGTATTCGATCTGTACATCGGTTCCTCCAACGGTAAATGTACCGTGACCTTCTTCGGCATCCCCGATGCTTCCATCTCAGGTTCAGGAACGATCGATTTTTACCGGATGGTTCTCAACAAGGGATCGGTCAACGCGACTGCCACCACCATTCCACCCATTCTGGAAATCCTGACAGCCTGTACCGGGTCGGGTGTTGCAACAACCGGATTCATCTACACCCATACAGCAGGTACTGTGAAGATCGGCGGATCCTTTACCCAGTCCAACGCAGTTTTTACATCAAGCGGGTATGATATACCGCTAAAGGGAGGCTTCTGGCTGAACAATCCGAATTTCACAGTCAACGGACTGAACGGATCTCCCAGTAACAACGGGTTGCTCAAATTATCTGCCGGGATTTACAATATCGGAACTACTGCCGGCAATTCCATGAGTGCTGCTGCGGGAGCTGTATTCCTTATCGAAAACGGAACCCTGAACGTTACCGGAAGGATCAATACATCCAATGCGGTGACCTGGAACCAGAGCGGCGGAACAGTAAATCTAACCACTGTAGGCAATACCTCATCCAATTCGCCGGGATTCGGGTTGACGAATCCATCGAGTATTTTCACCATGTCGGGAGGGACGATCTGCATGGTGAAAGCCAACACCGGCACCATTAAGATCGATTATTACAACAACGCTTCTGCCAGCACGATAACAGGCGGGCTTCTTCAGCTCGGAAACAATGGATCGGGAAGCGCCCAGACTTTTCATATACGGGGCACTGCGCCGAATGTGACGTTGACCAATCTCAGCGCAAACCACAACTGCAACCTGACCGGAGCGTTGACCATCCGGGGTGATCTGTCGCTTGAGAGTACCGGAACTTTCTCAGTGAACGGAAATTCGCTAACCATGGCCGGGATGAATGCCGCAAATCCCGGCAACATCACGGTCGGAACCGGGGCCACCTTTTCAATAAACACTTCAGCAGCCGCTTTTCTATCCTTCACCGGTTTTACGGGAAATCAAAACCTGGTCAATAACGGAACCATCCCGGGTAATCAGATTGCCGGTCTCACGATCAACAACACCTTTGGCGGGGCCGGAACTGTGACCATTCCTTCGGGCCTTACCATGCTTGGCGATGCCACCCTGAGCCTGATAAAAGGAAACCTGAACGTAGGAACCGGTATCACTGCCGGAACCGGGGGGACCACCGGTTTTACATATATCCGGGGCGATGGTCTGATTATCGGTTCGTTAACACAAAATTACGGCTCGGGAATTGTCAATTACACATATAACGGAACCAATCCGCAGACTACGGATACAGAGTTACCGGAGGCCATCAACGGAAATCTGACCATTGCCAATTCATCGGGCGTGACCCTGGGCGCTCCACTATCGGCAGGAAAACTTACTCTTACTGCCGGAACGCTTTTTACCAGCTCAACAAATATACTTTCCCTGACTGGAACTAATCCTGCCGACCTGGTCTACACGGCCGGTCAGGTGAATGGCCCGATACAACGTACACTACCGTCATTGCAGGCAACCGGAACCACCTGGCTTTTTCCGCTCGGCAAGGCTGGTTATCGTCCGATTGAAATTGTCAACCCGGTCACCGGCTCGGGGAGTGAAGTTGTGATCCGTGCCGAGGTGTTCGATGAAGGTGCAGGAGGCACGCCAGGTCCCTCAATGGTCAGTATCTCGGGTACCAGGTACTGGCAGTTAACAGCCGAATCGGGCGGAGCAAACCTGACAGGTTTCGCAGTAAGGCTCACCGAGGAAGGTTTGACAACCAACAGTGGCATAGCCAAAAGTGAGGTAAAAACCGGTACCTACGACCTTGTCAGTATTACAGGCCCCGCCGGAAATACACTGATATCGGGCACTTTGTCAAGCCTGAGTTATTTTACGACCGGCGACAAGAAAATGAATTATGCCGGCAGTACAACCACCCAGGCAAGTACAGCTTTTGTCAGAGAAGGGGCAGCAAACCAGGAGATCATCGGTATACAGGTGGTGACCTCCGGAAATCTTGATCCTGCCATCCTTACATCCATGACTTTCAACACCAACGGAACCACCCGTGTGGCTGATATTGCCGGTGCAAAGGTTTATTATACCGGCACCACCAATGTTTTCTCAACAGCAAGCCCTTTTGGTTCGATCTTCACTTCGCCGTCGGGAACATTCACCATCACCGGATCTCAGGTATTGGCCGAGGGCATCAACTATTTCTGGCTTGCTTACGACATTGCCCTCGGGGTTGTTGATGATGATCTGGTCGATGCCGAATGCAATTCAATCACATTGCGGGGTGTTGTTTATACACCGGATGTCGAGGCTCCGGGTGGAGGTCGTACGGTAAAAGCCTCCCTTAACGGAGTAATCACAGTAGGAACAGGTGGAGTTTATCCAAATCTGACCGGTGCGGGCGGCCTGGCGGAAAAGATTGCACAGGTAGGGTTGAAGGGCGATGTGACCGCCACCGTGGTTTCCGACATATCAGAACCGGGTACCAACGCGGTAACGCAGTGGTATGAAGCAGGTGGGACAGGATTCACCCTTTCGGTAGTTCCCGATGCAGCTGTAAACAGAACGCTGTCGGGTAGCTTTGTCGGCGGACTGATCAGGTTCAGTAACGCGAAGCGGGTTACTTTCGACGGCAGGTACAACGGAGAAGGGCGTTATCTCACAATCATCAATACTGCAACTTCAGGAACCATCGCGGCTATCCAGCTTATCGGTACGGCTCCGGGAGAAGGTTCTGCCAATATCACCATCCGTGATTGCAGGATCAGTACAGGCCATAACGGATCGACCTCCTATGCCGTTTCGATTGGAGGATCAACGCCGGGCAACGCGGGTTACGACCATGATCAGGTGTCCATTATCAACTGCCTTATTTCGAAAGCCACTACCGGGATTTATGCAGGTGGGAATGCGGCCGGTCAGAACGATGGGTTGGTGATCGCCGGCGATTCCATCGGTTCAGTAACTTCAGGAAACGAAATCACAAGATATGGTATTACCCTTTCCCAGTGCCCCGATGTAGTGATCAGTAATAACAGGGTTTTCAACATCATTAATTCTTCGAACGAGCCACAGGGCATCAATGTGAGCGCCGGATGTATTTCCGCAACCATCGCCGGAAATCAAGTTACGGGCATCAGCTATACCGGGACATCGTTCACCGGATCGACGGGAATTCGGATAGCTCCGGGATACGTTTCTTCCAATATTCTTGTTTACAACAATATTGTCACCGATATCACAGCCCTGGGGAGCAGTAACCTGGGATCTGCAGGAATCGCAGGAATCAGGCTTGATAACGGAAATGGTATTACCCTGTGCTATAACTCCATCAATCTGTTTGGGAATGTCAGCCATTCTTCTTCCGGCGATGTCAGTGCCGCGCTGTACATCAGCGCCCAGGGAGGTATTACGCTAAAGAACAACATTTTCAGTAATTCGATCCTGAACACGGCGGCCGGCGCCACGGCGTATGCGATCTATTCCTTCATGGGAAGGGCCGGTTTCACATTCATCGACAACAATGATTATTATGCAGGAGGAAGCCAGGGAAGACTTGGCTTCTGCGATTACAGTAATGCAAGCACCATGGCCCAATGGCGCCTGATTACCAATCAGGACGCACATTCTTCCGGTGAGGATCCCGTTTTTGCCGGCACGACCGATTTGCACATAGACCTTACTTCTCCGGCTTACAAAACTGCTATTCCCGTTGCCGGTATCACCACCGATTATGAAAATGTCACGAGGAATGCAATTACCCCTTGCATGGGAGCGCTGGAGACGGCAGCTGACATAAGAGGACCCTTCATTGTTTACACCGGGCTTGCAAACACCGCATCCACAGGCTCCAGGACCCTGGTGGTAACGGTGACTGACTCCACAGGGGTTCCGACCTTCGGACCCGGCTTGCCTGTGCTTTACTGGAACATAAACCGGGGGGCCTGGTATGCAACCACGGGGATTTTCCTTGGAGGGAACCAATACCAGTTTACCTTCGGTAGCGGAGTGTCGGTGTTCGACAGTGTTTTCTACTTTATTGCTGCACAGGATACCAGGCCGATGCCGAACGTAAGTGTGCAACCTTCCGAAGGGGCCTCCGGATTTACCTACAATCCACCAGCATGTTCCGTCAAACCTTCTTCACCATCGGCTTACCGGATTGTTCCGGGGCTGAGCGGTGTGATCACGGTCGGAACCGGGGGGCACTATCCCAACCTGACCGGCACAGGGGGGCTGTTTGAAGCAGCTAACAATTACATTCTGACAGGCTCTGTAAACGCCACGGTCATTTCTGATCTTGAAGAACCGGGGACCATTCAATTATTTTCCTGGAAAGAGGAAGGAGCCGGGAACTACACACTCAGCATCATTCCCGATGGTTCAACGGAACGGCTGATCTCCGGGAACGCTGCCAATGCCCTTATCACCCTGAACGGAGCAAAAAGGCTGGTCATTAACGGGGGCGCCGGCGATACGGTTTCGAAATACCTGCGGATCAGGAACACCAATAATTCGGCTCCCGGCATCCGGTTCCTGAACGGATCACAGAACAACGTTATCCGGAACTGTATCATCGAATCGGGGTATTATGCGATTCACCTGAGTACTTCCACGATTTTCACAGGAAACTCATTCAACCAGTTCATGTACAACGACATTCGCGACCGGACAGATGCCACAGCCTACCCTTTTTATGGCTTATACTCACAGGGCACCGCTGCCAATCCCAACCGAAACAATACCATCCGAAGCAATAACTTCATAAACTTCAACCGTTTCGGTGTCTTTATTAACAGTACGGGGAACGGCGGCGACTGGATGATCATCGGGAACAGCATGTACAGCGATGCTGCCATTGAACCAACGAACTTTCAGACAGCCATCTATTTTGCTGCCGGCAATCTTTCCTTCGGAAATAAAATTTATTGCAATTACATCGGAGGGAGCAGTCCGCAATGCGGCGGGAATTATCTGAACAATCCCGGAACTTTTGATTACACGGGCATCTATATGGAGGCCGGTTCGGGGGGCAATAGCATATACAACAACACCATCCGCAATATTTTTCAGTCATCGGCTACCGCCGGATGGTTTTACGGAATTACCGTTGAGAACTGCTGTTGCGAAGTTTCAAATAACATGATCGGAGATGAAGATGTGGCGAAATCCATCCGCAATGCGTCAGGCTCAACTTCAATGGAAGGGATCCGGATTAATTCCCCGACCTCGACCTGCCTGGTCAGGAACAATGTCATCTGTAATATTGCCTTCACTGCTACCAGCGGTTATCCGGCTGCCACCGGGATTTTTGCAGAAAATGCCCATCTACACAATAACCGCATCTCCGGGATAGGTAATACAACCTCTTCTGTTGTATCCCCGACAATCATAGGGATTTACCTCAACACATCGAACGAGGCGATCAATGAAATCTTTAACAACTCCGTGGCCATCGACGGCGGTTCTTCTGCCGATCCGACGATCTACGGAGTGTATGATTACAGCGGAACGACTGATGCTTACCTGTTTTACCACAACTCCGTAAGCATTGCCGGCGGGCCGCAGGGGAATACCGCTCAAATCAACCATCCGGCATCGCCAGAGATTTATTATAACCAGACTACGGCATTGTACCGGAACAGCGATGCTTCCTTCGACATGAAAAACAATTCGCTGGCTAATTTCAGGTCAACCATCGCCAACGCCAATAACTATTGTTTTGAATTCAGCGATACCTTGAATTTTATTTCCGATTACAACGATTTGTACGCAGGAAATGACAGTCTGGGTATTTTCGACGGAACATATTTTCCGACCATCAGCGGCTGGCGTACGTTCAGCGACAGGGATCACAACTCCGTCAGCGCTGATCCTCAATACACGGATGTCACGGACGATCTGCAACCCCTCGCCGGATCGCCGCTTGCAGGCGCCGGTACAGGGCTGGCGGAAGTGACAGATGACATTGACGGGAATCCACGCAACCCATCAACCCCGACCATCGGTTGTTATGAAATGGCCAATCCAACGGATAAAACCTGGAACGGATCCCAATCTGCAGATTGGGGAACCGGAGATAACTGGACACCCGCGGGTGTTCCGACTGCCACCGATAATATACGCATCCCGGGAGGAACACCATTTCCTTGCAATATTGCTGATTCAGGACGTATTTGCAAAAATATGGTGATCGGCACAGATGGAATCCTTACCCTGACCAGTTCGGGATCATTGACCGTAATGGGGAACCTGACGATTGGTCAAGGCGGCACCCTTACCAACGACGGGATCATCGACCTTAAAGGGAACCTAACCAACCAGAATTGATGAAGGAACGCGTTGCAGTTGAAATGGCCCGGACTATTTCTCCTCCACCTTTTCGCTCAGCGATTTAAAGCCTTTGCCTAAGATCTCGTAGGCTTCGAGCACGGCGATAAAGGCGTTTGGGTCGATGCGGTTCACATACTCTTCGAGCAGGTACATTTCACGTGGACTGAGGACGGTGAAGATGATCTGTTTTTCGGCATGATTATACATTCCTTCGCCATTCAGGAAGGTGCCTCCCCGCTTGAGATCGTTGATAATACTGTCACGGATCTCCTCGTGTTTGTCGGAAATGATGAAGAGGGTCTTGTCGTAATTGAAACCGTGGAGGGTGAAATCGATGACCTTGCCGATGACGAAGATCGTGATGAAGCTGAAGAGGGGGATTCGCCAGTCGCCGAATACCAGGAGACTGCCCAGCACGATGACTCCGTCGACCATCATCATGAGCTGGCCCGACGGCAGTCGGGTGTACTTCTGGAGGATCATCGCGATCACGTCGCTGCCCCCGCTGGTGGCCTTTGCCTTGAATGTCAGCGCCACACCGACCCCGACGAAAAGTCCGCCAAAGATGGAAGAGACCAGCGTTTCGCCCTCCACCAGCGGTTTTGATCCATAGAAATAGTAAAGCCCGTCAACGTAAAAGGAGGTAAGTACGAATGCTACCACTGTCTTTACGCCAAACCGTGGCCCCAACAACTTTGTCCCGATCAGGGTGAGCGGAATATTGAAGGCCAGTGCGGTCAAACCGATCGGGGTGCCGAGCAGGTAGTGCAGCATGATGGAAATACCGTAAATTCCGCCCGGGACGATCTTATCAGGGCTGATGAACATAACATACCCGACGGAAACCAGAAAGGTTCCGATGGTGATTTGCAGGTAGGATTTGAACCAGCGGGCCGAGAAGAGCTTCTCGCTCTGGAATATCGATGGGATGATGCGGGGCTTCATGGGTAAGAATTTTGTTCCTTTTTCATTTTCCGGTGAGAACCGTGACATGCTTTGTTTGCAAGAGTTCCGTGAATTTCCGGGAATCATCCGCTGAACCTTCATACAATCCGTAATGGATGGGGATGGCAACCATAGCTTTGGTATCGAGTACTGCCTCAACGGCCTCTTCCACGCTGTTCATGGTGTATTTCTGACCCAACGGAACCAGGATAATTTCACAAGGTACCTCTTTCATTTCGGGCAGTGAAAAACCTTTCTAAAAGTATAAAATTTTACTGCTGTGGCAAATCATAATATTGAGACGGACGGAGGAACTTTACTTTAGCAGAAGTGCTTACTTTTGAGCATTGCCAAAAAAGAAGCGGTTCGAAACGCAGAAAGTTAAAAAGTCACATGCAGAGGAAGAGTGGAAAACCGAAAGCGGTGATGGCCTGGAGCGGTGGAAAGGACTCGGCCTTTTGCCTTTACAAGGTCAGGCAGCTGGAACTGTTCGATGTCGTATACTTGCTCACCACCCTCAGTGAACAGCACCGTCGCATCTCGATGCACGGGATCCGTGAGGAGTTGCTGGACCGCCAGGCTGAATCCATCGGTCTCCCTTTGCTCAAGGTATGGGTATCGGAAGGGACGAACGCGGAATATGAGCGACAGATGGCCGCTACGCTGGCAAAGGTCCGGTCGGAGGGGGTCCGGCACATCATTTTCGGCGATATATTCCTTGAGGATCTTCGTGCCTACCGGGAACAGAACCTGGCCAGGGTTGGAATGGAGGCGGTATTCCCGCTGTGGAAGTCTGACACCGGTCAGCTGATCCGTGAATTCGTTGACTGCGGCTTCAGAACCATCGTGTGTTGCACCAACGACGCCTTTCTTGGTAATGAGTGGCTCGGGCGGGAGATCGACGGTGCTTTCATCCATGACCTTCCATCGATGGTGGATCCCTGCGGCGAAAATGGCGAGTATCACACCTTTTGTTATAAAGGATCTGTGTTCCGGGAGCCGGTTGGATTCATCAGGGGCGAGAAAGTTTTCAGGCCGCTGGATTTGAAGCCTGCTCCCGGTGATACCCCGGAGGACCAGCCGGTGACGCAGGGATTCTGGTTTTACGACCTTGAATTGCCGAAGCAAAATGGTAAAGATATTGAACGTGAACCGTAGAACGAATGTCGGATTTCACATCCCGAAGATTGAAAACCACGGTTATTTTGTACCTTCTGATGTGCACTGCCATCGTCACAGCAGGGCAATCTGCCGATTCGGCGATCCGTCTATGAAACCGTTCAACGAGGTGGTTTACCCTGAAGGATCTTACTGGGCCGACTATTCCCTCACCAGGTTCACCACCTTTCTGATCCTGTATTCATTTTCGCATTCAAGGACAAAAATGTAAAGTCCCGAAGGCAGGATGGTGTCGTTACCGGAGGCGCCATTCCAGATCACCCGGTGAGGACCCTCGACGAAATCAGGCAGTGTAAGGCATTTGACGCCCTTCTCATTGAATATCGAAAGTGTAGCGGTTTTACCTTGGGGAACGTTGAATTCGATTGCCGTTTCCCTGAAAAATGGATTCGGATTGCATTTGATGATCCGGAACCCGGAATTTTCCTGCGGCAGATCGTTCGATCCGACCATGGGGATATGGAGCCGGACCAACCAGGCATCGCTTTCGCCGGCGCCATAAGAAAAGGTGTGCCCGGCTATCAACAGGTCATTTTCTCCCACACGACAAACCGCGTTTCCCCAATCTGATGAGGTACCTCCGTAGCTTCCCGACCACAGAACATTACCGGTTGTATCGACCTGGCAGAAATACAGATCGTTGGTTCTGTCGGCAGGATACTTCAGGTTTCCGCAGATCAGGTAAGTCCCGTCGGCTAGTTCGCATAGGCCTTTGCCGTATTCATAATAGTTTGCAGGGGATTCGATATTTTTTTGCCAGATGAGATTTCCTGCCGGATCGGTCTTTACCAGGTATATGTTCAGGAAATCAACTCCATGGATATCGGAATCGCCGGAGATCAGATACCCCCCATCACCCGTCTCTATCACAGTATAGCATTCCTGGTATCCGTCATTCCCGTATGTTTTGGACCAATTTACATTTCCTGCCGTATCGGTGCAAACCAACCAGTAATCCCTGTTCCCCGCACCCAATGAGCCGGTCGATCCCAGGATGACATAATCCCCATCGCTGTTGACCAGCGCCTGTTTCCCCAGTTCCGAGGAGGTTCCGCCATAGGTACGGATCCACTTCTGGTTTCCGGCTGCATCGGTCTTAATAAGCATAATATCATCTTCGCCTGCTCCCAGGCTTTGAGTATAACCGCAAACAATGACCGATCCGTCGGGAACCTGTACGACCGACTTGCCTACTTCAATATCAGATCCACCGAAGGTTCGGCGCCACTGTTCATTGCCATCAGCATCTGTTTTATAAAGAATCAGATCTTTCGACAGAGTTCCATAACCGGTGGTATATCCGGTGATGTAATACCCGCCGCCGGCCGCATTGCATAACCCGTAGGCATACTCCCAGCCGGATGAGCCGATGGTCTTAATCCACTGCTGGTTCCCATCGTCGTCAGTTTTGATCAGGAGAACATCGGAGCATCCGTTCCCCATCGACCAGGTATATCCCGCCATCAGGAATCCGCCGTCGGGTGTCTGTATCATGGCTCTTGCCCCCTCTGATTCTTCTGCACCGTAAGTCTTCGACCACAAAACATCACCTCCCGGTTTTTTTGCACCTTCACATTTCAATACCTTCTTCGCGACCGGGGCTTTTTTACCATCGGTCATCTCCATTGAGGTGATGACTGCCTCCATGTTTTCGATGTGATAGAACATTCCGCGGGTGGAGCTTACAATGTTCGAATCGATGACCGGCAGGGTGTCGCTGCCCATCCAGATGGCTCCTGCGGCTATCATCTCGTTTTTTATGGCAGCAACTCCGGTCACTTTAATGCCTTGGGCGATGCCAGCTTCTTTAAATACCAATGGTCCGGCACAGGGAGCATAGATCGTTTTATTCAGTGAATCGGCCTCCCGGATCAAATTCATGACATGACTGTTGCTGATCAGGTCCTGGTATGCATTCCCATCTCTCCATCGCGACGGCATGATGATCACTGCATCGTAGGCATCAAGATGGGTAACCTGGTCAAGCAGGGTATCGCAAACGAGCGGCTGTAACCCAAGCGACACGGCCCACGGGCATGGAGTGACCGGGGAGGAGATACCGGCCACATCAAATGCAATCCCGTATTCTTCGAGATCATCCAGGTTAAAGTTATAATTCGCCCCGAGTTTAGCCGAGACCATCACCAATACCCTTTTCCCCGGTATCGTATCGTAACGGATCAGAGCGGTGGATTTCATCACAGGGAAGATCCCTGAAAGTAGAATAATCAGCAAGAAAGAAGTTTTTTTCATCTTTTTTCCTGTAAAATTCGCTGTGTTGCATGATCCCTGAAAACCAATTATACAGATTTGTTGGAATTATCTGTTGACAGGCCATTCTTCGCGCCAATTGGCATTCACCGATTTTTTCAATAGTTCCGGCAGAATATTCAGACTTTCTGCCGATCTTGTCTCCCTGATTGTTCTGATGGGATGATTTTTCCCTAATTTTGATTTCAGGAAGCCCTCTTTCGCGGGTCCTTTCAGGTTATGAAAAAACCAAACCGTAACAAGCTTTTCAGGCATCTGGCTTTTTGGATTGTGGTCTTTTTTATTGAAGTGTCAAGGTCGCGATTCACATTTGTGGATTATGGCTGGGAGACTTTCCGGAAGGATTTCATGGAGACTATACTGAATATGCCGGTTTTATTGGCCGCCTCCTATTTTACGGTCTGGATCCTCATTCCCAGGTTCTTTAAAACCCGGAAATATGGAAGGTTTCTGTTAATATTCCTTTGTTCTGCGATAATCTTTATTTTCAGCATGAGGGCGGTAATCTATTACATTACGCTGCCCGCCTGGTATCCCGGTTACCTGAAGGCATATCCCTCCTTTTTTCACTTCAATGTCTTTCAGCACTTTTTTTATATCTATTCGGTTGTTTTGTTTCTTGTACTGATGAAAACCCTGGAAGAATTCTCGGAAGTCTTGAACAGGAAGGAACAGTTAGAAAGAGAGAATGCCGAAAGCAGACTCAGTCTGTTAAGGTCACAGGTCAATCCGCATTTTCTCTATAACACTTTAAATAACATCAGCGCACTTTCGAGGATCGATGGCGAAGCCACAGCAGATGCCTTGCAGCGGCTTTCAGGGATCATGCGGTATCTGATGAGTGAAGCGCCGGAACAGTTTGTGCCATTAGCGAAGGAGATTGGATTTATCAGCGATTATATCAGGCTGCAGGAGTTACGGATGCCTTTCCGGAACAGTGTTGAGCTGAAGATAACCGGTGATGATATAAAGAATCAGATGATCCCTTCGATGGTGCTGATCCCCTTTATTGAAAATGCGTTTAAACATGGTCGCAAGGATGCCGGTCCTCCGGCCATAAAGATTGAGATCGGTATAATGACCGGTAAGATCATCCTCGACGTTCAGAACCTTAAGAAGCCGGGGCATTCGCAAATCGGAGCCGATCACAGCGGGATCGGGACGGAAAACGTAAGAAAAAGGCTGCAGCTTTTGCTTCCCGGCCGGCATTCAATCAATATCAGCGATGATGATCAGCAGTACAGAATCAAACTAATACTCGAACCGAATGGAACCAATTGAATGCATGGTAGTGGACGATGAACCACTTGCGGTTCTTCAAATGAGGGATTTTATCGGACGGATTCCCGGGTTTATTCTGAAGGCGGATTTTTCAAAGGGAATGGATGCGCTTACGTATCTCCAGGCAAATAAAGTGGACCTTCTCTTTCTGGATATCCAGATGGACGACATCAACGGTATCCAGTTGCTTAAAGCCATGAAAGACGGGCCGGTTACCATACTCACTACTGCTTACGAGCAATATGCGCTGAAAGGTTTTGAACTGGATGTTTGCGATTACCTGCTCAAGCCCATTTCGTTTGAAAGATTTGTCAGAGCCGCCTTTAAAGCCGGTAAGATCATTTCGGCCCGAAGGAATATCGGGAATCCGGAGGAATCCACCGCGTTACCTCCGGAAGATCATGATCATATATACATAAAGAGTGCGTACAAGCTTTACCGCATCGGGCTGGATGAGATTTTTTTCATTGAAGGGTGCGGAGACTACCTGAAAATCCATACTGTCAACGGGCCTGTTAAGACCCTCCTCAGTTTCGCGAAGCTCCAGACCATGTTACCGGCGGAGGAGTTTATCAGGATTCACCGATCATTTATCATTCCGTTGCGTAAGATTCGGAGTATGGGGAAGAACTGGATTTTGATCGGCCAGAAACGGGTTCCTTTAGGGGACTATTTTAAAAAGGATTTTTTAAAACGGTTAAACCAGTATGGCATCAATCCTGAATTAAAGCATGATGACCCTGGTACCCCATTTCATCCCGGAACAGGAAATCCGTAGTATGTATAATCCGGCGCTATCGACCCGGATTGTAGTTTCGGGAAAGGAACCAGAAATATCCTGAAGATGAATGAGCGCTCCGGTACTGTTATAGATTTCGACTGTGACGGATCCCTCCAGGGATTCATTGGGCCGGATATTGATCGCTTTTGAGTTCCAATCGGTATATATACGGAATGGTATCGGGGTTACGCTATCTCCGGTCCCGACTCCGGCTGCGTTGTTTTCAAAATAGGCCAGTTTCTTTGAATATGAACCGGTAAGAACATCGGGTATCTGATCCCCGTTGATGTCGGCAATACAAAGGTCGCTGGGTTTTAACAGGGAATCGCAAATCAGATTTCTGGTAAACAGGTTGTTTCCTTCGTTTTTCCACCAGTCGATACGCTTTGATCCGTAAACCGTGACTACAATATCATTTACCAAGTCCTGGTCGATGTCGGAAATGCCAACTGAAACAGCACAATTGTAAGAGTCGGAAAGGGTATGAAGCGAGAAGTTGCAGGTACCGTCATTTTCAAACCAGCAGAGAGCGTTTCCACAGGTTGCAGCCGCCATGTCAAGGTCTCCATCGCCGTCGATGTCGCCGATGGCCGCTCCGTGAACAGCCGGGCAGGGGATGAAATGCTTTTCAAAAACCAGAGAGGCTGTCTGACGGTACCATATCAATCCACCGGCGTCATTGAACCAGACTCCTACGATATCAGGTGTGCCATCCAGATCCAGATCGGTTATCTGTGTCCAGGTGCTGCTGTATGCTTGTGAGTCCATTTGCATGGGAGTGAAATTCATATTCCCGTCGTTAACCAGCAACATTACACCAGTCCCCGCGTCCTGGGTTGCCACGGCAATATCAGAATCTCCGTCACCATCGATATCGCCTGCCGAAACAATCAGCGGATGTTGTAATAAAGTTGAAATAGTATCCGGATGAAAAAGGTTATTTCCCAGGTTCCGAAACCATACCACCAGATTCAGATCGTAAGAACACCCAATAATATCCTGATTTCCGTCGCCATCCAGATCGGTGACCTGAATCCCGATGGCAGGGAAATTCCAGACTTGTTCAAGGGTGAATTGACCGCTCCCTGAGTTTTTCAACCAGTGAAGTACCTGCTGGTCAGGCTCTGTGAATACAATGTCAGTTAAGCCATCGCTGTCAAGATCACCGCTTCCGACAGCAAACACCCGGGAGACCTCATTCTGATAAAGGTATTGCCCGGTGAACTGATAATCCTGGCCTGTACAATGGAGCGCAAGAATCAGGAAGAATGAAAGCAGAAGATGTTTTATCATAAGCCAATTTTTTTATGCGAAAATATACTCGGATTTAACTGATTCAAAAATCTTTCGGCTATTTTGGATTCCTGATCGGCAGAACCGGTAAAATACTCCACAGACAACATTTTCCTGTCGACCATCCGAGTCCGTTCCCCCGTTCCCCATTGTCAGATATTGGAAAAATCCAGAATTCCTTCTCCCGAAATCATCCATTCTGATTTTGTTTTGATTATTTTTGATACGGATTTCACATCGGGCGACCCGGAGGTTTGTTATCTGCAACAGCATTAAAACTTTCACAGCCAGTTTAAATACCAATCGGTTTAGATGAAAAGATGAATATTTCATTAGACAACATCCTGCTACTCGGCTCCATCCTCCTTTTTTTGGGATTGTTGGGCAGCAGAACCACGCGATACGGGATTCCCGTCCTTTTGTTGTTTCTGCTGGTTGGTATATTAGCCGGTTCAGACGGCTTCGGCGGCATTGTTTTTAATGATCCAGGAATGGCAAAGTTCATTGGAGGTGTTGCCTTATCTTTTATTCTTTTTTCAGGCGGACTTGAGACCCGTTGGAACGATGTGAGGCCAGTACTCTGGCAGGGGACGATACTTTCGACCATCGGCGTCGTGATGACCGCGTTGATATTGGGAATATTGGCATCGCTGGTAACCCGCCTGACGCTTTTAGAGGGACTGCTTTTAGGATCGATTGTCTCTTCAACGGATGCGGCAGCCGTATTTTCGATACTTCGTTCAAAAAACGTGGCATTAAAGGGAACTTTGAGACCGCTTCTCGAGCTGGAAAGCGGGAGTAACGATCCGATGGCCTATTTCCTTACGATTTTATTCACCTTCCTGCTGACGCATGATCAGGTCAGTTTCCCCACGCTGATCATGTTTTTTATCAGGCAAATGGCATTGGGTGCGGTAATCGGTTACCTGATGGGACGGATCATGTGCAAGATTATTAACTGGATCAGGCTCGATTACGATGGTCTCTACTCCGTACTGTTGATCACACTGATGATATTCACCTTTGCATTTACCGATTTCATCGGTGGAAATGCATTTCTCTCGGTGTATATTTCGGCCTGCGTTTTAGGCAACCGGAATTTTATCCATAAGAAAAGCCTGATCAAACATTTCGACGGGCAGGCCTGGCTCATGCAGGGTATCATGTTCATTACACTCGGGTTGCTGGTCTTTCCGCAACAGTTGATCCCCTTCATCGGCACCGGCCTGTTAATATCGCTGATATTGATCGTTATTGCACGACCATTGAGCGTCTATCTGTGTCTTTGGCCCTTTAAAATCAGTAACAGAAAAAAGATTCTTATTTCCTGGGTCGGATTAAGGGGAGCGGTTCCCATTGTCCTGGCCACCTATCCCCTGACGGCCGGTGTCGAAAAGTCAAATATCATCTTTAACCTGGTTTTCTTTATTTCCATCTCCTCCATCCTGCTGCAGGGAACCACCCTGCCGATCGTTGCCAAGTGGCTGAAATTGTTGCTGCCTGCGCAGATCAGGAAAAATTCAACCTTTGAGAAGGAGCTGACGCTGAAAGGAAAATCCATCATGGTTCAGACGACCATCGAACCGAATTGCCCCTGCCTGGGAAAATCGATGGTCGATCTTTCATTCGCAGGGATGATCACGGTGACTTCCATTGAGCGTTCGGGCAAATATATCACTCCTGACGGTGTCACAAAACTTGAGAAAGGCGACCGGCTGACAGTATTGGCAGATAATCCGGATGCAATCGGGAAATTTTATAAAATCCTGGGAATTGAACCGGAAAACCCCATCGGATAATTATTGTGATCGGGTTAACCACTTCTTTACAATTGCCACCATTCCATGGCTGAAGTTCTTATCCTGAAAGCGGTGAATCGGAATGCGAAAAGAATCAGTAAAATCATTTAATGGATGTATGAATAATATTTGGGTAAAAATCGGAAACTGTACCCGGGAACCGGGATCCGCGGTATTGTGCATCGTGACCGGGAACAGCGGCTCCGTTCCGGGAAAGACGGGAGCAAAAATGATCGTTTACGGCGATGGCCGAATTGAAGGCACCGTGGGTGGGGGCGGGTTGGAAAAACGCGCCATCGGGGATGCACTTGATTGTATCCGGGAAAGGATGCCCCGTGCGATAACATATCACCTTCAGAAAGATCTTGGGATGACCTGCGGGGGAACCGTCACTATTTACATGGAACCGGTTTCAAAACCTCCCAGGCTGTACATTTTCGGTGCAGGCCATATCGGGAGGATCCTCGCGCGGTATGCATCCGACCTGGATTTTGATACTTTCGTGGTTGACTGGCGTACCGATCTTCCCGCGACCGACAGGAATTCTGCCTACCAGATGATCTGTAAACCTTACCTGGATGCGGTAAATGAAATTTCGTTCGATCGTGATTGCTACCTGGTCATTGTGACCCCGAATCATGAAATGGATGAGGAGGTGCTCGCCGCGGTCGGTAAAAAAGATGTTGCTTACATCGGATTGATCGGCAGCAAAAGAAAGATTGAGAAGCTCCGGTCGGAGTTTCTGGAGAAGAACACCCTTACAAAAGCGGAGATCGACCGGGTCGACATGCCCATTGGCATCAAATTCAACGCCATTACTCCGGCCGAGATTGCCGTCAGCATCCTGGCAAAACTGATCGATGTGAAGAATAACCGGGCTGCCGGGTGATCCTGCGTTGTCAGGGATCAACGTTTCGTTTCCTGCCACAGATTTCCGCCATCGTCGCAGTATCTCCGGTACTTTTGGTAATCGCCGGGGGTATTGATGTTTCTCAGGATAAGATCATCCTCCATCATCACCGTTTTTTTGGGAAATGAACCGAGAACCTCCTCAAGGGTCGTTGGTAGGCAGGTCGACTGCAAGATATGATCCATGATCCTTGCAGTCAGGAGAACCGGGTGACCGCCTCTGCCCTGATACTCCGGAGCGCACCATGATCCGGGGTCGGCGGAATCAAGAATTTTCCGCAGGATCGTTTCATGGATAAAAGGATTATCGACATTGTGTAAAAGGCAGTACGGGCGCCCGCCCGCGTGTTCCAATCCCAGCCTGACCGAGTGCATCCGGCCCCATTCGGGATGTTCGTTGAGGATTATTTTCGCACGGGGAATAGATTCCAGACTGCTGCAATGAGGCAAAACCAGACTGTTTACCGTGCAGACCACCGTGTCGCAACCAGCGCTTAGGAACTCTCGGATGATCTTCTCCAGGAACGTCATGGACCGGTCCCACATCAGCAGGGCTTTGGGTGTGCCCATCCGTTCAGAAAAACCTGCAGCAAGGATAAGTCCGGCCGATGGCAGGATATCCGGTTCTACGCCTTCTGCCTGAGGGGTAAAGGGGAGTGTCATACTGTTGCGGTCCATCCGTGTCTTCACCGGATGATCATCTTCAGGAGCACCGTGACGATGCCTTCCGACGGGTTAGGGTCCGGCAGGTCGATCGCTTCGATGGTCACGTAGTCGGAACCTGCCAGGTACCAGAGGCCATCCTGAACAGCCGAAGCCGGTGTGGCGGTGCCGAAAAGCAGCGTAACCAGGGCTGCGGTAAGTCTTTTCATAATTCAGGTTATTTGTGCGATCTTATCAAATAAAACCGGAGTTGAAATTACAACATTTCTATAACTTTGTATCAATCATAGACCGGATGAATCTCAAATTCCTTACAAAGTTTACGGCTTGGCTATTGCTGGCGCTCGTGTTCAATCAAATTGAAGCCAGCGCACAGCGTTGCCTGCCTGAAGGGATTGTATTTGTAAGGCAAACCCAGATCGACAGTTTCCCTTTCCTTTACTCGGGTTGCCATGAGATTGAAGGAAGCGTGACCATCGGAACTTACGGCAGCGGCAATGGCGCGATCACCAGTCTGCAAGGATTGGGTCAACTTAAGAGGATTTCCGGCGAACTTAAAATCTGGTATAACGATTCGCTTCGCCATCTGCAGGGACTGGATTCTCTGTCCTCGGTTGGCAGCGCATTGATTATGGAAAAAAATCACTTGCTGCAGAATTTTCATGGGCTGGAGGGGCTGAATATTATCGGTGGTTCCTGTATTGTTTCCGACAACCGGAACCTCACGACCCTGCAGGGGCTTGAAGCCCTGAGTGATGTAAGGTTTTTCATCCAGTTTGACTGGAACCCGTCGCTCAGGGACCTTTCGGCGCTCGAAAACCTCCGGCACGTCGGCGGCCTGTCAGTTTTTGCTAATCATGCTCTGGTTATCGTGTCGGGGTTGGACGGGCTCGAAGAGGTCGAAATGAACTTGGAGTTCAGCCACAATGATTCATTACGACAGATCGAGGGACTGAACGGTCTGACAGAAGTCGGGAACTTCCTGTGGTTCACTTCAAACCCATCGCTGAAAACAGTCACTGGTTTGGCGGCATTAACCCGGACCGGCGGATTTGTGGGTTTTCAGGACAATCCTGTGTTGACCAGTATTGAAGGACTGAAGAGCCTTACTTATATCGGCAGCGGTTTCTTTCTCTGGGATACCGATTCGCTACTGCATCTTCCTGCTTTCGACAACCTTTTCACGATCAATGGCAATATTTCGTTTGGTGAAAATGCACGGTTGAAAGACCTTTCAGGGCTTGAAAAAGTCGATCCATCGCTGATCAATATCCTATTGCTGAGGAATAACCCGGCTTTATCCGACTGTGCCGTGAAAAGCATCTGCGATTTCCTGGCGCTGCCAGTCGACACCCTGCAGCTCATCGAATCGAATGCAACGGGCTGCAACACCAGGGAGGAGATCATGGAGGCGTGCGAAGAGAAAGTGATACCCGATGATCAACCGGCGCCGCTTTTCACGCTTTATCCGAATCCGGCCGTGGGGTGGTTTTCTGTGAAAGGTCCCGTACCATTCGCTGTGACTGACCTGAAGATCCTTGACTTTTCCGGACGGATGCTGAAAACCTTAATGGCATTGACCGGCCAGTTCGATATCTCGGGGTTCCCACGAGGGATCTATGTAGTTGAATTTGCTGCTGCCGGCCGATTGAATCATGCCCTGCTGAGCGTTCAACCCTAAATGACCGGAACGGAAACTGCCTTTCTCTGCAGCTTCAGTGATCCAGCCTGCTGTCGAAATCCATTTTCACTTCATACTGCTGGCGGAAGATGAAATCGAAATAGTAGAATGAACTCGTCAATCCCTCGACATTCCGCTAGGGTACGTAATAGAAGGCCTGAAGAGTTAAATCGGTGGGCGGTTTCGCGAAACAGTCCGGGGAACCCGGGTGTAAAGCTTGAAATGATCGGCGAAAGCACGTTTCAGGAATTTTCGCGGTGGCAACCTTACGATGCGATATATGGATAAAATCCGATTTTATCTTCTGCCGCTTTTCCCGGAAATTTGCAGAATCAAAAATCAACGGGTTACATTTTACCCATAACACTTAAAAACAGGAAATCATATGTATAATTTTGAATATTATAATCCGACCCGAATATTGTTTGGCAGAGATAAACTGGCAGGGATTAATCAATTGATCCCGGCACAGGCTAAAGTGTTGATCACCTATGGAATAGGAAGCGCCAAAAAGAGCGGACTGATCGACCGGATCAAAACGATACTGGGAAGTCGTACCGTGCTCGAATTTGGCGGTATCGAGCCCAATCCCCGTTATGAAACCCTGATGAAGGCCGTGGAGGTCGTTCACCGTGAATCAATCGGTTTCATGCTGGCGGTAGGAGGCGGATCGGTTCTCGACGGAACCAAATTCATCGCCCTCGCGGCAGGTTATAAAGGTGACGCGCGCGATCTCCTTTTCTATGGATTCAGGCCGATTCCGTTCGAGATGGTACCATCGACCGTTCCCTTTGGCACGGTGCTGACCCTGCCGGCCACCGGTTCCGAGATGAACAGCGGGGCCGTGGTCAGCTATGAGCATGGAAAATACCCGCTCAAGAGCGAGCTCACCTATCCCCGGTTCTCGGTTTTGGATCCGACGCTCAGCTTCACCCTCCCTGCCATACAGGTTGCCAACGGCGTGGTCGACGCCTTCGTGCATACCACCGAACAGTATCTAACGTTTCCCGTCGATGCCCGGATCCAGGACCGTATGGCAGAGGGAATCCTGAAGACCCTGATCGAAATCGGCGGGGTGAACATCGCCGAGCCCGGTAACTACGATGCCCGGGCAAACCTTTACTGGAGCGCGACCCTGGCGTTGAACGGACTGATCGGCACGGGCGTTCCGCAGGACTGGGCCACGCACATGATGGGACATGAGCTGACGGCCCTGTACGGGATCGATCACGCGCAAACACTTGCCATTATCCTGCCCGCGCTGCTCGATGTCAGGCGGGATAAAAAGCGGGCGAAGCTGCTGCAGTATGCCGAAAACGTATGGCAGATCGGGGATGGCAGCGAAGCGGAAAAGATCAACCGGGCCATTGAAAATACCCGTTCCTTTTTCGAAAGTCTTGGCATAAAAACCCGTCTTTCGCAATATGGCATTGCCGCAGATCAGATCGATGTGATTGTCGGGCAGTTGGAAACGCACGGGCTGACCGCCCTGTCCGAAACCGGCGACCAGACGATTGAGATCAGCCGTTTGATCCTGGAGAAAGCCTTTTAACAAGCGGACGAAGAGTTGGACGAAAAAATTGACAATCGACAATGGATAATTAAAAATGGACAATTGAAAATTGAAAACGAAGACTATGAATTTTCAGTCATTCAATCAATCAGTCAATCATTCGTCAGCACCACAGCACCACAGCACCATGGCACCACAACACCATGGCACCACAGCTCCATGGCACCACGGGACAAGTTCCCTCTTCCCCTCATACCCTAATTTCTTCAGGTGAAAAAATTTTTTTAATTTTTAGTTGCATATAACAACAATTTTGTATTTTTGCAAAGTTTTCAATCCGATATGACATGAAGGAAAACCATCATGATTTTTTTGAAATCCGGTACCTGATACGTGATCTCTTCCATCTTTTCATGAAAAGAATCGAACAGCAGACGGTAGAACCCGTGAAAATCACCCACGAGCAGTTTGCCTTGCTTTTTGCCATTAGCAACCGAAAGGAGGAGGTGATCCAACAGGACATGGCCGAGATGATGAAAAAGGATAAATCGGTCGTTCTCCGGATTATCGATTCACTGGAGGAAAAAGACCTGATCAGAAGGGTGGTCGACAAGAAAGACCGGCGGAAGAACTGCCTGATGATCACAAAGGCAGGCGCCCGGGTGATCAGCAATTACCAGGAAATCGGAAAACAGCTTGTCGAAGAGATCCATCAGGGAATTGACGAAGAAGACCTGAAAGTTTTTTATAAAGTGATCAAACAACTGACCGAAAACACAAACCGGTTATAATTTTTTTAATATAATGGTTGTTAAAAGCAACAGTTACACATATATATTATTTTATTTGTCAACTAAAAAAATTGAATAAACAATCAAAAGTCAGCCTACGAATGAAAACGTCACTCCGGACCATACTCTTGCTAGCTCTTTCAGCGATTTCATTATCGCTCAGATCTCAGGCACCCATGGAATTATCGCTCAGATCTCAGGCACCCATGGAATTATCGCTCGACAGTGCGATTGAGTATGCTATCCGTTACAACAAGACCCTGATCAATTCAAGGTATGCCATCGACAAATCGACACAGGCCATCCGGCAGGCCATCGCGGCCGGGCTGCCTCAGGCGAGTGCAACGGTAAACTACACGGATTATCTTGGGGCTACTGCCTCGATCCAGCTCAGCGAATCGATGCCGGCATCCACGATAAAGTTCACCCCGTCGAGCGATTTTAAAGTCAGTGTAAGCCAGCTTATCTTCAACGGCAACTACTACATCGGGGTCCAGCTCTCCAAACTGGCGAAAAAGATGACCGAACAAAGCTATCTCAACGATGAGCTGGACGTCAAGGAGCAAACCATCCAGGCCTACTATCTCGTTTTAGCCAACGAGCGGATCCTGAATATCATCCGCGAAAATAAAGCCAACGCTCAACTGATCCTCGAAAAAACGACAAACCTGGTCAACGCGGGAATCCTCGAAGAGACCGATATGAAAAAACTGTCGGTCATGGTGACCACGGTCGATAACCAGATCAAATCGACCGAAAGGGAACTCGAGCTGGGGTATAACCTCCTGCGGCTTCACCTGGGACTTGAGTCGCAGCAGGCCGTCAAACTCACCTCCGATCTCGACCAGATCGCCCTCAGGTATATATTTAACGCTTCGGTTACCGACACGTTCAATATCCAAAACAACGTGAACTACCAGATGATCCTGACCCGGAAGCTGATGGCGAAAAAGAATATCCAAATGCAGAAATCAAGCTATCTTCCGACACTTGCCGCCTATTATTCCTATACCGAGAAGATTAAAAAGCCACTTTTCGATATCAGTCCAAAAAATGTACTCGGGGTCACCATGAATATCCCGATCCTGTCGGGAGGGCAGCGGTTCGCGCAATTGAAACAGGCTAAAATAGAGTATGACATGAGTGAAAACTCGAAAGCGCTCCTCTCGCAGCAACTTACCATACAGGAACGGCAGCTCCGGTACAATTACCAGAACCTGTATGAACAGTACCTGAACCAGAAGACCAACAAGGAGGTGGCCCGGGAAGTCCTCGATAAAATGAACCTGAAATACCAACAGGGCGTGATTTCGACACTGGAGCTCACCAGCGCCAACACCGACTACCTCAATGCCGAAACCAACTTCACCAATGTATTGATGCTGCTGCTTAACGCGGAGCTGACATTAAGAAAAACGAACAATAAACTATAACAGAATTTCTATGAAATCGCTTAAATTATTATCCCTGATGTCTGTCGCAGCCATCCTGATGCTGAGCGTATCCTGCACATCATCTTCAAAGAAAAATGAAAACGAACAAACAACTTCCGGCCAGGTTCAGCTTGTTCCGGTAAAAACGACCGTTGTGTCAAAGGAATCCATCATTCGCCAAATTGAATTCACGGCCACGCTGAATCCCTTCGAGGAGGTTCATCTGGCTCCATCTGCCCCGGGTCGGATCGAAAAGATCAACGTTGAGATCAGCGACTTTGTAAAACAGGGAGAGATCGTTGTTCTGATGGACCGCACCAATCTGAACCAGGCCCATATCAACCTGATGAAGATCAAAGCTGATTTCAGAAGGCTCGATACGCTGAAGAAGACCAAGAGCATTGCGGACCAACAGTACGACCAGATGAAATCGGCCTACGAGCTGGCCGAGAATACCTATAATTCACTCCTGGAGAACACCCAACTCAGGGCGCCTTTCACAGGCGTCGTTTCCGGCAAGTATTTTGAGGACGG
The DNA here is from genome assembly GCA_009928665.1 of Alphaproteobacteria bacterium. GTDB lineage: Bacteria > Bacteroidota > Bacteroidia > Bacteroidales > FEN-979 > CAIVAT01. The sequence continues at coordinate 28,006 of SACF01000042.1, forward strand.
GGAGATCTATTCCGGAACCCCTGTGGCCTCAGTCGGGAAACCTGCCATCATCTCCATCGTCCAGATCAACAACCTCAAAGCGCTGATCGGCATTTCTGCCAACTACTATCCCATCATCCGAACCGGCATGAAGGCTGAAGTAAAAGCCGACCTCTACCCCGATCTTACCTTCAGGGGCGAGATCTACCGGATCTATCCGACCATCGACAACCTTACGAAAACATTCACCGTGGAGATGAAGATCGGTAATGAGAACCTGAAACTGCGCCCCGGCATGTTCGCCAAAATCAAACTCGACCTGGGCAGGGGAGAGGCATTGATGGTCCCGACCATCGCGCTCATCAAGCAGACCGGTACCAACGACATGTATCTGTTTGTGAACAGGGACAACAAGGCGATCAAGCAGTCGGTACAGATTGGCAGGATCATCGATGATAAGACTGAGATTCTGAGCGGGATTAAGGAAGGTGATGAGGTAATCACCACAGGGCAGAACAAACTGGTGAACCAGACTCCCGTTTCGGTCATCAAATAGGGTCACTGCCAGTGAATATGACGTTTAATGATTTTAAAAGAGAACCATGAGCCTGTACAGCACATCTGTAAAAAAGCCGGTGAGTACCATCATGATCCTGATCGGGGTCGTTATCTTCGGGTTGTACTCCTATTTTCAGCTTCCTGTCGATTATTTTCCGAAAATTGATCCGCCCTATATCTCTGTTTTCGCTTATTACACGGGGGCCAATGCCCTCGATGTGGAGCAGAATATCACCCGGAAGCTGGAGGATGGATTCGGATCGATCACCAACCTGAAAAAGATCACCTCCAAGTCGAAGGACAACATCTCGGTGGTGACCCTTGAGTTCGAGTGGGGCACCAATCTCGACGAAGCCACCAACGAGGTCCGAAATGCAGTAGGACTTGCCGAGCGTAACCTTCCCGATGAAGTGGAAGCGCCGACCATCTTCAAGATCAGCACGAGTATGATGCCGGTGATCATGTTCAGCGTTACCTCGAACGAAAGTTACGGGGCCATCAAAGACATCCTTGATAAAAAATTGATCCAGCCGCTGAACCGCATCGACGGGGTGGGGAACATCATTCAGACTGGAGCCCCAATCCGGGCGGTCATGATTGACGTAGATCCCCGGAGGCTCGATGCCTATAACCTTACGGTTGAGCAGATCGCAGGCGTTCTGGCAGCCAACAACCTCAGCCTTCCCTCGGGCAACCTGGAAATGGGGAAGTCGGATTTGCCCCTGCGACTTCAGGGAGAATTCGAAAGCAGCGATATCGTCAATAACATCATTGTAAGCAATGCCAACGGAAAGACGGTTTACCTCAGGGATATCGCGACGGTCCGCGACACGCTCAAAGACGTAAAAACCTACGAGCGCGCCAACGGGGGCAAGAACGTCAGGATCATGATCCAGAAGCAGTCGGATGCCAATACGGTCACCGTAGCCCAAAAAATCAAGAAGAAACTCGAAGAGATCAAAAAGACCCTTCCGCCTGACGTGAAGGTTGAAATCCTGATGGACTCGTCGATCAGTACCATGAATTCCATCAATAACCTGGCCGAGACCCTGATCTATGCCCTGATCTTTGTGGTGCTGGTCGTACTCGTATTCCTTGGCCGCGGAAGGGCCACCTTCATTATATCGCTCTCCATCCCCGTCTCGCTCATCGCCGGGTTTATTTATATGTACCTCTCGGGAGGAACCATCAACATCATCACCTTATCATCCCTGTCGATCGCGATCGGGCTGGTGGTCGACGATTCGATTGTGGTTCTCGAAAATATTACGAAAAAACTTGAACGGGGAGGATTTGCCAGGGAGTCGGCCATTTTCGGAACCAGCGAGGTGAGCCTGGCTGTCGTCGCATCCACCCTTACCATTATCGCGGTTTTCCTGCCGCTGACCATGCTGGGCGGGATAACCGGTATCCTCTTCAGGCCGCTGGGTTGGGTTGTCACCATAACCGTTGCAACCTCCGTAATCGTATCCATGACCCTGGTGCCGGCCTTGTCATCAAAAATGCTTACTGCGAAAACCCCCGACAGGAAAAGTTTCGGAGGAAGGATTTACTGGCTCTCCCAGAATGTTCTTGAAAAGATGGATGTTTTTTATGCCAAAACGCTTACCTGGGCCGTCGGACATCGTTGGACCGTTATCGCCATCGCCGTGGTTGTTTTCGGATCATCGTTGTTCCTGGTCAAAGTGATCGGATCGGAATTCATGCCTTCGTCGGATAACGACCGGATTTCGGGGCAGGTAAAGCTGGCGCAGGGCACAAACCTCGATGAGACGGTAATCACAGCCCAGTATCTTGATTCGGTCTTCCGGGTAAAGTATCCTGAGATTGAAATTGTCTCTTCGAGCGCGGGTTCCGGCGACGAGAGCAGCCTGGCAGCCATCTTTTCGGAGACGGGCAACTACATCATCAACTACACCTTTAAGATGAAACAGCGTAAAGACCGCGAGCGGGATATCTTCGAGATTGCCACGGAAATGCGGAAAGATATTGAAAAACTCCCCGAAGTTGAAAAATTTTATGTCGATCCGGGAAGTTCCCGTTCTTCCGGCGCCATGGGTATGGGAGGCGGCAACAATCTTGAAGTCAAGATATACGGCAACGACTTTGATGAAACCAACGTGATTTCTGAAAAAATTGCCGATGCCCTGAAGACCATAAAAGGGACCAGTGATATCCTGATCAGCCGCGACCGGGAAAAAACGGAGATGCAGCTCGTGGTCGACAATGAAAAAATGACCTCTTTCGGCCTCAATACAGCCATGGTTGCCACAGCCATCCGTAACCGTATCAATGGCCTCACCGCCACAAAATACAAGGAGGATGGCGATGAATACGATGTGATCGTAAGGTATGATGAGAAGTTCAGGCGTTCGACCGAAGACATCCAGAACATCAGTATCATGACGCCACAGGGAAAGATCATCAAGCTCAGTGAAATCACCCAGTTGAAGCGTTTTTACTCGCCGCCCAACATTGAAAGGGAAAACAAGGTCCGCGTGGTCACGGTTTCCGCGGCCCTCACCGGGGCTGATGTCGGTACCGTCAAGGCAGAAATCGAAAAACAACTCCCCTCGATGAATATTCCTTCGGATGTTTCCATCGATTTCGGGGGCAGCGCCGAAAACATGAAGGACTCCTTCCAAAGTCTTTTCCTGCTGATCCTTCTTTCGCTGATCCTGGTCTACATCGTGATGGCATCGCAGTTTGAGTCGCTCACCGAGCCTTTCATCATCATGTTCTCGATACCATTTGCATTCACGGGTGTCTTTCTCGGGCTGTTCATATTTCATTCCACCATCAGCGTGATCTCGCTCATCGGGGCCGTAATGCTGATCGGGATTGTGGTGAAGAACGGCATCATCCTGGTCGACTATACCAACCTGGAAGCCGATCGCGGCCTCTCCATGAAAAACGCAGTGATCACCGCGGGGCGTTCGAGGTTGCGACCGGTACTGATGACCTCCCTGACCATGATCCTGGCCATGATCCCCATGATCATCACCCGGGGAAGCGGTTCGGAAATGTGGAGGCCCATGGCCATCGCGATCTTTTTCGGCCTCACCGTCTCCACCCTGGTCACACTGATCCTGATCCCTACCATCTACACCATTTTTGGGGTGGGTAAGATTAAAAGAGCACGCAAAACGCAGTTAAAACTACAAATCAAAAACGGGTAATATGAAAGCAGTATTCATTGTATATAACCAGTCGCTCACCGGCCATATCGAAGATGTTTTAAGCAGCCTCAGGCTGCGGGGATTCACGCGGTGGACCGACATTGCCGGCACGGGATCGGAAAAAGGTATGCCGCACGAGGGAACCCACACCTGGCCTGAGCTGAACAACGCACACCTGGTGGTTACCGTGGATGAAAAAGTGACCCCGTTGCTTGAAAAGCTCAGGAACCTGAACAACACGGTTGAAGAACAAGGTCTCCGGGCATTTGTCTGGAACGTTGAGAATATGGTCTGAAGAAAACCTTCGCCCGGCAATTTTTTCCCGGATTGCATTTTAAATTTATTTTTTTTGGATATCTGATTGGTGCGTATTAATTTTACCACCCCGATATAGTACTCCTTAATCAATATGATCCCGAGGGTTCAGTTTTATTCCGCGCATCCCGCCCTATCTGACCCCGACAGGGTTCCACTACACCGATTGGGTCACACTACCCCGTCGGGATCCACAATGAATAATAAAATCATTAACACATGAAACTATGAAGCATTTCTTATGCCTGATGTTTTGTATCCCCCTGTATTTCTGTGCCACCGCGCAGGAACAGACCGGGGAAGCGGTGAAGAGTAAAAAATTCTTCGCCGGTGTCACTTACACCTACCTGTCGGCCGACATGAAACTGGCCTCCATGACGCTTCATTCTGTCTGGTTTGGACAGGATCTTGGCGAAACCAAACTCTCCGGGGAAGAACTTGACGAGCTAAACAATGATTTTAAACGTCATTCGAATATCAATGCATTGCTGGCTGAATTCGGCTGGCGGATCGTTAACAAGCCGGATGTAAAATGGAACTTTACCGCTTCGATCCTGGCTGGCATCGCGGATAATCTGTCGACCATCGAAAACAAAAACACGGGAACCCAGGAGTTCAAATTCAATTCCGGCCTGTCGAAACCCTGCCTGGGACTTGCATTCGACCTCGGATACCGGATCACATCTCACTGGGGCATTTCCCTGCAGCCAAACATCGTCGGGTCGATGGGGAAGTCGACCTCCGTTAGCGACGCCATCTATCCCGACCCTGTTAATTTCACATCAACCAGGGAGCACAAGTACAGAAACCTGTATGGAAAAGTGAGTCTGCTGGCGCGGTTTGTGACTGGTCCCGTCACTATTTACGCCGGCCCCGGCTTCTATGCCTTCTGGTCATGGCACGACTATACCCGGCACTACTATGAAGGTCAGCCGGGCGAGGAGATCATTGAGGAGATAAAGACAGGAGCAGTCACCCGGTCATTATTTGCCGGCGCTGTGGGAGCATCGTGGGATATCATCCCACAGTTGACCCTCTTTGCACAATCGGAGATCGGCAATGATCTCTCTGTTACCGGGGGCGTTCATTTTAACTTTTAATCCACTCAAATTATAACCCGAACATCCATGAAAAAGATATTCTGCATCCTCTTCACGCTGATGGCAGCCTGTGCAGGTGCACAATCGACCGCAACTTCCACCGACCTGGTCCCCGATTATACCTGGGCCGACGACAACCACCGCGACTGGTGCGACAAGGGAATCGGGACAGCATTCCTGGCCTATAACGGCTATCTCCATGTTTTCAATTACCAGGGTAACGGAACCCGGAAAGGTGGTCATGCTTACATGTACCAGATCAACGAACATAATACGACAAACCTTGCCGATGTTAACCTCGACGATTATAAGGTAGGCCCGTCGTCGGACCATGACAACCGGATCGAATTCAACTTCCCAAGCGAAGGTTGTTCGTACGACGAGGGCGCCGTTCTCGGCAGGGCATTCACTTTCACTTACGCCGGCACCGCTTGGTTTTTCATGCACATCCGGTCGGCCGATCAGGGAGAACATGACCCCGATCCGGCAAACGAAAGCTATGAGTGTTACGCCGAACTGCCCGCTGATGTAAACAAAAAGTGTTTTACTTACTACAGTACCATCAAGCCTGTATCAACGGTACTGAAGCAGGGCGGATTTCAGTTTGACAGTCTGATGTATTTCTTCGCCTGGGATAAATCGACGTCGACGCCGCACTGGGTGATCCAGGAGTATTCGTACAGTACGACAACCGGTAAATTCGGGAGGACCGGTAACGATATCGTGCCCACCCTGCCGGCGCAGCTTCCCTATCTGGGCGGCTTGCTGACCCGCATCGATACCAGCGGCAATAACTATATCGTGGCTACTTTCTACGATCAGCTTGGGAACGTTCAGTTCGGAAAATTTCTGCCCGGGCTCTCCACCAGCAATAAAAGGACCTTCACCTGGTCGTCGCTTATCGGCAGTGCCACTTCGCCTTTCACCAATAATCCGACGGGTGGATCAGCGCTCTCAGCGGGGACCATCCGGGCCAAACGCGGCGCCAACGACATGACTAACAAGAACTCCGGCGACCGGGTGATCCTGTGGGGCGAAAGTCAACTTAAATACAGCGATGGCACCTATCATGTCTGGTATATTGAGTACAGGGTTGAGAACGATCAGTTCATTCAGCAGGCCTCGGGAAATATCGCAGTGCCCACCAACAACGGGCCGCATCTCGTTTCCAGTAATTATCACCTGTACGCCTCATTCCAGTTGTTTCCTAAAGACAACACGACCTACCTTGATGGCGTCGATGGGTTCGATCAATACGTATGGATCGTATATCCCGATGAGAACAGGCATTTTCACGGCTGCATGTTTGAATCGGATAAATGGCAGATGCTGGATGAAGAGACGGTCGATAGTCCTGATCTGGATAACGATGATCCGGTCAGCGGTTACAAGGGTATCAGCAGTCTGTGGACCCTGAGCGCCATTCTCGATGGCCCGCCTCCCGTATCGATGGACTGGGAAACCTGGGACAGGATCTACGTAGTGCCTCATCCTCCTACCGAAATCACGCTTTCATCAGAGAAATCGGTGGGAACCGAATTCATGAATTCCAGCGAAAATGAATGGAGCATCGGCGAAAAAATTAAAATGACCTCCATCCACGATAACAAATACAAAGGGAACAGCGAGTCATTCAAATATTCTGCGGCCTGGGAATCTTCAACGACCACATCAAGCGATACCACCGTTACCTACGAGCAGCCCATTGAGCTTTACGAAGATTTCCAGGATTATGGAAAGCTTTTATACCTCGTTCCACAAATGAAACGGTTTTCCTATTCGCTTTATCCCTGGTGGGATTTTAACACGCAGCAGTATCCCATCCCAGGTACTTTCCAATACCTTTTTCATACCTATAACATGTTCCCGAAACTGGTGAACAAACCCCTGAACAGTTTCCCTTTCAACGTTGCGGAACCAAACGGGTCGAATCTCAACTCCTGGAAACTCGACGCACGGCCCCAATTGGATTCAGCCATCACGGTGTACGGTCTGCGGTCGTGCCTCCATCTCGCATGGTACAATGGGAATAATGGGAATCATGGTGATATTTCCGTTGCACAGGACACCGTAACCGTGACCTCCATGACCAACCACTGGGATTTCGAGGTTGAGGCAGGCGTTGCAACGATCAAGATCCCCAAGATATGCGAGATGGAAGTCTATTTGTCGACCGGTTACAGCGGTACCCTGAAGAACGAGACCACAACCACAACAAAATACAACCACTGTATTTCGGCATCGATTGTGAACCTTTACTCCAGCGCCGAAGGGATCAAGCTGACTTCTCTCAGCATGGATGCTTTTTTCCTGGCCCCGGAAAAGCACCACTGGTGGTATCTCGACAGCTGTGCCGGCCAAACCCCGTGGTATCTGGCCTGGGTGGTGAATACTGCCTACCAGTCGCTCGACAACGTATCGCCGGCAAACCAGGCCTTGTACGATACAACCGGCACCATTTTCTCCTGGCGCCCGAGCGAAGGAACGCTTTACGATTACGAACTCTTTATCTCGAAAAACTCCTGGGTTGAAGGCTACAACTCGGTATACCGCAGAAAGCTGGGAGATGCCACGGAGGTCAGCGTGACCGACTTCAGGCCGGAGCCCGGAGTCACCTATTACTGGTCGGTGCGGGCTTACGATGCGAACCATGAGTTGATCTGGTCGCCCATCTGGAAATTCACGATGCCCAAAATAGCCGAAGACCCCGGCCCGGGCGGAAATCCTGCAGTCAGGACCGTAGTCTGCTCCAACCCGGGAACCAAATCCCAGGTACGTATCCTCGTGGATCCACTGGCCGACGGACCGGTTGAACTTATTTTGCGGAACCTCGATGGTGTTGAAGTGTACCGGCTCGAGGTGTCGGGAACCAAAAACCAGGTGCTACCATTATCACTTGCCGGAGCCAGCCTGGAACCCGGTCTTTACTTTGCCGAGATCCGAACGGGTGGAGAACGCATCATCAAAAAGATCGTCATTCAATAGGAATCGGAGAATAATTTCAAGATCCTCATATCCGACCCCGTCGGGGGCCCAGTATGAAATTCCTGGTAATCCTTCTCCTGACGGGTTTCCCGGTGAAACATTTTGCCCAGGCCGATTACTGGAGCAACCTGGTCTGTTTCGGCGGTTGCCCCGTCAACCACATTCCCAAAGGTATCGGCATTCCCGACCGGAACCTCTCCTTTCTTTGCTCGTTCCGATTGAAATAAAACCGAACATGATGAACGGAGCCACTCCGAAACAGGCCGGACTTCCGGTAATGTGTGTGAAGAGTAACTGAGCCGATTGTGCGGATTTGAGGATTTGAGAATGTGCTAATGTGAAAATTTGAGAATTTGAATTTTGAGCCTTGAGCCTTGAGCTTTTTCTCCTAATGTCTAATGGCCAACGCCTACATTGAATTTTTTTCGCGATCTCAATATTTCGTTCATGAATTACTTGACAATACTCCTAAAAACTTATATCTTTGTGATATGATCAAAAATTAATTTTATTTTATCTCCTGTACCTTCACCTTTTAATCCTTTCCCTTATGAAAAACATTATAAAATCAGGATGGTTCTTTGCATTGTTGAGCCTCCTGCTCCTTCCTCCGTTGCTGAATGGTCAGATCCCGGTTGTGGTCAACGATACCGTCGATATAACGCCGGGAGTCGAGGTAACGGTAAACCTTTTGGCCAACGATACCGTGCCGGCCGACGATTCGGTCAGGATCATTTTAACAGGCCCGCACAACTATCCCGTTCAAACGAAGCCGAACCCCGATAATACGTGCACGTTTCTTATCGAACAATGGGGCTTCCCGGGGACCACGGTAAGGGGATATACAATTTGGGATGTCACCAAGGGAACATATTCGCAAGCCGGTCTGGTTGTTGTACGAAACCATGACCGCAGCGCCGATTATCTCGACATCAACAATGTAAAGGCCCTGTTCAAATCGAGCGGGCTTCACTTTTTCAAGGAAAATGCCGAATACGAAGTACCCAAAGGAAGCGGAAAGACGACCTTGTTTGCGAACACTTCCTGGATCGGGGGGATGGATCCCGGCAATACCCTCCATTTTGCGGGTGAACAATACCGTCAGGGAACAGGTGGTGCAGCGGGCCTAAAGAATGATTTCTGGGCCGGACCGGTCAGCAATCCTGAAGGATACAATGCTATCCAGGATACGATCTGGAACCGGGTATGGAAGATCAATAAATCGGAAATCGATTACCACCGTGCCCACTTTTGGGAACCGGGATATGTAGCCCCGGTTGATATCCTCACCTGGCCTGCCCACGGGGATATTTCGTTGGGACAGGCCGCACAACTGGCTCCCTTTTCCGACCGTAACGCGAATGGCAAATATGAGCCTTATGACGGCGATTATCCCGAAATCAGGGGCGACCAGGCGCTGTTCTTCATCTACAACGACGATCACGGATACCATGCCGAATCTACCGGCGTGAAGCTGAAAGTCGAGGTACACGGGATGGCTTATGCCTTCGACCGTCCCGGCGACACTGCTTTTAAAAACACCACCTTCCTCCATCTCAAATTCTATAACCGTTCGAATTAC
>SACF01000213.1 GCA_009928665.1 Alphaproteobacteria bacterium
TCTGCCGTGGTCAATCCATCCTTCCCGTCCACCATAAATAGAATCACATCTGCCATTTCCATGGCAATTTCTGCCTGGACCCGCATCTGAGAAAAAATAATGTCCTGGGTATTCGGATCGATCCCCCCCGTATCAATGAGCGCAAATTCCTTTCCGCTCCATTCCGCTTCTGCATAAATTCGATCTCTGGTTACCCCGGGAGAATCCTCCACGATAGAAATGCGTTGTCCTACCACCTTATTAAAAAAAGTGGATTTCCCCACATTAGGACGGCCTACTACCGCCACGATGGGTTTACTCATCAAATATTCCTCCTACAAACTCTTCTGCCACAAATGGCTTCAAGTCCTCTATTCTTTCTCCCACACCGATAAACTTAACCGGAAGGTTCAGTTCGTCCACAATGGTGAACACGATGCCTCCTTTTGCGGTACCATCCAATTTGGTTAATACCATTCCTGACAAATCACATACTTGAGAAAACTCCTTGGCTTGGGACACCGCATTCTTTCCTGTGGTAGCATCCAACACCAGCAACGTCTCCCGGGCGGCATCCGGATATTCCCGGGTGATGACCTTGTTCATTTTTTCCAATTCCAGCATGAGGTTTTTCTTGTTCTGCAGTCTTCCTGCCGTATCCACGATTAACACACTGGTCCCTCTGGCCTTGGCGGAGGCAATGGCATCGAATATCACCGCCGAAGGATCCGCTCCCTCTTTGTGTCGAATGGTGGCGATTCCATTTCGCTCTCCCCAAATCTCCAACTGATCCGAAGCGGCAGCTCGGAAAGTGTCTGCTGCTGCCAACAAAATTCCATCTCCTTGTTTCTTTAACAAGTAGGCCAGTTTGCCTATGGTGGTAGTTTTTCCACCGCCATTTATCCCCACCACTAAAATTACCAGCGGACGTTCTTTCGTGATCAAGGACAACTCCTCTCTGTCAACAATCCCAATCATAATTTCTTTCAGGTGCTTCTTTATGTTCTCCGGATTTACCAACACCTCTGTTTTGATGATTTGCCGAAGCTGCTCCATCATCTTTAATGTGGTTTCCATACCAATGTCAGAGGTAATCAAAACCTCTTCTAATTCCTCCATCATGTCCTCATCTACTTTGCCTCTAGCCATGATGGTGTCCGTTAATCTCTCACTAAGTCTACCAAAAAACGATTTCTTTTCGTACTCCATTAATTTTCTCCCAAGTCAAACTCATCCCCTAGCTTCAGAGAAATTACTTTTGAAATTCCCTGCTCCGCCATGGTGACACCATACAATGTATCCGCATGCTCCATGGTGGCCTTTTGATGAGTCACCAGAGTAAATTGAATATCATCCTCAAAGTGATGAAGGGTTTTTATAAAACGATTGATATTGGTTTCATCCAAGGCCGCTTCCACTTCGTCTAGTATACAGAAGGGTGTGGGCTTGGTTTTTAATACAGCGAACATAAGTGCAATGGCGGTCATGGTCTTCTCTCCTCCAGACAGGAGACTGATGTTACTGAGCTTTTTCCCCGGGGGTTGTGCGATGATATCAATTTCAGATTCCAGTGGTTTCTCCGAATCTTCCAATACCAGTTGGGCATTGCCGCCG
>SACF01000214.1 GCA_009928665.1 Alphaproteobacteria bacterium
CATCCGGTGGTAACCAGGGATTCTGCCATTTTTCCCGCGGATGGACCACAGTTATGATAATAAACGAGGAACTCCTGGTCCTGCACTTGTTCTACGATAGACCTGATGTACGGTTCCGAAAATTTCTGAGCTAACACAGGAGAAAGCAATCCCGCCAATGGCTCTGCGATAAAAACGCCGTTTGCACCCAATCTCTTAAATTCCTTGGCATACATTACCAAAAATGAAGTCGCCTTCTCTAGAACTGACTCCAGTATCTCCGGATTCTTCTTACAGTAAATCATCGCCTTGTTTACATCTAGCAAACGTCCCGCCAGGGAAAATGGCCCGATCATTCCTGCGAATGTGGGGCGATGGTGAATGATATTTACCGCTTTCTCGATTCCATATAGAAATTCACCGGTCCGCCCTTTTCCCACTTCCGGCACGGAAAGATTTTCCGCGTCCTGCTGATTGGTTACCAGAACCCCCTTTACCGTAGGAACCTCCCCTTCAAAATATTTTACCTCACATCCGAAGGCCTCCGCTTCCACGGAAAGATCCATAAACCCGATGGCCGCCATCATGTCCGTTTTTTCCGAGATGATTTCCATGGCTCTGGACATATGATCTCCACTCTTCACTAAACTTTCCAGAGAAATTTTCATGTCTTGTATTGCTGGATAAGACAAAATGGGGAATGGTTTTTTTCTCTCAGAAGCCACCGCCTGCGCTTGCCATTCTTTCATGTTTCTCTTCATCAAATAGTTCCTCCCACTACAATTCTCTCCCCGCTTCTTCCATAATTTCACGGATCACTTTTTCCGTCCGTTCCGGAATTGGATGGGTAATCTCTTTTTCCAGAATTTTTTCCACTTGCGCTCTGCCCTGGCGAATCATGTCCGGTGAACCCAAAGAAACCCAGGATTCATATGGCTCTCTCACACTAAGGGAAGGACTAAAGTACTCATCGGAGCGGAACAAAGCCTTGGTGCTTTTTTCTTTTAGGAAATGTCCCCCAGGGCCTACCCTGCCTATTTCTTCCATTAATGCTTTCTCCGAACTCGTATCCACACCTCTTGCCATTCGTTGGCAACACTTCAATATTTCTCCATCTAACAAAATTTGTTCCAGGCATAGAGTCATACTGCTTTCCAGGAATCCCGCACCCTGCACAACATCACATCCGGCCAACACCAAGGGAAGACAGGTTAATGTCTTTTCCATAGCGGCTTGAAATCCCATCTCATGGGCATCCGTTAAACATCCTGCAACAATGGTAGGGAATCCGTAATACTTTCCCATTTGGGTCATGGCAGTAAGTTGCAATGCCGTTTCCACACTACCTTCCAGATATGCACCGCTTCTCCGATCAATGGCCCCTAGTGCCGCGCCATAAATGAGAGGTGTCCCTGGTGTGGTGGCTTGAAAAATAACAATACTGGATAGAATCTCCGCGTTTGCCAAAGCGATATTGGCATATAAGCTGGCAGGCCCCGTGCTCCCACTAGCAGGCATGGGATACATCAGAATGGGGGCTTTCAGCCGAGTCAAAGCCATGGTTCCCTCCAACATTTCTTTATCATGACTAAGGGGGGCCACCGTGCAATAC
>SACF01000215.1 GCA_009928665.1 Alphaproteobacteria bacterium
CATCCGGTGGTAACCAGGGATTCTGCCATTTTTCCCGCGGATGGACCACAGTTATGATAATAAACGAGGAACTCCTGGTCCTGCACTTGTTCTACGATAAACCTGATGTACGGTTCCGAAAATTTCTGAGCTAACACAGGAGAAAGCAATCCCGCCAATGGCTCTGCGATAAAAACCCCGTTTGCACCCAATCTCTTAAATTCCTTGGCATACATTACCAAAAATGAAGTCGCCTTCTCTAGAACTGACTCCAGAATCTCCGGATTCTTCTTACAGTAAATCATCGCCTTATTTACATCTACCAATCGTCCCGCCAGGGAAAACGGCCCAATCATTCCCGCAAATGTGGGCCGATGGTGAATGATATTTACCGCCTTCTCGATTCCATACAGAAATTCACCGGTCCGCCCTTCCCCCACTTCCGGCACGGAAAGGTTTTCCGCGTCCTGTTGATTGGTTACCAAAACCCCCTTCACTGTAGGAACCTCCCCTTCAAAATATTTTACATCACATCCGAAAGCCTCCGCTTCCACGGAAAGATCCATAAACCCGATGGCCGCCATCATGTCTGTCTTTTCCGAGATGATTTCCATGGCTCTGGACATATGATCCCCACTCTTCACTAAACTTTCCAGAGAAATTTTCATATCTTGGATTGCTGGATAAGACAAAATAGGGAATGGTTTTTTTCTCTCAGAAGCCACCGCCTGAGCTTGCCATTCTTTCATGTTTCTCCTCATCAAATAATTCCTCCCATTACAATTCTCTCCCCGCTTCTTCCATAATTTCACGAATCACTTTTTCCGTCTGTTCCGGAATTGGGTGGGTAATCTCTTTTTCCAGAATTTTCTCCACTTGCGCTCTTCCCTGGCGAATCATGTCCGGTGAACCCAAAGAAACCCAGGATTCATATGGCTCTCTCACGCTAAGGGATGGACTAAAATACTCATCGGAGCGGAACAAAGCCTTGGTGCTTTTTTCTTTTAGGAAATGTCCCCCAGGGCCTACCCTGCCTATTGCTTCCATCAATGCTTTTTCCGGATCCGTGTCCACACCTCTTGCCATTCGTTGGCAACACTTCAATATTTCTCCATCTAGCAAAATTTGTTCCAGACATAGCGTCATACTGCTTTCCAGGAATCCCGCACCCTGCACAACATCACATCCGGCCAGCACCAATGGAAGACAGGTTAATGTCTTTTCCATAGCGGCTTGAAATCCCATCTCATGGGCATCCGTTAAACATCCTGCCACAATGGTAGGGAATCCGTAATACTTTCCCATTTGGGTCATGGCAGTAAGTTGCAATGCCGTTTCTACACTACCTTCCAGGTATGCACCGCTTCTCCGATCAATGGCACCTAGTGCCGCGCCATAAATGAGAGGTGTCCCTGGCGTGGTGGCTTGAAAAATAACAATGCTGGATAGAATTTCCGCGTTTGCCAAAGCGATATTGGCATATAAGCTGGCGGGCCCCGTGCTCCCACTCGCGGGCATGGGATACATCAGAATGGGGGCTTTCAGCCGAGTCAAAGCCATGGTTCCCTCCAACATTTCTTTATCATGACTAAGGGGGGCCACCGTGCAATAC
>SACF01000043.1 GCA_009928665.1 Alphaproteobacteria bacterium
TTATCATATCCACGATACGGCCGATCTCCTGCATCTGCTGGCTTATATCCCGGTTCATCTCATCGATATCAGGGAACCGGGTCATGAATACAACATTTTTGAATTCCGGAATGATTTTCTTGAAGCCTGGCAAGAAATCCTATCCCGGGGAAAGGTGCCCATTATGTGCGGGGGATCGGGTATGTATCTCGACAGCATCCTGAGCGACTATCATCTGACCGATGTTTCCGAAACAGATTCCCCGAAGGATAAACTGCAAAAGATGTCCGACGAAGAGCTCACCGACCTGCTGCGTTCCATGAAGAAACTCCATAACAAGACAGATCTCGAAGACCGGGAACGTTTGATCAAGGCAATCCGCATCGCTAAACGATCGCGGACCGATTCTTCGGGATACCTGCCGAAGACCATACCTGATCTCCGGAAGCATATTTTTGGAATATCCATTCCCCGTCCCCTTCAGATGCAACGCATCTCAGAACGCCTCACCCTGAGGCTTCACACCGGTATGATCGAAGAGACCGAACGGCTGCTCGCCTCCGGGATCACGCCCGAACGGCTTATCCGCTATGGACTTGAATACCGGTTCACAACCCTGTATCTGACCGGAAAAATCACATTTCAGGAGATGGAGGAAAAGTTGAATATTGCAATCCGGCAGTTCGCGAAACGACAGATGACCTGGTTCCGGGGGATGGAACGCAGGGGAATACGGATTTGCTGGATCGACGGGCAAAGACCTGTTGAAGAAACCGCATCGGAAATCATTTCCAGGGTAACCGGCGGGGAAAAGAGCAACAGAAACCAGGAATAAAGAATTTCAGAAACACCGAACAGCCAGAAAAAACCATGAACAGCAAAGGCCGCGACAACAAGCCCCACATCGGGATCTTCGGACGAAGGAACAACGGAAAAAGTTCACTGATCAATGCCCTGACGGGTCAGGAGACAGCCATCGTTTCAGATCTCGCGGGCACCACCACCGATCCCGTTAAAAAATCGATCGAAATTCCCGGGGCAGGACCTGTCGTCATGATCGATACGGCAGGTATCGACGATACCGGTGATCTGGGGAGAAAGCGCATTGAGAAATCGCTCGATGTGTTGAAGATCATTGATTTTGCCATTCTGGTCGTGGCACACAATCAATTCGGAGAACCCGAACTGAATCTGATCTCTGAGTTTCAGAAACTGGATCTGCCCTTTATCGTCGTTCACAATAAGTCGGATGAGGAGAAACTTTCACCCGCCATTGCTGAAGCGATCCGCGTAAATACAGGATCCACAGCGCTCGAAGTCAGCGCCCGGCAGGCCGACACCATGCGGCCCCTGGTACAGCGGATTCAGACAGACATGCCGGAAAACGCGTATCGTAAACAAACGCTGATCGGCGACCTGATCTCTTACGGCGACGTCGTGTTGCTCATCACCCCCATCGATATAGAAGCGCCTGAGGGGAGGATGATCCTTCCCCAGGTACAGGTGATACGCGATGTTCTTGACCACGACGGCATTGCTGTGGTCTGCAAGGAACGTGAAGTTGATGCCTTTTTCAAAAAGATGAATCCCAAGCCGGTACTGGTGGTCACCGACAGCCAGGTCTTTCCAAAAGCCGATGCGGCCATACCAAAAAACATCCTGCTGACAAGTTTCAGCATTCTTCTGGCACGCCAGAAAGGAGATTTCGCACATTATGCCGAAGGAACACCGCACATTTCAAAACTTCGTGAAGGCGACCGGATCCTGATCCTCGAATCATGCACCCACCATGTTTCATGCGACGACATCGGCAGGGTGAAAATTCCCCGGTGGATCTCCGGGTTTACCGGTAAAAACCTGGAATTCGAAGTGGTTGCAGGGCTGAACAGAGTTCCCCGCCCGATCACCGATTACGCCATGGTGATCCAGTGCGGCGGATGCATGATTACGAGAAGGCAGATCATCAACCGGCTGAAGCCCGCAATCGACGCGGGAATTCCGGTATCAAACTACGGGATGACCATTGCTTATGTCCACGGCATCTACAACCGGGCAATGGAACCTTTCGGGTTACGGGGTAAGGAAGATTACCTTTAAAGCAGTGAAGACTATTTCTGATCCTGATTGTCAGACCTCCGCAAGGGCAACCGGGATTACTTGCCCGTTCATGGTTTTATGCCCGGTGATGGCGAAATCGGCAATAAACTGCGCCATCTGTACCGGGTTCAGCGCGGCTTTCTGACCCGGAAAGGCCCGGGTGAACATCTCCGTTTGTACTGATCCAAGCGCCAGACAATTAACCTTGATCTCCAACCCGGCGAGTTCCGTGGCCAGGATCTCCGTCAGAATATGAAGGGCCCCCTTACTGGAAGTGTACGCGGCAAGACCCGGAAATTTCCGCGTTGCAGGCACCCCGCCGTAACTTCCAATGTTCACGACATGCGCTCCCCTGTTAAGGATGGGCAGAAGGGCCTGGGTAAGGAAAAAGGGAGCTTTGAAGTTGACATTGACCGTTTCATCAAAATCGGAAAGTTCGAACTTTTCATAGGGCTTGTTGATCAAACGGCCCGCGTTGTGGATCAGGATGTCGCATTTATGAATAAAGGTCTCAAGCCGCTGTACGATAAAGGGATAAAATTCAAACTGATTGAGGTCAAATTCATAGGGGATCACCTTCGTGTCGGGATAGAGTTTGATGCATTCAGCCTGCAACTCCTTCAGGGCTTTCCCATTCCGGGAAACAGCGATGATCTGGTTCTGCTTATGGCGTGCCAGTATCTTCACCAGTTCAGATCCGATTCCGCGACCGGCGCCTGTAATAATTATATTCATATACGTTAATATTTCAGAATGATGATTGTTTATCCTAATTATGAATACATTAAGATAAATAAATACCTGTCAAATAATCGTGATTCAATCCTCAAAGGTAAAGAAGTTTTTTGTAATTTTGCAGTCGGTTTGTTCCCTGAACTTTTATGAAAAGAAAACTGTTCGTTCTCATCCCTGCACTGACTGTGGTTTCGCTGCTGACAGTCTCTTTCAGCGGAGATGAACAGAGTGATTATCAAGGAGGATCTCCGGCGGGATACACCGGGTCCCCGGGCGACGGACATGACTGTGTAGCCTGTCATGGCGGGTCTGCATCAACGGTTTCGGACTGGATCACTTCCGACATTCCTCCCGAAGGTTACACTCCTGGTACCACCTACAGCATAACCGTTACCGTTTCCGGTTCGGGGAAAAAGGGATTTGAGGTTTCACCCCAGGACCAGGCCGGTGCACAGCTCGGCACCCTGATTGCCGGAACCGGTTCAAAACTGGTGGGAGGTTCCAAGTATGTCACCCAGGTTTCTTCTCCCTCTGCAAACCCTTCAACATGGACATTCGGGTGGACTGCTCCGTTAGCCGGAACCGGAACGGTGACGATTTACGGAGCTTTCACGGTAAGTAAATCCGTTACCAAATTGTCAACACTTGAAATATCAGAATATAATCCTTCAACCTCCGCTATATATCCGGTTTCTGAAACATCTTGTTTCATAAATCCGAATCCCGCCTCCGGATTCCTGAACATTCAAATCACGGAAACAGATCATAAACCGGTACAAATTGATATACTGAACACCCGTGGCGTTATCGTTCAATCTGAATATTTCAGACCGGTTACCGGGAAACAAACCGAACGAATTGACATATCAGGACTTCCTGACGGGCTTTATCTGGTTCGTTTGACTGCGGGTGTTTCCCAACAAATCCAAAAGTTGATAAAATACTGAAAACTAACCCTTAATTTCAAAACAATCCATCTCAACATGAAAAAAATCACCCTTCTCCTGGCACTCCTGCTCATTTGCGCCTTTCAGCTTTCTGCTCAGGATGCACCACAGATTCCGACCGTTATGAAAGCCGTCTATTTCGACGTTTCGCCGCCCCTTCGCGACATGGTTCAGAAAAACGATGCAACCGATCCATCGTGGAAAAGCGGTATTGTCAAAAACAAACTCAACACGGTTTCACCTGAACCCGATGTTCCGGATTACATGAAACCGGATGCAGTACGCCAGAGATGGATCGGTACAACACTTACCGATACTACCATTCAGAATTTCGACGGAGTCGGCGCCAACTATTCTCTTCCCCCGGATACAGACGGCGAAGTGGGCCCTTCACACTATTTCCAGGTTGTCAATACCAAATATGCCATTTACAACAAGACCGGGGTTAAAATCCTTGGACCGACTAACAACAGCGTGATTTTTAATGGATTACCTAACAACAGCAACGACGGTGATGCGGTGGTTCTGTACGATGAGAATGCCGACCGTTGGTTATTCAGCCAGTTCAGCCTTCCCAATTACCCGAATGGTCCGTTCTATGAAAACGTGGCCATATCACAGACCAATGATCCGACCGGTTCCTGGTACCGTTACCAGTTTCAGTTCTCCTCCATGCCCGATTATCCGAAACTTTCGGTTTGGAATGATGGTTATTACATGACCATCCGCCGTTTCAGCGCTGGTTCTCTTTCGTGGCAGGGAATGTCGGCCATAGCTTTGGACCGAGCCAAGATGCTGGTTGGCGATCAGACTGCTTCGATGGTGATGTTCAACCTCCCGTCATCAGCGGAAGGTGCTCTTTCGGCCGATTGCGACAGCGATTTTCCTCCGGCCGGGACTCCCTGTCCGGTTGCTTATCTTACCTCCAACTCTGTAAAAATTTATGATTTTGTGGTCGATTGGGTCACACCGGCAAACTCAACATTTAATCAGAATTATACCGTCTTCATCACCTCCTTCAACGTCTGGTCGAGCAGTAATGTGGTCCCTCAGAAGAATACCAGTCAGAAGTTGGATGTAATGGCCGGTCGCCGGATCATGTTCCGTATGCCCTACCGTACCTTCACAGGTTATTCTTCGATGCTCCTCAGCACGACTGCCAACGTTGGCGGTGTTGCCGGAATTCGATGGATGGAACTCCGGAAACCCGCGAACCTTTGGACACTTCACCAGGAGGGAACCTATGCTCCAAGCGATGGAAATTACCGGTGGATGGGTAGCATCGCTATGGATTCCGCCGGAAATATTGCACTCGGGTTTTCTATCAGCGGCTCAACAATGTTTCCCTCAATCCGTTATACCGGCCGGTTGGCCAATGATCCCCTTGGACAGATGACCATTGCCGAACGCGGAATCATGAACGGAGGCGGATCCCAAACTGATAACAGCGGCCGCTGGGGCGATTACAGCGCCATGACCGCAGATCCCTCGGAAGTGGGAAAATTCTGGTACACCCAGCAATATTATTCAACCACCTCATCTGCAAGTTGGAAAACAAGGATCGCCTCCTTCTCCTTCAGCAATGCATTTTCGACCGTGGCTTCCGCCAACCCGCCCCTGATTTGTGTCGGCGATTCAACCCAGCTTACCGTCCAGCCAAATGGCGGATCGGGAACCTATACCTATCAATGGAGCTCCATCCCCGCCGGATTCACCTCCACCCTGCAAAACCCCAAAGCAGCCCCTTCGGATACTACAAAATATATCGTTGCCACAAGCGACGGCGCTTTGACAAGGTATGACACGGTTACTGTGAACACCGCACCGCTGCCCAATGTCTCAGCCGGTAACGATACCACACTGTGCTGGTACCTGACCTCCATCGACGTTCACGGAACCGCCACCAACTACAAAGCCATCGGATGGATCACCTCCGGAACAGGTAACTTTGACAACAACAGCGCACTCAATACCGTGTATCATCCAACCCTGGCCGATAAACTGAATGGCTCCGTGGATCTGACCCTGGTTGCCATCCCGAACCTTCCGTGCACCGGTAACGTGACCAGCGCCAGACATATTATTTTCGATCAGTGTACGGGAATGAACGAAGCTATCGCTACCGAACCCGGAATCAGCCTGCAACCCAACCCGGCCCACAACAATGTAACCATTACCATGAATGGCATCGGGAAATCGGTTGCAACACTGACCCTTACCACGGTCGACGGGAAACAGGTGTACAGGAACGACTTCGAAGGCACCGGCAAAGCCATTGCACACCGGATGGATCTGACGGGATTCTCCAAAGGAATCTACGTCGTTCAACTCAAAACCGGTAAGCAGGTATCAACCGCCAAACTGATCGTTCAATAAGGATAAAAAATCTGTGAATCTTTTCACAATTAAATAATCGTTGTATATTTGCTGTGAATATCACAGATGTGTTCCTAAAAATAGATTCTGGTTCTTCAGGGCAGGGTGAAATTCCCGACCGGCGGTAAAGTCCGCGATTTCCCGAAAGATCAGGGATTCTTCAATCCCGGTCGACCGTGAAACGAGTCGTTGAAACTACGACACCGACAGTATAGTCTGGATGGAAGAAGAAACCTGTTTAATTTGAAATATATTTGAGAATTAAATAGATTCATGCCCTGTTGCAATTTTGTGACAGGGCTTTTTTTTACCAAGGAGAGAAAAAAATTGACAATGGACAATGGACAATTGACAATGGACAATGGAAAATTGAAAACGGAAAACGATTTGAGGATTTGAGAATGTGAAAAATTTTAATTATTGCTTTTCCCCTATTCTCTATTGCCTATTGCCTATTGCCTATTTTCAAATGGCCAATGCCTAATGCCTGGTTTGAATTTTTAATAATTGTTTCACTCATTCACTCAATCACTCATTCACTCAATCACTCATTCACTCAATAAATAAATCAATCATTCAGTCAATCCCTTTTTTTCCCCATGACCTCCGACCAAAAATTCATGCAGATTGCAATCCGGCTGGCCGGTAAAGGGGCCGGATGGGTCAATCCGAACCCGATGGTCGGCGCGGTAATCGTGAACCGGGATCGGATCATCGGGTCGGGATTTCATGCGTATTTCGGCGGGCCCCATGCCGAAGTGAATGCCTTCCGTTCTGTACTTCCCTCCGATCGCCCTCTTATTGAAGGTTCAACCCTCTATGTTACCCTGGAGCCTTGCGATCATTACGGAAAAACGCCACCATGTACCAACCTGATCCTGGAAAACAAAATAGGCAGGGTAGTAATCGGAATGGCGGATCCGAATCCGGCGGTAAACGGAAAAGGTATTTCGAAACTGAAACAGAATGGGATTGAAGTTCTTACAGATTGTCTCGAACCTCAGGTTGCCTTACAAAATCAGATCTTCATCAAGTACATCACCACCGGGAAGCCTTTTGTTCTACTGAAGTCGGCCATGACCCTCGACGGTAAAATAGCAACGGTTACCAATGCATCACAATGGATCACGGGGTCCGAATCGAGAAAACTGGTTCACAGGATCCGACAACAATACGGCGCCATTATGGTGGGGATCGATACGGTAGTCGCTGATGATCCCCTGTTGAATGTAAGGCTGAAAGAGCCTTCGGTCAAGGACCGGGCTGGTGTGCCGGATGGTCCGTGTTGGAAGAATCCCCTGAAAGTCATTGCCGATACCCGGGGCCGGATCCCGCTTACCGCCAAAGTACTGACAAACGACCCGCAACTGACCATTGTCGCTGTCACCCATTTGGCCGAGCCGTCAAAATTGAAAGCGATTGAAAGATTGGGTGCGCAAGTCCTGATATGTCCTGAAAAAGATCACCGGGTTGACCTGGAGTTCATCTTTTCAGCGCTCGGAACCATGGGCATCGACAGTGTGATGATCGAGGGAGGCAGCACCCTTGCATTTTCAGCCATGCGGGATGGGTTGGTGGATAAGGTGATCAGCTTTATTGCACCCAAGATCCTGGGCGGTGAAAAAGCGCCGACCCCGGTCGGAGGCGACGGCATCGAAAAAATGGAGGATGCAATTGCCCTCAACAATTTGAAAACAAGAAAGATCGGAGAAGATATCATGGTCGAGGGGTATCCGGTAAAAAAACCTGCTGAACACACAATAAATGATTGACTGATTGACTGATTGACTGAATGACTGATTGACTGATTGACTGATTTAGTTATTTATTGAGTGAATGTGTGATTGAGTGATTGAGTGAATTAATTTTTGAATTAATTTTTTCCCTAATGGCTAATGGCCAATGCCTAATGCCTGATATGAATTATAATCTTTTACATGTTCACCGGAATCATTGAGGAAATAGGAATTATCAGATCGGTTGCACGGGGTGCATCCTCGTCGCAATTGACCATTGATGCCCGGAAAGTGACAGAGGATATGAAGACCGGCGACAGCATCTGCACTGACGGCGTGTGTCTGACGGTCATCCGTTTCGGGCCGGACCATTTCATCGTAGATGTTATGCCAGAAACCATGCGACGAACCTCGCTCGGCCTGTTGAAACCCGGATCCGGGGTCAACCTGGAGCGGGCTGTGCGACTGACTGACCGGTTGGGTGGACATCTGGTCACCGGACATATCGACGGGACCGGGAAAATTATCCGGAAATGGAATGAAGATAACGCGGTCAGATACAGCATCAGTGCGGAACCAGGAGTTTTGAAGTACCTGATCGAAAGGGGTTCTGTTTGCCTCGACGGCATCAGCCTCACAGTTGTTAGTGTCGACCGGAGCGTCTTTAACGTTTCGCTCATCCCGCATACCCAATCGGTGACCACGCTGCTGAACAAGCAGGCAGGTGATCTTTTAAATATCGAATGTGACATTTTTGCAAAATACACGGAGAAACTCAACCATCATCCTTCATCAGGAGGTGAAATTGACCTGAAATTTATTACAGATCACGGATTCTGAGCCTCCCTGAAAACATACAAAATATGACAAAGTACAAGTTCAACACGATTGAAGAAGCGGTCGACGACATCCGGAGGGGAAAAATGATCGTTGTGGTTGATGATGAAGACCGTGAAAACGAGGGAGACCTGGTTATTGCGGCAGAGAAGGTGACGCCTGCTGCGATCAACTTCATGGCCAAACACGGAGGCGGTCTGATCTGTCTGCCCATCGTCCGCGACCGCCTTGAGGAGCTCAACATCGAACGGATGGTGGTCAAGAATACCGACCCCAACCGTACTGCATTCACTGTTTCGATCGATGCCATAGAATGCGCCACAGGAATTTCGGCCTATGAACGGGCGTTGACGATCAAACGGGTGATTGACAACCAGACCAAAGCCAGGGATTTCACCCGGCCGGGTCACATTTTCCCCATCGAATACCGCGAAGGCGGTGTATTGGTCAGGGCCGGGCATACCGAAGCCTCCGTCGATCTTTCCGTCATGGCCGGTCTGTACCCGGCCGGGGTAATCTGCGAGATCATGAATGAAGACGGATCGATGGCACGGGTACCGGAACTGATGGATTATGTAAAGATTCATAACCTGAAAATCATTACCATTGCAGCCCTCATCGATTACCGGCGTAAGACCGAAACCCTCATCGAACGTGCGGCCGTTGTTGATATGCCTACCAAATACGGTACGTTTACAGCCTACAGTTACATCAGTAAAATTACCCGTGAAAATCATCTGGCCCTGGTTAAGGGGGATGTCACGACTGATGAGCCGGTCCTTTGCCGGGTGCACTCCGAATGCCTGACCGGCGATGTTTTCGGTTCGATGCGGTGCGACTGCGGCGACCAGCTTGATGCCGCCATGAAGCAGATCGAAAAGGAGGGAAAAGGCGTATTGTTATATATGCGGCAGGAAGGACGCGGAATCGGATTCTCAAACAAGATGCGCGCCTATTCGCTGCAGGACCAGGGAATGGATACCGTCGAAGCCAATCTCGCCCTGGGATTCGACGCCGATCTGCGCGACTATGGAACCGGGGCGGAAATACTGGTAGATCTGGGCATCAAGAAATTAAGACTTCTCACAAACAATCCTCAGAAAATTTCAGGTATTGAAGGATTCGGCCTTGAAATAGTGGAACGGGTTCCGATCCAGATCAAGGGAAATTCGCGTAACATCCGGTATCTGAAAACGAAAAAGGAGAAAATGGGACACCTGCTTTCGTTCGGGGACGAAGAGTAGGACGAAGAGTTGGACAAAGAGTTGGACATGCGGACAAAAACCGTTTTTTTTGAGTAGTATAAATGTTAATTTTAACACTGAAGAATTATGAGAACAATAGAAGGAAAACTGGATGCTTCCGGACTCAGGTTCGGGATTGTCATTGCCCGTTTCAATGAGTTTATCAGCGGTAAACTGCTGGCAGGATGTCTCGACGGATTGAAACGTCACGGGGCCGATGAAGAAGCCATTGAGGTGGTATGGTCACCCGGCTCATTCGAGATCCCGCTGCTGGCCAAAAACATGGCTGCAAGCGAAAACTATGATGCCGTGATCTGTCTTGGAGCAGTCATTCGTGGCGCCACCCCGCATTTCGATTACGTAGCGGCAGAAGTATCAAAAGGAGTAGCCCAGGCTGCGCTCGAAACGGGACACCCCGTGATCTTTGGCGTTTTGACCACCGACAACATTGAACAAGCCATTGAACGGGCCGGAACCAAGGGCGGGAACAAGGGTTTCGATGCTGCATTGGCTGCCATCGAAATAGCAAATGTGATCAAAGAACTGAAAAACAGGTAGACCGGGACGTCAGTAAACACGAGCGGGAAGCGGGAGGGATTCCAATCAGGTATTGGCCTTTTGAAGACAGGCAATAGGCAATAGGCAGTAGGCAATAGGGAAAAGAGTTTAAAGTTCAAAGCTCAAAGCTCAAAATTCTCAAATTAGCACATTTTCAACTTTCCGTTTTCAATTGTCAATTGTTCATTGTCCATTGTCAATTGCCCATTGTCAATTGTCCATTGTCATTCACTCATTCATTCCTTCGGCAATCGTAAATCAATTTGTCCGCCTGTTTACTTTCCCGTGATCACAAAAACAGTACGACGGTTCCGGGCTCTGCCCTCCTCCGTGTCGTTTGATGCCACCGGCATCGACTCTCCCAATCCCCTGAATGTAAGCCTGGTTTGAAGAATACCCTTTTCGATCAGGTATGAATAGACACTCTGAGCCCTGTTTTCCGAAAGTTTTAAATTGCTGGCATCGTTTCCAATGTTGTCGGTATGTCCCTGTATCTCAATGGCGATGGTCGGATTGTCATTCAGGAAATTGATCAGCTGATCGAGAATCGGCTTCGACTCGGTTGTCAGCTCAAACGAGTTAAATCCATAGTAAATATCGTTGATGCGGTACGATTTATTCAGCTCGATGGGTTTTATATCCACATCGACGCGGGCCATCAGTTTAAAGACACTGTCGACTTTCGAGATATATTTTGATTCGTAGACGTGGCCCTCCTTCTTCACGGTCATGATATAGTCGCTGTTGAAAGGCGCAACCGCAACATAGTTACCGGTGAGGGTATCCATGGGGATTTCAGAGACCTTTTTCGACTCGATATTTTTCAACTCTATGCGCGCTTTCACTGGTTCGGCATTCGCTTCCGACTTGACAGTACCCTTTATGAAAAGTACCTTTTCGGGACGTGCACCATCGTATAGGTCAAAACTGTAAAGATCCCATCCTCCTTCGCCTTTGTACTTGTTTGAAGCAAAATAACCTTTATCGCCATCGGTACTTACGAAGAAGCCCAGGTCATCATCGGGTGAATTGATGGGATATCCGATATTCCTGGGTTTGGACCAGGCGCCGTCGCTGTCGAGTCGGCTGAAAAAGATATCATAACCGCCCAGCCCCATCCAACCATCGGACGAAAAGTAGAGGGTCTTGCCATCGGGATGAACAAAGGGGGATTTCTCATTTCCTTTCGAGTTGATCACCGGTCCCAAATTCATCGGAGAGCCCCATTCGCCATCGTCGTCTTTTACCGATTTATAAATATCATAACCGCCGTACCCGCCCGCCCGGTCACTCACAAAATAGAGGGTCTTCCCGTCGGGCAGGATGGCTGGCTGCGACTCCCAGGAAGCGGGGTTGTTGATCTTATTACTCACACTGCGGATCGGGCTCCAGTATCCCTGATTGTTTTCAGAAACATAAATATCACAATTCAGATACTGCCGGTTCGGATCTATTTTACAGACGGTATAAAAAAGGGTGTTGTTGTCGGCCGTAAGAGTGGCCCCTCCCTCATGATCCTGAATGTTGAATGGTTCAGGCATCTCTTCACCCTCGTTAAAATTCCCATCCTCCCCACGTTGGCTGAAATAGAACTTCTCCTTCAGCTTCGATTCCTGAACAAGGCTGTTCCGGTCGGGTTCCAGCTTCTTTTCACGGGTAAAAAATGCAATCTGGTTATCAGGCGTCAGGATGGGAAGGTACTCATTTTCACGGGTGGAAACACCTTCGACCACATGGGGCGCAAAGGGTACCGGATTGCGGGTCAACTCCAGGTAAAATTTTGAATAGTTCAACAAATCGATGGCACGGTCATAATCTTCATCCTTCTTGATCTTGTCGACATCCTTCAGGAAATTGTTCAGGTACTTCACTGCCTCCTCAAATTCCTCCCGTGAATAATGGATCTCGGCGAGGTACAGGTACGCGTAACAATCATAATCCGGGCACAACTCCACCACACGCCTGAACATTTTTTCCGCCTCGCGAAAATTGTTATTTGTCCTTTTGTAATTAATCAGTCCCAGAACATACCATGCATCCACACATTCAGGCTCATCCCTGACCACACGGCGCATCTGTTGCAGGGCGAGGGTGTAATTTCCTTTCCTGAAATAACCGATACCATCCTGGTAAGCCTTATCCGTCTTCTTGTCAAGAACGACTTTGCATGAATCCGATAATACAGATTGAAGACCGCCTGTCAAAAAACCATTCCGGTAATCGGAGCTTCGGCCGAACCCAGCTACCGATTCTGATCCTTTCAGGTCGAATCCAATCATAGATGTAAAAAAAATCAACAGAATTACCATCTGGAACCCGGACATAGGCGATGATATCCTTAATAATGACATGGATTTTTTTCCCAAAGATAGGGGTTAAAATTTAATATGTTTCCACCGGGTATACCGAATCGGAACAGTGTGCAAATAATGACCGCTGTTCCTCCCTCAATCACTGCATCAAAAAGACAATGCTTTGCATTCTCACTCAAATACGGTCTAACTTTCATCCCTTTGAAAACAGAAGTCTCACGAATAATTATGATATTTGCTGGAATTTTTTAAGAAACCCACCCATGAAAAATGCACTTAACATTTCATTGATTATTCTTCTGTTTACAGGGATTCTGGCATCCTCCGCCATTTATGCACAGTCGGTCATCCCCAATGCGGGTTTTGAAACATGGACCAGTACCGGGAACTACTCCAACCCAACGGATTGGGATACCCCGAATGAAGAGTTGATGTCAATTCCCTTCTTTGGTTTTTCCGTAGTCACAAAAAGCACCGATCATCATGGAACCGGTAGCTATTCCGCCAAACTTGAAACCAAGCACCTCTCCTTTCCTCCGCTCGATGTTCCGGGTTTCATGACCTGCGGGAAACTGACCGTCAACATTACCACCGCCTCCTATATTCTTTCCGGCGGGGCGCCTGTAGTGGACATGCCCACCCATCTGAAAGGTTATTTCAAGTACCAACCCAAAGGAGGCGACAGCTGTCTGATCGGGATCGGACTGACCAAAACCAGCGGAACTATACTGGACACCATCGGGCTTGGATATTTTTCGACAAAGGATACGGTTTCTGACTGGACCCCCTTTTCGGCCTGGATCGATTACCTGTCGCCCGTTCAACCCGACACCATGAACATCATTGCCATGTCGACCGCCCAGGAGGTGATGACCCCCGGTACCATTCTTTACGTGGATGACCTCTACCTGGATTATACCACCGGTTTCGACCCGACGGATCCTTCGGCCGGGATCAGGATTTATAACGACCGTGAAACACGGCGGATCATGCTCTTTTTCGATTTTCCGGAATCCCGGAATACCCTGGTCAGGCTTTATAACCTCATGGGAAGCAGGATCAGCGCGACCGGACCAGAATTCATCCGCCAGGGCCGGGTTACCGTCGGCTACAACCACATTAAGACCGGCATTTACCTTCTTGAAATTCTTCACGACGGGCAGCGGTATACGAAAAAAATATTCCTGGAAAGCGGCAATAGATAAGCGGTAACAGGCTTTTCAGAACGGTGACCTAATCCATCAAAGAAAATGAAAAGGAAACATATCGTCAAAGTCGGACTTGTTCAGATGACCTGTAACGCTGATGTGGAGGAAAACCTTGCCAAAGCTGTATCCCGGATTCGGGAAGCGGCTGCACGCGGAGCCCAGATCATTTGCTTGCAGGAACTTTTCACATCGCTCTATTTTTGCCGGGAAGAGAATTATGATCATTTCCGCCTTGCAGAGGAGATCCCGGGAAGAACAACCCGGATGTTGGGTACGCTGGCTGCCGAACTGAAGACGGTCATCATCGCCTCACTGTTCGAAAAACGTGCCCAGGGCCTTTATCATAATACCGTTGCCGTTCTCGATGCCGACGGGCGTTATCTGGGTCGCTACCGCAAACACCATATTCCGGATGATCCCGGGTACTTCGAAAAATTTTATTTTACGCCGGGTGATAACGATTACCAGGTTTTCGACACGAAGTATGGAACCATAGGCACTCTGATTTGCTGGGACCAGTGGTATCCCGAGGCCGCGCGGATAACTAGCCTTAAAGGAGCCCAGATACTCTTTTATCCCACCGCAATCGGATGGGCCGATTCGCAGTCTGAAAAGCTGAACCGGGAACAGTACCAGGCCTGGCAAACCATTCAGCGCGGGCATGCAGTTGCCAACGGTGTTTACGTAATTGCAGTGAACCGTACCGGAACAGAGGGATCCATGAATTTCTGGGGAGGATCTTTCATCTCGGATCCTTTCGGCGTGATACTTCACCAGGCGCCTTACGACCGGGAAGAGGTTCACGTGGCCTCGCTCGATCTGAACCGCATCGATGAAATACGGGTACACTGGCCCTTTTTACGCGACCGCAGAATCGACAGCTACAAACCTTTGTTGAAGCGGTACATTGACAGGCAGACTAGCGGACAATTGACAATGGAAAAATGACAATGGACAATTGACAATGGACAAGTGAAAACGGGAAATGGAAAACGAGAAGAATTCTATCAACTATTCACTAATCCCTGTTCGTTAATCTATCTGATCACTGATTAATTAATGGATAATATACTTCAATATACACCAAAGGAATCGGGATATTTTTTTCCGGCTGAATGGGCACCTCACAGGGCTACCTGGCTCAGTTACCCGCACGACGATTCCTATTCCTGGCCCGGAACACTCCCAAGGATCTTCCCTTTTTACAACCGGTTCATCAGGGAACTTGCCCGCGTCGAAGCCGTTTGCATCAACGTCAGGGATGAAGCCCTCCGCGAAAAGGTGAACCGCGACCTGAACCAGCTTGGGGTAGCCATGCAAAAAATCACCCTGCTGATCCATCCCACCAACGATGCCTGGTGCCGTGACCACGGCCCTGCTTTTCTCATCAATCCCGATGCTCCGGTGAAAAAGGTGATCGTGAGCTGGCGTTACAATGCATGGGGTAACAAGTACGATCACGACCTCGATGAGCAGATACCCGGGTTGGTCGGTCGTTACCTCAATCTACCTGTTTTTTACCCGGGAATCGTGATGGAAGGGGGATCGGTCGACCTGAATGGCCGGGGAACCCTGCTCACCACCACGCAGTGCCTCCTGCACGAGAACCGCAATCCCCACCTGTCGCAAGAAGAGATCGAAACCTACCTTCGAAATTATTACGGCGTCGATCAGATCCTTTGGCTTGACGAAGGAATCGACGGGGACGATACCAACGGGCACATTGACGATATCACCCGTTTTATCCGTGAAGATGCGGTTGTTACCATGGTTGAACCGAATAAAAAGGATGTCAACCATGCCATCCTTGAAAAAAACCTGAAAACCCTTAAGTCGTTCCGACTGCTGAACGGCAAACAACTTGACATCGCGGAGATTCCGATGCCCAAGCCCGTCATTTACGAAGACCAACGGTTACCTGCCTCCTATGCCAATTTCTACATCGCGAACCAGGTAGTGATCGTTCCGAACTTCCGGTGTAAAGAAGATGATCAGGCTATGCGCATTTTAGAGGAATGTTTTCCCGGACGGACGATCATCGGGATCGATTCGGTGGAACTGATCTGGGGTCTCGGTTCCTTCCATTGCCTCTCCCAGCAGGAACCGGCTTAAGACAAAGAATTCAAAATTCTAACCAGGCATTAGGCATTGGCCATTAGCCATTAAGGAAAAAATTCAAAGCTCAAGGCTCAAAGTTCAAAACTCAAAATTCTCAATCAGGCATTGGCTATTAGGCAATAGGCAATAGGCAATAGGGAATAGGGAAAAAGCAATAATTAAAATTTTTCACATTCTCAAATCCTCAAATCGTTTTGCGTTTCCCGTTTTCAATTTTCCATTTTCAATTGTCCATTGTCAATCATTCTCCCATTAATGCTTTCGTTGCTTCGTACCGGATGAGGTGATCTGCGATGACCAGGGCTGTCATGGCCTCGACGACCGGCAGAACCCGGGGAACCACGCAGACATCGTGACGACCGCTCCCTTTGAGGATAACGGATCGCCCCGCTTTATCGACGGTTTGCTGCGGTATCTTCAGGGAAGGGATCGGCTTGAATGCCACCCTGAAAAAGATCTCCTCACCATTTGAAATGCCTCCCTGGATTCCACCTGAACGATTGGTCGTGGTGCGGATCCTTCCCTCCTTAAAAGTGAATGGATCATTATGTTCAGATCCCCGCATGGATGCCGCTTCAAATCCCGATCCGTATTCAAATCCCCGCGCGGCATTGATGCTCATCACAGCCTGCGCCAGATCGGCCTGAAGCTTGTCGAAAACGGGTTCGCCAAGACCGGCAGGAACGCCGGTTACTGAACAAAAAACCACTGCCCCGGTTGAATCGCCCTCCGCCATCATTTGTTCCAGATAATGCTGTACCACGGGATCCGAGCGTAAATAGCGGACCGGGGTGTGAATGCCGGTCTCCGGAGAGCGATAGGTACTCCGGGGTTTTTCGATGGAGGAGAATTCCCGGTCGGGTTGGTCAACTCCGGTTCCCGTCAATACACCGGGTAATCCGGCTGCAAGATCGGATGGTTCGCGGACAATCAGGAAGGGTCCGATCTGATCGGTTGACGCAACTACGCGGATCCCGGCTGAATTGAGCAATAACTTTGCAAATGCGCCTCCGGCCACACGTGCCAGGGTTTCGCGGGCCGACGCCCTTCCCCCGCCCCGGTGATCCCGTATCCCATACTTGTGTTGCCACGTGAAATCCGCGTGCGAAGGGCGGTAAATTTCACGAAGTTCATCGTAATCCTCACTCCGGTGATCCCGGTTTTGAACCAAAAACGCGATGGGCGCTCCCGTACTCCTGCCCTCAAAGATCCCTGAAAGAATCTCAATCCGGTCGGTTTCACCCCGCGACGAAATGCCGGAACTACCACCCGGCTTGCGCCGGTCGAGTTCCGATTGGATGAAATCGAGGGGTATCGGAATGTTGGGAGGAAATCCATCGAGTATCCCTCCTACCGCCTCGCCGTGAGACTCGCCAAAAGTGGTCAGCACCAGTGCTTTGCCAAAGGAATTTCCGGACATGATTTCGATTTACGAATTAACATCTTTGATGGATCGTAATAAGATAAAAGAGGTAAATGACATTTTGACCTGGTATTGGAGATTAGTCAGAATGCAGCAATAATGCGGATTTCCGAAGAACAGGCAGTGTATTGTCGATTTTTCGCCGCCGGGGTCTCTATCAGGAGGCGGAGAACGATTTAGCGTGTTGTTCAGGCCTGCTGGCGCAAAATCTTCATTTTAGCTTCGAGCACTTTCAGCTCACTCTTGGCTTTGTTGATTTTGTTCTCAAATTCCTCTTTTACAATGGAAGCGCTCTTTGATTTGGCAAAAAACCCGATGTTGTTCTCCCAAAGCGTGATCTCCTCTTTCATCTTGGAGATCTTGTTGGCCAGGAACTCCCGTTCCTTCCCGATCACACGGTGGGCGTTCGGATCGCCTTTGAGGTGATCGAAGCGGGCCTGGTAATTGACCGTGCTGATCTCCACTTCACTGATTTTTAACTTATCCAGATGACCATTGATCAGGGTGCGGAATTCGTTGTGCAGCCTGTCCTTCTCTTTCATCGGAACATGGCCGATATCCGTCCACTCCCGTTGGAAATTCTTCAGAACCTCGAGGTTTGCGCTCTTATCCTCACCGAACTGGTACTCTTTCAAACGGTTCAGCAGATCGAGCTTTTTGTTGAGATTTTCACCTTCACTGGCCTGGATATTGGAGAAATAGGACTGTTTGGCGTTGAAGAACTCATCACAGGCGCCGCGGAACCGTTTCCATATCTTGTCGGAATGTTTTCTCGGTACCGGCCCGATTTTCTTCCACTCGCCCTGGAGCCGGATAAGTTCGTTTGTCGTCTTTTTCCAGTCGTTACTTCCCTTCAATGCTTCCGCCTGCATGCACAATTCAACCTTCAGGTTATAGTTGTGTGTCTGCTGTTCCTTGAGCTTATCGAAGTATTCCTTCTTGTTGGCAAAGAAATTGTCGAGGGTCGATTTAAACCGGTTCCATATTTCAGCATTCACTTTCTGGGGAACGGGACCGATGTTCTTCCAAATCTTCAGCAGATCATTGATTTTGTTGGTATTATCCTGCCAGTCACGGATCGAATCGTTGGGCTGACCTAAAACCACCTCACACTGTTCGCACAGGGCGGTTTTGGTCTCCAGATTCTTGTTCTGTTCATCCTCGATCATCGCGTAATGTTCGCGGCGGCGTTCGTTGATCTTATCGGTAGCGATTTTAAACCGCTCCCAGATTTCATCTTTTTTATCGACCGGGACCGGACCGAGTTCTTTCCACTCTTCGTGATATTTCTGTAATTTTTTGAATGATCTGATGATGGATGACTCCAGGAGAAGCTCCTCGGTCTTTTCACACAGGGCTATTTTGGCCTCAAAGTTTTTCTTCAGATCCAGATCCTTAAGTTCTTTGTTCAGCTTTACCTTTTCGAAAAATTTCTCGACGAGGAAATGGTAATTCTGCCAGAGGTTGTTGATCTCGGTACGGGGAACCATTCCGATCTCTTTCCAACGTTCCTGTAAGGTTTTGAATTCGTCGTAAGTCTTTTTGAGCGTCTCTTCCGAGTTAATGAGCACTTTCAGTTCCTCGAGAATCTCGAATTTCTTTTTCAGGTTCTCGGCCTTCTGGCGCTCCTGTTCTTCCGAATGGCGCGCTTTGTTCGCTTTATAAATATTGAACAGTTCATTAAAGCGGATATCGAGTTCGTCCTGTTCCGGGGCCAGTTCTTCCTTCGATCCGCCCTCCTCCATGACAGCCTCATATTTTTTCAGGTTATCTTCCTTTTTCTTTTTCAGGAAGGCAACCTTGATAAGTGCGATCCGGGTCTTGGTCGCGTTAAAATCAGGTTCTTTCACCGCGGTTTCAAGCAGGTCGACCAATTCGGTACGGTTATACGTTTCGTAATTAAGTTCCTCTTCATGGGTGATCTGCTCCACGGTTTCCTCCGTCACTTCATCAGGATGCTCCTCAAGAGTTTCTTCGAGCGACTCCGGCGATGTACCGGACACAGCCTGTTCTTCGGCCATTTCGACAGTCGGATCTGCCGGTTCGATGGATTCAGGGCCGGATTCTTCAGGTTGCTCCGGGAGTACCTCTGCTTCGGGAGTCGTCGACAACTCGGCAGTGACATCCACGGCCGGCTCCTCAGCCTCCGGGGATGATGTTTCTCCGGGAACGGCGTTTTCAACGTTTTCCTCCTGAACCGGGAGGGGTTCTTCACTCCCGGGTAAAACCACCTCAGGGGCAGATCCGGCAACGGTTTCATCCACTGCGTTAACTGCCTCTGTTTCGCCGGAAAGATCGGATTCTGAATCAGCTTCAACAACAGGAACCTCTTCAGGTTCGGCTGCCTTATCGGCAACCCCGGTGGTCTGGTTTATTATTTCTGTCTGATCGGGATCAGTTGGGAGCGGGGAATTTGTATTTTCTGCAGTAATTTCTACTGCGACAGCATTCTCCTCCAGTCCGGAATGTTCTTCCGGCTCAGGATTCTGAGGGACCTTCTTAGTTTTTTCCATTCGTTGTTAATCATCCTTTTTAATAATACAATCTTGAGAGTCCGACTTTCGCCGGTAAATTCTGTTTCATAATGAGGGGCAAAAATAACAATTATTTCAAAACCAAAACAAAAAACGCTTACGGCATAGCCCTCTTGTTAAATATCAGGTACCCGATGTTAAAGTTGAGGGTGACGGTTTCGGGGTATTTATCGAAATAATTGGCCACAATACTGAGCGGACCGATCGGACTGTGATAGACCAGAGCAGTGGAAGCCATATAGGAACGTCGGCCAAACAGCGGTCCGAAATAAGCCGTGTAGTCATCCTGGTTCTCAAGGATTTCACGATAGGGTTGAAAAATGTACCCTTCGAGCCGGTATTCGATCTTTTTATAAACCCGAAGCACGATCTTCAGTCCTGCTGCGGCATAGCTCTGGGCACGGAATGAGGGAAGAAAGTACGTCTGGGATTCAGGCACCGGTTGAAAAGCGCTCGCGTACAACAAACTGGAGACATAATTGGAGAACAGCGGCTGATCCGAGATCACCGCCTCGCCGTAAAATCCCAGTTTCAGGGGTCCGAAAGTCTCAAAATAGTTATCATACAAAAATCTCAACCTGAACCAGCTTCGGAAATGGGTCACCGGCATCCTGCTCTTGGCCGTGGAACCGGGAATCATGTCCTCTTTCCCATTGAAGTAGCCAAGGTCGATCATCAGTCGGACCCCGGCTGAGGGATATTGTTTACGATTGAGGCTGTTCAGGTCGAAAGTAATCGAGGGTGAGATAAACCGAAAAGTAGTCTGATCTGCAGTATCAGTGCGTGAAAAAATATTACTCTGATAATATCTTTTATTGGTGTAAGCGTCGGTAAACCCCGCCATTACTTTCCCGTTGGCAGTGGCCGGTATCCCGATCCTGACATCACCGAAATACTCCCCTTCGATGATGTAGTTCGGAGTTTTATCATCGAAAAAGAAACTGGTGCTCATGAAAAAGTTAAAATGGTTGTACGTGTAAGCGGCCTCAATGAACCAGGGGACCTTTGAATTAAAATCGATACGACCGCCCAGTTTTGCTGCGCTGTATATCCGTCCGAAATAGCCGTTCATATAAAACCGGAGTCCTTTCGTCCAAAGATATTTATAATCGATTTGCAGGAAGGCTTCGCTGGTGTTGGCCAGGGAGAAATTCCCTCCGAATGCGGCACCGAAATTATCAGCCTTCTTGATATCCAGGTAAAGATCGAAAAAGCCGGTGGTGGGGTTATACCGTGCAACGGGAAAAATATTCTGGATAAAACCTTCGCTCACGAACCTGAAATATTCGTGTTTGAGTTCTTCCAGCGTCACCGTTGGTTCTCCGTGTTTCAGAATCTTCCGGATGTACCGTTCCTGTGTTTTATTCATACCGGTAACGTGAATCGAGTCAAATCGTATCGCGGGCTTATGGGCATTGAAGGAAGCCCTTTTACGCTGCATGTTTTCAGTTGAAACGGAATCGCGAACATACTTTCTGATCTCGGGCATTTTTCTCATGGCGGCTTTGTACCCGCTGTCGGAAAGTTCACGGGTATGCGAAAAATCGAGCGCACTGATGACCGGGATAGCGGGGGTGATCATTACCGATCCGGGATAGCGGATCGTATCGCTCTGGCTTTCCATCAGCATGGAGAGGATCTGTGAAACAACATCATCACGGTCGGGTTTCTTGTACCGTTGTGCCACCCGGCTCCCGATGATCACATCGGGATGAAAATTGCTGAACATGACATCGCAGGGAAAATTGTTATACATGCCGCCGTCAAAAACCAGTCGGTTATTAAGCACTACCGGATTGAACACCAGTGGGATGCTCATCGAACCGCGGACCGCAGCGCTCAGGTCGCCATGTTGCAGAATCAACGGTTTGGTTGAGTCGATGTCGGCGACCACACAACGAAACGGTACCATCAGGCTGTCGAAATTCCCTTTGCACACGGCGCCCGCCTGCGAAAAAATGTGCATCAAATGAAAGTCGATGTCAAAAGTATTGATCAGGTGGGTGGGCAACAGGGCGGTAAGCTTCTTGTTGAAATTGAAGTTGGTTGAAACCCAGGATGCATTGGGATCCTCCTTCCAGAAATAGTAGGTATAATCTTCGTCGGTCGCTCCCGTAGCCCATCGCTGGAACTCCCGGGAACTCATGAGATCCTCAATTTCCTTCAGCGTATAGCCGCTGGCGTACATCGCCCCGACAATAGCCCCGATCGAAGTGCCGGCTATATAATCGATCGGGATACCCTGCTCTTCGAGGGCTTTGAGAACCCCGATATGCGCACCCCCCTTTGCAGCCCCGCCACTGAGCACCACGCCGACTTTCTGCGCATAAGAGGAATTAACAATTGATAATTGACAAATGACAATTATAAAAAAAATGATGGTAAGGTATCGTAGGATGTTTCTCACCAGAACTACTGATTCATCTTAAAAACCAAAGATAATCTTTACCCGGAAAAATGCCTCCCTTCATCGCAGAACACTGATCTAACCAACAATATCAATCTTCAACTGTCCGTCTTCCGTTTTCAATTTTCCATTGTCCATTGTCAGTTGTCCATTGTCCGTCTTCCATTGTCCATTGTCAATTTTCCATTGTCAATTGTCAATTTTCTGCAACGCTTGTTCCAGATCAGCGATGATATCCTCCGCCTCTTCAATGCCGACTGACAGCCGTACGAGTTCATCGCTGATGCCACCCTCTTTTTTGGCTGCTGCCGAGAGTTTGCTGTGGGTCATCGATGCCGGGTGCTGGATGAGGGTTTCGATACCGCCGAGCGAAACCGCGAGGACACAAAGCTGAACCTCGTTCATAAGCCGTTTTCCGGCCGGCAATCCGCCCTTCAGACCAAAACTCATCATCGCCCCGGGTCCCCGCATCATTTTTTTCCCGAGTTCATACTGCGGATGCGATTTCAGACCGGGATACATGACCCACGCGACTTTGGGATGATTTTCTAAGAACGCGGCCACTTTCATGGCATTTTCCTGGGCCCGGTCGATCCGGAGCGCTAATGTTTTCAATCCGCGGCGGGTCAGG
Source organism: Alphaproteobacteria bacterium (assembly GCA_009928665.1). Lineage (GTDB taxonomy): Bacteria > Bacteroidota > Bacteroidia > Bacteroidales > FEN-979 > CAIVAT01. The sequence continues at coordinate 23,143 of SACF01000043.1, forward strand.
AAAGCCTGGTGGGGATCCATGTTGCATCCCAGCGTCACCATCATCTGACGCACCTTTTTGTAATCGGTTTCATTTTTTGTGACGATTATTCCACCCACGATGTCGGCATGACCGTTTAAAAATTTCGTAAGGGAATGAAGCACCACGTCGGCGCCCATGTCAAGCGGACTCTGAAGGTATGGACTGCAGAAAGTATTGTCGACGCATACCGGGATGTTGTGCCGGTGGGCCAGTTCGCATATGGCCGGGATATCGGAGATTCCGATTGTGGGATTGGCCGGGGTCTCCAGATAAATCAACGCGGTTTCGGGCCGGATGGCATTTTCGACCTGTTTCAGATCGGTGGTATCCACATAGGTCGAGGCCACTCCGAACCGTGAAAATGTGTTTTCGATGATCCCGCGTGATGGTCCGTAAACGGCATTGTGGCTGAGAATATGTTTTCCGGCGCCCAGATAAGCCATGTAGACCGTATTAACTGCTCCCATACCGGAGGAACACCCGATCCCGTCGAATCCATGTTCCAGTTCTGCAATGGTTTTTTCCAGATCACGGATGGTCGGATTTCCGATCCGGGTGTAGATGAATCCATCACTTTCACCTGCAAAACAGGCAGCGCCATGGTCGGCCGACTCGAAGGCGAAGGTCGAGGTCTGGTAGATGGGAGTTGTTACGCTTCCCAGGGGGTCCTTCGGACCGGCCCCGTGGACGAGCTTCGAATTGAAGCCTGAAGGTTTGTGTTTCATTTGTTAATAATTTTACATTTCATTGGCCAAATGGAATATCCATTTTTATCATTCGCGATTTGCATGAACCTGATTCCTATGGATATTTCATGTGTTATTGATTTTATTTTCACTGATCAGATGGAATATCTGTAATTTTTCAGGAATTGCGGCGTACGATGGTGATTTCATTCTCAATATCGGGATGGAGGTGGCGTTTCACGGCGCAAAGCGATGCAGTACGGATGACCGCCTCATCGTATTGTGCAGGAAAATCGGCCGGCACGTTGATCTTCATAATGAATTTTCCGATCATTTTTTTGACTGGATCAAACAGGCCATCCATATCGATGGTAATGGAATCGGCCATTATACCACGCTGATCGCAGAATCCTTTGACATAGATCCCGGCGCAGGTTCCCAGTGAAGCCAGGAATAAGGAAAAGGGCGAAGGAGCCGAGTTGTCGCCTCCCGACTGGGCAGGTTGATCCGTAAAGACGGTGAATCCGTCGATAAGGGCATTGACCTTTTTATTGCCGTCGAAATATACTTGTACTGACATATAACTTAAGATTTAAACTGATACAAACAACATCCCGCATTCTGATCGCTGAATCCCGGTTTTCGCAGCCGGGTCAGGAAGTTCAAATGGTCCTTCCCGTGTGGCTGATCCGGAGTGAGGCTTACGGAATCCGGGCAAAGATAGTAAATTCTTCCGAAAGGGGTCAGGGACCGGGATAGGTAACGCCGGTTCATTAAGTTCAAATGCCGGTTCATCGAGTAAATGGCCTTAAAAATCGAAAAACGGGATGGTGATGGCCGAAAGTAAATATCTTTGCTTCAGATCGGCCGGATATGTTAATCCGGTAATCTTTCCGATAATTTCCGATACAAACCAAATCCGATACCATGAAAAAAAGTATGTTATTTATTGCGGCCCTGCTGAGCTGTACCCTGTTATTCGCCCAGGAAGAGGCACGGCTGTTGCGGTTTCCGGCCATTCACGGCGACCAGATTGTATTCACCTATGCCGGTGATCTTTACAAGGTCGATAAGGCCGGCGGCATTGCCCAAAAGCTGACCAACGACGCCGATGGCTATGAAATGTTCGCCCGCTTCTCTCCCGATGGCAAGCAGATCGCCTTCACCGCCCAGTACGACGGGAACACCGAGGTTTACCTGATGCCTTCAGTTGGCGGGGCGCCAAAACGACTCACCTACACGGCCACCCTCGGGCGTGACGACATCAGCGACCGGATGGGCCCCAACAACATCGTGATGACCTGGAAGGACAACTCCAACATCGTTTATCGGTCGCGTAAACAAAGTTTCAACGATTTTAAAGGACAGCTTTTTATCGTCAATGTGAATGGCGGTCTTTCCGAAGAGTTGCCGCTTCCCTGCGGCGGTTTCTGTTCATTTTCGCCTGATCAGTCCAAGCTGGCCTATAACAGGGTGTTTCGTGAATTCCGTACCTGGAAACATTACCAGGGCGGCATGGCCGATGATATCTGGATCTATGATTTTAAAACCAAACAGACCGAAAATATCACCGGGAATAAATTTCAGGACATGTTTCCCATGTGGAACGGCGACAAGATCTATTTTGTTTCAGAACGGGAGTGTCCCACCAATTTATATTGTTACGACCTGAAGACCCGGGAGACTAAAAAAGTGACCGATTTCAAAGAATACGATATAAAATTCCCGTCGCTGGGCAATACCGGCGTGGTCTTTGAGAACGGGGGATACATCTATCTCTATGATTTTTCTACGCAAAAAACCCAAAAGGTGACTATCCGGATTGCAAATGATATGTTGTCGGGGCGCGACCGCCTGAGGGATGCCGGGAAATTCATCAACACATTCTCCTTGGCTCCCGACGGAAAACGGCTGGCATTCGGGGCCCGCGGCGATGTATGGACGGTTCCGGCCAAAAGCGGCATCACCAAAAACCTGACGCAGACTCCCGGCATCCATGAACGGGAAGTGGCATGGTCGCCCGACGGGCAATATGTTGCCTATATTTCGGATCGCACCGGCGAAGATGAGATTTTCATCCAGAAACAGGACGGATTATCCGATCCCGTTCAGCTCACGAAAAACGGCGACACCTATAAATTTACCATGATCTGGTCGCCTGACAGCAAAAAACTTTTATGGTCCGATAAGCTGCTCCACCTCCAGTATATTGATATCGACAGTAAAGAAGTGACTCTGGTCGAAACTGCAAAAAACTGGGAGTTTACCGACTTTAACTGGTCGCCCAACAGCAAATGGATCGTTTATACCTATCCTGAACGCCGGGTTGCATCCCGAATTTATCTCTATGAAATTTCTTCAAAAACGAAAACTCCGGTCACCGACACCTGGTATGATTCCGGCGACGGATGTTTCAGCAGTGATGGAAAGTACCTGTTTTTCACTTCCAACCGCGATTTTAATCCGACCTACAGTTGGACCGAATGGAACCACGTGTACACCGATATGTCGAAGATCTATTTCGTGACCCTGGCCAAGGCCACCCCGAATCCGTTTGCACCGGAAAATGATGAAGTGACGGTTAAAAAGGATGAAGCAAAGAAGGAAGAAGGAAAGAAGGATGAAGGCAAGAAGGAGGAAGGGAAAAAGGATAAAGTGGATGACAAAAAAGATGTAGTTATTGACCTTGACGGGATTATCGGCCGGATCGTGGGATTACCGGTAGATGCCGGCACCTATTTCAACCTGAATTGCGTCGGCGACAATGTTTATTACATCAAAGCAGGACGCGGAGGAAGGCAGGGTGGACTGATGACCTATAATCTGAAAGATCAGAAAGAGACCCAACTGGGTGATTTCGGCACTTATGAGATCTCTGCCGACCGGAAAAAGATGGTCGTGGCCTCATCGGGAAAGTTTGGAGTCATTGATCTTCCAAAAGGTAAAGTTGATGTGAAGGACTGGGCCGATTTGTCGGACATGAAGCTGGTCGTCGATTTCAAGGCCGAGTGGACGCAGATATACAATGAGTCGTGGCGGCAGATGAAATATTTCCTTTATGCGCCAAACATGCATGGCGCCGACTGGCCCGCCATCCGGGATAGATATGCCGCATTGCTGCCCTATGTCAATAACCGCAACGATCTGAACTATGTGATCGGTGAAATGGTCGGAGAGATCAGCATCGGGCATTCCTATGTGGGTGGCGGCGACAAACCCGAACCCCGCAGGATCAAGCTGGGGTTATTGGGAGCTAAAATCAGCCGCGATGCTTCAGGATATTACCGGATCGATCAAATTCTGAAGGGCGAGAACTGGACAAAAAACACCCGGTCGCCGCTAACCGAACTGGGCGTCGATGTTAAGGAGGGTGATCTGATCCTGGCCGTCAACGGAAAATCGACCCGGGATCTGAAGGACTTTAATGAGGCGATGGTTAACCGGGCCGATCAGCAGGTAGAGTTGACAGTGAATGCAACGCCCTCGGAGACCGGTGCGCGTAAGACGATTGTCGTTCCGGTTGACGATGAAGCCCAGCTTTATTACTATAACTGGGTCGCTGAAAATACCCGGAAGGTCAGCGAAGCCACGAACGGCGAGGTGGGATACATTCACATTCCCGACATGAGCCCGGCCGGTCTGAACGAATTTGTGAAACATTTCTATCCCCAACTGAATAAGCGGGCCCTGATCATCGACGACCGCGGTAACGGCGGCGGGAATGTTTCTCCCATGATTATCGAAAGGCTCAACCGCGAGATGACCATGATGACGATGGCCCGCAACACCGACGCAGCTCCCGGCAGGCTGGAAATGCAATGGGGGCCGAAATGCATCCTGATCGATAACTACTCGGCTTCCGACGGCGATCTGTTTCCCTATCAATTCAAGAAACTCAAGATCGGGAAAGCAATCGGAAAAAGAACCTGGGGCGGTGTGGTCGGAATCAGGGGCACACTGCCATTCATCGACGGCGGACAGTTAATGCGGCCGGAATTTGCGCCCTACGACACGGAAGGTAAAAACTGGATCATCGAAGGATATGGCGTTGATCCCGATATTGAAGTCGATAATGATCCTGCACGGGAATACGCGGGCGAAGATCAGCAACTCAACAAAGCCATTGAGCTGATGAAGGAAGAGCTGAAAAGCTGGCCGAAAGAATTCCCGGGAATGCCTCCTTTCCCCGATAAAACAAAATAACCCATCAGGAGAAATCAATATGATTTAGTTCTAATGGAAGGCGGCTCAACAGGCCGCCTTCTTCTTTGATATTGCAGGCTGTTCTGATCGCAATACCGGAAGGGGGTTTTAACGCGTCGTTTTTCTTTTCCGGGAAGTGACATTCTTTTAATTAATTTTACCGCGAAAAAGTCGCACAATGCTGAATTCGAGGAACCGGTTTCAGATTGATCACATCCTGATCATATTGATCTTACTGGCCGGAACAGCGCTTCGCCTTTATCGGCTCCCCGATATCCCGTTCACACACGATGAGTTTTCCGCCATCATCCGGGCGCAGTACGGCACCTTCGGTGACCTGATTGAGAAAGGAGTGAAGATCGACGGTCACCCGGCCGGCGTACAGGTCTTCATCTGGTTGCTGATCAAATGGTTCGGCGTATCGGTCATCGCTTTGAAACTTCCCTTTATCCTCTTCGGACTTCTATCAGTCTGGTTGGTTTACCTGATCGGAAAGGAGTGGTTCAATTCTACAGTAGGACTAACCTCAGCGGCATTTGTCTCCTTCCTGCAGTTCCCGGTGATATACAGTCAGATTGCACGTCCCTATTCCAGCGGGCTGTTTTTCACACTTTTACTGGTCTGGTTCTGGACCCGGGCTTTGTTCCGCCCCGAACGGAAATCGTTGCTGAACCTGGCAGGATTCACGGTAGCCGGCGCTCTGTGCGCTTATAACCACCACTTCAGCATGCTGTTTGCCGCAATGGTTGGGATCACCGGACTGTTCTTTTGTAACCGCAAGAGGCTGCTGCCATACCTGGTCGCGTGTGCCATGGTCATCGTGCTTTACCTTCCCCACCTGCCCATCTTTTTTTACCAGCTCGGTGTCGGTGGTATCGAAGGGTGGCTCCGGAAGCCGAGATTCGATTTCATCACCGACTTCATCCAGTACATTTTCCATTTTTCGGTATTCCTCTACCTGTTGATCTTCCTGCTCGTCAGTTTGTCATTATATTGGTATTCCGATCGACCGAAGATCCGGATCCGGTTTGTATTGATCTCTGCAACGTGGTTCCTGCTGCCCTTCCTGATCGGTTATCTTTATTCCACCTTCAGAAGTTCCGTTTTACAATATTCGGTGCTCATCTTTTCATTCCCCTACCTGTTGTTCATCCCCCTCTCCCTTTTCAAAACCGAAAAGCCGTTGCATCAGGCAGTATTGGTAGCGTTGATTGCGGTGATTGTGATCCCGTCGCTGATCTTTGAAAGGCGTCATTATGATCTTTTTTACAAATCCCCCTACCGGGAAATGGTGGTGGAAGCAAAAAAAGCCGTCGACTCGCTGGGAGCCGCTAATTGTCTGGTAATTCTCGACACCCGCCGGGAGATCAATCCGTACTATCTTGAAAGTCTTGATTGCGGCGACCTACCGTTCCTGTATGCCGATTCGGCCGGAACCCGGGGAAAATTACTTTCGCTGCTCGACTCGTGCAACCGGCCCTGCCTGGTTTACGGATGCCTCTCGGCTGCTCCTTGGGAAAACTATTCCCTGATTCGTTCCCGCTTCCCCATTCTTCAGGTTCACCGGACTTACGCCGGCGGGGATTTTTACCTGTTTTCCAAAAACGATCCCCGACTGAATACTGACAGCGCCCATCAGAAGAGACAGCTTCACAGGTTAAATGCCGGCAGTGATTATACCCTGTTTTCCAAAAGTAATTTCCGCACGAATCCTACCAGCCCTCCCGGCAATGAACAGTTTCAAAATGACGGAAAGCAGGGACCTCCGCCTGAAGAATATTTTTACACCCTCACCAATAATTTCGAACCCGCTCTGCCCGAATGGGGATGGATCGATCAGGACCAGATCACCGATTCGCTGCCTATTGAAGGAAAATATAGTTTTCTGGTCCGGAAAGGCGACGAATTCAGTCCTACCTTTTCTATGCCAATTCGAGACCTGATGCGGAGTCCCGACGATGTGATCGACATGTCGGTCGACCTGCGGCTTCCCGAGGTATTCCCGGGGGCGTGGCTGGTTATGTCGGTGACGGCAAACGGTAAAGAGGTTTACTGGAAATCGGTGGCAGTGGCCGACTATTTGAAGTCGGGGCAGCAGGGACGCGCTTACATCTCACTCCGGCTAAGCGACATCGAACTGCGCCACCACGGATTGCTCCTTAAGGCCTTCGTGTGGAATCCGATGAAAACGCCCTATCTTTTGGATCAATTTACCATCAAGGTAAGATCAGGGAATCCCGTTATCTACGGACTGTACAGGAGGGTTTACTAGAAGAGTGGACAAGAATGGACAATTGACAATTGACAATGGACAATTGATAATGGACAATTGATAATTGAAAATGGAAAACGGAAAACGGAAAATTGAAGATGTGCTAATGTGCTGATTTGCTGATGTGAAAATTTGAGAATTTTGAGCTTTGAACTTTGAGCTTTAACTTTTCTCATTCTCCTCTCCTTCTTTCTCCAAATCGCTGAGCGTGTACCCGAGTTTCAGCAGGTTCTCGGGAAGCAGCAACTGTTTCAACCGGGCTTCCGGAATGCATTGAAGTTCACGGTTTGCCGAAAATATGTCAGTTCCCTGCGTTAACATGTATTTTGCCAGATCCGCGGCTTTGTTATAGCCGATCAACGGGATCAGGGCCGTGGTAACGGCGGGGCTCCGGAACAACATTTCACGGCTTATCGCAGGATGGATGGCCAGTCCGTTGAACAGGTTTGTTTTCAGTGTCTGATCGCAGGCGATGAGTAGTTTCAGGCTTTCTATAAGGGCATGGCCTATTACAGGCAGGTAGGCATTCAATTCCAGACATCCCTGGGCACACAGTGATGCAATGAGCTGATCGTTTGCATAGATCTTATGGGCCGCGCTGATCACGAATTCCGGGATCACCGGGTTGATCTTTCCCGGCATGATCGAGCTGCCGACCTGCACGCGTGGGAGTTCCAGCTGACGGGTTTCGCGTTCCGGGTTTTGCGTTTCGGGGTTCGCGTTTCGCGTTTCGCGTTCCGGGGTTCGCGGTTCGTGGTTCGTGTTAAAGGGTAAGAGGGTATGAGGGTTTGAGGATTTAACAGGTCCGCTGGTCCAGTTGTCCATATGGCTGTTCACCAGGTCGGAGGCTAAAAGCCGGAGGTCGGAAACCATCTTTTCGAGGTTCACGGCATGAGATTTAAGAATGGCATGTACTTCGACGAAGGCGTCGAGATTGGAGGTTGCATCGGAAAGATTTTCGCTGCGTGCCAGCGGAAGTGCGGTGAGGGTCTGCAGGTTCGAAACCACCTCCATGATGAAATAACGGGGCACGCTCAGCCCGGTTCCGATGGCTCCACCGCCCAGGTTCACCAGCTTGATCCGTTCAAAACACTTTGACACCCGCCACCAGTCGCGCGAAAGCGCCTCGCTGTATGTGCTGAACAACTTCCCGAAGGATGAAGGCACGGCCTCCTGCATCTGGGTGAAGCCGATACGCAGGTCATTCTGATGGAGGGTCTCATGATGTTCGATCCCGAAACGCAATTCATTGATGGCCTTCTCCAGATCGCCAAGCAGGAACATTGCGGAGACCCTGAGGGCCGTCGGAATCACATCATTGGTCGATTGAAAAATGTTGGCATCCTCGATGGGATCAATCCGCTGATAGTTTCCGGGCTCTGTACCGGCTTTTATCAACCCTGCATTGGCAAGAATCTCATTGATGTTCATGTTGATGCTGGTTCCCGCCCCCCCGGAGACCGCAGGAACAATAAAATGTTCAAAATACCGCCCCTCTGCCATTTCTGACGCAGCCGCGATCAACAGATTTAAAATTTCCTTTTTCAAAAGAAGTTCTTCCAAACTGTACCCACCCCGCCACTCGTCCGCCTGTCCGCTTGTTCCATGGTGCTGTGGTGCCGTGGTGCCGTGGTGACTGTTAACATTCTTCTCCTCGTCCATCTGCCCGCTTGTTCCAAGGTGCTGTGGTGCCGTGGTGCCGTGGTGACTGTTGACATTCTTCTCCTCGGCCACTTGTTCACTGGTCCGCCCGGCCGTTTGTTCAAAATATTTCCTGATCACTGCCTCAAAATAGTCCCGGGCCGTCAGATAACAAGCCTTTTTGACCAACGCGAGAGCCAGATACCATTCGGCATGAAAAGGGGTCCGGTCGGGAAAATTATTCCTGGCCCTAAGGGAATGAATGCCGTATAAGGCTTCTTCCGGGACCTGCATTGAGCCTAAAAAATCTGATTCCGTTCGCATGGTATATATTTTTGAGAAGGCTGGATATTCTATGGTTTCCGGTTACAAAGTTTATAAAAAAAACAGACAACCGAAGCATCCGTTTCCGAAAACTAACCCGAAACGATTAGCAAAGCGAATTTTCCTTACTTTTACGGCATCAACCGGAACTCGGATACTCGTGAAGCACCTATTCTTTACACTGCTGTTTGTTCTGACACTTTCCCCACTTTTGGCACAGATCGACAAGGAGTTCTGGTTTGTCGGTCCGGAAGCATCGGCCAACCATGGCGATAAGCCCGTTTACGTAAGGGTTTCGACCATGGAATCGGAAGCGAATATCAAATTGAGGATGCCCGCCAATCCCAAATTCGTTCCCATTCAGCAAAATATTCTCCCCTATTCGACTGTATCGATCCGGCTGGACCAGATCGACGGCAACAATTCCTGGCTCGACAGCATCGAGAACCGGCCTGCCGACCAGGTTTTGCGAAAGGGGTTATTGCTCACCTCCGACAGCTATGTCACGGCCTATTACGAAATCAATAATGGAAGCAACCCGGCCATCTTCCCGATGAAAGGCAAAAACGGGGTGGGTACGGAATTCTACATTCCTGGACAGACCGATTATCCAAATCATGCCAACAACGGAAGTGAAGCATTCGACATTGTCGCCACCCAGGACACTACAACCATCACGATCACCCCATCCATCGACATTGTAGGACATCCTGCCAATGTTCCATTTCAAATCGTATTGCACAAAGGGCAATCCTATTCTGCGCGAACACTCATCACGACGGCAGAGGCCTCTCTGGCAGGATCACATGTGGTTTCGGATAAACCTATTGCCATTACAATCAGTGATGATTCCATCGTAACCAGAGGATGGGATATTATCGGCGACCAGCTCATCCCGGTGAATTTACTGGGAATGAAGTACATCGTGATCAAGGGATTCGCGGACAACAACCCGCCGAACGACAACGACGAGCGTGTTTACATCACGGCAACCATGGACAACACCGTAGTTTACATCGACGGCGACCCGGTTCCTGTTTCAACGCTGAATGCAAGTCAGCAATATGACTATGCCATTCCGCCCGGTTCGAACACTGCATTTGTCCACACCTCCAAACCTGCGTACGTGTATCACCTGACAGGCCACAGCGGTGAAGCCGGCGCTTCGATACTTCCCCAGGATTCATGCACCGGATCGCGGAATATTGGGTTCAACCGTTCGAGTAATAACGCATTTGCCCTGTTGATCCTGACCAGGGAAGGGAATCAGGATTATTTTACCCTCAACGGGAATGCCGGTATTATCACCGGCGCCAATTTCGAGGTGGTCCCCGGTACGAATGGGGAGTGGGTTTTTTACCGCCAGAACAACCTTACAACGACTCAGGTACGACTGGGAGCCAACTATCTCGTCAATTCTCATGGGAAATTCCATCTCGGGATCCTGAACAACGTGTCAGCGAGTTCCGAATATGGCTATTTTTCCGACTTCAGTACCCTCTATCTGGGTTCCGATGCAAACATTTGTCCGGGCGACAGCATTTTGCTCGACGGAGGTCCTTACCGCGATTCCTATGAATGGAGAAAATTGATTAATGGTAATTGGACGACCATCGGAAATGCACAAACATACCAAGTTACCGATACAGGTTACTTTGCTTGTATGACTAACGGTGATTTTTGCACGCTGTACGACACCATTCACATATCTTATTATCCCAACGCAACAGTCAATCTCGGCGCAGATCAGACAATCTGTGAAGGAACGACGGTCACCTTCAGTCCCGGTACGTTTCAGAATTATCTCTGGAGCAACGGAACCGCTGCACCCACGATGACTACGGGCATCCAGGACACAGTCTGGGTAAGGGTTCTCAACAACAACGGCTGTATTGCTTCCGACACGGTTATGGTTTACGTCGATTCCCTTCCCCTCGCCGACCATCCGGTTACCGGTCCCGTCACGGTTTGCCAGGGAGTAACCGGAGTAATCTATTATACCGATACCCTTCGTTACGCTACTTCTTACCTGTGGACCTTATCGCCGGGCGCCACCGGCACCAGCACCACGAAAACCATTACCGTAACCTTCAGCACATCAGCCATCCCGGGAACCATCACGGTGCACGGCCACAACCAATGCGGCGACGGTCCGGATGTGATCCTTCCCGTCACGGTGAATCCGCTTCCTGTGCCAGCCGGCAGCATCTCCGGTCCGAATGAAGTCTGCCAGGGACAAACGGGAGTCGTTTACTCGGTTCCACCCATTGACCAGGCCACCAGCTATTCCTGGGCCCTGCCGGCAGGGTGCACGATCACCAACGGCGCCGGGACCAATACCATCACCGTTTCATTCAGCGCCGGCGCCGCGTCGGGGATTATTACCGTTGCTGGTTACAACGCCGATTGCGGCGAGGGATTATCCGCTTCTCTTCCCATTCTGACCGGCCTCTTACCGGTCGCCGCCGGACCGATTACAGGTCTGACGTCGGTCTGCCAGGGACAAATCGATGTTGTTTATAGCATTGCATCAGTACCCGGAGCAACCAGTTACATCTGGACCGCCCCCCCGGGAGGCGTAATCACTGCCGGACAAGGTACAAACGCCGTTACGATCTCCTTTGATTCCACTGCCACCCCGGGTTCTGTTGCGGTCAAAGGGCACAGCGGTTGCGGTAACGGACCCGCTTCTTCCGTATCTCTGACCATCAATCCCCTGCCGGCGCCTGCAGGGACTATTACCGGATTATCAACCGTATGTCAATCTCAAAATGACGTCACCTACTCCATTGCCCCCCTCAGTTTCACCGGTTCTTACCAGTGGACGGTGCCATCGGGGTGCACCATCACGAGCGGATCGGGGACCTCTCAGATCACCGTTTCGTTCAATACCGTCGCGATCAGCGGACCGATTACGGTTCGCGGGATCAATGCAACCTGCGGAGCCGGTCGTCGCAATTCCATCAACATCCTGGTCAATCCGCTTCCGGGAGCAACCGGGACTATCTCGGGTTTGACCATGGTATGCCAGGGTGAGCCCGGAATCTCTTACACGGTCGCCAGTCCAGATCCCAACACCCTTTCCTATGCCTGGAACCTTTCTCCGTCAAACGCGGGTACGGTAAGCAGTTCCACTTCGCCGGCAACAGTCAGCTGGGCTGAGCTGTTTACGGGACAGGCCTTCCTGACGGTTGCCGGAATGAATGGCTGCGGCGCGGGACCTGTTTCGAATCCGCTTGCAATCACCATCAATCCAAAGCCTACCGTCGCTCTTGCAGCCTGTTTCGATCTGAAGACAACGAAAAACAGCCGCCCCATCCGGTTAAGCGGGGGGAACCCGTTGGGTACATGTGGCATTTTCTCGGGTACCGGCGTATCGCAGATTTCGCCCGGCGTTTATGCCTTTGATCCAGGGAATTCGCAGGTGACGGTATCGGCCGGAGGCACACCGTACGAAATAACCTACCGGTACACCAATACTTACAACTGTTTTCGTGAAGCAACCAGAACCATAACGGTTTTTCCATCCGGCGCCGGGCAGATATGCCCCGGAACGGTGACCGATTTGCGTGACGGGCAGGTCTATCCCACGTTACTCGCGGGAAGCGGGGCAGCGGCAAAATGCTGGATGGCCCGGAACCTCAACTACGGAGAATTCCTTTCGAACGGGCAACCACAGACCGACAACTGCACTATCGAAAAATATTGCCGGAACAATCTCTCGTCGGAATGCTCCGGGTATGGAGGATTTTACCAATGGGATGAATTGATGCAATATCAATCGGGTAGTTACTTTCAGGATCTCTGTCCCCCGGGATGGCACCTGCCGTCGGAGGCTGAATGGAACCAGTTCCTCGCATCTCTGGGAACCGGTGTATCTCCCCCGGATGGCATTGCCGGAAGTTTCCTGAAAGATCCCAATACTTCGCCGGGCCATTTCAACGCGTTGCTGGGCGGCGTTTTTTACCACGGTCAATCCTGGGCTTTAACAACCGGAACGCTGGCTGGCACCCTCTTCTGGACTTCAACCCTTACTGCCGATGACAGAATATCCGTAAGGGGATTGAATTATAGCAATCCGAGTGTTTCAAGGTATTTTTCGACCCGCGAGAATGCACTTCCGGTGAGATGTGTCAGGGATTGATCCGAAGATTCCGAATAATTTCCCTCCAGGCAACTTTCTTTCAAAAATATTGTCTTTATCATAATTGGTGTTTATCGCTGAAATTTAGTAACTTTACCGGAATAAAACCGTATAATCATCCTCTGATATTCGGGCCCAGACATGAAGAAAAGGTTTTACTTCAGAATTCTCTTTTTTTCGTTGACTTTCCTGATGACCTGTGCATCGGTTCAGGCTGAAGGCACTAAGGAAGTAGAACCCGACGGGGAAGGAAATCCCTGCAAACTTCATATTTCGAAGTATTCCAATCCAACCAATGAAAGCTATAACAACTTCGCGCTTTACGTTGCGGCCGATAATGAACGGCTTCAATTCACCATCGGCACCCTGAACGAGACGGTATATTTCGGATTCCACGCCAATGCCGTCATGAACGGTTGGCCGCCGACGCCCTCTGATCCACAGATTACATGCAGGATTAAAAATGCGGCGGGAACTGTGGTCTGGGGGCCCCAGACGCTTCCCTGGGAAACTGGAAATACTGGATACATCAACACTTACAACCAGGCTTTTTTGGGCCCAAGCAACCTACCGGGCGGCTCCGGAGGTTATGATCCGTTGATTTTCGTCCCTGCTGCCATCGGTGATTATTACATCGAATTTGATTTCCCGGGGAATAACCAGAGCCGGACTTTTGATTTCTTCGATATCACAATCGCAAACAGTTCAGGGGTAAAGATTCCCGGAAGGGTGTGGTCAAAAGCATGGCAATTTACCACCGACGGAAACAACAATACCACTACGGCCATTCTCTATCCCTACTCCGACGACGGGATAACCACATCGATCAACCTGAACGGGATAAGTCCTTACCGGTTTGCCATCTCCTGTAACCAGACCGGCTGCAGCAATACCGGCAACATCGAGTTTGACCGGAAATCGGTCGAAGGGAAACATACTTATCCACAGTACCGGATTTTTCTGAATGAGCCCGATCATACCATCCCATACTTTGCCATCGGCGAACTTGGGCAGCTGATATCAGCCTCGGTCGCATCGGTCGATTGCAACGGTACGGTTCTTTTCAATATTCTGACTAACGTCAAGTAAGTAATTGATTTAGAGATTTCTTTTTTTCATAAGCGAGACGGTGAGATTCTGGCGAGAAGATACCAAGTTCATTAG